>NZ_JBICUR010000001.1:469509-1161750 GCF_043198355.1 Streptomyces sp. NPDC048825
CGACCGTTAAAGGCATCCTTCAGACGCGAGAACAACCCTTGCTGCCCGGGCTGGAACTGCCCCGTGGGCCGTTCCTCCCCCCGCAGCTTGGCCAGCTCGCGCAGCAGCCGCTCCTGCTCCACATCGAGCTTGCTCGGAGTCTGGACCTCGACGTGGACGATGAGGTCGCCGCGACCGCCGCCGCGCAGATGCGTGATGCCGCGGCCGTGCAGCGGGATCGACTGGCCGGACTGCGTGCCCGGGCGGATGTCGACCTCCTCCATGCCGTCGAGCGTCTCCAGCGGGACCTTCGTGCCGAGCGACGCCGCGGTCATCGGGAGGGTGACCGTGCAGTGCAGATCGTCGCCGCGACGCTGGAAGGCAGGGTGCGGGACCTCGTGGATCTCTACGTAGAGGTCTCCGGCGGGCCCGCCACCGGGACCGACCTCGCCCTCTCCGGCGAGCTGGATCCGCGTGCCGTTGTCGACACCGGCCGGGATCTTCACGGTCAGGGTCCGGCGGGAGCGTACGCGTCCGTCGCCCGCGCACTCCGGGCACGGGTTCGGTACGACCGTGCCGAAGCCCTGGCACTGCGGGCAGGGCCGGGACGTCATGACCTGGCCGAGGAAGGACCGCGTGACCTGCGAGACCTCACCACGGCCACGGCACATGTCACACGTCTGCGCCGAGGTCCCCGGCGCCGCACCCTCACCGCTGCAGGTGGTGCACACGATCGCCGTGTCGACCTGGATGTCCTTCGTCGTCCCGAAGGCCGCCTCGTCGAGCTCGATCTCCAGGCGGATCATCGCGTCCTGGCCGCGGCGGGTGCGCGAGCGCGGCCCGCGCTGCGACGCCGTACCGAAGAACGCGTCCATGATGTCCGAGAAGTTCCCGAAGCCGCCGGCGCCGAAGCCACCCGCGCCACCGGCGCCCGCCTGGGACAGCGGGTCGCCGCCGAGGTCGTAGACCTGCTTCTTCTGCGGGTCCGACAACACCTCGTACGCGGCGTTGATCTCCTTGAACCGCTCCTGCGTCTTCGGATCAGGATTGACGTCCGGATGCAGCTCGCGGGCGAGTCTCCGGAAGGCTTTCTTGATCTCGTCCTGTGACGCGTCGCGGCGCACGCCGAGTACGGCGTAGTAGTCCGTGGCCACTTACGACTCCGCCAGGATCTGTCCGACGTACCGTGCCACCGCTCGTACCGCTCCCATCGTTCCCGGGTAATCCATGCGGGTCGGTCCGACCACGCCCAGTTTCGCTACTGCCTCGCCGCCCGAACCGTAACCGACGGAGACGACCGAAGTGGAGTTGAGTCCCTCATAGGCGTTCTCATGACCGATCCGCACCGTCATGCCCGAATCGCTTGCCTCACCAAGGAGTCTGAGGAGGACGACCTGCTCCTCCAATGCTTCCAGAACAGGCCGGATCGTGAGGGGAAAGTCATGTCCGAAGCGGGTGAGATTGGCGGTGCCGCCGATCATCAGCCGCTCCTCGGTCTCCTCGACGAGCGTCTCCAGGAGGGTGGAGAGCACCGTCGAGACCGTGCCGCGGTCCTCGGCCTCGAAGGCCTCAGGCAGGTCCTGCACCAGCTGCGGGACGTCCGCGAAACGGCGGCCCGCGACCCGGCTGTTGAGCCGCGCGCGTAGATCCGCCAGAGACGTTTCCCCGAACGGTGCCGGGCAGTCGATCATGCGCTGCTCGACCCGACCCGTGTCCGTGATCAGTACGAGCATGACGCGGGCCGGAGCCAGCGACAGCAGCTCCACGTGCCGCACCGTCGAACGCGTCAGGGACGGATACTGCACCACGGCGACCTGCCTGGTGAGCTGCGCCAGCAGTCGTACGGTCCGGCCCACCACGTCGTCCAGATCGACCGCGCCGTCGAGGAAGTTCTGGATCGCCCGTCGCTCGGGCGCCGTCATCGGCTTGACGCCCGCGAGCTTGTCGACGAAGAGGCGGTAGCCCTTGTCCGTGGGGATGCGTCCGGCGCTGGTGTGCGGCTGCGCGATGTAGCCCTCGTCCTCCAGCGCCGCCATGTCGTTGCGCACCGTCGCCGGGGAGACCCCGAGGCTGTGCCGCTCGGTGAGCGCCTTGGAACCCACCGGCTCTTCCGTGCCCACGTAGTCCTGGACGATGGCGCGGAGCACTTCGAGCCTGCGTTCACTGAGCATCGCGCACACCTCCAGCTGGTCTTTCCCGTGGGCATCGCCTGTCTGCGGTTGGCACTCAGCGCGCACGAGTGCCAGCATCCCGGGTCAAGTGTACGGCCGTGGGGTAGCGCCCCGGCAAGGGCGGACTCGAGCCGCCGATCCGAGGTGTACGGGCATGTCCTGCTCTGTCGGGGACATACAGCTAGCGTCGTTGCATGACGGTGACTTGGGAAGAGTCCGCGGGATGCTGAACACGGTCTGGGTGGAGTCGGGGTGGGAGGAACTGGCACCCGGAGTCGGGCGGTGCCGTCTTCCCGTGTGGGACTGCACGGTCGGCCTGGTGGTGGGCGAGGGGGCGGCACTCATGGTCGACGCGGGGTCGAGCGTGCCGGAGGGCGTACGGCTGCGTACGGAGGCGCAAGAGCTCCTCGGAGGTGGCAGGGTCACCCATCTCGCGCTCACGCATCCCCACTTCGACCATGTCCTCGGGGCGGCGGCGTTCGCCGGGGTCGAGGTCTTCGGGGCGGTGGGCGTTGACCGGGTGCTCGTTCACGACCGCGAAGAGCTGCGCGCGGACGCCGTACGCAACGGCGCCGATCCGATCGAGGCGGCCGAGGCGGCGGATCTCCTCGTCCGGCCGCGGCACCTGGTGTCCGGCGAGTGGACCCTGGACCTGGGCGGCGGCCGACAGGTCCTGCTGGCGAACGTGGGCCCCGGCCATACGCCCCACGATCTGGCGGTCCTGGTCCCGGGCACGCCCGGCGCGGGCTGCCCGGAGGTCGTCTTCTGCGGCGATCTGGTCGAGGAGTCCGGCGAACCCCAGGCCGGACCCGACGCCGTACCGTCCCAATGGCCCGCGGCCCTGGACCGCCTGCTGGCCCTGGGCGGCGAGGACGCGGTGTACGTACCCGGGCACGGCGCCGCGGTGGACGCGGCCTTTGTCCGAGCCCAACGGGACGCGCTGGCAAGGCGTTTCGGGGTCTCGTGAAGGTCGCGAAGGTATCGTCTGCCGAATGCGCCAGTACTCACCGGATCTGACCCCTCCCTGGAAGAAGTCCAAGCCGGTACCGGAAGTCCCGGCGGAGCCGGGCCTGGTCGTCGAGGAGCCCGGCACCGGCTTCTGCGGCGCCGTGATCCGCTGCGAGGCGGCCACGGTCACGCTGGAGGACCGCTTCGGCAAACACCGCGTGTTTCCGCTGGAGCCGCGCGGCTTCCTGCTGGAGGGCCGGGTGGTGACGCTCGTACGTCCGTCGTCGGCGCCGGTACGTCCCACGCGCACGGCCTCCGGCTCGGTGGCCGTCCCCGGCGCCCGCGCCCGCGTGGCCCGTGCCGGGCGCATCTACGTGGAGGGCCGCCACGACGCGGAACTGGTCGAGAAGGTCTGGGGCGACGACCTGCGCATCGAGGGCGTGGTCGTCGAGTACCTGGAGGGCATCGACGACCTCCCGTCCATCGTCGAGGACTTCGCCCCTGGCCCCGACGCCCGCCTGGGCGTCCTGGTCGACCACCTGGTGCCGGGCAGCAAGGAGTCCCGGATCGCGGAGGCGGTGACGAGTGAGTACGCGTTGGTGGTGGGCCATCCGTACATCGACGTCTGGGAGGCGGTGAAGCCGTCGTCGGTGGGAATTGAATCCTGGCCTCGTGTCCCGCACGGCCAGGACTGGAAGACAGGCGTCTGCCGGGCGCTGGGCTGGCCGGAGAACACGGGGGCGGCGTGGGAGCGGATCCTTGGCTCGGTGCGCTCGTATCGGGACCTGGAGCCGGCGCTGCTGGGGCGGGTGGAGGAACTGATCGACTTCGTCACAGCGCCGGAGTAACGGCTGCGTACAGCGGGATTTCGCCCCCGCTTGCCCTTGCCCGTCCCATACCAAGGAGCTCCGCCCCTGGACCCCGCTGGGGGCTGCGCCCCCAGACCCCCATCGGCCTGAACGGCCTCGTCCTCAATCGCCGGACGGGCTGATGGATGCGGGCCTGCGCCGACAAAGTTCGGCCGCGGAAAATCAGCCCCTTGGGGGTCCCCCCAGCGGTAGCTGGGGGAGTGTGAGGCGCGGGGGTCCGGGGCGGAGCCCCGAGGGGTTCAGGGGCGCAGCCCCGGCGGGGCTCCGGGGCCTGGCCCCGGGATGGGACGGGTAAGGGCGGCGGGGGCGAAACACCCTCAGTCCACCAGGTCCCGCACCACCGCATCCGCCAGCAACCGCCCCCGCAGCGTAAGAACCGCCCGCCCCACCTCGTACGGCCCGGCTTCGAGAAGCCCCTCGGCCAGCGCCCGCCGTGACGCCGCGAGCCCGTCCGGCCTCAGCAAGGACAACGGGCAGCCCTCCCGGAGCCGCAGCTCCAGCAGGATCCGCTCCACCCGGCGGTCCTCCTCGGAGAGGAGCTCACGCCCGGCGCCAGGCGACTTGCCCGCCGCCAAGGCGCTCGCATACGCGCCCGGATGCTTCACGTTCCACCACCGCACACCCCCCACATGGCTGTGCGCGCCGGGTCCCGCCCCCCACCAGTCGGCCCCCCGCCAGTACAACTCGTTGTGCAGACACCGCCCAGCCCCGGACGTGGCCCAGTTCGACACCTCGTACCACTCGAACCCCGCCCCCGACAGCACCTCGTCCGCGATCAGGTACCGGTCCGCGTGGACGTCGTCGTCCGTCATCGGAACCTCGCCCCGCCGGATCCGCCGCGCCAGCTGCGTCCCTTCCTCGACGATCAACGCGTACGCCGACACATGGTCCGGCCCGGCCCCCAGAGCCGCCTCCAGCGACGCGCGCCAGTCATCGTCCGACTCCCCCGGCGTCCCATAGATCAGGTCCAGGTTCACATGCTCGAACCCTGCCGCCCGCGCCTCGGCGACACACGCCTCGGGGCGCCCCGGCGTATGCGTACGGTCGAGCACCTTCAGCACATGCTGGCGGGCGCTCTGCATCCCGAACGAGACCCGGTTGAAGCCTCCGGCCCGCAGGGCAGCCAGATACGACGGATCCACCGACTCCGGATTCGCCTCCGTCGTGATCTCCGCATCCTCCGCGAGCCCGAACTCCTCCCGGATCGCCCCCAGCATCCGTACGAGATCACCGGCGGCCAGCAGCGTGGGCGTACCGCCGCCGACGAAGACCGTGCGGACCGGACGAGGGTCGTCGCCCAGGGTCTTGCGAGCCAACCGGACCTCGTCGATCAGGGTCGACGCGTAGTTGTCGCGGGAGGCGAGCACGCCTCCGCTGCCCCGCAGCTCGGTCGCGGTGTACGTGTTGAAGTCGCAGTAGCCGCAGCGCGTCGCGCAGTACGGCACATGCAGATAGAACCCGAGAGGGCGCGAGGCCGCGCCCGCCAGGGCGTGCGCGGGCAGTGTCCCGTCGTCGGGGACGGGCTCACCGTCGGGAAGTGCGGAAGGCATGCCTTCCATTGTCCAGCACCGCCACGAAACCCCGGACTACTCCGCCTGCAGCACCAGCAGCGCGAGATCGTCCTCCGGCGGCCTCGGCCCGAATTCGTGCACCAGACGCCGGATCCGCTCGGCGATCAGCTCGGCGCTCAGGCCCGCGCAGCCGCTGAGGACGGTGGCGAGCCCTTCGGAGTCGTCGAACTGGCGGGCCCCACTGCGCCGCTCCGTCACCCCGTCGGTGACGCACAGGAGGCTGTCGCCGGGGCGCAGCTCGAAGCTCCCGTACGTGTACGTGGCGTCCTCGAAGACACCGAGCAGCGTCTGCGGCTGGGCCACCTCGGTGAGCACCGTGCCGCAGGGTTCGAGGACCATCGGCAGCGGATGCCCGGCCGAGGCGATGGTGCAGTGCACACCGCCGTCGAAGGGGACCAGCTCGCCGTACAGCAGGGAGAGGAACCGGTTCTGCGGCCCTTCGTCGGCAAGGCCGGACCCGCCGGCTGCCACCAGGGAGCGGGCGGCGGCGTCCGCGGCCTCGGTCGCGTCGTCGAGAAGCAGCTGGTTGAGGCGGTCGAGGACGTCGGGCACCTCGTAGCCCTCGCGGGCGAGCAGCCGCAGCCAGGGCCGGGCGAGTCCGATGACGACGGCGGCCTCGGGTCCCTTGCCCTGGACGTCGCCGAGCGCGAAGCACCAGCGCCCGTCCCCGGCCGGGAAGAGGTCGTAGAAGTCACCGCTCGGCCCGCCCTTGTCGCACGGCTCGTACACGAGCGCGCTGCGTACGCCCGGTATCTCGGCGACCGCTCCGGGCAGCAGGCCGCGCTGCAGTACGCGGCTGATGGTGGCCTGGCGCGCGTACTGCCGTGCCGCCCCGATGGCGAGCGACACCCGGCGGCTGAGGTCCTCGACGAGCCCGGTGATCTCGTCGGGGAAGCGGACGAGCCCGGCCCGTCCGATGACGAGTGTGCCGAGCGGCCGGCCGCCCGCGATCAGCCGGTACGCGAGTGCTGTCCCGCTGTCCGCGCCCGCGCCGAGCGCTTCTCCGGGCCAGGGCACGGGAACGGGGCTGGAGCCCGCCGAGTCGGGCACGCGCGGCGGGTCCTTCTCGAGGAACAGGCGCAGCTCCTCGATACGGTTCTCGCTGCCGTGCCAGACGCGGGCGAGCCGTGGCCCGCCGATCAGGCCCCCGTCGGGCCGGCCCGGCGTCTCGTCCTCGAGCCACACCGCGCACCAGTCGGCGAGCCGCGGCACGAGCAGCTGCCCGGTGAGCGCGGCGACCAGGTCCTCGTCGAGCTGCCCGGCCAGCAGGTCGGAGGCCTCCGCGAGGAAGCAGAGGGCGCCGCGGTTGAGCCATTCCTGATCCTGCAGCGGTACGCCGCGGCGGGGCGCGGGGGCGAGGATCTCGGCGGCCCGCACCCCGCGCAGCAGGGCGTGTTCACCGGCGTACGCCTCTGGCTCGGCCGTCTCCTCGACGGGCGCGACCCCCTCGACGGGCAGCCGCGCCCACACGGTCTTGGTGCCGGTGCGGTAGGTGATGCCCCAGGACTCGGCGAGCGCGGAGACGAGCCGCAGACCGCGCCCGTACTCGACGGTGTCGAACGGCCGCTCCACGCCGTCGCCGCGCACCACGCGCGCGGGATGGTGGTCGGCGACCTCGATGGCGAGCACACCTGCGGCCGATCCGGCGGTGTCTCCGGCGGTGTCTTCGGCGGTCTCGGCGTGCTCGGCGGCTTCGAGGCACATCTCCAGGCCTACGTCCGTGCCGGCGTGCACGACCGCGTTGGTGACGAGTTCGCTGACCACGACCACGGCGTCGTTGACGAGCTGGTCGGTGATGAACTCGACGCCGGGCAGGGCGAGTTCGGTCCACTCGGCGAGCGCGGCGCGGACGAAGCGGCGGGCGGCTCCCGGCGCGAGAGGGTTGCCCGGCAGCGATGTACGCGCGGCCGGGCGCGGACGCTCAGGCGTATCAGGAGCACGGGACATGGTCTCCCGTCGCGTTGGTATGGCCCCCACTGTGCGGCTCCCTGAGCAGTTGGACGAATAGGCCTCAGGCGGCATCGACAGAGTGACAGACTGGCCCCGCCCATATGCGCCGAGTTACCGAAGTGGGCCCGCATGAGTGAGAACAGTGCTACGCAAGTGGTCGAAGACGGACAGATACGAGCATCCGATCTGCGTCCCCTGCTCGCTGCCATGACCGCCGCCCGGGACGGTGACTTCACGAAGGTGCCGGAGACGGGGCAGGGGCTGGTGGCCGAGCTCAACACGGTGTTCAACCAGATCATGGGCCGTGACGCGCACTTCAACTCCGAGGTGCAGCGCGTCCGCCGGGAGCTGGTGCGCCACGGCCGCCTTGACGAGCGGCTCTCCGCAAGCCCTGGCCAGGGGCAGTGGACGTCCAGGGTCGACGATGTGAACCAGCTGCTCGACGCGCTGGTGGCGCCCGCCGCGAACGCGACGCGCGTGCTGGACGCGGTGGCCGGCGGCGATCTGACCCAGCGGGTCGACCTGCACGACGGGAACCGTCAACTCCGGGGCGACCTGCGCCGGTTGGGGCGAGCCGTCAACAAGATGGTGGATCAGCTGTCCCTGTTCACCGGAGAGGTGACCCGGGTCGCCCGCGAGGTCGGCACGGAGGGACGGCTGGGCGGTCGCGCCAAGGTGACGGGCCTGTCCGGGAGCTGGCGGGACGTGACCGAGGCCGTCAACACGATGGCATCCCGGCTGACCGCACAGGTGCGGGACATCGCCCTGGTGACGACGGCGGTGGCGCGCGGCGACCTGACCCGCACGGTGACGGTCGAGGCGACGGGCGAGCTGCTCGAACTGAAGCTGACCGTGAACACGATGGTCGACCAGCTCTCCGCCTTCGCCGACGAGGTCACGCGAGTGGCCCGCGAGGTCGGCACCGAGGGCCAGTTGGGCGGCCGGGCGCAGGTGCGCGGGGTGTCCGGGGTGTGGAAAGACCTCACCGACAACGTCAACTTCATGGCGTCCAACCTGACTTCACAGGTCCGCAACATCGCCCAGGTGACCACGGCCGTCGCGAACGGCGACCTCAGCCAGAAGATCACGGTCGACGCGCAGGGCGAGATCCTCGAACTCAAGTCGACGATCAACACGATGGTCGACCAGCTCTCCGCCTTCGCCGACGAGGTCACGCGAGTGGCCCGCGAGGTCGGCACCGAGGGCAACCTGGGAGGTCGCGCTCAGGTCCGTGGCGTATCCGGGGTCTGGAAGGACCTCACCGACAACGTCAACTTCATGGCGGACAACCTGACTTCACAGGTACGGAACATCGCCCTCGTCTCGACCGCCGTCGCCCAGGGCGACCTCGGCAAGAAGATCACGGTGGAGGCGAAGGGCGAGATCCTGGAGCTGAAGTCGACGATCAACACGATGGTGGACCAGCTCTCCGCGTTCGCGGATGAGGTGACGAGGGTGGCCCGCGAGGTCGGCACCGAGGGCAACCTGGGAGGTCAGGCCCAGGTCCGTGGCGTATCCGGGGTCTGGAAGGACCTCACCGACAACGTCAACTTCATGGCGCTGAACCTGACTTCACAGGTGCGGAACATCGCCCAGGTGACCACGGCCGTCGCGAACGGCGACCTGTCCAAGAAGATCACCGTCGACGCCCGCGGCGAGATCCTCGAACTCAAGGACACCGTCAACACGATGGTGGAGCAGCTGCGCGCCTTCGCCGACGAGGTGACCCGCGTGGCCCGAGAGGTCGGCACGGACGGACGGCTCGGCGGGCGTGCCCAGGTCCTCGGCGTCTCGGGTGTGTGGCGAGATCTGACCGACAACGTCAACTACATGGCGGACAACCTGACCTCGCAGGTACGGAACATCGCGCAGGTCGCCACCGCCGTGGCCCAGGGTGACCTCTCCAAGAAGATCGACGTGGATGCGCGCGGGGAGATCCTGGAGCTGAAGACCACGATCAACACGATGGTGGACACCCTGTCGTCGTTCTCGTCCGAGGTGACGAGGGTGGCCCGCGAGGTGGGTTCCGAGGGCCAGCTCGGTGGCCAGGCAAGGGTCGAGGGCGTGTACGGCACCTGGAAGCGCCTGACGACCAACGTGAACGAGCTGGCCTCCAACCTCACCACCCAGGTCCGCGCGATCGCCGAGGTGGCGTCCGCGGTGGCCCAGGGCGACATGTCCCGCTCCATCTCGGTGGAGACCCGCGGCGAGGTCACCGAGCTGAAGGACAACATCAACCTGATGGTGGCCAACCTCCGCGAGACGACCCGCGCGAAGGACTGGCTGGAGTCGAACCTCGCCCGCCTCGCCGCCCTGATGCAGGGCCACCGGGACCTGATGGAGGTCGCCGACCTGATCCTGCGCGAGCTGACACCGCTGGTGAACGCGCAGTACGGCGCGTTCTATCTGGCCGACCCCGACGAGGACAGCCCGGCGCTGCGAACGGCCGTGCCCGCCAAGGGACTTGCCTTCATCGCCGGGTACGGGGCGGCGCAGGGCGCGACCGTGGAGACCGGCGGGCTGCCGGTGCACGGGCTGGTGGCGCAGGCGGCCCGGGAGAAGAAGCGGATCCTCGTCGAGGAGGCCCCGCCGGACTACATCAAGATCAACAGCGGTCTGGGCGAGGCGTCCCCGTCGAGCGTCGTCATCATTCCGATTCTCTTCGAGGACAAGCTGCTCGGCGTGGTCGAACTGGCCTCGTTCTCCCGCTTCTCCGATGTCCACCTGGCGTTCTTCGACCAGTTCGTGAACACCATCGGCGTCGCCATCAACACCATCATCGCCAACTCCCGTACGGAGTCCCTGCTCGGCCAGTCCCAGCAGCTGGCCACCCAGCTCCAGGAGCGCTCCGACGAACTCCAGCGCCAGCAGGCCGAGTTGCAGCGCTCGAACGCCGAACTGGAGGAGAAGGCAGCGCTCCTGGCGACGTCGTCGCAGTACAAGTCGGAGTTCCTGGCGAACATGTCGCACGAGCTGCGCACACCGCTGAACTCGCTGCTGATCCTCGCCCGGCTGCTCTCCGACAACCCGGACGGCCATCTCTCCGACCAGGAAGTGCAGTTCGCGTCCACGATCCACCGCTCGGGCTCGGACCTGCTCCAGCTGATCAACGACATCCTCGACCTCTCGAAGATCGAGGCCGGCCGGATGGACGTACGCCCGAAGAAACTGCCGCTGATAAAGCTGCTCGACTACGTCCACGCCACGTTCCGGCCGCTCACCATCGACCGGGGGCTCGCTTTCGAGGTGGCGGTCGGCGAGGACGTACCGCGCGAGATGTACTCGGACGAGCAGCGCCTCCAGCAGATCCTGCGCAACCTGCTGTCCAACGCGATCAAGTTCACCGCGAACGGCCGGGTCGAGCTGCGCGTCAACCGCGTCAAGGACCCCGAGCACCGCTACACGCGCGGCGGCGACCACGACGAGGTGATCGCCTTCGCGGTGACCGACACCGGCATCGGTATCGCGCCGGAGAAACTCCCGGTGATCTTCGAGGCGTTCCAGCAGGCCGACGGCACCACCAACCGCAAGTACGGCGGCACCGGCCTCGGTCTGTCCATCAGCCGCGAGATCGCCAGGCTGCTCGGCGGCCGGATCATCGCCGAGAGCCAGCCGGGCAAGGGTTCCACCTTCACGCTGTACGTACCGGTCGCCAGCCCCGGCCACGCGGCGACCGGGCCCGTACCCGAGGAACGCCAGTCGCCCGCGCCCGAGCAGTTGTCCACCGATTCCACCGAGCCGTACACCGTCCACGACACGGACGACACCTGGCCCACGCCCACCAAACTGGAGGCGTGGAAGGCGGGCCGGGCGGGTCAGCTGCTGCCGGGGCGCCGGGTGTTGATCGTGGACGACGACATCCGCAACGTCTTCGCGCTCACGCATGTCCTGGGCCGGGTCGGGATGCCCGTGCTGTACGCGGAGAACGGCCGCGAGGGCATCGAGACGCTGGAGCGCAACCCGGACGTCGAACTGGTCCTGATGGACATCATGATGCCGGAGATGGACGGCTACGAGACCATCGCCGCCATCCGCCGCACCCCGCGCTGGGCCGGCCTTCCCATCGTCGCCCTCACCGCCAAGGCGATGCCGGGCGACCGCGAGAAGTCCATCGCCCGCGGCGCCAACGACTACGTACCCAAGCCGGTGGACGTCGATCAACTGCTGACCGTCGTCTGCGCCCTTCTGGAACCGGCCGGACAAGACGACGGACAAGACGACGACTCGGAGGCGGAAGGACGTGGCGAAGAGCCGGAAACCGTCGGCCCCGCCGTCCCGTCGCCGAACGACTGAGGCAGGCAGCCAACACCATGAGTACTGAGGCATCGACCGACGAGCGCGCCAACATCCTCCTCGTGGACGACATGGAGGACAACCTGATAGCGCTGGAGGCCGTCCTGGGGTCCCTCAACGAGCCGCTGATACGGGCCCGTTCCGGCGAGGAAGCGATGAAGGCGCTGCTGCGGCAGCGGTTCGCCGTCGTGCTGCTCGACATCCGCATGCCGGGCATGGACGGTTTCGAGACCGCCGCGAACATCAAGCGGCTCGACCAGACCAAGGACGTCCCGATCATCTTCCTGACCGGCACGGACGCCGACTCGGGCTACGCCTTCCGCGGCTACGCCACCGGCGCCGCCGACTACCTCACCAAGCCCTTCGACCCCTGGGTCCTACGAGCCAAGGTCACAGTCTTCCTGGACCTCCACCGCAAAACCCGCCAACTGGAACGGATGCTTGCGCAGCAGCGGGCGCATGGCGCGCAGGTGAACGCGCGGCTGGACGCCTTGGAGAAGGAACTGGTTGAAGTCTCACCGGACTTGGCGGCGTTGCGCACGCAGGTCAGAGGCCTACGGGCCTTGATGACGGGAAACGGCGCCCTGTTGACGTAGGGCGCGGAGTGCGCCCCTCCAGGGGCGCGGGGAACTGCGCGACCAGCCACAAACGACCCGCAGCCAAGAGCCGACCGCAGTTCCCCGCTCTCCCGCGAGCCGCTACGCCTCTCGGGAGCCCGCGTACATCTCCTCGATCAGCTCCTTGTACTCCCGCTCAACAACCGGCCGCTTCAACTTCAGACTCGGCGTCAGCTCACCGTGCTCAATGTCGAGGTCCCGCGGCAGAAGCCTGAACTTCTTGATGGTCTGCCACTTCTGAAGCCCTTGGTTGAGCTGCTTGACGTACCCGTCGATGAGCTCAACCGTCGCAGGGTCGGCGACAACCTCCGCGTACGACTTGCCCGACAGCCCGTGCTCCTCGGCCCACCCGAGGATGGACGGCTCATCGAGCGCGATGAGCGCGGTGCAGAAGTTCCGGTCGGCACCGTGCACGAGGATGTTGGACACGTACGGGCACACCGCCTTGAACTGGCCCTCGACCTCGGCCGGCGCGATGTACTTGCCGCCGGACGTCTTGATCAGGTCCTTCTTGCGGTCGGTGATCCGCAGATAGCCGTCGGGCGACAGCTCCCCGATGTCACCGGTGTGGAACCAGCCGTCCGGCTCCAGCACTTCGGCGGTCTTCTCGGGCAGCTTGTGGTAGCCCTCCATGATCCCGGGCCCGCGCAGCAGGATCTCGCCGTCGTCCGCGATACGCACCTCGCAGCCGGGCAGCGGCTTGCCCACGGTCCCCGTGCGGTACGCCTCCCCCGGGTTCACGAAGGACGCGGCGGACGACTCGGTCAGTCCGTACCCCTCCAGGATGTGCACGCCGGCGCCGGCGAAGAAGTAGCCGATGTCGGGCGCGAGCGCGGCCGATCCGGAGACGCAGGCGCGCAGATTGCCGCCGAAGGCATCGCGCAGCTTGGAGTAGACGAGCGCGTCCGCCACCTTGTGCTTGGCGCCGAGACCGAAGGGCACGGAGGCCGTACCGGTCCTGCGGAAGTTGTCCTGGCTGACCTTGGCGTACTCACGGGCGACCCCGGCCGCCCACTGGAAGATCTTGTACTTGGCGGGACCGCCGGCGCGGGCCTTGGCCGCGACGCCGTTGTAGACCTTCTCGAAGATGCGGGGCACGGCCGCCATGTACGTCGGCTGCACCACCGGAAGATTCTCGATGATCTTGTCCACGCGGCCGTCGACGGCGGTGACGTGCCCGACGTCGATCTGCCCGGACGTGAGCACCTTGCCGAAGACATGGGCGAGCGGCAGCCACAGGTACTGCACGTCCTCGGCGCTGATCAGGCCGGTCGCGGAGGTCGCCTTGGCCATGTAGGACCAGTTGTCGTGCGGCAGCCGTACGCCCTTGGGGCGGCCGGTGGTGCCGGAGGTGTAGATCAGCGTGGCGAGCTGGTCGGAGGTGATCGCGCCGACCTTCTCCTTGATGAGGTCGGGGTTCTTCTCCAGGCCGGCGGCGCCGCGCTTCTCCAGCTCGGCGAGGGTGAGCACCCAGTCACCCTCGTCCTGGGAGGAGTCCACACCGGTGCCGTCGATGACGACGACATGGGTCAGTTCGGGGAGTTCGGCCCGCTTCTCGCGCGCCTTGGCGAGCTGAGCGGCGTCCTCCGCGATCAGGACCTTGCTCTCGGAGTCGGAGAGGATGAACGCCGACTCCTCGGCGTTGGTCTGCGGGTAGACGGTCGTCGTCGCGGCGCCCGCGCACATGATGCCGAGGTCGACGAGGATCCACTCGACCCGGGTGGCGGAGGAGAGCGCGACGCGCTGCTCCGGCTGAACGCCCAGTTCGATCAGACCGGCAGCGATGGCGAAGACCCGCTCGGCGGCCTGCGCCCAGGTCAGCGACTTCCAGTCGTCCGGGCCCTCGCCCGAGGCTGGGGGTACGGGGTAACGGTAGGCCTCGGCGTCCGGTGTGGCCGCCACGCGCTCCAGGAAGAGGGCCGCCACGGACGGCGGACGGTTCTCGATCAGGGTTTGTGTGTCGCTCACGACATCCTCCGGGCCCGCGACAGTGTGCGGCTGGCTCTTTGCGGCTGTTGTGTCACTCGCGGCCGCTGTTTAACTCGCGAGTAACCATCGAGTGGTGATCAGAGTAGAGCGCGACTCCCCGGTGCGTAAGGGGCGGCGAGCTGTCACTTACTACAAAGACTCCTACGCAGAGCGACCTTACGCACGCGTACGGGCCCGTCGCACCGAAACGCGACGAGCCCGCATTCTTCCCCAGTTTCCAGGGGTAACAGCGTTCGGCTTCCCCGGAACGACGCCTGTTACTTCTTGCCCCTGCCGGAGGTCGCGCTCTCGTCGCTGGACAGCACCGCGATGAAGGCCTCTTGCGGAACCTCCACAGAGCCCACCATCTTCATCCGCTTCTTGCCTTCCTTCTGCTTCTCCAGCAGCTTCCGCTTACGGGAGATGTCACCGCCGTAGCACTTGGCCAGGACGTCCTTGCGGATGGCGCGGATGGTCTCGCGGGCGATGACCCGGGAGCCGATGGCCGCCTGGATGGGCACCTCGAAGGCCTGCCGCGGGATCAGCTCGCGCAGCTTGGCGACCAGCCGCACGCCATATGCGTACGCCTGGTCCTTGTGGGTGATCGCGGAGAACGCGTCGACCTTGTCGCCGTGCAGCAGGATGTCCACCTTGACGAGGCTGGAGGTCTGCTCGCCGGTCGGCTCGTAGTCGAGGGAGGCATAGCCACGGGTCTTGGACTTCAGCTGGTCGAAGAAGTCGAAGACGATCTCCGCGAGCGGCAGCGTGTAGCGGATCTCGACGCGGTCCTCGGAGAGGTAGTCCATGCCGAGCATGGTGCCGCGGCGGGTCTGGCACAGCTCCATGATCGAACCGATGAACTCGCTCGGGGCGAGAATCGTGGCGCGTACGACCGGCTCGTACACCTCACTGATCTTCCCCTCGGGGAACTCGCTCGGGTTCGTCACCGTGTGCTCGACGCCGTCCTCCATGATCACGCGGTAGACCACGTTCGGCGCGGTGGCGATCAGGTCGAGCCCGAACTCGCGCTCGAGGCGCTCCCGGATCACGTCCAGGTGCAGAAGCCCGAGGAATCCGACGCGGAAACCGAAGCCGAGGGCGGCGGAGGTCTCCGGCTCGTAGACCAGCGCGGCGTCGTTGAGCTGAAGCTTGTCGAGGGCGTCGCGCAGCTCGGGGTAGTCCGAGCCGTCCAGCGGATACAGCCCGGAGAAGACCATCGGCTTGGGATCCTTGTACCCGCCGAGGGCCTCTGTCGCGCCCTTGTGCAGGCTGGTGATCGTGTCACCGACCTTGGACTGGCGGACGTCCTTCACACCGGTGATGAGGTAACCGACCTCACCGACTCCCAGGCCGTCGGCGGAGAGCATCTCGGGCGAGTTGGTCCCGATCTCCAGCAGCTCGTGCGTGGCGCCGGTGGACATCATCCGGATCCGCTCGCGCTTGTTGAGCTGCCCGTCGATGACTCGTACGTACGTCACGACGCCGCGGTAGGAGTCGTACACCGAGTCGAAGATCATGGCGCGCGCCGGGGCGTCCTTGACGCCGACGGGGGCGGGAACCTGGGCGACGACCTTGTCCAGCAGCGCCTCGACGCCGAGTCCGGTCTTGGCGGAGACCTTGAGGACATCGCCGGGGTCGCAGCCGATGAGGTGGGCGAGCTCCTCGGCGAACTTCTCGGGCTGCGCGGCGGGCAGATCGATCTTGTTGAGTACGGGGATGATCGTGAGGTCGTTCTCCATCGCCAGGTAGAGGTTGGCGAGGGTCTGTGCCTCGATGCCCTGAGCGGCGTCGACGAGCAGGATCGTCCCCTCGCACGCGGCGAGCGACCGGGACACCTCGTACGTGAAGTCCACGTGCCCCGGAGTGTCGATCATGTTGAGGATGTGAGTGTTGCCCGGGTCCTCGGTCGGAGCCCAGGGCAGACGGACCGCCTGGGACTTGATCGTGATGCCGCGCTCGCGCTCGATGTCCATACGGTCGAGATACTGAGCGCGCATCTGCCGCTGCTCGACCACACCGGTCAGCTGGAGCATCCGGTCGGCGAGCGTGGACTTGCCGTGGTCGATGTGCGCGATGATGCAGAAATTGCGGATCAGAGCCGGGTCTGTACGGCTCGGCTTCGGCACATTGTTAGGGGTCGCGGGCACGCAGGGTCCTGATTCTTGAGGTATCCGCAGGGGGCAGCGGCTCGGGTTCGGATCGATACGTAGGTTCCATGGTCCCACGGGCGGAGACCGGCGACGGGTTTGGGCCGGTAGGACTACGGCTGCTAGTCTGAGCAGCTGTGTCTCATGCCCTCTGAGTTGCCCCGTGTGGGCGGCCTCTGCGGGAGGCGCAGACGGCTCCGCCGGGTCACCGGTGGGCCATTCGAAGATCAATCACCGGCGTGTGAGGCTCGTCCTCGTGCGCCTGAACCTGAAAAGGCTCATTCGTGGCGAACATCAAGTCCCAGATGAAGCGGATCAAGACCAACGAGAAGGCGCGGCTGCGCAACAAGGCCGTGAAGTCCTCGCTGAAGACCGCGATCCGCAAGGCCCGTGAGGCCGCTGCCGCGGGTGACGTCGAGAAGGCCACCGAGTTGCAGCGCGCTGCCGCGCGTCAGCTCGACAAGGCCGCCTCGAAGGGCGTCATCCACAAGAACCAGGCCGCCAACAAGAAGTCGGCGCTTGCTTCCCAGGTCGCTTCCCTCAAGGGCTGAACCTGTAACGCTCACTTGATTTGATCGCCGGAAGGACCCGAGCGGGCCCTCTCTCATCCGCTCCCGACCGGCACCCGACTCGTACGCGGCCTGCGTTCGCCACGCGGGTACGAGTCCTCAGCTTGAAGCGAAGGCCCCGCTTCCCGCCCTTCCCCAGGGCGGGAAGCGGGGCCTTCGGCCTCGTAAGGGGCGCGGGGCTGTATCAACTTGCGGCTCCGCCGCGACGGGGGCCCCCGTCGCGGCGGAGCCGAGAGTGGGGGAGCGACCAGCCACGAACGACCCGCAGTCGCCTGCGAACCCAACCCATCGCCCCGGTAGGCGCCCTAACCCCGTCGGGACCGGGCGGCACGGGCGATAGCAACGACCGCCTTCTCGAGGGCGTACTCAGGATCATCGCCCCCACCCTTGACGCCCGCGTCCGCTTCCGCCACCGCCCGGAGGGCGACCGCGACGCCGTCCGGCGTCCAGCCCCTCATCTGCTGCCGCACCCGGTCGATCTTCCACGGCGGCATCCCGAGCTCACGCGCCAGGTCGGCCGGACGCCCCCCACGCGCGGAGGACAGCTTGCCGATGGCCCGGACCCCTTGCGCCAGCGCGCTGGTGATCAGCACCGGCGCGACCCCCGTCGACAAGGACCACCGCAGAGCCTCGAGCGCTTCCGCCGCCCGCCCCTCGACGGCCCGGTCGGCGACCGTGAAGCTGGAGGCCTCGGCCCGCCCGGTGTAGTACCGCCCGACGACCGCATCGTCGATCGTCCCCTCGACATCCGCGACCAGCTGCGCCACCGCGGACGCCAACTCCCGCAGATCACTCCCGATCGCATCGACAAGGGCCTGGCAGGCTTCCGGCGTGGCCGACCGCCCGAGCGTACGGAACTCACCGCGCACGAAGGCCAGCCGGTCCGCCGGCTTGGTCATCTTGGGACAGGCGACCTCCCGCGCTCCCGCCTTCCGCGCGGCATCGAGCAGCCCCTTGCCCTTGGCCCCGCCGGCATGCAGCAACACCAGCGTGATCTCTTCGGCGGGCGCCCCGAAATACGCCTTCACGTCCTTGATCGTGTCCGCCGAAAGATCCTGCGCACCCCGCACGACCACGACTTTCCGCTCGGCGAAGAGCGAGGGACTCGTCAGCTCGGCAAGCGTCCCCGGCTGCAACTGGTCCGACGTGAGGTCCCGTACATCCGTGTCCGGATCGGCGGCCCGCGCGGCGGTCACCACCTCTCGCACGGCGCGGTCGAGCAGCAGGTCCTCCTGCCCGACGGCGATCGTGACGGGGGCGAGTACATCGGCTGCGTCTGCGGATTCAGTCTTCCTGGCCATCGCGCTCAAGCATCCCACGCACCACTGACAACGACCCTCGCCGCGAGCCCAGCCGCAGGGCTACGGCTCCTCACGCCAGCCGTCCCACTCGCCCGCGAACTCGTCCAACTCCCCAGCGTCCAGCCGTCCTTCGGCATCCCGCAGGACCACCAGCCACTGCGCGTCCTCGGCGTCGTCCTCACCGGCCAGGGCATCCCGTACGAGCTGCGGCTCCTCGTCCGTCCCGAACCGCTCCCCGAGCGCCTCCAACGCCTCCTGAGCGGCATCGCGATCGGGCAGCACCAGCACATGTCTCACATCGCTCACAGGGACATTTTCCGGTATGCGCCAAGCACCCGGTGCCGCAGTTCTATGCTCGCTGTTCAGGCCTCGCCGTTCAGCTCTTGGGGACGATCTGTATGTCCAGGGCGACCCGGATGCTGGGACCGACCACGGCGATGCCCCGGGCGAGCATCGTCTGCCAGCTCACCGTGAAGTCGTCGCGCCGCAGCTCGGTGGTGGCCCGGCACGCCGCGCGCACCTCACCCTCCATGCCGTTGCCGAGGCCGAGGTACTCGGTGTCGAGCGTGACCGTACGCGTCACTCCGTGCAGCGAGAGCGCCCCCGTTACGGCCCACCGGTTGCCGCCCTTGTGCACAAAGCGGTCGCTGTAGAACTCCAGGGTGGGGAAGCGGTCGACGTCGAGGAAGTCCTGCGACCGCAGATGGTCGTCGCGCATCTTCACGTTGGTGTCGATGGACGAGGCGTCGATCACCACGTGCATCGCCGTCAGATCCACCTGATCGGCGACCCGTATCACCCCGGCGAAGATGTTGAACCGGCCATGAACCCGCGCCAGTCCGATGTGCCGCGCGGTGAACCCGATCGAGGAATGCGTCGGCTCGATCTCCCAGTCCCCCGGCTCGGGCAGGGTGGGGGGCTGGGCGACCCGAAGCGCCACATCGCCGAGCGAGGTAACCGAGTTCTCCCGCACCGTGGCGCTCTCCCGGAGCGGCGTATACCCCTCCGCCGACACCCCGAGCCGGTACTCCCCCGCGGGAACCGTCGCCACGAACGACCCGAAGGGATCCACGCCTCCACCGACCACTTTGCGCCCCATGGCGTCACTGACCGTGAACTCCGCATGCGACACCGGCTGGTTGACCGGATCCAGCACCCGGCAGCTGAGCATCCCGGCACCTGTCGGCATCGGCAGGGCAGCGCGGAGACCCGTCCCCGATCCTTGCACTCGGTTCTTACGGCTTCCCAGCCAAAGGCCGACCATCTACGACACACCTCGCGCAGTATGAAACAAGACAAGATCTGCTGGCGTTGCATTCGACCACTGGTGCGGCTTTCGAGGCAAGACTCGACCACATCGCGGGAATCCAGCAGATGTGCTGGATATTGACATGATCAGCGCGAGTTTGCCGTTCCGCTTATGTGTCCTCCTTCAGGAACCCGCTCTCCCGACTGCTGGGACGCGCTCCAGCACGATTCCGAATCGCTCCCGGTACGCGGCCAGCACCTCCTCGTCCGTGACCAGATCCGCTCCTTGTTTCTTCCCATCGGCGGCCGTGATCGTGAGCTTCCGTCCGCTGAGCGTGATCCGGCCACCCTCGTCGGTGACTCGCGAACAGACGAGGGATCGCGTGAAATGCGACACCGGCGAGGTGCTGTGCCACCAGGCACCGCTCACGCAGTCCTCGAGCACCCGCGGCCGCAGCTCCAGCCGGTACTGAGGTGTGCCGTCCCGCAGGACATCCAGATCCCCGGAGCCCGCCGTGCCCCCGCGCACCCCTGCCGGATCCGCCCCGGCCTCGGCCAGCCGGAACATGCCGGCCGGATCCACCTGCTCGCCCCGCTCCCCGAAAGCCAGCGGACAGTGGCTGTTCGCCCCGAACCCGACGTCGACCAGCCAGTCACCCCGGTCCCACGTCCGCACCCGCAGCGCGAGATGGTCGAACGGAATGCCCAGCCGCTCCCCCTCCCCGTACACCCGCGCCGCGAGGAGCGTCACCTCGAAGCCCAACTCCGCAAGCAGCGCTCCGAACGCGCCGTTCAGCTCGTAACAGAAGCCGCCCCGCCGGGCCCTCACCACCTTGTCCAGGAGCTGTTTCTCCTCCAGCACGACCTCCTCTCCCAAGTGGATCGACAGGTTCTCGAACGGCACGGTCAGCAAATGCCGCAGTTGCAGTTCCCGGAGCGCATCCGCAGTGGGCAGCGCGGGGCGCTCGGCCCCGATCCGACGGAGATAGGCGTCTGCTTGTACGGAATCCATGCCTCCCAGTTTCCAGGACACTGCTCTCCGCCCCCCGCTCCCCGCTCCCGGCTCCCGGCTCCCGGATCACGGATCACGGCTCCCGGCTCCCGGATCACGGCTCCCGAGCTCCCGGGCTCCCGGGCTCCCGGGCTCCCGGGCTCCCGGGCTCCCGGGCCTCATGATCCCGCCACCCACAGGCGGTCCCCCTCGCCGACGACGGCCATCGCCCCGTCCTCGTCCGTACGCAGCACCGTGGCGCCCCCGGCACGCAGCGCCGCCACCGTGCTCGGTGCCGGATGTCCGTACGGGTTGTCCGCGCCGCATGAGATGAGCGCGAGGCGTGGCGCCGTCCTGCGTATGAGCTCCGGGTCCTGGTAGGCCGACCCGTGATGGGCAACCTTGAGCACGTCCACGCCACCCAGTGCGGCGCCGGCCGGGGATCTCGACAGGGCCTGCTGGGCGGGCGGTTCGAGGTCACCGAGCAGGAGCAGGGTCAGCTCGGCCGACCGTACGAACAGGGCGACACTCGCGTCGTTCGGGCCCTCCGGAGTGGGGGCCGGACGCGGCGGCGGCCACAGCACCCGCCAGTCGAGCGCGCCCGTACGCCGCCGCTCCCCCGCCACCGCCCGGGTCACCGGGATACGTCGAGCCGCCGCCTGCCGGTGCACGAACTCCGCTTGGTCCAGCGGCTCTTCGAAGCCCGTCGTCTCGATCGCGCCCACCGAACGCCCGCGCAGCACGCCCGGCAGCCCCGCCACATGGTCCGCGTGGAAGTGGGTCAGCACGACGAGGGGGATCCGGGTGATGCCCAGCGTGCGCAGGCACCGGTCGACGAGGACCGGATCTGGTCCCGCATCGACCACCACACCCGCGCCATCCCCCGCCGCGAGCACCATCGCATCGCCCTGTCCCACGTCGCACATCGCGAACCGCCAGCCTGGAGGCGGCCACCCCGTGATCACCCGGGTGATGGGCGCCGGCTGCACCAGCACCAGCAGGAGCAGCAGCGCGCAGGCACCGCTCAGCCAGAGGTGCCTCAGGAGCCTCCGGCCGACGAGTACAAGCACAACGGTCACGCAGGCGAGCAGCAGCGCGCCCATCCAACTGTCCGGCCAGTCCACGCCCGCGCCGGGCAGGGCGGCTCCGGTGCGGGCGATGTCCGCGATCCAGCCCGCGGGCCAACTCGCGCACCACGCCAGCGCCTTGGCAACCGGCATTGCCCACAAGGCGGTGGCCAGAGTCGCGAAGCCCAGCACCGTGGCGGGCGCGACCGCGAACTCCGCGAGCAGATTGCACGGCACCGCCACCAGGCTCACCCGAGCCGAGAGGACGACCACAACGGGCGCACACACGGCCTGCGCCGCACCCGCCGCGGCCAACGCCTCGGCGAGCCGCGGCGGGACCCGAAGCCTCTGGAGTGCGGCGCTCCACCTCGGAGCCAGGGTGAGGAGGGCGCCGGTCGCGAGTACGGAGAGCAGGAAGCCGTAACTCCTGGACAGCCAGGGGTCGTACAGCACCAGGAGCAGAACCGCCGTGGCCAGCGCCGGAATCAGTGACCTGCGGCGGCCGGTGGCGATGGCCAGCAGCGCGATCGATCCGCAGGCCGCCGCCCGCAGCACACTCGGGTCCGGCCGGCACACGATGACAAAGCCGAGCGAGAGCGCCCCACCGAGTACGGCGGTCGCCCGCAACGGGATGCCGATTCTGGAGGCGAGGCCTCGGCGCTCGGCGTGCTGCGCAAGTCCTGGCGGTCCGATGAGCAGGGCGAGCAAGATCGTGAAGTTGGCCCCGCTGACGGCCAGAAGGTGAGTGAGATCCGTCGCCTTGAACGCCTCGTCCAGCTCCGGCGTGATCCGCGAGGTGTCCCCCACCACCAGTCCCGGCAACAACGCCCGCGCATCCGGCTCCAGCCCCTCGGTCGCCGCACGTAGCCCACCGCGCAACTCCCCCGCGAACCGCTGCGCCCCCGACGGCTCCCCCACCACTCGCGGTGGCCCAATGCCCTGCACCCGCAACACGGCCGCGACCTGCCCACCGTCCCCCACCTCGGGCACGACCCGCGCCTCAACCCGCACCTTCGTGGAGGGCAGGAGGGAAAGCCAGGGTGAGCCTTGTGTCTTCCCGGACAGGGCGCCGGACTCCGCTGCGGCTGCGGGACCGTCGCCGGTTTCCGACCCCGCCGCGGAGCTGCCGCCGGATTCCGCGCCCACCGTCACGATCACCAGTACCGGTGTCCGCGTCGCCGTCACCGTCCCGTCCGGCTGCTCGATGCGGCGGACGTCGGCGTTGAGCAGTACGGCGGTCGGGGCGGCGTGGGCTCCCCTGATCCGGGGGCGGGTGAGCCGGGGGTCGGAGGTGATCTCCACGTCGGCGGTCACCTCGGTGTACTGGCGCGCCAACTCCGGGACCGGCCCACGGCGCAGGTCCGCCCCGTGCAGCCCGCCGGAGGCAGCCGCTGCCGCCACGCAGAGCAGCACGGCGGCGACGGAGGCTTTCGGCCAGGTACGCCACAGAGGCCTCCGCCGCGCACGGTTGGGCTCCGGAACGGCGGCGCGGTGGCGCTGCGGCTCAGCGTGTCTGCGGTCCGATTCGCCATGACTGCGTTCCGGATCGGCGCGGTTGCAGTCCGACTTGCCGCTGCCGCCATCCGATTCGCCGCTGCCGCGGCCTGGTTCACCGTGGCCGCGGTCCGGTTCGGCGTATCTGCGTTCCGGCTCGGCATGCCTGCGGCCCGACCCGCTGTGGCTTCGGTCCGATTCGCCGCGCATGCTGTCCGCCTCGCCATGGCCGCGGCGCGACAGGCCGCGCTCGCGGTTTCGGCCGGGGACCAGCAACCCGCCCGCCACGACCAGGCAGAAGGCCACCACCCCGATGGTCCAGCCCGGTGACGCTCCCAGCGTCAGTGCCGCCGTCGCCCATGCCGCCAGTGCGGGCGGCACCAACCGCAGGTCGGTGGGCCCTTCTTGGCGAGGACGCGAGGAACCGAGCGGGTTCCCGGAGGCGGCGTGCACGGCCGGGCGGTCGCGCACGCCAGAGCCGGGCACGCCAGGGCCGGGCACAACTGCGTCGCGCACAGCGGGACCGGCCACAGCGGAGCTGGACGCTTGAACCTCCGGCCCATTCATGGCCGTACGAGATTCTGCAGATCGGCGAAACGACGATCACCGATGCCATTCACTTCCCGGAGTTCGTCGACCGAGCGGAACCCGCCGTGCTGCGTGCGGTAGTCGATGATGTGCTGGGCCAGCACGGGACCGACACCCGGCAGTGTGTCGAGCTGCTCCAGGGTGGCCGTGTTGAGGGCGACCGGAGCGGCCGGAGCGGCGGCAGCCCCTCCGGGACCGACAGCACCCCCGGCACCAGCGCCGCCTGTACCTCCGGTCGCGCCGGCTCCCATCCCGGCGGGCGGAGCCCCGACCACCACCTGCTCTCCGTCCACAAGGAGCCGGGCGCGGTTCAGCCCCACGGTGTCCGTGCCCGGGCGCACACCTCCGGCGGCCCGCAGCGCGTCAGCGACCCGGGAACCGGCCGGCAACCTGTGGATACCGGGTTCGCGCACCTTGCCGCTGACGTCCACCACGATCGCGGCGCCCGGCGCGCCCACGGGGTCCCTCGCGGCTGTTGAGGATCCGGGTGCCACGCCCGCTTCCTCGTACGGAGCCGTGGGTGCCGCCCGTACCACCTCCGGTGGACGCACCGGCTGGGTCCGGCCCGACCAGAAGTGCTGACCCGCGAAAACGGCGGCCACCACTAGCAACGCCGAGAGTGCGACCACGCTTTTCCGCTCCAGCCCGCATCTCGACTGGAGCCACAGCGGCATCCGCTCCCGCATGGCAAGCCCAACCCGCTCCCGCCACGCGGCTTCAGCCGTGGCCGCAGCTCCGGCCCCGGCCTCGTTCCCGCCCACTTCGGCGCGAACTGCCCCCACCGCGTCGCCGCCGACTACACGGTCGCGACAGTCCGCGGGCTCGCCCCGAGGGCTGCCGCTGCCGGGCCGTGGGGAGTGCGGTGGCCCGGCCACACCCGTCCCCGGGCCACCCCCGGGCGTCCCATGCCCCAACCCCCGCCGCTCTCCGGCCCGTTCGGCGAAGATCGCCTCCGCGCGCAGACGGAGTGCCTCCGCCGAGGCCTGGTGGCGGCGGGCCCTGCCTCGGTAAGGGTGACGGCGGTGCCGGATGCGGCCGTCGGAGACGGGGCCGCGGCCCGGGCCACTGGTAACGAACGTTGTCCGTGAAGGTGATCGAAGTGCCATGCGACGAGAATCGGGCACCACGGCACCCTCGCGATGATCTTGCCCAATTGCCGTGGATTACCACCCAGTTGTGGATAACTCCGTCACCCCCACGAGGAGCCTGACTGGGTGTCCGACGCGGGCCCCGACGAAGCACCCGCGCACGCACCACACGACTCCCCCACACAAACCACACACTTTGCGAGATACATCACAATGAAATACCTCACCAACCACCGTGAAAACTCACCGAGGCGAGACCACTGCCCCCAACAACCCGGGCCCGGTATGCGCCCCGATGACCGCCCCGACCTCGCTCACATGCAGATCGGCCAGGCCCGGCACCCGCGCCCGCAACCGCTCCGCCAGTGCCGACGCCCGTTCAGGCGCGGCGAGATGGTGGACCGCGATGTCGACCTGTGCGCTCCCCGCCCGGCCGGCCACGATCTCCTCGAGGCGGGCGATCGCCTTCGACGCGGTGCGCACCTTCTCCAGCAGTTCGATCCGGCCGCCGTCAAGCTCCAGCAGCGGTTTTACGGCCAGCGCGGACCCGAACAGTGCCTGCGCCGCCCCGATTCGGCCGCCCCGCCGCAGATAGTCCAGCGTGTCGACGTAGAAGTACGCGGAGGTGCCGGCGGCCCGCTTCTCCGCCGCGGTCACCGCCTCGTCGATCGTGCCGTCCGCCTCCGCGGACTCGGCCGCGGCCAGGGCACAGAAGCCGAGAGCCATGGCGACCATGCCCGTGTCCACGACCCTTACGGGCACCGGCGCCTCGCGCGAGGCGAGGACCGCCGCGTCGTACGTCCCCGAGAACTCGGCGGACAGGTGCAGCGAGACGATGCCGGTGGCGCCCGCCTCGGCGACCTTGCGGTAGGTCTGGGCGAAGACCTCGGGACTGGGCCGGGACGTGGTGACGGGGCGTCGCTTCTGCAGTGCCTGGGCCAGTGAGCGGGCCGAGATCTCGGTGCCCTCTTCGAGCGCCTGGTCGCCGAGAACCACGGTCAGGGGCACCGCGGTGATGCCGTGGCGCTCCATCGTCCGTGGCGGCAGGTAGGCCGTTGAATCGGTGACGATAGCGACATGGCGGGACATGAGCTGGAGATTACCCGCAGGAACGCGCGGGCGGCAGCCCGGCGCTTCGCGCCTGTTGCCGCCGGATCGGCCGGATCACGTCGCGCTCCCGGATCAAGTCGTGCTCTCCGGGCGGGGCTTCTTCTCCCAAGGGTACGTGGGCCGCTGTGCCGGCGGCGTGATGGCGGGCCGAGTGGACGTGGGCTCCTCCTCGGCGGTGCGCGACGGAGCCGTGTCCGGCCAGGTCTGCTGGTCGCCAGGCGCCGCCGGTGCCTCCGGCCACGGGGGCGGCGGCTGCGCGGGCGCCGGCTCCTTCGTCCAGTGCCGCAGCGCACCCGCTTCCATGTCGATCTGCTGGCTCAGTGAGTCCAGGTCGTCGCCCGCGAACCGACGGGCCCGGTCGCGCGCCGCCGAGCGCAGGGCGTCGGCCGACTTCGTGATCTGCTCCGTACGCTCCCGCAGCTCCGGCAGCTGCTCGACGAGGTGGGCTCTGTTCGGCTCCCGCTCCAGTCGCTTCATGTCGGCGTCCAGTTCGTGGCCGTGCGCGCTGAGTCGCTGGAAGAGGGCCAGGGACTCCTTCAGCGACTCGTCCTCGGTCACGCCCGCGTGCAGCGCGTCCTGGGTGGCACGCATCGATGTGCGCAAGGAGAGCCGCAGTTGGGCCAGCTCACCGAACACTCCCGGCTGTGCGAAGGACTTCGCCCTGAGTGTGGAGTCCTCGACCGTGCGGCGGGCCTGGGCGACGGTGCGGTCCACGCCGCGCTTTGCGGCACCGACCGCCTTCACCGTCGCATACGTCCCCAGGACCACGAACAGCACGAAGATCAGCGCCACGATTGCGGCCACGGCTTCCATGACGATGTTCCTCTCGGGTCCTGCTTGTCGGTACTGCTTCCAGGTCCTGCTTGAAGTGCCTGCGGGCTCTTCCACGGTAAACGGAAAAGGCAGGCCGGGGGTTCCAGCGGAACCCCCAACCTGCCCGTAGGGGACTACCCCGACCCGCGTTACGCAGGAACGATGTTCACCAGCTTCGGTGCCCGCACGATCACCTTGCGGATCCCCGCGCCGTCCAGCGCCGCCACGACCTTGTCGTCACCCAGGGCCGCCTTCTCCAGCTCCTCGTCGGAGATCGAGGGGGACACTTCCAGGCGTGCCTTGACCTTGCCCTTGACCTGCACGACGCAGGTCACGGTCTCGTCCACGACGTACGCCGGGTCGGCGACCGGGAAGTCCTGGTGGACGACCGAGTCGGTGTGCCCCAGCTTGCGCCACAGCTCCTCGGCGATGTGCGGGGCCAGCGGCGCGACCAGCAGCACCAGGGACTCGGCGACCGTGCGCGCCACCGGTCCGCCCGCCTTCGTCAGGTGGTTGTTCAGCTCGGTGACCTTGGCGATGGCGGTGTTGAAGCGCAGGCCGTCCAGGTCCTGGCGTACGCCGTCGATCGCCTTGTGCAGGGCACGCAGCGTGTCCTCGTCAGGCTCGCTGTCCGTGACCGTGACCGCGCCGGTGGCCTCGTCCACGACGTTGCGCCACAGCCGCTGCAGCAGCCGGAACTGGCCCACCACCGCGCGTGTGTCCCACGGCCGCGACACGTCCAGGGGTCCCATGGCCATCTCGTACAGACGCAGTGTGTCCGCCCCGTACTCGGCGCAGATCTCGTCCGGAGTGACCGCGTTCTTCAGGGACTTGCCCATCTTGCCCAGCAGACGGGTGACCTTCTCGCCCTCGTAGTAGTACGCGCCGTCGCGCTCCTCCACCTCGGCGGCCGGCACCGCGATGCCCCGGCTGTCGCGGTACACGTAGGCCTGGATCATGCCCTGGTTGAACAGCTTGTGGAACGGCTCGGCCGACGAGACGTGCCCCAGGTCATACAGGACCTTGGACCAGAAGCGCGCGTACAGCAGGTGCAGTACGGCGTGCTCCGCGCCGCCCACGTACAGGTCGACGCCCCCGTGCGGCATGCCGTCGCGCGGGCCCATCCAGTAGCGCTCGTTCTCCGGGTCGACCAGCTTCTCGCTGTTGTGCGGGTCCAGGTAGCGCAGCTCGTACCAGCAGGAACCGGCCCAGTTGGGCATGGTGTTGGTCTCACGGCGGTACTTGCGCGGGCCGCGGCCGTCGCCCAGGTCCAGGGTGACGTTCACCCAGTCCTCGTTGCGGGACAGCGGTGTCTCCGGCTCGGTGTTCGCGTCGTCCGGGTCGAAGGTGCGCGGCGAGTAGTCCTCGACCTCCGGCAGCTCCAGGGGCAGCATCGACTCGGGCAGCGGGTGGGCGATGCCTTCCTCGTCGTAGACGATCGGGAAGGGCTCGCCCCAGTAGCGCTGGCGGCTGAACAGCCAGTCGCGCAGGCGGAAGTTGACGGTGCCCTCGCCGATGGCCTTGCGTTCCAGCCACTCGGTGATGCGGGCCTTGGCGTCGGCGACGCCCAGGCCGTCCAGGGAGACGTCCGCACCGGAAGAGTTGACGATCTTCGCGTCGTACGACACGAAGGCGTCGTCCCACGTCGACGGGTCGGTGCTGCGGCCGTCGGCCGGCTCGACGACGCAGCGGATCGGCAGCTCGAAGGCGCGCGCGAAGGCGAAGTCGCGGCTGTCGTGCGCCGGGACGGCCATGATCGCGCCGGTGCCGTAGCCCATCAGCACGTAGTCGGCGATGAAGACCGGAATCTGCTCGCCGTTGACCGGGTTGGTCGCGTACGCGCCGATGAAGACGCCGGTCTTGTCCTTGGCCTCGGCCTGACGCTCGACATCCGACTTCGAGGCGGCCTGCGCACGGTAGGCGGCAACTGCCTCGGACGGGGTCGCGTGGCCGCCGGTCCACACCTCGTGAGTGCCCTCGGGCCATTCCTGGGGCGTGAACTTCTCGACCAGCGGATGCTCCGGCGCCAGCACCATGTAGGTCGCGCCGAACAGGGTGTCCTGGCGCGTGGTGAAGACCGTGATGTTCTCGCCGTCGATCGGGAAGTCGACGCGGGCGCCCTCGGAACGGCCGATCCAGTTGCGCTGCTGCAACTTGATGGCCTCGGGCCAGTCCAGCGCGTCCAGGTCGTCCAGCAGCCGGTCGGCGTAGGCGGTGATGCGCATGTTCCACTGGCGCAGCTTGGCCTTGAAGACGGGGAAGTTGCCGCGCTCGGAGCGGCCGTCCGCGGTCACCTCCTCGTTCGCCAGTACGGTGCCCAGGCCGGGGCACCAGTTCACGGGCGCGTCGGAGGCGTACGCCAGCCGGAACCCGCTCAGGACGTCGGCGCGCTCGGCGGCGGTCAGGTCTTGCCACCCGCGCCCGCCGGGAACAGCCCGCTCACCGCTCTCGAACCGGGCGACCAGCTCGGAGATCGGACGGGCCTTCTGCGCCTCGTCGTCGTACCAGGAGTTGAAGATCTGCAGGAAGATCCACTGGGTCCACTTGTAGTAGTCCGGGTCGATCGTCGCGAACGAGCGGCGGTTGTCGTGGCCCAGGCCCAGCCGGCGCAGCTGCACCTGCATGTTCTTCATGTTGGCCTCGGTGGACACGCGCGGGTGCGTGCCGGTCTGCACGGCGTACTGCTCGGCGGGCAGGCCGAAGGCGTCGAAGCCCAGCGTGTGCAGGACATTGTGGCCGGTCATGCGCTGATACCGGGCGAACACATCGGTGGCGATGTAGCCCAGGGGGTGGCCGACGTGCAGGCCCGCACCGGAGGGGTAAGGGAACATGTCCATGATGAACTTCTTGGGCTTGGCCACCAGTGCGGTGTCAGCGGCCAGGTCGCCGGTGGGGTTGGGCGCCGCGTAGGTGGCGTTCGCCTCCCAGAAGTCCTGCCAGCGCGCCTCGATCTCGTCAGCCATGGCGGCCGTGTAGCGGTGCGGCGCCACCACCTCGGAGGCGGCGGCGGGATTCGTCTCGCTCATGATCCTCAAAGCTCCATCGATCGTCTCTGCCAGCGGCTCAGTAAATGAAAAAGCCCCTCGCACAGGAGGGGACGCCGCGCCGATTCCGGCCACGGTTTCATCGGTGGCCGGGACTGATCAGCGCGGCTCGCTAAGCAGAAGGCGTACGGCACGCATGGCGTCAGAGTACCGCAGCCGTCGAGTGGGCCGCGACGGAGCTTTCCGGGGCACATGACACGGCGTGCCACACTCTTGTTGCGGCACCAAAAGCTGAACAAAGGTCAAGAGTTACTCGGCGTAAGGGAATCTAAGGGACATCGCAACACCCTCGCGCCCCTTAGATAACGGCGCAATAACTCAAACCTCGTACCCCTCGGTATGTCTCGGCCTAGAGTGCGGCAGCGGGACCGCTTCCCCGAACTGTTTGGGAGACACCCCCCATGAACACTCGACGCAGTAACAGCCCGGTTCCCCGACCGGGCTGCTCGGCCCGCGGTGGATTCACCGCGGGCGCGTTGTCGCTCATACCCTTCGTCGTGATGTTGGGAGGTACGTCGTGGTAAGCGATACGACGTCGGACAGCACGGTGGATGACTCGTTCGCCGCGTTCCTCGACTTCGGCACAGGCGTCCTGTCCCTCGTCTGCCTCACCGCCTCCGTGATCTGGGGACTCGTCGCCCAGGACAGGATCTTCCTGGACGCCCGCCAGCGGATGCTGGCGCAGGCGGTGCACCGGACCACCGCGGTCGCCGCGGTCGTGTTCCTCTTCGTGCACATCGGGACCAAGCTCGCACTGGACCACACCTCGTGGATCGCCGCGCTCATCCCGTTCGGACTCGTCGGCTCGAACGACGAGATGCTGGGCAGGGCCTTCCTCATCGGCCTGGGCACCCTGGCCAGCCTGATGATGATCTTCGTGGCCATCACCGGCATCCTGCGCAATCGCTTCGCGACCTCGGCACCCGTCGCGTCCCGCTGGCGCATGATGCACAGCCTGGCCTACCCGGCCTGGTGCATGGCACTGGTGCACGGCCTGTTCGCGGGCCGCCAGGCGAAACCGGTCTTCGTGATCCTCTACGTCCTGAGCCTGGTGGCGGTCGGCGGGGCGCTGGCCCTGCGGGCGTCTCCGCCACCGTTCAAGCGCAAGTTCGCCCAGCGCGTCCGGGAACTGATCGGGAACACCGGCGGCGGACTACGCGCGGAGCCCCCGGGGCGCCGTACCGCGGCCGAGGCCCGGCAGACGGGCGGCGCCGGTTCACGTCCGGGCTTCCCGGAGGGGAAGGTCCCGCGGCAGCGCACAGGTTCCCCGTCGAACGCCTCGCTGTACGACACCGGACAGCGCGCCGCCCTCACGGACACGGGGGCGGGCGCCTCGCTGTACGACACCGGACAGCGCGCCGCGTTCACGGACACCGGGTCCAACCCGCTCACCGACACCGGCGGCTTCTCGGCCGCCTACCGGGCCGTGTCCAACACCGGCAGCATCCCGCGCATCCAGGACCCCCTCGGCCAGCCCGATCCGACCCAGCGCATGCAGGGGCTCCCGATGGACATGCAGCCCACGGAGGCGATCCCGCGCGTCGAGGACAACGCCCCCCGCTGGCCGGCCCCGTCCCCGCCGCTGTACGAGGCCCCGCCGCGCCCCTCCGAGACGCCCACCACGTACAACGGCCCGGCCTACGACACGGGCAGCACGCCCTACGTGACTCCCGGCACGCCCCCGTCGTACGGATCCAATGATTTCTACGACACCGGTGAGTCGTACGACCCCCTTGGTACGTACAACACGAATGACACGTACGACAGCGGTCCCGCCACTGAAACATTGCCCGGTGCATTCGACGCACCCAGCTCCGGCGAACCCTGGAACGCGCCTTCCGGAGGCTTTTAGTGAACGCCGCTCTCCCCGATGTCCCCGAGGTCCGCGTGGTCGGACTTCCTCAGCTCACCTCGGGTTTCGACCTGGTCGAAAGACTCGATCTGGACATGCACCTGAAAGTGCACGGTCCGCTCGAGCCGATGGGCGGGGAACAGCTCGCACAACTCGCCGAGCGCATATCCCTGAAGGGCCGCGGCGGCGCGGGCTTCCCCTTCCACAAAAAGCTGCGGTCGGTCGCCGAGTCGGCGATCAAGCGCGGCGTGAGGCCCGTGGTCGTCGTCAACGGCAGTGAGGACGAGCCGGCCTGCCGCAAGGACACGGTGCTGATCAACCGTGCTCCGCACCTCATCCTCGACGGCGCGCTGCTGGTCGCGGAGGCCCTCGGGGCCCGCACCCTCGTGGTCGGTGTGACCCGCGAGTCCACCCAGAATTCCATGGAGGCCGCGCTCGCCGAGCGGGGGCTGAACAACCGGCGCGGCTCCGTCCTCCGCGCGCGTGTGCAGCGCAACCCGGTGCGGATGGTGACCGGTGCCGCCGCCTCGCTGATCCGCTCCATCGACGGCGGTCCGGCGATCCCGCCGGGCCGCAAGATCAGCGCCTCGCAGAGCGGCGTCGGCGGTGCTCCCACGCTGCTGTCCAACGCCGAGACGTTCGCGCAGCTGGCGATCGCCGCGCGCATCGGCTCCGAGCGCTACGGCAACACAGGCCTGTACGACGAGCCCGGCACCGTCATGGTCACCGTCTCCGGCGCCGTCGCCCGCCCCATGGTGATCGAGATGCCCACCGGTGTGCCGCTGCGGTACGTCCTTCAGCTCGCCGGCGCCCCGCCGGTCCCGCAGGGCGTGCTGACCGGCGGCTATCACGGCAAGTGGATCGACGCGGCCACGGTCAACGAGGCGATCGTCTCGCGTGACTCCCTGGCGGCGGTGGGTGGTTCGCTGGGCGCGGGCGCGATTCTCCCGATCAGCCAGGAGACCTGCCCGCTGGGCGAGTCGCTGCGCGTGGCGCAGTGGCTGGCCGAGGAGAGCGCGGGGCAGTGCGGCCCCTGCTATCTCGGTCTGCCCGCCGCGGCACGGGGCATGGAGGACATCCTCAACGGCGGCGGCCCCGCGGCCCTGGAGGCGGTCAAGCAGGTCGCCCACGCCGTGAAGCGGCGCGGTGCGTGCTCTCACCCGGACGGCTCCGCGATGTTCCTCGAGTCGACGCTCAAGGCGTTCACCGACGACCTGGCCGCGCACGTCCTCGGCAACGGCTGCGGCAGGCCCGTGGAGGGCGTACTGCCGCTCTTCGAGGGCGGCGGCGTCCCGACCGGTATCCCGGGCGGCCAGGGGCAGTTGGAGGCGGGTCCGAGCCGGCAGAAGATCTACGTCGACTGGACGCTGTGCCGAGGGCACGGCCTGTGCGCCGACATCCTCCCGGAGGTCTTCGAACTGGGCGCAGACGGGTTCCCGACCGTCGCCCAGGCGCAGGTGCCGCGCTACGCCGAGCAGAAGGCCATGCGCGCCGTACGCCGCTGCCCCGCGCTCGCGCTGCGCATCGAGGAGGACAACTCCGGGGGCCCTGCCCGCAACAACCTCCCCGTCCTGTCGCAGGGCCGCGGCCAGGGCCGAGGCCGCCGCGCACTCGGCAGCGGCCGCTGAACGCGACGTAACGACGCACGAGGCAGTACAGACAGACAGAAGGCGGGCCATCCGATCGGATGGCCCGCCTTCTTCTGATCTCTTCATCTGCTGTGGAGCTAAGGAGATTTGAACTCCTGACCCCCTGCATGCCATGCAGGTGCTCTACCAACTGAGCTATAGCCCCTTGCGTGTCCTTCCGGTTGACCCGGCGGCGACGCCAACATTACACGCTCCTACCGGTGCACCACCAAATCGTTTACGGGGCGCACGGGCTGGGGCGGGACACGTCCCGGACCGCGTCCCGAGTCAGGCCGTGGCGAACGAATAGAACCGTTTGAGCGTGCAGTGCTCGTCGAGGAGCCGGCCGTAGATCGGCTCGCCCTCCAGCTCGCGGTACGTCTCGATGGGGTCGCCTTTTATGATCAGCGCCCGTGCGCATTCCTCGCACCAGTACTGGTAGTCGTGGTTGACCGGTTCCATGTCGCGGACGATGGGCGTACCACTGCCGCACCAATCGCACTTCCGCCTGTGCGCACCCATCGATCAGCTCCAGCTGTGGCCGCAGGCCGTGCACACGTAGGAGATCCCGCCGTTGTCGCCGAGGACTTGCGCGACGTGGGCCGATCCGCAGGACGGGCAGTCGAGGCGGGTGATCTTGTCCCGTATCACCTCTGCGTCGAGGAGGTCGTCGACCTCCCCGATGATGCTCGCAGGCATCGCCAACTCCCTCCACCCGTCGGGCCGCGCCCCCTTCCGGCCGTTTGATTCTGCCACGGCCGGACCAATACGGTCAGCGACGCCTTCGTACCAGTCCGGACACGGCAGCCGCGATACCCGTCACGGCCAGCGCGAACGTACAACGAGGAGCGCCTCCGAAGAGGTATACGCCTCCCGCGCCCAAGTGACTCAAGCGGGTTCAAGAAGAGTGTGCCGATCGGCAACGAAAAATCCCGCTCCCCTGGGGGGAACGGGATCCTCACGCCGTAGCGCCTGTGTGGAGCTAAGGAGATTTGAACTCCTGACCCCCTGCATGCCATGCAGGTGCTCTACCAACTGAGCTATAGCCCCTTGCGTTCGCTCGCCCGGCGGGCTGAACAAGAGGAACTTTAGCCTGCGGCCTGCCGGAAAGTGAAATCCGGGTCCACGGGTCTACGGGCACAGGTCCACGGGCACCTGGAGCCGGGGCCCACCGCCGATGGCCTCCGCGTCGGTCGCCGTCTGTCGGGGTCAGTCGTCGTCTCCCAGGACCGGTTCCGGCAGCGTGCCCGCGTTGTGTTCCAGCAGGCGCCAGCCTCGGGCGCCCTCGCCCAGGACGGACCAGCAGCAGTTCGAGAGGCCGCCGAGGCTTTCCCAGTGATGGGAGTCGAGGCCGAGGAGGCGGCCGATGGTGGTGCGGATGGTGCCGCCGTGGCTGACCACCACGAGCGTGCCGTCGTCGGGGAGTTTCTCGGCGTGCCGGAGCACCACGGGGGCGGCACGGTCGGCGACCTCGGTCTCCAGTTCGCCACCGCCACGGCGCACCGGCTCACCGCGCTTCCACGCCGCGTACTCGTCGCCGTGCCGCGCGATGATCTCTTCGTGCGTCAGGCCCTGCCAGACGCCCGCGTACGTCTCGCGCAGGCCCTCGTCGTGGGTCACGTCGAGGGTGGTGAGGGCGGCCAGCTCGGCGGCCGTGTTGGCCGCTCGCTTCAGGTCCGAGGCGACGATCGCGTCAGGTCCGAGGGAGGCGAGCAGCCGGGCGGCGCGGCGGGCCTGTTCGAGGCCGGCCTCGGTGAGTTCGACGTCGGTCGTGCCCTGGAAGCGGCGCTCCACGTTCCACGAGGTCTGCCCGTGGCGCCACAGGATGACCCGGCGGCCCCGGCCGGCCTTCTTCCCGGCCTCGGACAGCGGCTTGCCCTCCGAGGCCCCCGTTCCCGCGCTCAACGCAGCTCACCGCCCAGGCCGGCGTCCTCCGCCTCCTGCAGCTTGGCGTGCTCGGCGGCCTTGCCGCGGGTGGCGTTGGCGTCGGCGGGCAGGGCGAGCTCCGGGCAGTCCTTCCAGAGCCGCTCCAGGGCGTAGAAGACGCGCTCCTCGCTGTGCTGGACGTGCACCACGATGTCGACGTAGTCGAGCAGCACCCAGCGCGCCTCGCGGTCGCCCTCACGGCGCACCGGCTTGGCGTCGAGTTCCTTGTTCAGCCGCTCCTCGATCTCGTCGACGATCGACTTGACCTGGCGGTCGTTGGGCGCGGAGGCCAGCAGGAAGGCGTCCGTGATCGACAGCACGTCGCTGACGTCGTACGCGATGATGTCGTGCGCGAGCTTGTCGGCGGCCGCCTGCGCGGCGGTGGTGATGAGCTCGAGAGAGCGGTCAGTGGCGGTCACTACCAAGGCTTTCCGTCGGCGGTCAGGTCTCCCCCAGGGGGTTACCCCAAGGGTCTCACGGACCGCCGACACCACCCCACGATTGGCCCGCCACGCGATTGGCCCCCGAGTCGCTCACCTTCCCTAGCCCGCCGAGCCGCCCACCTCGTAGTCCTGGCCGAGCACCACCGACACATCCGCGTTCGAGGCGCCCTTGCCCTTCTTCACGGAGCTGGCCGGCAGCCCCAGCGTCTTGGCGACCTCCACCGCGTCCGCCTTCCTCGCGGCGTCGGTGTAGGTGATCCGGGACGCCGCCTGGGCGGCATCGGCCTTGCCGGCGTCGACGAAGGTGTAGCCGCCGTTGAGCAGGACGACGCGGGCCTGCTCGGTGGCGTCCCCCTTGCCGGTGGCGTTCCTGATGCCGACCTGGACGGCCGCGTCCTTCTCGGGGCTCTTCGCGGCCCCACCGAGTACGTCCTTGACCACGCTGCCGCTGGCCGTCGCGCTCAGCCTGCCGTCCGACTGGACCGGCAGCAGCACCGACTTGTAGTCGCCGCCCTTGGCGTGGTCTGCGAGCTTGGCGAGGAAAGTGCCCAGGTCCTTGTCGGTCAAGGGGGGCTCGATGATCTGCGCGAGCGTCTGCACAGTGGTCGTCGCGGCCTGCGGATCCGACGACACCTTGCGCAGCACGCCCTGCATGACCTGCCCGAACCGCTCCAGCTGCGCGTTCTGCGCCTCCCCGGAGCCACGGTAGGTGGCGTACGCGATGGCCATCTTTCCGCTGAGCGTCTGGTCCTCGCCCTTTTTGACCAGGGGGGCCTCGCCCTTCCGCTTGGCCGCCGGGTCCGGCACGTCCGCGTTCGTGTCGATGTCGATGTTGCCGACGAGGTCGACGAGGTTGCTGAGGTAGGGGGTGTCCAGGCGCCAGGTGCCCTCGATGTCCGTGCCGAGCACGGTGTCGATCGCATCACGCGTGCCGGAGGTGCCGTCGTCGTCCACGGACTTGGCGAGTGTGGTCGTGGTGCCGTTGTCGTCCGATACGGCGAGGGAGTTGGGGACCAGGACGGTGGTGCCCTGCTTGGTGGTGGCGTTGTTGACGAGCAGCGCCGTCGAGGTGCCGCCGCCCTTGGTGTTGTGCAGGTGGACGACGATCACATCGCGGTTCTGGGCGCCCGCGGCCGTCGCGGTGCCGGTCTTCGCGTCCGACGACGTGCCGGGCAGCTTCCCGGCGTACCAGAGGTAGCCGACACCCCCGGCCGCGACCAGGGCGAACACCACGACCAGGGCGACGATGCGACCGCGGGCCCGGCGGCGGGCCTCCTCACGCCGCTCGGTGCGGTTCTCGGTGAACTTCAGCCAGTCGATGACGTCTTCGGAGTCGTCGGTCGGCTCCTCGACGAAGGTGAACTGCTCGGTGCGATAGTCGCGGTCGTCCCGCTGCCCGTCCGCCTGCTCCTGGGCCTCCGGCCGCTCGGCGGGCCCCGCCTGCTGGGGGATGTAGGCGGTCTGCCCGGCGACGCCCGGCTGCTGACCACTGCCCGCGGCCTGCCCGTAGGGGTGATACGAGGCGGGAGGGGTCGGAGCGGCGCCCTGAGCAGCCGTGCCGTACGGGTCGTACGTGCCCTGCGAGCCGTATGCCCCGTTTACGCCGTTTCCCCCGTATGAGCCGCCGGGCTGCTGATGACCGTTACCGGTGTCGTACGACGGCGTCTGCTGCTGACCGTTCGCGTACGGGTCGTACCCGTACCCCTGCTGCTGCGAGCCGCAGGCGTCGTACCCCTGCGGCCTCTGGGACGGCGGTGGCACCTGCCGGTACACCGGCTGCCCGAATTCGTCGTATCCGACGATCTCGTAACTCTGATCACCTTGATAACTCTGGTCGCCCCCGTACCCAGCGTTGTATCGGTCGTTCACCGGTGCCCCTCTCGGCTCACTCGCCTCACTCGCCGCGGTACAGCTCACGCTTGTCGATGTAGCGCACCACACCGTCCGGGACCAGATACCAGACGGGGTCACCCTTGGCGACCCTGGCTCGGCAGTCCGTGGACGAGATGGCGAGCGCGGGGACCTCGACGAGCGAGACACCGCCCTCCGGGAGCCCCGGGTCGGTCAGCGCGTGGCCGGGCCGGGTGACCCCGATGAAGTGCGCGAGGGAGAACAGCTCCTCGGCATCGCGCCAGGTGAGGATCTGGGAGAGCGCGTCGGCGCCGGTTATGAAGAAGAGGTCCGTGTCGGGATTGAGCGCACGCAGATCGCGCAGCGTGTCCGTGGTGTAGGTCGGGCCGCCGCGGTCGATGTCGATACGGCTCACCGAGAACTGCGGGTTCTCGGCGGTCGCGATGACCGTCATCAGATAGCGGTCCTCGGCCGGGGAGACCTTGCAGTCGGACTTCTGCCACGGCTGCCCGGTCGGCACGAACACCACCTCGTCGAGGTGGAACTGCGCGGCGACCTCACTGGCCGCGACGAGGTGCCCGTGGTGGATCGGGTCGAACGTCCCGCCCATGACGCCGAGGCGGCGCTTGCCCGGATTCGACGGGCCGGGGGCCGGGATGTTGTCCCGGCCCGCCACCGGACCGCTTGGCATGTCCTGCTCTCCCATGCGTGCAGACCCTACCGGCCCGGCCCCTGAGCCCCGCCCCGCGGACGTCAGCGGTCCCGGTTGAAGCGGGTGGTGATCCACAGCAGCAGAAGGAGGACGAAGAGCGCGCCGCCACCGGTCAGGTAGGCGCTGAGGCTCTCATGGTTGCCGCCGTGCTCCTCGCCCTCGGCAGCGAGGGAGACCAACTGGGCAGCGGTGCTGTGGAAGCTCATCTTCGGCAGGACCTATCCGGTGTGGGCGGGATACAGACGTACGGCCATCGTAAGCGGGCGCCGCCGCGCGGATCACGCCGACTCCGTCACGCCCGCTCGATCACGCCGGTTCCGCCGCCGGGAACTTCGGCCGGGGCTCAGTCGTCCCGCTTGTAGCCACGCAGCAGGAACCAGGCAACCAAAACGCAGCCGACAACCATCACTATCAACACGACACGGAGCAGATTCCCCGGTCCCTGCTGTTGCGCGGCGCTCGCTGCCTCGGCGAGCCAGGCTTGGGGGTGGTGCTCCATGACGTGCGACTCCTTCGCTGTACTGCACGTCCACGGTATATCCGCCTAGGCTGTACCCCGCCTTGGGGGCACAGAAGGCAAACAGACGCATGGGGGACCACATGCCAGAAGAAAGCCACGAGAACGTACCGAGCAGGCAGCGCAGGCGCTTCGAGGGGATCTCCTCCCGGGCGTACGAACACCCCGCTGACCGCTCGGCCCTGGTCGCCCTGCGCAAGCTCAGCGGCTTCGACACGGTGTTCAAGGCGCTCAGCGGACTGCTCCCGGAGCGCAGCCTGAGGCTGCTGTTCCTGTCCGATTCCGTACGGGTCTCGGACGCCCAGTTCGCGCACCTGAACGACATGCTGCGGGACGCCTGCTACATCCTGGACCTGGAGAAGGTCCCGCCGATGTACGTCAACCAGGACCCGCAGCCGAACGCGATGTGCATCGGCCTGGACGAGCCGATCATCGTCGTCACCACCGGCCTCGTCGAGCTGCTCGACGAAGAGGAGATGCGGGCGGTCATCGGCCACGAGGTCGGCCACGCGCTGTCCGGCCACTCCGTCTACCGCACGATCCTGCTCTTCCTCACCAGCCTCGCGCTCCGCGTCGCCTGGATCCCGCTCGGCAACATCGCGATCATGGCGATCGTGACCGCCCTGCGCGAGTGGTTCCGCAAGTCCGAGCTGTCCGCGGACCGCGCCGGGCTGCTGGTCGGCCAGGACCTGAAGGCCTCGATGCGCGGCCTGATGAAGATCGCGGGCGGCAACCACCTGCACGAGATGAACGTGGACGCGTTCCTCGCCCAGGCCGAGGAGTACGAGGCCGGGGGCGACCTTCGCGACTCCGTACTCAAGATCCTGAACGTCATGCCCCGCTCCCACCCCTTCACCACGGTCAGGGCGGCCGAGCTGAAGAAGTGGGCCGAGTCCCGCGACTACCAGCGGATCATGGACGGCCACTACCCGCGCCGCGACGAGGACGGCGACACCAAGGTCACGGACTCCTTCCGCGAGTCGGCCTCCGCCTACGCCACCCACGTGCGCAGCTCCAAGGACCCGCTGATGAAGCTGGTCACGGACATCGCGGGCGGCGCGGGCGACATCGGCGGCCGGGTCAGGCGCGGCTTCGGGGGCTTCGCGAGCGGCTCGAGCGCGGGCTCCCCCAAGGACCGTCCACAGGACGACCGCCCCGACGACGAGAGCCCCAACGGCGCCAGCTGATCAGCACGAAGGCCGGCTACACCCTGGGCTGGGCACTGGCCGACAGCGCCCCGCACAGCGCCGTGGCACCGCCCGTCGCGTACGGGTCGGTGCCGGCCGGTCCGCCCGCCTTCGCCGTCTCCCCCGCGAGCAGCGGGCGCAGATGGCTCGTCGCGTCCTCGGCGCAGGCGAGCGGCCCGGCCTGGACGTACGAGACGACCAGCTCCGCCTGGTGCATCCGCAGATCGTCGCGGTCGAACCGGAAATGCAGCTCGCGCCGGACGGTGAACAGCGAGGCCTTGGCACCATCCTCCGAGCCCGTCGGCCGCAGCGCGTAGACGAAGGTGTGGTCGGCCGTCACCTCAAGGGTGTCGGCGTCGGTCTCGGCCGCCTGCAGTGTGCCCTGCACCCGGATCTTGGGGTCCGCCAGCTGGGCCTGGGAGGGGTCGAAGCGGACCAGCCAGCCGGTGGGCGCATGCCGCCCGTCCGCGGTCGGACGGTCGAAGCTCTGGTCGAACTGGTCGAGCTGCTGCGGATCGAGCAGGATCCGTACGGGCCGGGTGGCGCCGCCGGTGAGCACGTCCGGGTCGAGCGCGGACTCGACGAGGTAGTCCTTCGCCGTGGTGAGCGCGGTGACGACCTGGCTGTCCGAGAAATGGGCGGTGCGCCGGGAGGCGGGCATCGTGATCCCGTCGGCGCCGATACGGAACTGATCGGCCGGGCTGCGAGCAAACAGCAGCCCGGTGTCGGCGGCCCCCGGCACGGCGCCCTGCGGCGCGAGGGGTATGACCGTCATCCGCAGCGGCTCGGGCGGCTTCGCGGCGGGCGTCTCGTACGGGTGGCGTACACCCATGTAGATCGCCGTGCCGAAGGCGACGGCGATCAGCAGAACGAGGATCAGCGCCTGCCGGGACAGACCACGACGCATCGGCGGGCGGCGGCGCACAGCCGGCGCGTGGTCGGCGATCCGCTCCTGCGCGGAAAACTCCTGAAGACGGGCAGCCCGGACGAACGACTCGTCGAAGACGACGGATCGGTACTCTTCCTCACCGCCACCGGAAGCACCGTCGGGTGTTCCCTCCGGTGGGTCTCCTAGCCCGCCCATACTTTCAGAGTAGGTCTCTGGAACCTCACGTAAACGCTGCCGTACGCGACAAGTTCAGGGCGTACGCGGTTCCGCCGGGACGGGTGGCTGGGAGTAGTCGGCGGACGCCGAGGGGCGCGTTCCGCCTCCCTGTTCAACGCCTGTCGAAGCCGGTGGCGGGACCTGGGGCTGGCGGTTGGACGAGGCACCGCGGTAGACCGCAGTGAAGGCGAGCGCGACCATGCCGACGCCCATCAGGAGGGCGAGCATCCACGCTACGGGGCGGTGCCAGCGGGCCTGTTTTCCGTACGACCCGTACCCGTAACGACCATCGAAGTCGTCACGGTCGTCCAAATCGTCCAGGTCCGGATCATGGCCGAAATCATGGCGGCCGTCGGGTCCGAAGTCGTCGTACCGCTCGTCGTCACCGCGTGGGCCCCGGGTGCGCCCCCGGCGCCCCTCGGCCTCGGAGGCCTCTGCGCGGGCCTGCGCGGCCGCAAGGAGGCGTTCGACGGCGGTCGGCTCATGGACCGTGGCCGCCCGTACGAAGGCCTCGTCGAAGACCACGGAGGCGAACTCTTCGTCCGAGCCTCCGCGGTCGCGGTCGTCGTCGGGCTCCCAGCCGTCAGGAAACGGCGTGCCCCCCACGTCCTCCGGCACGGAACCAGAGTAGACCTGGGGGTTCAATTTGGGCAGACGGTACGAAGATTCATCCACCTGGCGAGACAGCTTCTTCGGTGGGGGCCCCGCTCGAGCGAAGCCGAGAGTGGGGACTGACCGGAGGGCCTGCTCAGCGCCGGATGTGCCCGTCGCCCGTGACGATGTACTTCGTGCTCGTCAGCTCCGGCAGCCCCATCGGGCCCCGCGCGTGCAGCTTCTGCGTGGAGATGCCGATCTCGGCGCCGAAGCCGAACTGGCCGCCGTCCGTGAAGCGCGTGGACGCGTTCACGGCGACCGTCGTGGAATCGACCAGCTGGGTGAAACGGCGGGCGGCCGGCTGGGAGGTGGTGACGATGGCCTCGGTGTGGCCGGAACTCCACAGCCGGATGTGCGCCACGGCCTTGTCGAGCGAGTCGACGACGGCGGCGGCGATGTCGTACGAGAGGTATTCGGTGTCCCAGTCGTCGGTCGTGGCCTCGACGACGGTGGCCTTGGAGCCCTTGGCGTACGCCAGCACCCGCTCGTCGGCGTGCACGGTGACCCCGGCGTCGGCGAGGGCGTCCAGGGCGCGCGGCAGGAACTCGGCGGCGATGTCCTGGTGCACGAGGAGCGTCTCGGCGGCGTTGCACACGCTGGGCCGCTGTGCCTTGGAGTTGATCAGGATCTCGATCGCCATGTCGAGGTCGGCGTGCGCGTCCACGTACACATGGCAGTTTCCTGTGCCGGTCTCGATGACCGGGACGGTGGACTCCTGCACGACGGTGCGGATCAGGGAGGCGCCGCCGCGCGGGATGAGTACGTCGACGAGGCCGCGGGCGCGCATCAGCTCCCGTACGGATTCGCGGCTGTCGCCCGGTACGAGCTGTACGGCGTCGGCGGGCAGTCCCGAGCCGCCGACGGCGTCGCGCAGGACGCGGACGAGGGCGCTGTTGGACTCGTAGGCGGAGGACGAGCCACGCAGCAGTACCGCGTTGCCGGACTTCAGGCAGAGCGCGGCGGCGTCGACCGTCACATTGGGCCGGGCTTCGTAGATGATCCCGACGACGCCGAGCGGTACGCGGACCTGGCGCAGGTCGATGCCGTTCGGGAGCGTGGAGCCGCGGACGACCTCGCCGACCGGGTCGGGCAGCGCCACCACGTCGCGTACGTCGGAGGCGATGGCGCGGATCCGCTCGGGTGTGAGCGTGAGCCGGTCGATGATGGACTCGCTGGTGCCGGCCTCACGGGCGCGCTCGACGTCCTTGGCGTTGGCCTCGACGATTTCGCTCGTACGGACTTCCAGGGCGTCCGCGATCGCGAGCAGCGCGTCGTCCTTCTCGGCCCGCGGCAGCGGAGCGAGGTCGGCGGCGGCGGACTTGGCGCGGTAGGCGGCCTGGGTGACCGGGGGCATCGAGTCGTACGGCGAAAGCGTGGTCATGCGAGCAGCCTAATGCTCGCCGCAGGGCCGTCCAGCGCTCGTTCCATAACCCGAGACAAGGCCGAAAAGGCCCCCACACACACCGCAACCCTCAATCTGGCGCATCAGAACGGGTGTACACCCACTGGTGTTGCCGGTTGCGGGCCATATCCCTCGGCGATGCGCTGGTGGTAGGTCTCGCGGTCGATGACCTCCAGGCCGACGATCTCCCAGGGCGGGAGTTTCGCGGTCTGGCGGTGCTCGCCCCACAGGCGCAGCGCTACGGCCGCGGCGTCGTGCAGGTCGCGGGCCTCTTCCCAGTAGCGGATCTCCGCATGGTCGCCGGCGTACCGGCTGGTCAGCAGAAAGGGGTGGTCGTGGGCGAGCTGCTCGAGCGAGCGCCGGACGTCGTTCAGCGGGGCCTCGTCGCCCGAGACGCTCAGCGTGACGTGCCACAGCCGCGGCAGGTCCTTCGGTTCCTCACCCTGGTACGTGTCTCCGGCCGCGACGCTGGTGAGGGTCCGCTCCTCACCGGCCGCGCGGGAGGTGCCACCACCGCGGGACGCCGCCCCGGGGCGTACTCGTCTCACGACGGCCTCCTTTACGCAATGGGTTCGCAATGGGTTACTGCATCACGGGATCTCGGGGGCTCCTTGAATCAAAGTTGAGCAGGCGGGGCGGCTTCGTGGGGCGGTTTTACCGAACGTAGCCCTGCGGAGGCCGTCCCTTTCGGCCGTTTACGAGTGCAGCAGCACCAGATCGTCCCTGTGTACGACCTCGCGTTCATACGCGGGACCCAGCTCGCGGGCCAGTTCGCGGGTGGAGCGGCCGATCAGCTGAGGGATCTCCTTGGCGTCGAAGTTGACGAGCCCGCGCGCCACCGCCCGGCCCGTGCCGTCGCGCAGCTCGACGGGGTCGCCCGCGGTGAACTCGCCCTCGACCGCCGCGATGCCCGCGGGCAGCAGCGACTTGCGGCGCTCGACGACCGCGCGCACGGCCCCGTCGTCGAGCGTGAGCGCGCCCTGAGGGGCGGACGCGTGCTGGAGCCACAGCAGCCGGTCGGCGGAGCGGCGGCCGGTGGCGTGGAAGTGCGTACCGGTGTCGCGGCCTGCGAGGGCGTCGGAGGCGTGCACCGCGGAGGTGAGGACGACCGGGATGCCGGCCGCCGCCGCGATACGGGCCGCCTCGATCTTGGTGACCATGCCGCCGGTGCCGACGCCGGCCCGGCCCGCGCTGCCGATCTCGACGTGCGCGAGGTCCGCCGGAGTATGTACCTCGGCGATCCGCGTCGTACCCGGTCTGGTGGGGTCGCCGTCGTAGACGCCGTCCACGTCGGAGAGGAGGACCAGCAGGTCGGCCCGTACGAGATGGGCGACGAGAGCGGCGAGCCGGTCGTTGTCGCCGAAGCGGATCTCGTCCGTGGCGACCGTGTCGTTCTCGTTGACGACGGGCAGGGCGCCCATGGCGAGGAGCTTGTCGAGGGTGCGCTGGGCGTTGCGGTGGTGGGCGCGGCGGCTCATGTCGTCGCTGGTGAGCAGGACTTGGCCGACGCGGACGCCGTAGCGCGCGAAGGAGGCGTTGTAGCGGGCGACGAGCAGCCCCTGTCCGACGCTGGCGGCGGCCTGCTGGCGGGCCAGGTCCTTGGGGCGGCGCCGCAGGCCCAGCGGGGCGAGGCCGGCCGCGATGGCACCGGAGGAGACGAGGACGATCTCCTTCTCTCCGCCGCTGCGCCCCTTCGCGAGTACGTCGACCAGGGCGTCCACCCGGTCCGCGTCGAGCCCTCCTGACGCGGTGGTCAGGGACGAGGAACCCACCTTGACGACAATCCTGCGGGCGTCCGCAACACCGTGTCTCATCGCCTGCTCTGCCGCCGCCTGCCTTGCCGCTGACACGCTCTTCCCCAATGCTCTGACCAGCCCCGGTTCTGACCAGCCCCGTCCGTGCAATCTACGTGATTACGGGCAGGGGGCGCCGCCGCGTTCCGAGGGGCGGACGTGCGGTGGGTACACAGCGGGCAGGAGCCGGCGCGTGACGTACGCCCCAGGAGTTCACCGCGGTTTCATCCGATATCCAGCGATAGCTCCTGCGGAAGATTGCTTGGCGGGCCGCACAGGTCATACGGTCAGGGATCGGCCTCGCAGTGTTCGGCCGACCGAACCCGTTGCCCCCTCATCCGCCGTAACCCTCCGCAGGAGCCCAGCCCGTGCCTTCCGCAGGCCTCTCCCCCCGCCGCTTTACGCAGCTTGCCGCGCTGCTGTCCATATTCGTGCTCTTCGCGGCCCAGATCGTCTCCGCGCTGCTGCCGAACGTCCCGGTGCTCATCGCCTCGAGCGCGGCGGGCCTCGCCCTCGACACATATCTGCAGTACCGCAATCCCGGGCTGCTCGCGCTGCTGGGCAAGGTCCGCTTCGATGTAACGGTCCGTCAGTTGCTGCGCGACATGCTGGTCCTGGTGGGGCTCCTGCGGATCGACGGCATCGACGCGGGGAGCGAGCAGGCGCCGCTGCTGGTCGCCGTATGCGCCTTCTACGCCCTGCACTTCGCCTGCCAGGCCGCCGCGGTCCTGGTCCGCCGCACCCGTACGCTGCCGATCGTCACCCGCAACATCGACGCGTCGGCCCTGCACCTGACCGCGGCGCCGCCGCGCATTCTGGCCCGTCGTCAGGGCCACCGGCTGCTGACCTTCTCCATTCCGACGATGGCCGGCCTGTTGCTCACGGCGGCCACCGCGGACGGGTACTGGGGCGGCATCGGTGTCGGCGTCGCCCTGGCGCTGGTCGGCGGCGGCACGGTGTACCTCGCCACCTGGCTGCTCCCCAAGAAGCGCGCCAAGAGCGAGCAGAAGGTCACGGCGTGGGTGGACAAGTGGCTGGCCGACTACCGGCCGACGGTCGGCATGTACTTCTCGGGCGGTACGACCTCCGCGTACCAGGCGAACATGTGGCTGTCGACGCTCTCGTCGATCTCCTCGACCGGCACGAGGCCGCTGATCGTGCTGCGTGAGCGGTTCATGGTGCAGAAGATCGACGCGACGGACGTACCGATCATCTGCTTCCCGAAGGTGTCGACGATGTTCTCGCTGGAGAACTCGACGCTGAAGATGATGCTGCACCCGGCCAACGCCGCGAAGACCTCGCAGGTGCTGCGCATCCCCACCATCAAGCACGCGTTCATCAACCACGGCGAGAGCGACAAGCTGTCCTCCTGCAACCCGTACGCGAAGGCGTACGACGAGGTGTGGGTGGCAGGACCCGCGGCCCGCGAGCGGTACGCGCTGGCAGAGGTCGGCGTCGAGGACAAGGACATCGTGGAGGTGGGCCGCCCGCAGCTCGCGCCGATCCGGCCGTACGCGGGCCCGCCGACCGGTCCGTACACCACGGTGCTGTACGCGCCCACGTGGGAGGGCTGGGACGGGAACCCCGGCAACACCTCGGTGGTGCTGGCCGGCGAGAACATCGTGCGGCAGCTGCTCGCCGACGACGGTGTACGGCTCCTCTACAAGCCGCACCCGATGACGGGTTCCGTCGATCCCCGTGCGGGGGCTGCGAACGAGCGCATCATGGCGATGATCCGCGAGGCCAACGCCAAGCGGTCGGGTTCCCGGCCGGATGCGGAGGCAGCAGCCGAACTGGTGCGCCGCTCGGCCGAGTTGGACCAGCTGACGAAGACGGCCTTCCGTCCTGGTGCGGACGAAATGGAGCGCATGCTGCTCCAGGGGACGCCGCGGGGTGACCGTGAGGCGGCGATCGCCGAGGCCACGCTGGCCTGGGACAAGGCGTACTGGGCGTCCTTCCCGGAGTGGGAGCACCAGATCATCACGGACGCGCGTCCCGCGATCTTCGCCTGCTTCAACCAGGCGGACCTGTTGATCAGCGATGTCTCGTCGGTGGTGTCCGACTGGCTGTCGAGCGAGAAGCCGTACGCGGTCGCCAACACCTCCGGGATGCCGGAGGAGGCCTTCCGGACCGGCTTCCCCACGGTGTCCGCGGGCGCCATCCTCACGCCCTCCGCGGACGGCGTCCCGGCGTTGTTGGAGTCGGTACGCCACCCTGAGAAGGACCTCTTCACGGCGGCCCGCGCCGAACTCAAGGAACACCTGCTGGGGCCCTCGGACCCGCCGTCGTCGGCCCGCTTCAACGCCGCGGTCTCCGCACTGTGCACGGCGGCCGATGAACGCCGCGTGCGGATGGAGTCGCGCCTGTCCTCGGAGCTTCCCTCGCCGCGCGAGGAGGCGGCCGAGGAGACGGCCCAGGATCCGCACGAGGCGGAGGAGACTGCCGTCGGCTAGGCAGGTGGGGTCCGGGGTGCGTGGGGTTCGTTTTTCGAGTGCAGGTTCGTTGTGGCTGGTCGCGCCCCGCGGCGGAGCCGCTAATGTCACAGCCCCGCGCCCCTGAGGTCCGTGCGTGGGTCGGGGCCGCGGGCCGGTGCGTCAGCCCGTCGCAGGCGGGGCGTACGGCCCGGTGTCGGTACACAGCGAAGGTGACCCGAGACAGAACCTGAGCGACGGGCATACGACGCACCGGCCTACGTCCCCTCCCGCCGGTGGGAGGCTGCGGGTAGCTGGGGGTACGGGCTTTCCCTGGGCGCCGGGAGCCGCAGGCCTCTGCTTTTCAGGGGCGCGAGGAACTGCGCGACGAGCCACGGCGCACCGGCAGCCGCGACACGACCTGTCACCCCCCACCCCCTGGCGGGGGCCTGGGGGCGCTTTCGGCAAGGGGCGGGCTTGGGGAAGGAAACCCCCCGCCCACCCACAGGCCCGCTAGAACGGCTCGAAGTCGTCGTACTCCCGCTCCGCCTCGTCCCGCTCCGCCTGCTTCTCGCGGCGCCGCGTAACGGCAGGCCGAGGAGCCTCGAAACGATGGTCCTCGCCCCGGCGGCCAAGCATCTCCGCCCCGGCCATGACCGTCGGCTCCCAGTCGAAGACAACAGCGTTCTCCTCGGGGCCGATGGCAACGCCATCACCCGTGCGGGCCCCCGCCTTCATCAACTCGTCCTCGACACCGAGCCGGTTGAGACGGTCGGCAAGATAACCGACGGCCTCGTCGTTGCTGAAGTCGGTCTGGCGGACCCACCGCTCGGGCTTCTCGCCACGTACACGGAAGAGGCCGTCCTCCTCGCGCACGACGGTGAAGCCCGCATCGTCCACCGCCTTGGGACGGATGACGATCCGCGTCGCCTCCTCCTGCGGCTTCGCCGCGCGAGCCTTCGCCACGAGGTCGGCAAGGGCGTACGACAGCTCCTTGAGACCGGTGTGCGCGACCGCCGACGCCTCGAAGACCCGGTAGCCCCGCGCCTCCAGATCCGGGCGGACCATCTCCGCCAGATCCTTGCCGTCGGGGACGTCGATCTTGTTGAGGAGGACGATGCGCGGGCGGTCGTCGAGGCCGCCGTACTGCTTCAGCTCCGCCTCGATCAGGTCGAGGTCGGACACCGGGTCACGGTCGGATTCGAGCGTGGCGGTGTCGAGTACGTGGACCAGGACCGAGCACCGCTCGACATGGCGCAGGAACTCAAGACCCAGCCCCTTGCCCTGGCTCGCCCCGGGAATCAGGCCCGGCACATCCGCGATCGTGTAGACCGTGGCGCCCGCCGTCACCACCCCCAGGTTGGGGACGAGCGTCGTGAACGGGTAGTCCGCGATCTTCGGCCGGGCGGCGGACAGCGCCGAGATGAGGGACGACTTGCCCGCACTCGGGTAGCCGACGAGCGCCACGTCCGCGACCGTCTTCAGCTCCAGGACGATGTCCTGCACATCACCGGGCACGCCCAGCAGCGCGAACCCGGGCGCCTTGCGCCTGGCCGAGGCCAGCGCCGCGTTCCCGAGACCGCCACGCCCGCCCTGTGCGGCCACGTACGCCGTGCCGTGCCCGACCAGGTCCGCGAGCACATTGCCCGCCCTGTCCTGCACGACCGTGCCGTTCGGCACCGGCAGGATCAGGTCCTGACCGTCCTTGCCGGAACGGTTGCCGCCCTCACCGGGCTTGCCGTTGGTGGCCTTGCGGTGCGGCGAGTGGTGGTAGTCGAGGAGCGTGGTGACGGACTGGTCGACGACCAGGATCACATCGCCGCCACGGCCGCCGTTGCCGCCGTCCGGACCGCCCAGCGGCTTGAACTTCTCGCGATGCACGGAGGCACAGCCGTGGCCTCCGCTACCCGCGGCGACATGCAGCTCGACGCGGTCCACGAAGGTGGTCATGGGATGTGCCTCCAGTTACGTACGGGAATTTCTGCGTTTTCCTGGCGCAGAAATCTCCGCTGAGAAATCTCTGCTCAGTTGAAACACGCGAAAGGCGGACCCGCTTCCCGTACGGGAAGTGAGGTCCGCCTCGCGAAAGATCCGGTCAGGCGACCGGAACGATGTTCACGACCTTGCGGCCACGGTGCGTACCGAACTCGACCGCACCGGCGGCCAGCGCGAACAGCGTGTCGTCCTTGCCACGGCCGACGCTCGCGCCGGGGTGGAAGTGGGTGCCACGCTGGCGGACCAGGATCTCACCGGCGTTGACGACCTGACCGCCGAAGCGCTTCACGCCGAGCCGCTGAGCATTGGAGTCGCGACCGTTCCGGGTGGACGATGCGCCCTTCTTGTGTGCCATCTCTCCTCAGTCCCTTACTTCGCAGCCGCGGGGATCTCAGTGACCTTGATCGCCGTGTACTGCTGGCGGTGGCCCTGACGACGGCGGTAGCCGGTCTTGTTCTTGTAGCGAAGGATGTCGATCTTCGCGCCCTTGTGGTGGTCCACGATCTCGGCCTGGACCTTGATGCCGGCGAGCACCCACGGGTCGCTGGTGACGGCGTCACCGTCGACAACGAGCAGAGTCGAGAGCTCGACCGTGTCGCCTACCTGGGCAGTGGAAATCTTGTCAACCTCAACGATGTCGCCGACAGCAACCTTGTGCTGGCGACCACCGCTGCGCACGATGGCGTACACGCGGATCTCTCTCTCGCTCGATTCGGAATCCCCGCAGTCCAGCCGCCGACAGAAGCAGGCGGCCTCTCCCAGGGCGCGAGCCACCGGGAGGAAGAGGTTTACGGGAATGCGGCGGGTCTGTGGACACGCCGAGGGTCAAGGTTACGGGGCCCTGACCAGCGGGGTCAAACCGGGTCCCGGGCCGTCCGCGCACCACCCTGCCAGTTGACTGGCTTCGGGTACGCCGACGCCCTCTGACCGGCGGGTTCTCCGCCGGCCAGAGGGCGCCGAGGCGGTTCAGCCCTCGTTCCGGTCCTCGTCGGTGGCGGCCGTGACGGTGGACGACGACGGCGTCTGCTCCGCCGCCGCGGTCTTCTTCGTCGTGGCCCTCTTGGTGGCCGCCTTCTTCGTGGTCGCCTTCTTGGCCGTGGCCTTCTTGACGGCCGTCTTCTTGACCGCTGTCTTCTTCGCGGCGGCCTTCTTCGCGGTCGCCTTCTTGACCGTCTTACGGGCCGCCTTCTTGGCCGGCGCCTCGTCGGCGTCCCCGGTGTACTCGGCGTCCCCGGTGTACTCGGCTTCCGCGACCGGCGCCTCGGCGGGCTCCTCCGCGGGGGCCGACGGGACGACCACGACGGCCGTGTCCTCCGGCGCGGTGGGCGCGGTGGCCATCCGGACCGCACGGCGGCGCGGGCGGGCCGGAGCCGCGCTTTCGGCGGCCGGCTCGGGCTGCTGCTCGGCTACCGGCTCGGGCTCAGCGACGGGGGCCGCGACCGGCTCGGTGACCGTCACCACGACCTCCTCGGCCGCCTCCGGCGAACCGGCCGGCGCCGAGACCTTGCGGGTCGCCCGACGACGCGTACGCCCCTTGGGCGCGGCATCCTCGGCGGCCATGGGCTCCGCCTGTGCGACGGCAGCCGGCTCCGGCTGCACGGGAAGCTCGGCCTCGTCCTCGGCGGTCACGGTCTGCGCCGTCGGAGCCTCGACCTCTGCCCTGCGCTCGGGCCTACGCGACTCGGGCCGCGGCGCGCCCGCCGGTGCCGACGCACGACGGCTGGCCCGCCGTCGCGAACGGCCACCCCGGGTGGCAGCGGCCTCCGCCTCGGCGGCGCTGCTGTACAGCTCCTCGTCCGGTACGAAGGCGGGCTCGGCCAGCGCGACGGGCGCGGCGGCCTCGGCGGCGATCTCCGCCTCGGTCTCGGCCTCCTCCTCGGCGGTCTCGACGGCCTGGACCGCCTCTATGGCCGGAGCGGGGACCTGCTCGGGCAGGGGCTCGGCACCGGCCCGCGCACGCTTCTTGCGCTTGCCGCCGCCCCCGAGGGCGGTCGGCTGCTCCATGTGCACGATGACGCCACGGCCGTTGCAGTGGACGCAGGTCTCGGAGAACGACTCGAGCAGACCCTGGCCCACGCGCTTCCGCGTCATCTGGACAAGACCCAGCGAGGTCACCTCGGCGACCTGGTGCTTCGTACGGTCGCGTCCCAGGCACTCCAGGAGCCGCCGCAGCACCAGGTCCCGGTTGGACTCCAGGACCATGTCGATGAAGTCGATGACGACGATGCCGCCGAGGTCACGCAGCCGCAGCTGGCGCACGATCTCCTCGGCCGCCTCCAGGTTGTTCCTGGTCACGGTCTCTTCGAGGTTGCCGCCCTGACCGGTGAACTTGCCGGTGTTGACGTCGATCACGATCATCGCTTCGGTCTTGTCGATCACCAGCGAACCGCCGCTCGGCAGCCAGACCTTGCGGTCCAGCGCCTTGGCGAGCTGTTCGTCGATCCGGTACGACGCGAAGACGTCGACCTCGCTCGTCCACTTCTGCAGACGCTCGGCCAGGTCGGGGGCGACATGGGCGACGTATCCGTGGATGGTCTCCCAGGCCTCGCCGCCGCTGACGATGACCTTGGTGAAGTCCTCGTTGAAGATGTCGCGCACGACGCGGACGGTCATGTCCGGCTCGCCATACAGCAGCGTCGGGGCGTTGCCGCCGCCCTTCGCCTTCTTCTGGATGTCCTCCCACTGCGCCTGCAGCCGCTCGACGTCACGGCGCAGCTCGTCCTCGCTCGCGCCCTCGGCTGCGGTGCGCACGATGACGCCCGCGTCCTCGGGGACGATCTTCTTGAGGATGGTCTTCAGGCGGGCGCGCTCGGTGTCCGGGAGCTTGCGGCTGATCCCCGTCATGGAGCCCTCGGGGACGTATACGAGATAGCGGCCCGGCAGCGAGACCTGGCTGGTCAGGCGCGCGCCCTTGTGCCCGATCGGGTCCTTCGTGACCTGTACGAGGACCGACTGGCCGGACTTGAGGGCGGTCTCGATACGCCGCGGGCCATTCGCCATGCCCAGCGCCTCGAAGTTGACCTCACCGGCGTACAGGACCGCGTTGCGTCCCTTGCCGATGTCGATGAAGGCGGCCTCCATCGACGGCAGTACGTTCTGGACCTTGCCCAGGTAGACATTGCCGACGTACGAGGTCGACTGCTCCTTGTTGACGTAGTGCTCCACGAGCACGTTGTCCTCGAGTACGCCGATCTGCGTACGGTCGCCGTTCTGCCGGACCACCATCACGCGCTCGACGGCCTCGCGGCGCGCCAGGAACTCGGCCTCGGTGATGATCGGCACCCGGCGGCGGCCCTGCTCGCGGCCTTCACGGCGGCGCTGCTTCTTGGCCTCCAGACGGGTCGAGCCCTTGATGGACTGCACCTCGTCGGACGGCTCGGCCTTCGGGCGGGGCTCGCGGACCTTGACGACCGTGCGCTCGGGGTCGCCGTCGCTCGGCTCGGCCTCGACGGGCGCGTCACCGGCACGACGCCGACGGCGCCGGCGGCGACGGCTGCTGCTGGAACCGCCGGACTCCTCGCGCTCCTCGCGCTGCTCCTGAGCGTCGTCCTCGGCCTGCTCGTCGGTGTCCTCAGTGTCCTCGGTGTCCTGGGAGGCCTGCTCGGAGACGGTCTCCTCGCTCTCCGAAGCCTCGCCGTCCTGCTCGGCGTTCTCGCCCCGGCGACGCCTACGGCCACCGCGACGGCGCCGACGACGCGAGCCGGTCTCCTCGGTCTCGTCGCCCTCTTCCTCAGCGGACTCCTCGGCCTCGGGAGTCTCCGCGGGCTCCTCAGCCGCCTTGCGGCGACGGCGCCGACGCGGACCGGTCTCCTCCTCGACGGGCTCCGGGGCCGCCGTCTCGGCGACGTCCTCGTCCTCGTCCTCCTCGGCCTCGGCAGCGGCGGCGGCTGCCGCGCGCTCCGGCGTCTGGAACATCGGCTCGGTGAAGACGGGCGCCTGGAAGACGGCGACAGCGGGACGCGCGGGCGGCTGCGCGGACTCTTCTTCCTCGGCCTGCTTCTTGTCGGGGGCCGGCGCGGCAAAGCCGCCGGCGGCGGTCTTACGGGTGGCACGACGCCGCGTACGACGCGGGGCGGCGTCCTCCGCCGGCTCGGGGGTGGCCTCCGGCTCGGGGGCGGTGGTCTGGTCGGTCTCGGCAGCGGCCACAGGGGCCTCCCTGCGCTCGTCATGGACAACGGCCTCGGCGGTGGGCTCCGCCTCGGCGGCCTCGGGCGCACCGGCAGGCGCAACGGCACGCCGCGTGGCGCGACGGCGCGCACGGCGCGGGGCGATGTCCTCGGTCTCGGTGGTCTGCTCCGGCTCGACTACGGCGGCGGGCTCGGTGAGCGGCTCGGGGGTGGTCTGTGGGGTGTCGGCGGCGGGGGCTGCACTGTCGGCGGCCTCGCCGGCCTCGGGCGCACCGGCGGGAGCCGAGACGCGACGCGTGGCGCGACGGCGCGTACGCCCGGCAGGCGCGGCGTCACCCACGGTGGGCTCCGCTTCGGCGTCTTCCGTGTCTTCGGCGGCGGTCGCTACCTCGGCAGCCGGAACCTCGGCAGCAGGCGACTCAGGCGCACCGGCCGACGCGGAAGCGGCGGGGGCGGCGGTCTCGGCCGCGGGCTCCGCAGCAGCCGGGGACGAGGCCGGGGCCTCGGCATCGGCCGGCTCAGGCGCAGCGGCCGGTGCGGTCACACGACGCGTCGCACGACGGCGCGTACGCCCGGCAGGCGCGGCCTCACCGACGGCAGGCTCGGCGTCGGCAGCCGCGGGGGCGGCCGTCTCGGCATCCGGCTCCTCGACAGCCGGTGCTGCGGCAGCGACGACGCTTGCCTCGGGCGCACCAGCGGGGGCGGAAGCACGACGTGTCGCACGACGGCGCGTACGCCCGGCGGGCTCCTCCACGGCAGGGACGGCCTCAGCGGGCGCAGGGGTCTCGGTCGGCGCGGACTCCTCCGCGGCCGGAGCGACAGCGGACGCCGCAGCCGCGGCTGCTGTCTCGTCGGCGGCAATCGTCTCGGCGGCCACAGCCGTCTCAGAGGTCGCCGCGATCTCCTCCGGCTCCTCCGCCGCGAGATCGGCGGAGCTCACCGGCGGTATGGCCGGTGCCGTGGTCTCGGCCACGGCACCGGACTCGGACGTCCCCGCGGGCGGCCCCGCGGCACGGGAGGCGGCGCGACGGCGCCGACGTGGCGGCAAGGTGTCGCTGGGGGTGTTGTTCTCGGGACCCTCAGCGGGTTCGTTCGGCTCGAGCATGCGGGTGGATCTCCCGTCAGGCTCCCGGGCGCCGCACCTGGTCCGGCTGTACCGGTGACGTCCGCGGCTCGCGCGATGCGCGGTGCCGCCGTCCGGGGCGCGGGCGCCGCTCGGGAGCTCTCTGTGTTCTGTCTCGCCGGTTCCGTACGCCGTGTTGCGTACGGCCTGGCGAAAGTCTTGTGGTCGGTGCGCTGCCCGACCCAGGTGGCTCCCGAGTACGAGGGCGGCGCTACGACGTCCGTCCTTACGCGGGACCTTCCTTACGCCGACGCCGTCGCGGCGGCGGTGGCTGCGGCCATGAGTGGGGCGGCTGCCACTGCCTCGCGGTCGGGCGCGAGCGGGTCGGTCACCGTGCCGGTCTCTTCATCGAAAAGCCCCTGCGCCAGCCTGGTCACCGCTGCGGGGACCGGCGGCGCCAGGTCGGCCACAGCTCGGAGACCGGACAGGACGTCGTCGGGTCGTACGGCAGGCGTCACGTGCCGAACAACCAGCCGCAGTATCGCACAGGGCTGGTCGGTCGGCCTATCAGGCTGTGGACTCTGCGTCTCAGGCTCGGCACTCTGCGCCTCCAGGCTCGCGACCGCGGCGCGGGCGTCGAAGGTGCGCATGCCGTTCTTCATCTTGCGCTGGACCTCGACGGTCTCGGCCTTCATGAAGGCGTCGACTGCGCGCTCGGCGTCCGCGAGTGCCACGCCGTCGAGGCGCAGCTCCCAGACGGAGGCCGTGAGCCGGTCGGCGAGTCCCGACGTACGGGCCTCGACCGCGTCGACGATGTCGAGCCCGGCAGGCAACGACTCGTCGAGGAGCGCCCGCAGCTGGTCGGGATCGCGCGCTTCGGTGAGCGCGATCTCCAGGTACTCGGCCTCGCTGCCCGTGCCGGTGGGTGCGGCATTGGCGTACGACACCTTCGGGTGCGGTGTGAACCCCGCCGAGTACGCCATCGGCACCTCGGCACGGCGCAGCGCACGCTCGAAGGCGCGCTGGAAGTCACGGTGGCTGGTGAACCGGAGGCGGCCGCGCTTGGTGTAGCGCAGGCGTACGCGCTGCACCGCGGGTGCGGGCGGCGGGCCTTCGGGCTGTCGCTTGCCCAGTGGTTCTTCTCCTCGCTGTGAGGCGGTACGTGCTGCACCGCCCCGTGGACGTGCGGTGGACCTCGTCGCCCCCGCGTGAGCGGGACTGGCGGCGGATGACGCCTTCCGGCGTCGCCCCGTCCGGATCACCCCCGCCTCGGCGGGGACAGGTCGTCGCGTCCGGACCTACCCTCCAGAGTACGCGCAGGGAGCACCGTGGGTTCCCGGAGTCCCTTGGCCAAGGGCACCGGCTCGGGTTCCGGGGGCGCTCCGAAGAGCATCCGCCGGATGTCGGCCCGGGTCTGCCGAGCGGTCTCGCGAGCGCTGGTCAGGGCCTGCCGGGCGCCGCGCCCCACGCTGCGCGCGGCCTCGGCGGCGGGCCGCCAGATCGCGTCCCGTACGACATGTCCGACGGGCGTGAGCACGCTCTTGTACACCCACCGCACCGGCTCCACGAAGATCCACCGGAAGAGCCGCCCCAGGAACCGCCCCACGGCGAGCGACACATACCCGGCGACCCGCCATGCGTGCCCGATCGCCGTGCCGATCTCGCGCGCGACGACGGCGATCGCCCGACCGACCGGCACGAACACCCAACGCCACAGGGCAACGGCCGGCACGACGAAGACCCACCGCAGCAAGGTCCCGACGACCATCGCAACCCAGGTCACCCCCGCCCAGAGCCCACGCCCGGCCCACGTCACACCGGCCCACAGACCGCCTCCGACCCACGCCAGACCGATCCACACACCGCGAGCAACCCATGCGACACCTGCCCAGACGCCGCGGCACACCCAGGTCACGCCCGCCCACACCCCGCGGCACACCCACGTCACGCCCGCCCACACCCCGCGGCACACCCATGTCACACCGGACCACACGCCCAGGCCGACCCAGGCGATCCCCGCCCACAACCTCAGCGCCACCCACGCCACCCCGGCCGCGACACCCCGCGCCACCCAGGCGATCCCCCACCCGCTCGGCGCGAGCACGCGTGCGTACAGCCACCCCGCCGGAGCGACCACCAGCACCCGCCACAGCCAGGCGCACCCGGTCCCTATCCCCTGCAGCGCCGCCACGATCCCGTGCCCGAGGGGCGTCAGCACCCGTGCGTACAGCCACACGACCGGCACGACGAGCAGCGCATGCCCGAGCCACCCCAGCCCTCGCCCGAGGGGCACGACGACGTACCGCCACAGCCCCACCCAAGGCCACACAAACACCAGCTTGGCCAGCCACCCCAGAACGGTCACAACCGCCCGCCCGACGGGCGCGAGCACCCACATGACCGCCCGCCCCAGCGGCCGGAACACCGTGTCCCTCAGGAAACGCCCGCTCACCACAAGCGCGTCCCACACCATCCGTACGGGCACAACCAGCACGAGCACGACGATCCGCACGGGTATCCGGATCGCGACCACGAGACACCCCTCGGGCGCCGCGTCCTGCTGCGGCCCGGTCGCGGGCTTCATCTCGTACTGCCGCGGTGCGGGCGTCACGGCCGGCGGCTTTTCCAGGTCCATGCCGACGAAGACGCATCAGCACCCCGTACGGATCCAGAACCTCAGCTTCCCGCCCCGCTCGTCCTCGAACTCTCCACCATTGGCCTCGATGACCTTGCGCGAACCGACGTTGGTGGTGTCACAGGTGACGAGCACTCGGTCGAGGCCGACGGCCCGCGCGTACGGCAGGACCTCGCGGAGCATGGCCGTGGCGTGCTCCTCCTCGCGGATCGCGGCCACGTAGCGCACGAAGCCGTCCGGCTCGTGCCAGGTGTCGCCGTACACGGCGAGTTCCCGCTTGAGCGTGTCCCCGAAGTACTCGTCCTCGGCGACGCTCTCCCGCACGGCATCCAGGAAGGAGACACGGAACCTGGAATCAGGGCTGACGAGCTGTGGCATCGCCTCATTGTGCCGCGACGCACGAGGGCCCGGCCACGGCATTTCCGCCGGCGGCCGGGCCCTCGCCTCGTCCTACTTGACCACCGTCAGCGGCAGCAGCTTCTTCCCCGTAGGCCCGACCTGGATGGTCGTGTCCATGGCAGGGCGAGCAACTACGTACAACCACCTCGCCAAGGCATGGCGCCAGCCGTTGCCTCGATCAGCGAAGCCGCCGGACCCAGACCCCTTCCTCGCGAGCTATCAGCCGGGGCATTGAGGACCGTAGGGCTGTGCACTCGGTCACTGAGTGTGGTTGACGGTTGGCGGTGGGCGCGCGGTTGCTGTGCTCCGCGGTCTCCAAGACTCGTCCAGGTCGGTCGGGGCAAGGCCCGATTCGTACGGGTCAGGGCGCCCATCTCGGCGCCCGAGACGAGGCGGTGGGCGCTCCACCATGGCCCACCTGTGCCGCGCGTTCAGCGACCGGCATGGTCCTGGCGGAGGAACGCATTCGCATGCCCGGCCGACGCGGTCTGCCGGGTGGGGTGTCTAGCGCAAGATCCGGAAAGTCAACTAGCATGCGCACGATCCGGCCACAGTCGGGTCGGTCAGGCGATCTTCCCTGGAAGAGCGGGGGCACACTCCGCTGCGAGAACCCCGTTCACCTCTGGGAGGGAATGGTGTCGCAGTCCCGTAGGCTCTCAAGTCGTCCCACTGGCTGGTTTCCATCGGCCACCCACCACGGTGCGTGGCCCATCCGGTTGAGAACCGTTAGCCCCTCGGAGGGCAGTAGTTCACGCCGCGGCAGGGAGATCTAGTGAAAGACGTCGGGTCGGTGCGTACTGCCGTATTCCGGGAAGACGAGTCCAATCCCGGCGACTTCCAGGCCAGCGCGAGCATCGTGCAGGCGGGATTCTTCTCCTGGGAGATCGCCACAGGCGAGGTGAGCTGCGATCCGATCACCCTCGCGCTGCACGGCATGCCCGAGAACGGCCCCTCGGACATCTCGAGCTTCCTGGCCGCGGTACACGAGTCCGATCTGGCCGATGTGCGCGATGCCTTGGGACTGATAGCGCAATCCTGCGGCAACTACCAGATCGAGTACCGCGTCACCTCCGACGGCGGCCAGCTCCGGTCCCTGGAAGCCCGGGGCCGCGTCCTGCCCGGCGCCGACGGGCTGCCGGCCCGTATGGTCGGAGTGGTCATGGACACCACGGCCGTCCATGAACGCCACGAGGCGGAGAAGCGGCGGTTGTACGAGCGCGCCACCCGTGACCGCTGGATGCGGGAGCTGACCGCGGCCCTGGCCGCCGCGGTGACGGTCAAGGACATCATGGCCGCTACACAGGCAGGATTGCGTACCTTCGGAGCGGACGCGCTGGCGGTGATCGCCCCGGAGGGGAACCGGTTGACCGTCGTCGCCTCGTGCGCCGAGGACGAGCAGGGTGAGGACTCCCTGCGAGTCCTCGACGCCGCGGCCCGCACACTCGTGGAGGAGTCACTCGACCGCAGGGGGCCCGTTCTCATCGGCTCCGCGGACGCACTGATCACCGCTTATCCGCATCTGGCACCGCTCGCGCAGTCGACCTCACAGGCGTGGGCGGCACTGCCGCTCACGGACTCACATGGCCGTGTCAGTTCCTGCCTCGCCAGTTTCCCCGAGCCTCAGGAATTCCTGCCCGAGGAGCGGGCCCTCCTGGTCGCCACCATGGGACTGCTCGCCCAGTCACTGGAGCGGGCTGGCATGTACGAGTCGGAACACGCACTCGCCACCGAGCTCCAGCGTGGCATGCTGCCGCGCGGGCCGCTCACGGCGCCGGGTGTCACCATCGCCGCCCGCTACCAGGCCGCCACCTCCGGCATGTGGATCGGTGGCGACTGGTACGACGCCATCAGCCTGCCCGACGGCGGCGTGGCTCTGGTCATAGGAGATGTGCAGGGACACAGCGTGCACGCCGCGTCTCTCATGGGGCGGCTGCGTACCGCCGTGCATGCCTACGCGAACGAAGGACACCCGCCCGCGGCCGTCCTGGAACGCACCAACCGCCTGCTGGCCGAGCTGAACACCGACCCGGACAGGGCCCTGTTCGCCACATGCTGTTACCTAGCACTCAACCCCTCCGACGGAACGCTCCAGGTCTGCCGGGCGGGTCATCCGGCCCCAGCGCTGATCACGCCCCGCAAGCCGCCGCGCCTCCTGGAGGTCCCCGGCGGTCTCCCCCTGGGGATCGACCGAGAGCAGCGGTACCCGACCACCCGCCTGCGCATCGCTCCCGGCAGCGTGCTCGCGCTGACCACCGACGGCCTGCTCGAGGCCGTGAACAAGGACATCGACCAGGGCTACGAGAGGTTTCTCCGGGGTCTGCGAGGCGCTCCCACGGCGGACCTGGAGACCGTTGTCGACGACCTCCTCGCCGGTACGCAGAAGGCTCACGGCCTGGGCGACGACGTCGCTCTGCTCCTGGCTCGTCTGAACCGGCCCGTCCGCCGCCGCTGACCCGGTCCTGACCCGGCCTGTTCACAACAGGCTTGGATCGCTGGGTACTTGCATCAGCGGCCGACCGAATTCGCCCGGTCTGTGATGCTGCCCCGCGCAGGGCAATGAGCGCCGAAGAAACGAGACCTCTGTCGAACGCCGTCTGCAGGCAGGGTAATTTACGTCGGTGGCTGGAACTGTCCGGTCATACTCCATGCGTGCCTTGGGCATGCCGCATCGGCAACGTCGCTGGATGTCGCGAATGGCAGAGATTTACCGAGAAGCGAGCTGACGTATGGACAATTTCCGGATTCCGGACCTCTACATACCCGTACCGGCAGCGCTCAATCCGGAACTCCAGGAGGCCACGGCGGCCGCTGACGCGTGGCTGGACGAGTTCGGTCTGGTGCCCACCGAGGAGGCACGTCAGCATGTGCAACGCACTCGTGTGGACCGGCTCACCGCGTGGTTGTGCCCGAACGCCTCACGGGAAGCGCTGACGCTGATCACCCAGTGGAACGCATGGCTGTTCCAGTTGGACGACCAGTTCGACGACGACCCGGTGCGCGGTTACCAGCCAGCGCGGTGGCGGGAGGCGTTCGGGCCGCTGTTCGCCGTCTTCGACGGAACCGTTACGGCTGGGCGACTGACGCGTTCCCTGGCCGATCTGTGGCGCCGTACGACGGCTGTCCGTTCTTCCATATGGCAGCGAAGATTTGTCCCGCACCTGTTGTGGTATTTCGACAGCTATCGGGCCGAGATGATTCATCGAGAGGAAGGGCGCGTACCTGGCCTGCAGCAATATCTCACCCACCGCCGCGCATCGTTCGCGTTCGACGCCGTCCTGGACCTGATGGAAATCGGTACCGGTGTGGACCTGTCCGACCAACTGCACGCGAACCCGGCCTTCGCGGACATGCGGGAGGCGGTGATCTACGCGAATGCCTGCATCAACGACCTCTACTCGCTGCCCAAGGAACTCGCGCATGACTATGCGTTCAATGCCGTCACGGTGATCGGCCATCATCACCGGTGCAGCCTCCAGGAGGCGGCGGAGCGAGTGGCCGTAATGCAGGCCGGATACGTCCAGCGCATCCTCGATCTCGAGCAGGTCCTGCCCGGGCGGCTGACGCGTTCCGGCCTCGCCGACGATGTCGTCGACGACGCGCTGCGCTGTGTCAGAGACTTCCACGCGCTCACCGCTGGGAACATCGCTTGGTCGAAGGAGACCGGGCGCTATGCGGAGATCGAGGCCAAACCGACCTATCTGGCGGATCTGTTCACTCCGTAGGCCCCGGCCATCGCCCAAGTGCGCCGCAGCCCGCGGCCGTCGCCGCGGCCGTGGCCGGGAAACGCCCCAGCGCTGCCCTGTGTCAGAACGCGCCGACGAACGCCATCCCGACTCCCGCACGGGAGGCTGCCGCCGCCTGGTCGGTACGTCCACCCGCTCCAGCGCGGCGACAACCTCGTCCTCGGTCACCCCGCCGGCGCACCGACGACGCGCCGCAACGCCTCACTCACGTCAGTGAGCGTGTCCGCTGGTCGCAGCCGCACCGTTCTTGACCGTCAGCGGCAGCAGCTTCCTGCCCGTCGGGCCGATCTGAATGGTCGTGTCCATGGCCCCAGCACCGCGAAAGCCGTCGAGCGTGGGCCGCCGCATGCCAACGGTGCTCCCGTCATGGGGCGGGTCAGACGTGCTACGGGCGACGCTTGGACCAATCGGGAGACACGTTCACCGTGCCGCCATCCCCCGGACTTCGGGCGCCGCCGCCCGGAACAGCACCGCAAGGAGCAGCCAGGTCAGCAGTCCGAATACGAGCGCTCCGCTCGCCCCGAAGTTCGGGAATCGCTCATCGACGTTTGTCGTGATCACGTACGACGTCACGAGCCAGCCAAGCGCCCAGGCAGGCGGGTTCGCAATCCCCACCACAACGCGCCAGGGATTCGGCGTCGTGCGAGCACCAGCGCCTGCAACGCCCCTACACCGACGCCGGTCACGGCACCGATGAGGACGACGTCTCCTCGATCGATTCCATAGTCGGCCAGAGCCGCTCCTGCGGCCAGGCCCACGGCCATTCCCACACTCGTCGCCGGGATCCAGAGCCAGGAGACCCACTGCCGCAAAGCGAACCACTCCGCCGCTCCGATGATTGCGCCCGCGATGAGACCAGCAGCGAGCGCAGCTCCCACGGAATCGACTCCGTCAACGACGAGGTCTGCGACAAGTCCCCCGATTGGGAAGCCGACCAGGATCGCCACCGGCCAAAGCCACATACCGCGCGCGGTACTCGTCCAGTCGCCCTGAGCATCCATGATCCTGCCTCCTCTCTCTGTAATCAGTCTCCGCCTTCGGGGCGGAACGCACCTCCCGGTTCGTATGGCCAGCCCAAGTGGACAGCGCGGATCGCGCGCACGACCCTGATATTGGGCGATCTCGATGCGGCCGTGCTGGCGCAGGGACTTCTCGCCAGGGAGGCGGCTCGCATCGCGGCATCAGCGGGGCGCCCGCTTGCCGCTCGATCGCGGCTAGCTGGCAGGTCAGCGCAGCTGCCTCCCCTGCCGCCACCGCGGGGAAAATCCGCCTTCTCGCTGACGGCGTGCGGACTGCGCCAGAGTTCTTTCGGGACTCAGACGACAACCACCGAGTACAGCTCTCTCCCAGGCCGCCAAGCCTCAGACCCACTCCACCTCGGAATGGACACTCGTCGAGCCCCCAGGGGGCGGCAGGGGCGTTCTCGGCGCCTCCCGCACGATCCGCTCCCGCCCACGCTGGGCCCCGAGCGCCTTGAGGACGGCAGCCGCCTCTTCCTCGCTGCCGTCCCCCAGGGCCTCTACGATGCGCCGCAGCGCCTCACTCACCTCAGTGCCCGTGCCCGCTGGTCGCAGCGTTCTTGACCGTCAGCGGCAGCAGCTTCTTCCCGCTGTTACTTACTTGTGGCCAAGTGTCCATCTGCGGGCACACGCCACAATCGAAGCACGGCGTCCAGCGGCAGTCCTCGACCTCCGTCTCGTCGAGGGCGTCCTGCCAGTCCTCCCAGAGCCAGTCCTTGTCGAGGCCGGAGTCGAGGTGGTCCCAGGGGAGAACCTCCTCGTACGTACGCTCGCGAGTGGTGTACCAGTCGACGTCCACGCCGTACGCGGGCAGCGTTTTGTCGGCGCACTGCATCCAGCGGTCGTACGAGAAGTGCTCACGCCAGCCGTCGAAGCGGCCGCCGTCCTCGTAGACGGCACGGATGACGGCGCCGATGCGGCGGTCGCCACGCGAGAGCAGGCCTTCGACGATGCCGGGCTTGCCGTCGTGGTAGCGGAAGCCGATGGAGCGGCCGTACTTCTTGTCGCCGCGGATCTTGTCGCGGAGCTTCTCGAGACGGGCGTCCGTCTCCTCGGCCGAGAGCTGCGGGGCCCACTGGAAGGGGGTGTGGGGCTTGGGGACGAAGCCGCCGATCGACACCGTGCAGCGGATGTCGTTCTGGCCCGAGACCTCGCGGCCCTTCTGGATCACGCGCGTCGCCATGTCGGCGATCTGCATGACGTCGTCGTCGGTCTCCGTCGGCAGGCCGCACATGAAGTAGAGCTTCACCTGGCGCCAGCCGTTGCCGTAGGCGGTGGCGACCGTGCGGATCAGGTCCTCCTCCGAGACCATCTTGTTGATGACCTTGCGGATGCGTTCCGAACCGCCTTCGGGCGCGAAGGTCAGGCCCGACCTGCGGCCGTTACGAGTGAGCTCGTTCGCCAGGTCGATGTTGAAGGCGTCGACCCGGGTGGACGGCAGCGACAGGCCGACCTTGTCCTCCTCGTACCGGTCCGCCAGGCCCTTCGCGATGTCGCCGATCTCGGAGTGGTCCGCGGAGGACAGGGAGAGAAGGCCGACCTCCTCGAAGCCGGTCGCCTTCAGGCCCTTGTCGACCATCTCGCCGATACCCGTGATCGAGCGCTCGCGCACCGGGCGCGTGATCATGCCCGCCTGGCAGAAGCGGCAGCCGCGCGTACAGCCGCGGAAGATCTCCACCGACATACGCTCATGGACCGTCTCCGCCAGAGGCACCAGCGGCTGCTTCGGGTACGGCCACTCGTCCAGGTCCATGACGGTGTGCTTGGACACCCGCCACGGGACACCGGACTTGTTCGGTACGACCCGTCCGATGCGGCCGTCCGGCAGGTACTCCACGTCGTAGAACGCCGGGATGTAGACGTTGCCGGTCTTCGCGAGGCGGAACAGGACCTCCTCGCGGCCGCCCGGCCGCCCCTCCGCCTTCCAGGCGCGGATGATCTCCGTCATGTCGAGCACGGCCTGCTCACCGTCGCCGATGATCGCCGCGTCGAGGAAGTCGGCAATCGGCTCGGGGTTGAAGGCGGCGTGGCCTCCGGCGAGCACGATCGGGTCGTCGAGACCCCGGTCCTTCGACTCCAGCGGGATGCCCGCGAGGTCCAGGGCCGTCAGCATGTTCGTGTAGCCGAGCTCCGTGGAGAAGCTGAGCCCGAGCACGTCGAACGCGCGAACCGGGCGGTGGCTGTCCACCGTGAACTGCGGGACGCCGTGCTCCCGCATCAGCTCCTCGAGGTCCGGCCACACGCTGTACGTGCGCTCGGCGAGCACGCCCTCGCGCTCGTTGAGCACCTCATAGAGGATCTGCACGCCCTGGTTGGGCAGTCCGACCTCGTACGCGTCGGGGTACATGAGCGCCCAGCGGACGTCGGAGCTGTCCCAATCCTTGACGGTGGAGTTGAGCTCACCGCCTACGTACTGGATCGGCTTCTGCACATGCGGCAGCAGGGCCTCGAGCTGTGGGAAGACCGACTCGACAGACATCGTGGTGGGGACCTTCGTGAGCTGACAGGGGTGACCCTCAAGACTAACGCGTCCCCACGAGCCCCCCGGCCGCGGCGAAAATCGTCGTCCAGGCTTCCGGCAGTGCCCGCTCGACGTCCGCCGCGCGCTGCTCCTCCCTGCCGTAGAGCACCCCGTATGTGAAGGAACTCTCGCCCGCCGCGTGGGCCTGGGTGGCGAGGTCGCGCAGCGAGAGGCGGGTCATCACGCTGTCCTGGTGGTCGCCGAGGAGGCCCTGGAGGGACTTCATCGATCTGACCAGGTCGACGGCGGGTTCGCTGAGCGCCTTGGTGGCTGCCTCCGCCGCGTACCGCGTGCGCTTGGCCTTCTTGCGGGCCTCGTGGATCGCGAGGTCGCGGTCCGTGCCGGGAGGTGCGTCGATGGCCTGGACCACCAGGGCGGACAGCTTCGCGAAGTCGCTGCGGACGGCCTTGCCGATCACCCTGTCGGGCGGGCCCGCGGCGGCCTTGAGGAGCGGCGGTTCGGCGACCAGGGAGTCGAGGGTGGCAAGCAGGTCCAGGTACCGCTTTCCGTCCAGTACCGCGATCAGCCGGCGGCGCGAACCACCGCGCCGGGCGTGCGCCCAGGTGCGCAGGCGGGTGCGGACAGGGCCCGCGAACAGGGTGCGCGGCAGTTCGTCGAGAGCCGCCGTCAGCCGCTCGGTCAGCACCTCCTGGTCGCGGTCGACTCCCAACTCCCCTGCCAGCCACTTGAGTTCATCGCCGATCGGGTCGGTGACGGCCCGGTCCAGGACCTTCCCGTACGAGCGGAAGCTGCTGCGCAGCCGGCGGGTGGCGACGCGCATCCGGTGCACGGAGTCGTATACGTCGCGCCGTACGGCCGGGTCGAGTTCGACGATCGCGTCGCGTTGGGCGCGTACGTACGCGAGGACGTGGTCGCCCGCGGTGGGCGGCTCGGGCTCCGCGGTCACGACAACCTTGGGCTTCTTCCGACCCCCCTGCTTGGTCTGCTTGGTCTTCCCGGTCTCGGCCTGTTTCCCGGTCTCCGCCTGTTTCCCGGTCTCCGCCTGTTTCCCGGTCTCGGCCAGCGCTCTGGCCAGTTTGGAGGCGGACTTGGAGCGGCTGATCCCGGCCTTGCGGAGCTTCTTCTCGACCTTGTCGAGGAAGGCGGGATCGCCGTCGTCGGCCAGCTCCACCTCGATCTCGGTCCAGTCGGTGCTTCCGTCGCCGCCGCTGAGCCGCTCGGCGTGTACGCGGTCGACGCTGACCTCGGCGAGCAGACCGCCGGAGGCGTCGACGAGGTGGCGGACGTCGCGCGCGGACTGGAGCCGTACAAGGGCGAGCAGTTCGGCGTCGCGCACCCGGGAGCGGACGAGTCCGGCGAGACTGCGGGGCAGGGCGTCGGACAACGGGGCGCGGATCTCGTCGCGTACGCCGTCGGAGACCGGCAGCTTCAGATGCCAGCCCGCGTCATCGCCTCCGGTACGGCGGCGCAGCGTGATGGACGCCTCGGCGAGCCGCTGGTCGGCCGTGTCGTAGTACGTCGCGTCGAGTTCGGCGAGACCCTTGTCTATGACGCTCGCGACGCCGCTGACGCCGCTCAGATCGGGAAGCCCAGCACTCTCACCGGCTTCGTACTTACGCTCGATCTCCCGCTTTGTGTCCGCCATGGACTGAATCTAGTCACGATTCCGCATCGGGGGCAGCCCTCAAAGGGCATGCACTCGACATCTGAGACACATTTAACGTTCTTCCAGACGTTACTTCGCGCTTCCGACGACACCCCTGCCAACGCACTCGCCCCGCGCCCCTTCAGGGCGCGGGGCTGTGACAAGCCACGACGAACCCCCAGCTTCGAACGGCCCCTCCAGCGGAGCGCCTACGCCGACATCGGCCGCTGCACCCGGATCGACTGCAACAACCCCACAGCCACCCACACCGCGAACATCGACGACCCCCCGTACGACACGAAGGGCAGCGGCAGTCCGGCCACCGGCATGATCCCCAGCGTCATGCCCACGTTCTCGAAGGACTGGAACCCGAACCAGGCGATGATCCCGGCGGCGACGATCGTGCCGTACAGCTCGGTCGTCTCGCGAGCGATACGGCAGGCGCGCCACAGGACGATGCCCAGCAGCAGGATGATCAAGCCGGCGCCGATGAAGCCCAACTCCTCGCCCGCGACCGTGAAGACGAAGTCCGTCTGCTGTTCGGGGACGAACTGGCCGGTCGTCTGCGAGCCGTTGCCCAGCCCGGTACCGAACAGTCCGCCCGAACCGATCGCGATGCGGGCCTGGTTGGTGTTGTAGCCGACGCCGGCCGGATCGAGCTCGGGGTTGGCGAAGGCGGCGAAGCGGTTGATCTGGTACTCGTCGAGGACCCCGAGCTGCCAGACCGCGATCGCGCCCGCGGCACCCGTGCCCATGAGGCCGAACACCCAGCGGTTGGAGGCGCCGGAGGCGAGCAGTACGCCGAGCACGATGATCACCATCACCATGACCGAGCCGAGGTCGGGCATGAGCAGGACGATCAGTATCGGCACGGTGGCCAGGCCCAGGGACTGCAGGACCGTGCGATGGTCGGGGTGGGGCTTGTCACCTGCGTCGACCCGCGCAGCCAGCAGCATCGCCATACCGAGGATGATCGTGATCTTCACGAACTCCGAGGGCTGCAGCGAGAATCCGCCGGGCAGCTTGATCCACGCGTGCGAGCCGTTGATCGTGGCGCCGAGCGGGGTCAGCACCAGCAGGATCAGGAACACCGAGATGCCGTACAGGATCGGCACGGCCCCACGCAGCGTGCGGTGGCCCAGCCAGACGGTGCCGATCATCAGGGCGAAGCCGATGCCCGTGTTGAGCAGGTGCCGGAACAGGAAGTAGTACGGGTCGCCCTGGTTGAGCTCGGTGCGGTTGCGGGTCGCCGAGTAGACGAGGGCCGCGCCGATCAACGAGAGGGCGATGGCCGAGAGCAGTATCGGCCAGTCGAGGCGGCGCGCCAGCGAGTCGCGGGCGAGCAGCCGTGCCCAGGTGGAGCGTTGGGGCCCGTAGCCGGAGACGGAGAAGCCGTTCGCGCCGGTCATGTGGTGCTCCTCCGCCTCTTCCTGCGGCGGCCGGTGCCCCGTCGGGCATCGCGCCGTCGGGTGTCGCGGTTGGTGCCGGTGTTCGGCGAGGGCACCGTGGCGGCCGGATCGTCGCCGGTCGCCGCCTGCTGGCTCTCGGCCTCCTGCTCCTCCTGCGGCACATACTTCCCGATCTTCGGGGCGTCGATCGAACCGTCCGGCTGAATCTTCGGCAGGCTCTTCTGCGGCTCGGGCAGCAGGGCCTTCTTCTTGTCGATCTCGCCGTCGTCGGAGACGCCGTACAGCGCGTCGTAGATGTTGCGCACGGCGGGGCCGGAGGCGCCGGAGCCCGTACCACCTTGGGAGATGGTCATGACGACGGTGTAGTCCTCGGTGTACGTGGTGAACCATGAGGTGGTCTGCTTGCCGTAGACCTCGGCGGTACCCGTCTTGGCGTGCATCGGGATCTTGTCCTGCGGCCAGCCGACATCGGCGAAGCGCCAGGCGGCCGTACCGCGGGTGGCGACTCCCTCGAGGGCTTCGTCTATCGCGCCGAGCGTCTGCTTCGACATCGGCAGCTTGCCGTGCGACTTCGGGGCGATCTCCTGGATGCTCCTGCCGTCGGCGCTGACGATCGCTTTGCCGACGGTCGGGTCGTACATGGTGCCGCCGTTGGAGATCGCCGAGTAGATGGTGGCCATCTGGATCGGCGTGACGAGGGTGTCGCCCTGGCCGATGGAGTAGTTGACGGAGTCACCGGCGCGCAGCCTGTTGCCTTCGAGGCAGTTCTCGTACGCGATGCGCTCGGCGTAGTCGCCGCTCTTCTTGCCGGTCTTGCACCAGGAGTCCTTGTTGGCCTTCCAGTAGGCCTGCTTCCACTGGCGGTCCGGGACACGCCCTGTGACCTCGTTCGGGAGGTCGATGCCCGTCTCCTTGCCGAGGCCGAACTGGTGGGCCGTCTTGTAGAACCAGTCGTTGGCGTTCTTCTTCGGCTTGGTGCCGCCGTCCCGCTTCCACTCCTCGTGCGAGAGCCGGTAGAAGACGGTGTCGCAGGAGACCTCGAGCGCGCGGCCCAGCGAGATCGGGCCGTACCCCTTGGACTCGAAGTTCTTGAAGACCTGGCTGCCGATGTTGTACGAGCTGGAGCACTGGTACGGGCCGTCGAAGGGGTAGCCGGCCTTGATCGCGGCGGCCGTCGGGATGACCTTGAAGACGGAGCCGGGGGCGGACTGGCCCTGGATCGCCCTGTTCAGCAGTGGGTAGTTGGACTTCTTGCCGGTGAGCTTCGCGTAGTCCTTGGCGGAGATGCCGCCGACCCAGGCGTTCGGGTCGTACGCCGGGTTGGACGCCATGGAGACGATGCGGCCCGTCTTGGACTCCATCACCACCACGGCGCCGGAGTCCGCCTTGTAGTTTTCGCCGGTGTTCTTGTCGAACTCCTTGCGGGCGTCCTTCATCGCTTTGTTCAGCTCGTACTCGGCGACGCGCTGGACGCGGGCGTCGATGCTGGTGACGAGGTTGGCGCCGGGCTCGGCCGGGTCGCTCTGGGCCTCGCCCATGACGCGGCCGAGGTTGTCGACCTCGTAGCGGGTGACACCGGCTTTGCCGCGCAGTTGCTGGTCGTACTGGCGCTCCAGGCCGGAGCGGCCGACCATGTCGGAGCGCAGGTACGGGGAGTTGGTGTCCTCGGCCTTGGTGATCTCCTCGTCCGTGACGGGCGAGAGATAGCCGAGCACCTGCGCGGTGTTGGCGTCGCCGGGGCTCGCGTAGCGGCGCACGGCCTGGGGTTCGGCGGTGATGCCGGGGAAGTCCTCGGAGCGTTCACGGATCTGGAGGGCCTGCTTGGCGGTGGCCTCGTCGGTGATGGGGATCGGCTGGTAGGGCGAGCCGTTCCAGCAGGGCTGCGGCGTCTTGGAGTCGCACAGCCGCACCTTCTCCATGACGTCCTTGGGCTTCAGGCCGAGGACACCGGCGAGCTTGGTGAGCACCGCCTCGCCGTCGTCCTTCATCTTCAGCAGATCGGTACGCGAGGCGGAGACCACGAGCCGCGTCTCGTTGTCGGCGATCGGCACACCGCGCGCGTCGAGAATCGACCCGCGCACGGCCGGGCTCACGACCTGCTGAACGTGGTTCCCGGACGCTTCCTTGGCGTAGGCATCACCTTCGCGGATCTGGAGATACCAGAGGCGTCCGCCGAGGGTGGCGAGGAGGGAGAAGACGAGAATCTGGATGACGACTAGCCGAATCTGGACGCGTGGGGTCCGCCCGGTCTCGGGGATGTTGGTCACTGCTGCCTCCCCCTCTCAGTGCGTGTATGTGTCATATACGACAGACCTGTGAGACCACCGATGTGAGAAGGACCCGCCAACTTCCGTGCGCTCACAGCCGCTTGACCCCCTTGATGCGTCCGGCCCGGGCCACGCGGTTCTTCACGGACTTCATGCGGAGCCCGCCCGCGGCCTTCGTACGGAGCCCGCCCCGCTGACCGCCGAGGCGCAGCCCCGTGCCGCCGGAGGAGGACAGCCAGCCGGAGGAGACGTCGCTCACCTTGGCGGAGGTGGTCTCGGCGAGTGGGTCGTTGTCGGCGCGGCGCGCCAGCGCCATGATCCCGGGCACCACGAAGGGCGCGAGCAGCAGGTCGTACAACGCGGCCGTGAACAGCAGACTGCCCAGGCCCACATGACGCGCGGCGGTGTCACCGACGAGGGCCCCGACTCCCGCGTACAGGAGCGTGGATCCGATCGCCGAGGCGACGACCACGACCATGGGGCCGGTGGCGGATCTGATCTGGCCTTTGTCGGGCTTGGCGAGACCCGCGAGGTAGCCGATGACGCACAGCACGAGCGCATAGCGCCCGGCGGCGTGGTCAGCGGGTGGCGCGAGGTCGGCGAGCAGTCCGGCGCCGAAGCCGACGAGGGCGCCGCCGACATGGCCGTACACCAGAGCGAGGCCGAGGACGGTGAGCATCAGCAAGTCCGGTACGGCGCCGGGGAGTTGGAGGCGGGCGAGGACGGTCACCTGGACCACCAGGGCGACGATCACCAGGGTGGCGGAGAGCAGCATTCGGTTGAAGCGCATACGGGGTTCAGCTCCTACTGCTCTTGCTGCTCTTGGGACAGGCCGTCGGCGGGCGCCCCGGCCGAGGGGGTGACCGTCACGGTCACCGTCGGCCTGGGGGTCGGCTTGGGTTTGGGCGGCAGCACCTGGTCGCGCGGGTCCCTGGGCGGGGCCTGGGTGACCACGCCGACCACGTCGAGCTTGCTGAAACCGACGTACGGCTCGACGTAGATGGTGCGGGTCAGATCGCCGCCGGAGGGGTCGACGCGGGAGACGACACCGACGGGGACACCGGGCACGAACGGCTTGTCGGCCTGGGAGCCGAAGGTGACGAGACGGTCCCCCTTCTTGATCTTGGCCTTGCCGTTGAGCATCTCCACGCGCAGCGGCCGGTCGCCCTGGCCGGAGGCGAAGCCGAGTTCGTCGGTGGACTCCATGCGCGCGCCGACCGTGAAGTCCGGGTCGCTGGCGAGGAGCACGGTGGCGGTGTTCGGCCCGACGGTGGTCACTCTGCCGACCAGTCCGTCGCCGTTGAGGACGGTCATGTCGCGCTGGATGCCGTCGTTCGCGCCGACGTCGATGGTGACCGTCCAGGAGAAGCCCTGGGCCGCTCCTATCGCGATGACCTCGGCCCCCTTGATGCCGTACTGCCCGGCACCCGCCGTCTTGAGGATCTTGTCGAGCTGCTTCAGTCGGCTGCGGTTACGGTCGTCGCTGCCCAGCTCCGCCTTCAACGCGGCGTTGTCCCGCTCCAGTTGGGCGATACGGTCGTGCCGGTCGCCGGAGTCGCGGACCGCTGCGATCGCGTTGCCGACGGGGTCGACCGCGGAGGACACCCCGTTCTCGATCGGGCCGAAGACCGTGGCGGCGGCCGAGCGGGCCCCGTCGACGGGCGAGTCCTCGCCACCGCGGATGTCCACCGTGATCAAAGCGAACGCGATGGCGATCAGCAGCACCAGAAGCAGCCGGCTCTCTCGTGTGTCCCTCACGTGCGGCGGCCGTGCCTTCCTCGTCGGATTCGTGTGGGGCTCCCCTCGGCCGGGGCGCTATGGGGGAGCTTATGCCTCTATATCAACGCTCCGCCGCACGAGAAGAGCTCGTCTCGTACGGCGGAATCGAAGAGTTACGTCATCTGCGGGGCTGGGCGTCCAGCACCTGCTGAAGCGCCTCGAACTCCTCTACGCACTTGCCGGAACCGAGCGCCACACTGTCCAGCGGATCCTCGGCAATGTGGATCGGCATACCGGTCTCGCGCCGCAGCCGCTCGTCGAGCCCGCGCAGCAACGCGCCGCCGCCGGTGAGCACGATCCCGCGGTCCATGACGTCGCCGGAGAGCTCCGGAGGACACTTGTCGAGGGTCGTCTTGACCGCGTCGACGATCGCGTTGACCGGCTCCTCGATGGCCTTGCGCACTTCGGCGGCGGAGATGACGACGGTCTTCGGCAGGCCGGAGACCAGGTCCCGGCCGCGGATTTCGGTGTGCTCGTCAGCGTCGAGGTCGTACGCCGAGCCGATGGTGATCTTGATCTGCTCGGCCGTCCGCTCACCAAGAAGCAGGCTGTACTCCTTCTTGATGTGCTGGATGATCGCGTTGTCCAGTTCGTCGCCCGCGACGCGGATGGACTGTGCCGTGACGATTCCGCCGAGCGAGATGACCGCGACCTCGGTGGTGCCGCCGCCGATGTCCACCACCATGTTGCCCGTGGCCTCGTGGACCGGCAGTCCGGAGCCGATGGCCGCGGCCATCGGCTCCTCGATGATGTGCACCTGGCGGGCGCCGGCCTGCGAGGAAGCCTCGATGACGGCGCGCCGCTCAACGCCCGTGATCCCGGAGGGCACACAGACGACAACACGAGGACGGGCGAGATACCGCCGCTTGTGGATCTTCAGAATGAAGTAGCGGAGCATCCGCTCGGTGATCTCGAAGTCGGCGATGACACCGTCCTTCAGCGGACGCACGGCGACGATGTTGCCGGGAGTCCGACCGATCATCTTCTTCGCTTCGGAACCGACCGCGAGGATGCCACCGGTGTTGGTGTTGATCGCGACGACGGACGGCTCGTTGAGTACGATCCCTCGACCCCTGACGTACACCAGCGTGTTGGCGGTCCCGAGGTCGACAGCCATGTCACGGCCGATGAACGACATTGAGTTCCCCATCAGGATTCGTCTGGCCTTCCCAAGTGGAGCTTTTGATGGCTTGTTAGGTCGGCGAGGGTGAGCGCTGTGACGTGAAGGCTTCCATCGTAGTCTCGCCTGCACCGAACACCGCGCGAGGGTCTTCGCCATTGTCAGCAGATGATGTGCCGCCTCGCTTGTGGAGACGAGCCAATGGAGGCATGCGTTCCCCCGATCGCCACGCATATGCCAGGCCCCGCCGCTTTTTTGCGGCAGGCCCTGGTCAGATACGGCTCAGGGTTGACGCATCGTCAGAAAATCTTCGCGTAGGCCGGGTGGGTGGGTCGTGTCGCGGACGGACGCGGTCGGGTGCCGGCGATCAAGCCAGTCCGGGGAAGAAGATCTTCATCTCGCGCTCGGCGGACTCCTCGGAGTCCGAGGCATGGATCAGGTTCTCGCGGACGATCACACCGAAGTCGCCGCGAATGGAACCGGGAGCCGCCGCGATGGGATCTGTCGGCCCCGCGAGCGCACGCACACCCTCGATGACCCGCTCCCCCTCGACGACCAGAGCGACAACGGGCCCGGAGGCCATGAAATCGACCAACGGCTCGTAGAAGGGCTTGCCCTTGTGCTCGCCGTAGTGGAGCTCCAGGGTCTCCTGATCCAGGTTCCGCAGCTCCAGCGCGGTGATCTGCCAGCCGGCCTTGCGCTCAATACGGCTGATGATCTCGCCGGTCAGGCCACGACGAACAGCATCGGGCTTGAGAAGGACGAGGGTGCGCTGGCTCACGTGGTGACTCCTTTGGCAACAGGTGTACGGATTCACAGAGATTACAGGGAGCTGGGCCCCTTCAGGGGCGCGGGACAGTGTCCATGTGCGGCTCCGCCGCGTGGGCGCGACCAGCCACGACGGACCTGCAGCCGACTTACGAACCTGCTCCTGCTCATGGGGGGCCTGGGAGGCGCAGCCCCCCAGTTTCGGGAAGGGGCGGGGCTGGGGAAAAGCCCGCCCAGGCGACTACGCCGGCTTACTCTCCGCCTCAGCCTGCGCAGCAAACCGCGCCTTGGCCTCGTCCACCTTCCGCCCATAGTGCACCGAAGCCCACCACAGCGCCGCGAAGATCGCCCCCATGAAGAACATCGTCGGCACGACAAACCCGGACGCGATCAACGCAATCTGCAGCGCCCACCCCAGCTGAACACCCCCCGGCCGCGTCACCACACCACACAGCAGCAGACACAGCAGCATCGCAACGCCACTCACCGTCCACACCGTGGTCATGGACAGATCGGGATCCTTCATCGCGACCAGCCCGGCAAAGCCGATGACGAAGAACTCACCGATCAGCGTCGAAGCACAGAGCGTACGCACAGCTCAGCCCCTCCCCAACAGCAGCCGGGCCTCACCCACGGTGATCACGGAACCCGTGACGAGAACGCCCCCACCCGCATACTCACCCTCCTCCTCGGCAAGGGTGATCGCGGCCTCCAGAGCGTCATCGAGCCGCGGCTCCACCTGAACCCGCTCCTCACCGAACACCTCCACGGCCAGCGCGGCCAGCGCATCCGCGTCCATCGCCCGATGGCTGGAGTTCTGCGTGATCACCACCTCGGCGAAGATCGGCTCGAAGGCCTCCAGCAGACCTCGTACGTTCTTGTCGCCGCTCATACCGACGACCCCGATCAGCCGGCTGAAGTCGAAGACCTCGCTGACACCCTCGGCCGTCGCCCGGGCACCCGCCGGATTGTGCGCGGCATCCAGCACCACGGTCGGCGACCGCCGCACGACCTCCATCCGCCCCGGCGCGGCAACCGCCGCGAACGCCTTGCGCACGGTGTCGATGTCCAGCCGATCGGCCCGCGCCGCGCCCACACCGAAGAACGCCTCCACCGCGGCGAGCGCGACGGCCGCGTTGTGCGCCTGGTACGCGCCGTGCACCGGCAGGAACACCTCCTCGTACTCCCCGCCGAGCCCGCGCAGGGTCAACAGCTGTCCGCCGACAGCCAGTTGACGCGATACGACGCCGAACTCCAGCCCCTCCCGGGCGACCGTCGCATCGACCTCGACGGCCTTCTTCAACATCACCTGCGCCGCATCGACCGGCTGCTGCGCCAGAACCACGGTCGCGCCCTGCTTGACGATGCCGGCCTTCTCGGTGGCGATCTCGCCGGGCGTGGTGCCCAGCCGGTCCGTGTGGTCCAGATCGATGGGGGTCACCACGGCGACATCACCGTCGATCACATTCGTGGCGTCCCAGCTGCCGCCCATGCCCACCTCGACGACGGCCACATCGACCGGCGCGTCCGCGAACGCCGCGTATGCCATCCCCGTCAGCACCTCGAAGAAGGACAGCCGGAACTCCTGCCGGCCGTCCACCATCTCGATGTACGGCTGAATGTCCCGGTACGTCTCCACGAACCGCTCGGCGTCCATGGGCGCGCCGTCGAGGCTGATCCGCTCGGTGATCGACTGGACGTGCGGCGAGGTGTACCGCCCGGTGCGCAGCTCGAAGGCGCCGAGCAGCGCCTCGATCATGCGGGCCGTGGACGTCTTGCCGTTCGTCCCCGTGATGTGGATCGAGGGGTACGAACGCTGCGGCTCCCCCAGTACGTCCATCAGCGCGGCGATCCGCGTGATCGACGGCTCGAGCTTCGTCTCACCCCACCGCGTGGCCAACTCGGCCTCGACCTCACGCAACGCCTTGTCGACCTCGGGATCGGCCGGACGCGTGGGGATGTCGGCCTCCGGCGGACCGCCCTGCGCGCGCAGGGTACGGCTGCCGGCCTCGATCACCGCGAGATCGGGGTCGCGCTCCGTCTCCGCGTCGACGATCTCGTCGAAGGGGTCGGGCTCGCTGCTGTGGTCTGGGGGGAGCTCACTCACGGGGCCAGTCTACGGAGCCCGACCGACATGGGCCCGGGTGCCCGCCGCCGGGCCGGCAAATGGCGCCCGAAGCCTGCCGGCTCCGGGCGCCCTCCACCACGTAACACCACCTAGCCCTGCGGCAACCGCTCCAACTGCGCCTGAATCCGCGCGATGTCTTCCCCCGCCTTGGCCAGCCTCGTACGGATCTTGTCCACCACCTGCTCCGGAGCCTTCGCGAGGAACGCCTCGTTGCCCAGCTTCGCCTCGGCCTGCTGGCGCTCCTTCTGTGCGGCGGCGAGATCCTTCGCGAGCCGCTTCCGCTCCGCGGCCACATCGATCGTGCCGGAGAGATCCAGCGCGACCTGCGCGCCCGCGACAGGCAGCGTCGCCGTGGCCGCGAAGCCCTCGCCCTCCGGCTGGAGGCGCAGCAGCTGGCGGATGGCCGCCTCGTGCGGCGCCAGGGCGGTCCCGTCGAGGGTGAGCCGGGCCGGGACGCGCTGGCCGGGCTGGAGCCCCTGGTCGGCACGGAACCGGCGGACCTCCGTGATGACCTGCTGAAGCGTCTCGATCCCCCGCTCGGCCGCCGTGTCACGGAACCCGGAGTCGGCCGGCCAGTCCGCGATCACGACGGACTCGCCGCCCGTGAGGGTGGTCCACAGCGTCTCCGTGACGAACGGAACGATCGGGTGCAGCAGCCGCAGCGTGACGTCCAGGACCTCGCCGAGGACGCGCTTGCTGACGTCGGCCGCGGCGCCGCCCGCGTTGAACGTCGTCTTGGACAGCTCGACGTACCAGTCGAAGACTTCGTCCCAGGCGAAGTGGAAAAGGGCGTCCGACAGCTTGGCGAACTGATAGTCCTCGTAGAGGGCGTCGACCTCCGCGACCGTCGCGTTCAGCCGGGACAGGATCCAGCGGTCGGTGGCCGACAACTGCTCGGCAGGTGGCAGTTCGCCCTCGATCGTGGCGCCGTTCATCAGCGCGAAGCGCGTGGCGTTCCAGATCTTGTTGGCGAAGTTGCGCGAACCCTGGACCCAGTCCTCGCCGATCGGCACGTCCACACCCGGGTTGGCGCCGCGCGCGAGCGTGAAACGCAGGGCGTCGGAGCCGTACTTGTCCATCCAGTCCAGCGGGTTGACCGCGTTGCCGAAGGACTTCGACATCTTCTTGCCGAACTGGTCGCGGACCATCCCATGCAGGGCGATGGTGTGGAACGGCGGGGTGCCGTCCATCGCGTACAGGCCGAACATCATCATCCGGGCGACCCAGAAGAAGAGGATGTCGTAGCCGGTGACCAGGACGGAGTTCGGGTAGAACTTCGCGAGGCTCTCGGTCTGTTCGGGCCAGCCGAGCGTTGAGAACGGCCACAAGCCGGAGGAGAACCAGGTGTCGAGGACGTCGGTGTCCTGTGTCCAGCCCTCGCCGGTCGGGGCCTCGTCATCGGGGCCGACGCACACGACCTCGCCGTCCGGCCCGTACCAGACCGGGATGCGATGGCCCCACCACAACTGCCGCGAGATGCACCAGTCGTGGAGGTTGTCGACCCAGTCGAAGTACCGCTTCTCCATGTCCTGCGGGTGGATCTTGACCCGGCCGTCGCGGACCGCGTCACCGGCGGCCTTGGCGAGCGGGCCGACCTTGACCCACCACTGCATGGACAGCCGTGGCTCGATGGTGGTCTTGCAGCGCGAGCAGTGCCCCACGGAGTGGACGTACGGCCGCTTCTCGGCGACGATCCGGCCCTCTGCGCGCAGGGCGGCGACGATCGCGGAGCGGGCCTCAAGCCGGTCCTGGCCCTGGAAGGGGCCGTGTGCGGTGATGACGGCGTGCTCGTCCATGATCGTGATGGCCGGAAGGTTGTGCCGCTGGCCGATCTCGAAGTCGTTCGGGTCATGTGCCGGGGTGACCTTGACGGCGCCCGTGCCGAACTCGGGGTCGACGTGCTCGTCCGCGACGACCGGGATGGAACGGTCGGTCAGCGGCAGTTTGATGAGCTTGCCGACGAGGTGTTTGTACCGCTCGTCGCCGGGGTGGACGGCAACCGCCGTGTCACCGAGCATGGTCTCGGCACGGGTGGTGGCGACAACGATCGTGTCGTCCCCCTCGCCATACTTCATGGAGACGAGCTCGCCGTCGTCGTCCTGGTACTCGACCTCGATGTCCGAGATGGCGGTGAGACAGCGGGGACACCAGTTGATGATGCGCTCGGCGCGGTAGATCAGCTCGTCGTCGTACAGCCTCTTGAAGATGGTCTGAACGGCCTCCGAGAGCCCCTCGTCCATGGTGAAGCGCTCACGCGACCAGGCAACGCCGTCACCGAGCCGCTTCATCTGCCCGGAGATCTGCCCACCGGACTCGGCCTTCCACTGCCAGACTCGCTCGACGAAGGCCTCGCGCCCCAGGTCGTGACGGGACTTGCCCTCCTTGCCCAGCTCACGCTCGACGACGTTCTGCGTGGCGATACCGGCGTGGTCCATGCCGGGCTGCCACAGCGTCTCGTACCCCTGCATGCGCTTGCGGCGTGTGAGGGCGTCGATGAGCGTGTGCTCGAAGGCGTGGCCCAGGTGCAGGCTGCCCGTGACATTCGGCGGCGGGATGACAACGGTGTACGGCGGCTTCTCGCTCTTCGCGTCCGCCTCGAAGTAACCCCGCTCCACCCAGCGCTCGTACAGCTTCCCCTCTACCTCGGCCGGCGCGTACTGGGTCGGCAGTTCGGGAGTGTTGGCTGGCGGCTGCTGCTGAGCGTTGTCGGTCACGGGGTCAGTTTAGAGGTGTCACGGGTCCGTCCTGAAACTCCATTGTTCGGTAACGGTGAGGCCCCCCGCGCTCCGCACGAACGTTCCTTACGTCAAGATATTCGGATCGCGTAAGTATCTGGAGGGGAACCCAGAATGAGCTACAACCAGCCGGGCCCGTACGACGGGCAGCCCCAGCAGCCGGGACCGTACGGTCAGCCAGGCCCGTACGGCCAGCAGCCGCAGGCCCCGCAGCCCGGCTACGGTCAGCAACCGCAGACCCCTCAGCCCGGCTATGGCTACCCGCAGCAGGCTCCTCCGCAGCAGCCCGGCTATGGGTACCCCCAGCAGACTCCTCCCGGTGCTCCCCAGCAGCCCGGTTACGGCCAGCAGCCGCCGTACGGCCAGCAGCCACCGCCCTACGGCATGCCGCAGCCGCCCGCTCCCGGCGGCGGCAAGAAGAAGACCGGGATCGTCATCGGCGCGGTGGCGGTCGTGGCCGCGATCGCGGTGGGCGCGTACTTCGTGATCGGCGGGGGCGGCGGCGGTTCCTCGGACGTCGCGGACGACGGCCCGCACAAGCTGACGACCCCGGCGACGGTGCTCACCGAGTACAAGAAGAGCGAGAGCGACGACCTCGGCGGCGGCTTCAGCAAGGACGACCTCAAGGACGCGGAGAAGCACGGCGTCAAGAACGCCAAGGACGTCAACGCCGGGTACCAGGCCGGGGACGAGGAGACCAATCCGTTCGGGATGAAGATGCTCAGCTTCATGGGCGTCTACGGAGAGGTCGAGGACCCGGAGGCGGCCGTCGACGCCATGTTCGCGGAACTCAAGAAGAACGCCACCGAGGAGCCGGATCAGGGCGAGGTCGTCGGCAGCCCGAAGAGCTACGAGTCCAGCGGTCTGGACGGCGCAATCCTGAAGTGCCAGGAGACCAAGATCAAGAACGACGATGCCTCGACGGACAACCCGGCCGGCGGGCCCTCGGAGTTGAGCATGCCGGTGTGCATCTGGGGCGACCTCAGCACCCTCGGCGTCATCATCCCCATCGACCTGGCCGACGCCATGTCCGGCAAGGCCGCCAACCTCCAGGACTCCGCCGACCTCACGGCGAAGTTCCGCAAGGAAGTCCGCGTCAAGATCTGACCGGCGCAGCATCAGAGAAAGCAACAGGGAAGGGGCCCCGGTCAGTTGACCGGGGCCCCTTTCCTGCTGTCTGCGCGTGCGAGCTGCTACGCCGTCTTCTGCTCCCCCGAGCCCCGCCCGCGGGCGTCCCGCGGGATGAGCGTCGGGTTGACGTTCGAGAGGACGACGTCCGCTGTGATGACGACGCGGCCTACGTCCTTGCGGGACGGGACCTCGTACATCACCGACTGGAGGACCTCTTCCATGATGGCGCGCAGGCCGCGGGCGCCGGTCTGCCTCAAGATGGCCTGGTCGGCGATGGCTTCGAGGGCCTCGCGCTCGAAGTCCAGCTCTACGCCGTCGAGTTCGAAGAGGCGCTGGTACTGCTTCACGAGCGCGTTGCGCGGCTCGACGAGGATCTGGAGCAGGGCCTCGCGGTCGAGGTTGTGCACGGAGGTGATGACCGGGAGGCGGCCGATGAACTCGGGGATCATGCCGAACTTGACCAGGTCCTCGGGCATGACGTCCTCGAACTGGTCCTTCTCCTCCAGCTCGCGCTTCGAGCGGATCGTCGCCCCGAAGCCGATGCCCTTCGCGCCCGCACGGGACTCGATGATCTTCTCCAGGCCGGCGAAGGCGCCGCCCACGATGAACAGGACGTTCGTCGTGTCGATCTGGATGAACTCCTGGTGGGGGTGCTTGCGGCCGCCCTGGGGCGGAACCGAGGCCGTCGTGCCCTCAAGGATCTTGAGCAGCGCCTGCTGGACGCCCTCGCCGCTCACGTCACGCGTGATCGACGGGTTCTCGCTCTTGCGGGCCACCTTGTCGATCTCGTCGATGTAGATGATCCCGGTCTCGGCCTTCTTGACGTCGTAGTCCGCGGCCTGGATGAGCTTCAGCAGGATGTTCTCGACGTCCTCGCCGACATACCCCGCCTCCGTCAGCGCCGTCGCGTCGGCGATGGCGAAGGGGACGTTCAGCATGCGCGCCAGGGTCTGGGCGAGCAGGGTCTTGCCGGAGCCCGTGGGGCCGAGGAGCAGGATGTTGGACTTCGCCAACTCGATGGCGTCCTCGCGGCTTTGACTCCCGCCGTTCTCACCGGCCTGGACCCGCTTGTAGTGGTTGTACACCGCGACGGAGAGGGCCTTCTTCGCCGACTCCTGGCCGACGACGTACCCCTCGAGGAACTCGTAGATCTCCCGGGGTTTGGGGAGTTCCTCCCAGCGGACCTCGCTCGTTTCCGCGAGCTCTTCCTCGATGATCTCGTTGCAGAGATCGATGCACTCGTCGCAGATGTACACACCGGGGCCTGCGATGAGCTTCTTGACCTGCTTCTGGCTCTTGCCACAGAACGAGCACTTGAGCAGATCGCCGCCGTCACCGATGCGTGCCACGGTGTGCTTCCCCTTCGCCTGGGAGACGCCTAGGTCCAGCGGCTCCTGGTGCTGCCTTATGTCCGACGGTACCTTGCCGAGCCCCCCGTTCGGGCCCCCCTTGGCGCGGTTCACTTTGACGCGTACGGCGCCAAACCGTGCCAAGGGGCGGCTGACGATACAGCGCTACGTCACGCTACCGCTGCGTTGTTCATCTTCCGGGTCGAGATGATCTGGTCGATCAGGCCGTACGAAAGCGCGTCCTCAGCGGTGAGGATCTTGTCGCGCTCGATGTCCTCGCGGATCTTCTCGATCGGCGTGGTGGAGTGCTTGGCCAGCAGTTCTTCCAGCTGGGCACGCATCCGGAGGATCTCGTTCGCCGCGATCTCCAGGTCGGAGACCTGGCCGCGACCCGTCTCGCTGTAGGGCTGGTGGATCAGCACACGGGCGTTGGGAAGTGCCATGCGCTTGCCCGGCGTACCGGCGGCGAGCAGGATCGCGGCGGCGGAGGCCGCCTGGCCCATGCAGACCGTCTGGACGTCCGGCTTCACGAACTGCATCGTGTCGTAGATCGCAGTGAGCGCCGTGAAGGAGCCGCCGGGGCTGTTGATGTAGACCGAGATGTCACGGTCGGGGTCCATCGACTCCAGGCACAGCAGCTGCGCCATGACGTCGTTGGCGGAGGCGTCGTCGATCTGCACGCCGAGGAAGATCACGCGCTCCTCGAAAAGCTTCGCGTACGGGTCGTACTCGCGCACGCCCTGCGAGGTGCGCTCGACGAAGCGCGGGATGACGTAGCGGGACTCCGCGCGGGGGCCGGTGTACTCGGCCTCCGTGCGGGCGTAGAGGCCGCTGCCGGGGAAGTCGTTCACTGTGTCTCCTGGGAGCCTGAAAAGAGCTGAGGCGGTCGGCTGGGGGCTCGGAAGGCTTACGTCAGCTGCGCTCGGGCTGCGTGTACGGGCTGCCCGTGAGCGCGAGCGTGACTAGGCCGCTCCGGTGCCGCCGCCGCCCGGCATACCGGCAGCGGTGGGCATGATGTCGTCGATCAGGCCGTACTCCTTGGCCTCGATCGGGTCGAACCAGCGGTCACGGTCCGAGTCGCGGGTGACCTGGTCCACGGTCTGGCCGGTGTGGAAGGCGGTCAGCTCCGCCATCCGCTTCTTGGTGTGCAGCAGCCGCTCGGCGTGGATCTTGATGTCCGACGCGGAACCGGCCAGGCCGGCCGAGGGCTGGTGGATCAGGATCTCGGCATTCGGCAGGGCGAAGCGCTTGCCCGGGGTGCCCGCGCTCAGCAGGAACTGGCCCATGGAGGCCGCCATGCCCATGGCGATGGTCACCACGTCGTTCTGGATGTACTGCATGGTGTCGTAGATCGCCATACCGGCCGTGATCGATCCGCCGGGGCTGTTGATGTACAGAAAGATGTCCTTGTCCGGGTCGGCGGCAAGGAGCAGCAACTGTGCGGTGATCTTGTTCGCGATGTCGTCGTCGACCGGCTGGCCGAGGAAGATGATCCGCTCACCGAGCAGCCGGTTGTAGACCTGGTCGCCGAGGCCACCACCGATGGAGGGCTCGCCGGCGGCTGAAGGCATCAGATTCGTCACGTATCCACCTGCTCGTCTTAACGACGGCGCCGGGGCCGTCTCACGTGTTCTGCCGGGGCGGGGGGCCGTCCGGCGGTGTATCGGGACTCCCCTGCCCTCGTACTCATGGACCCTAACGCGCGGGTCCCTTCGGGGAATCCCGAGGAGCTGACTGTTCGCTGTGAGCGCATGCGCTCCGCTCGTTGCGCAGGGGTTTTGGCGGGGTCCGCCCCGCAGGGGCGCTTCCCCGGGCGTAGCGCAGCAGGCCCCGGACCGCTCGTGTGTGCGGTCCGGGGCCTGCTGGAGGTACAGCGAGGCGAATCAGGCCTCAGGCTTCTCCTCGGGGGCCTCGGGGGCCTCCTCGGCCGCTTCCGCGGAGCCCTCCGCCGGGGTCTCCTCGGAGGAGGCCTCGTCCTCCTCCTCGTCGTCCAGGTCCACGATCTCGCCGTTCGTGTCCTTGACCGTGGCGGCCTCGACGACGACCGCAAGGGCCTTGCCGCGGGCGACCTCGCCGACCAGCATCGGGACCTGGCCGCCCTCTACGACGGCCTGGGCGAACTGGTCGGGGGACATGCCGGAGGAAGCGGCGCGGCGCATGAGGTGCTCGGTGAGCTCCTCCTGGTTGACGTTCAGCTTCTCCTTGTTGACCAGCTCGTCGAGGACGAACTGGGTCTTGATGCCCTTGACCGCGGCCTCGCGCGTCTCGGTGTCGAACTCCTCGGCCGTCTTGCCCTGGATCTCCAGGTACTGCGGCAGGTCCAGGCCCATCTGACCGAGCTGGTGGTGCTCGAGGTTGTGCTTGCGGGTGTTGATCTCGTCCTCGAGGAGCTTCTCGGGGACGGGCATCTCGACCAGCTCCAGCAGCTTCTCCAGGACGCGCTCCTGGGCCTGCGTGGCCTGGTCGTACTGCTTCATGTTCTCGAGGCGCTTACGGCTGTCCGTCCGCAGCTCCTCCAGCGTGTCGAACTCGGAGGCGAGCTGCGCGAAGTCGTCGTCGAGCTCGGGAAGCTCACGCGCGGCGACCTGGGTGACCTTGACGGAGACCTCGGCCTCCTTGCCGGCCGCCGAGCCGCCCTTGAGCTCGGAGGTGAAGGTGGCCTCGCCACCGGCCTCCAGGCCCTTCACGGCGTCGTCGATGCCCTCCAGCAGCTCACCGGAGCCGATGGTGTAGGAGACGCCGTTCGCGACGCCGTCCTCCAGGACCTCGCCGTCGACCTTGGCCTCCAGGTCGATCGTCACGACGTCGCCGTCCTCGGCGGCGCGCTCGACCGGCGTGGTGGACGCGAAGCGCTCACGGAGCTCCTCGACGGCCTTGTCGACGTCCTCCTCGCTGACCTCGACGGCGTCGACCTCGACCTCGATGCCGGAGTAGTCCGGGATCTCGATGGCCGGGCGGATGTCGACCTCGGCGGTGAAGTTCAGCGTCTCGCCGTCCTTCAGCTCCGTGATGTCGACCTCGGGCTGACCGAGCACGTTCAGCTCGGCGTTGTTGACCGCGTCGGTGTAGAACTTCGGAAGCGCGTCGTTGACCGCCTCCTCCAGAACCGCACCGCGGCCGAACCGCTGGTCGATGACGCGCGCCGGAATCTTGCCCTTCCGGAAGCCCTTCACCGTGACCTGCTGGTTGATCTTCTTGTACGCCGCGTCGAGGCTGTCCTTGAGCTCCTCGAAGGGCACCTCGACAGTGAGCCGAACCCGGGTCGGGTTCAGGGTCTCCACGGCGCTCTTCACGGTTCGGTCTCCTTGATGGCTGACTTCTTGGGGTTCTGCTGTCGACCTCTGCCGGATGCGGCGGGTGCCTCAGCGGATTCGCGGCCCTTGCGAGACGTAACAGTGCAGACATACGGGCGCGCAGTTTGCATAGTAGCCGCAGGCGGTACACGCCCCAAAAGGCGAGCTTCCGGTCCCGCGAGCCCCGGGAGCCCGGTCGGGTTCCGGACCGGGTCCCCGTCGGCGGTCACCGGGTCCCTGCTGAATGGTCGGGGTGGCGGGATTTGAACCCACGGCCTTCCGCTCCCAAAGCGGACGCGCTACCAAGCTGCGCCACACCCCGTCGGTGCGACACGTAGGGTACATGCCCGCCGACACCGCGGCTCCCGCATTTCGCGGGCGCCCGAAGGGACGCGGAACGGGATGTGCGGCGAAGGGTGCCACCCGCTACGATGCTCCAGTGCCGCGCGTCCACTGACCTGCGGCGCGTCCTGTGCGGGCGTAGCTCAATGGTAGAGCCCCAGTCTTCCAAACTGGCTACGCGGGTTCGATTCCCGTCGCCCGCTCCATACGGCTCAGGGCCAGGTCAGAGGTTCGATCCTCTGCCTGGCCCTAGTCGTTTTCCAGGGGCTCCGGCATGGACGAGCGACGGCAGCGTGAAGGCCCCGGAGATACTCCCGGGGCCGTATGTTCGGCGGTGGTCACACGAGATCACCGATTACCGTCCGCTGACACCCCCAGGGCTCTGGCAAGAGGTTGGACGCTCGGCGGCAGGTCCTGTGCACTGGCCGCTCTGCCCTGCACCGTTGCCACCATTGGTAGGAGGCTGCGGAGTGGCGAAGGCCTGGGCAGAGGCACCGAAGACGCCGGCCCCCACGAGCACCGCGGCAGCTACGACCCGCCCTATGCGCTTCTTCATGACACAATGCCCCTTTCTTCCCTTTGGCGTACTTTTGGCACGCTACGCCCCTTCCCCGGAAATGCAAGAAGCGCAAAACGCGCCTCAGTCAGGGCCAGGAGCGTCCCCGGAGGGTGAACAGGCGAGGAGGCCGCCCCAAAGCCTGGCAGCTCACAGAAGGCCACACGTGCCCCCTACGTGCCCCACAGGGTGGCGACCGCCGGGGAACCACGGGGAACAGCGGCGAGCACCGGATAAATCCAGGTCAACGTCTCGCCAGCTCAGCCGCCATTCACGTACGCGCTCTGCCCCTGAGGAACGTGAGCAGTTCGCCGAGGAGCCGGGCCGGGCGTCCAGGGGGACGAGGGGCCCGCGTCCGGGATCAGGCGGAGGCGGGAGCTTCCGCGGTGGGTCGCGGAGCCGACGTACTCGCGGACCTGGGCCTCGTGGGGGGAGCCGGGAAGAAAGGGGGACGCCATCGCTGGCGTAGCCGGGCATGCCCCAGACGCGGAACCGGTGGCCCTGCGCGGCGAGCGTCGGAGCGCTCTCGTGCCAGACGTTACGAGGAGAACGGGGTGCCGTGCAGCAGCACGGGCGGGCCGTCGGCGGGGCCGAAGCGGTCCCGGCGGACGGTTCCGATCGCGCTGGGCCGGGTCTCGCGGAGCTGCCAGGTGTTCGTCATCCCGGACCTGGTCCCGTACCCGACGAAGTGCCGTACCTGATCGACTCGCTCAGAATTGGATCTCGTTGAGGGTCTCCGCTATCGAGTTGAGGAACCGCTGGATGTCATCGGCCATGCCCGTCGAGGCAAGGAAGAAGCCGAACAGCACGGCGACGATCGCCGGACCCGCCTTGATCGATCCTCCTCTGATCAACACCACGAGGACGATCGCCAACAGCAGCACGACTGATAGCGAAATGGCCACAACTGATCACACCCTACGGTCGGTCCGCTCTCCCGGCCCGAGGGTGCTACCTCGCACACCCCCGCAGAACCATCGTGCCACCAACAGGCCCGGCCTATGCGGGAGGTGAGGCATCATCGGCCATCGTTCTCGCCGGACCTGCACAATCCGCACCCGTGCGGCGCTCCCCGGCGGCCATGAACGGCGGTGCCACGTACGGCAATTCGTGGAAGCTCACGCACGCCGAATTCAGGAGGGTCATTGCCGTGCCCACACATCCTGTTCGCAGATAATTCGAATTGTTGCCGCAGGCACAGTGAGGGGTCGGCGAGCGGTTCGGAGAGGGTGTCGACAAACACCAATCAACGGACATTTCACCAGAGTCGCCCGCGAGTGTTATGCACCATTTAGTCGGGATGAAGAGGGACGTAACAGGCGTACGTGCCACATCAGTCGACCTCTGCATCACCAAGTCGACTTCGTCGCCTGCTTATCTCTCGCTTGTCACCCGCTTCTTCAAATCCCCCATACTCCCCGGGATAAGCGAGGGTTAAGCAGGAATGACGCCCAGGGTTTTACGAAATCGCGTCGGCAACGCTAGGGTGCCTCAGATGTTCACCGCTGCCTCGTCCCCCGCACGCGCAGTGAGCTCCCGGATCGTCTCACCCAGTTCCTGGTGGGAGGGTCTGTGACGAACTCGCTCCGCCCACACGGCCAACAGAGGACTCCGCTCCCGCCGACGGAAGAGTCGTCGGTGTCCGCGATGCCGAGCCCGCGAACCCGCGACACCCCGCAGGCGAACACCACTCCCGCCGCGCATCAGCCCAGGCCGGCCAAGCAACGCGACGCGTTCTTCGACAACGCCAAGTACCTGGCCATCGTGCTCGTCGCGATGGGCCACGCCTGGGAACCGCTGACCGACTACAGCCGCAGCGCCGAAGCGCTCTACATGGTCGTCTACGCCTTCCACATGCCGGCGTTCATCCTCATCTCCGGCTATTTCTCGCGCAGTTTCGACATGCGTGCCGACCGGCTCCAGCGGCTGGTGACGGGCATCGCGGTGCCGTACATCCTCTTCGAAGCGGCGTACTCCGTCTTCAAGAAGGTGGCGAACGACGATCCGGGCCATCCGATCAGCCTGCTCGACCCCTGGTACCTCACATGGTTCCTGGTCGCGCTGTTCGTATGGCGACTGACGACGCCGTTGTGGAAGGTCGTGCGCTGGCCGGTGCCGCTCGCGCTCGCCATCGCGGTTCTCGCCTCCGTGTCGCCCGACATCGGTGACGACCTGGATCTGCAACGTGTGCTGCAGTTCCTGCCGTTCTTTGTCATCGGCCTGGTCATGAAGCCCGAGCACTTCCAGCTGATGCGGCGCCGTGAGGTCCGGGTCCTGTCGGTGCCGGTGTTCGCGGCGGCGCTGGTAGTGGCGTACTGGGCGGCTCCGCGCATGACCTCGGCCTGGTTCTACCACCGGGACAGCGCGCAGGAGTTGGGCACGCCGTGGTGGGCGGGCGTCGTGATGACGCTCGCGCTGTTCGGCTGCTCGATGGTCCTCACAGCCTGCTTCTTCTCGTGGGTACCGCGTCGCAAGATGTGGTTCACGGTGCTCGGCGCGGGGACGCTGTACGGCTATCTGCTGCACGGTTTCCTGGTCAAGGGCGGCCGTTTCTGGGGCTGGTTCGACTACACGTGGCTGCATGAGCCGCTCGGCGAGATCTTCCTCACCCTGGTCGCCGCCGCCGTGGTGACCCTGCTGTGCACCCCGCCCGTCCAGCGCATGTTCCGCTTCGCGATGGAGCCGAAGATGGAGTGGGCGTTCAAGCGGGATGCCGCCGAGCTGGCCCGCGGGCGGGCTAAGTCCTAGGGCCAACCCCTAGGCCAGGCCCAGGAGTTCGCGCATCCTCGCGTACTTCTGGGCCAGTCGCGCCCGCGTGGGCTCGTCCAGGGCCGCGAGCCTCGCCGGATTCGCGTTGTGGGCCAGGTCGGATTCCTTGACCAGCAGGGCCCCCGGCGTCGCCAGGATGCGTTCGGCGTACGACTCCGGGGGCTCGCCGGGGCGCCTGGTGAGGGCCATGACGATGTCCTTCGTGTGCCGGGTCAGCGCGGCCTTGTGCAGGAGCCAGTCCTCCGAGACGGCATCGTCCTCGACCGCGTCGTGGAGCCAGGCGGCGGCGATCTGTTCGTCGTCGCCGCCACGGGCACGTACCCCCTCGGCCACCGCCTGAAGGTGCTCGGCGTAGGGCCGGCCCGCCTTGTCGGTCTGGGCGGCGTGTGCGTTACGGGCGATGGCTTCGACTTCGGTGAGGCTCAGCAGCGCGTTGTCGGTCATGCGTCGAGTGTGCCGTGCAGCGCCGGCCGTTGGCGCCACCGCCATGCGTCTGGTGGATGGGCCGGTACGGGAGACCGCCGGCGTCGGTTGACCCCGCACAGGTCACACAGTGACGGGCGCCGTCGCACCCTCTCGGCAGATCAGCAGCAGCGCCCGGTCGTCGTTCACGTCCTTCGCCACCGCCTCGATGAGGTGCCAGGCAGCGCCGTGGAAGCCGCCCGCCACATACCGGTCGGCCTCTCCCGTGAGGCGGTCGATGCCTTCGACGATGTCCCGGTCGGACGTCTCGACCAGGCCGTCCGTGAACAGCATCAGAACGTCGCCCGGGCGCAACGTCCCCTTCACAGGATCGAACTGAGCCCCGTCGTACACGCCGAGCAACGGCCCCTCCGCGGACTTCTCTTCCCAGCGCCCGTTCCCCGCGCTGAGCTGCAGCCCCGGAGGATGCCCGGCCGAGAAGAGCTCGTAGTCACCGGAGTCCAGGTCCAGGACTAGGTGGATCGATGTGGCGAAGCCCTCGTCCCAGTCCTGCCGGAGCAGGTAACCGTTCGCCGCGGGCAGGAACGCGTGCGGCGGCAGCGAGCCGAGCAGCCCCCCGAACGCCCCGGACAGAAGCAGCGCACGCGACCCCGCGTCCATGCCCTTGCCGGAGACGTCCGTCAGTACGACCTCCAGCGTGCGCCCCCCGTTCGTACGGGCGGCCACCACGAAGTCCCCCGAGAAGGACTGACCACCGGCCGGCCGCAAGGCCATCTCGCGATGCCAGCCCGCCGGCAGCTTCGGCAACTTGCTCTGGACCCGGATCCGTTCCCGCAGGTCGAACAGCATGGTGCCGCCGCGTCGCCACGGCACCCCCACCCGGCTGCGGAACTGCGCGATGAGCAGGCCGAAGAAGCCGCAGGCGGCGACCACCAGCACGGTCCCCGGCGTCACCCGGGACGGCCCCTCCGTGTAGGGGCCGAGTTTCACGGACTCGATGATCAGCGCGGTGGCGGCAGCCGCGTACAGGCCGAGCAAGCTGGCCGGCCGCAGCACCAGCCCGCCGGCGACGATCGGGAGGACCAGCGCGGCCGGCGAAAACCACACGGAGTTGACGAGTGTGGCGCCCGTGATCACGGGAATGGTCAGCAGCAGACCGACCAGCGCGACCCAGTCCGAGCCGTCCCCGCGGAAGTAGTCGACAGCGGATCTGCGCAGCCCTGTGCGGACCCGGTGCAGTTGCTTCTTCAACCGGGCCGTGAAGGTCTCGGCTTCCGCGCGCCGCCCTCGTCCTGCTGCCATTGTTCGGGACCCTATCCATCGGACCTGGTACTTGGCACGGGAGGTCCCACTTGTCCCCCGTCCGAGAACCGAAGTCACAGAAACGTCCGATCCCCGAGGATCGCATGCCGCGGCGGGCGGCCCGCGCCGAGCTGACATAAATCCACTCGCTGATCCCGGATTGCCCTGGTAGGCATGGCATATGACGACTGACCTGCGCGTGCTCCGGCCGGAAGAATGGGACAAGTGGTACGGAAAGCTGGTGCTCGCCTTCGGCGGAGTCGACGAGTCGCCCGAGGAGCGAGCCCTGTGGAACGGCCTCACGGAGTTCGACCGCTTCATCGGGGTCTGGGACGGCGACGAGTGCGTGGGCACGGCGGGTGCGTTCAGCTTCCGGATGACCGTGCCCGGCGGCGCCCCGGTGAAGGCGGCCGGCATCACGATGGTGAGCGTCGCCGCGACGCACCGCCGCCGCGGGGTGCTGACGACCATGAAGCGCAGGCAGCTGGACGACATCCACTCATGGGGTGAGCCGCTGGCCGTACTGACCGCCTCCGAGCCGGTGATATACGGCCGCTTCGGCTACGGCGCGGCGACCCAGCAGCTGCGCGCGGAGATCGACACGTCCCGGGTACGGCTGACGGCGCCGGCCGGCACCGACGACGTACGTCTGCGCCTCGCCGAACCTGATGCGGACGCCGTACGCGATGCGTGCGAGGCCGTCTACGCACGGCGCGTGCCGACCCGGCCCGGAATGATGGCTCGGCTGCCCGGCTGGGAGCGGCTGCCGTTGCTCGACCCGGAGAGCGAGCGGAAGGGCTCGTCGCCGTTGCAGTGCGTGCTCGCCGAGCGGGAAGGCGAAGTGGTCGGCTACGCCCGGTACTTCATCAAGCCGGAGTGGGACGCGGCCGGCCCCAAGGGCACGATCGAGCTGCGCGATCTGGAGGCGCTGGACCCGGCTGCGTACACGGCGCTGTGGCGGTTCCTGTTCGACATCGACCTGACGTCGACGGTGAAGGCCTACAACCGTCCCGTCGACGACGCCTGGCAGCACCTCGTCTCCGACATCCGGCGGTGCGGGCTCGGCCTGCGCGACTCGCTGTACGTACGGACCGTCGACGTCGGGGCGGCGCTCGAGGCACGTACGTACCAGGCGCCCGTGGACGTCGTGTTCGAGGTCGAGGACGCCTTCTGCCCGTGGAACGAGGGGCGTTGGCGGCTCTCCGGTGACGCGAAGGGGGCGTCCTGCGAGCGGACCACCGACGCGGCGGATCTTGCCCTGTCCGTACGGGAGTTGGGGTCGGCCTATCTCGGTGGCGTGTCCCTTGCCTCACTCGCCGCGGCGGGGCGGGTGCGGGAGCTGCGCCAGGGCGCGCTCGCGGAGGCCTCGCTCGGCTTCTCCGGTGCCGTCGCACCGTGGCTGCCGCACGGCTTCTGAGCGGCTTCAGGCCTTCTGGCAGGTGGGGCACCAGAAGAGGTTGCGGGCGGCGAGACCGGCGGTGCGGATCTCGCCGCCACAGATGTGGCAGGGCAGGTTGGCCCTGCGGTACACGTAGACCTCGCCGCCGTGGTCGTCCTTGCGCGGCGGGCGGCCCATCGCGTCCGGCTCGTGTTCCGGGCGGACCGTGTCGATGCGGTTGTTGCGGACGCCCTGGCGCATGAGCGTGACGAGGTCCGTCCACAGCGCGTTCCACTCGGCCGGGGTGATGTCCTTGCCCGGCCGGTACGGGTCGATGCCGTGCCGGAAGAGGACTTCCGCGCGGTAGACGTTTCCCACTCCTGCGATGACCTTCTGGTCCATGAGGAGGGCGGCGACCGTCGTACGGCTGCGGGAGATGCGGGCGTACGCCTGTGCCGGGTCGGCGTCCTCGCGCAGGGGGTCCGGGCCCAGGCGGTCGTGTATCGCCTGCTTTTCCGTGTCCGTGATCAGGGTGCAGGTGGTGGGGCCGCGGAGGTCTGCGTACGCGGTGTCGTTGGTGAGGCGTAGGCGGATGGTCTCGGTGGGTGGGGGCGCGGGGGCGTCGCCGAGGGTGACCTTGCCGAAGAGGCCGAGGTGGATGTGGGTCCAGGCCTCGGTTTCGAACCGCAGGAAGAGGTGCTTGCCGTGGGCTTCGGCGGTTGTCAGCGCTGTCCTGTCCAGGAGGGCTGCGGCGTCGGCGAATTTGCCCTGCGGGCTGGTGACGTGGGCCTGGCGGCCGGCGAAGCGGGCGCGGTAGTCGTCGGCCAGCCGGTGGATGGTGTGCCCTTCGGGCACGGGGGCCTCCTGTTCGTGCTCGCGTTGTGGTCCGGGCGGGATTCGTTCCCCAAGCCCGCCCCTTCCCGGCTGTTTCCATTTGCGGCTCCGCCGCGTGGGGGGCTGGCCCCCCAGGCCCTGTGCGCGCCCCTCAGGGGCGCGGGGAACTGCGCGCCAGCCACGACGGACTCGCAGCCGACGCACTGCGTCTCAAGGGGGTTTGGGGGGCGCAGCCCCAGTGGGGTTCCAGGGGCGGAGCCCATGGTTTCGGGAAGGGGTGGGCTTGGGGAAGAAAACCCCTACCCCTGCGGATGGTGCGCCGGAATGTCCGGCATGACCCCCGCCGTCTCGTACTCCGACAGCATGTCAATGCGACGGACGTGACGGTCGTCGCCGGAGAACGGCGTGTTCAGGAACGTCTCGACGAACTTGGTCGCCTCGTCCCGCGAGTGCATACGCGCCCCGACAGCCACAACATTCGCATCGTTGTGCTGACGCCCCAACGCCGCAGTCTCCTCGCTCCAAGCGAGCGCAGCCCGAACCCCGGCCACCTTGTTCGCCGCGATCTGCTCCCCGTTCCCCGACCCCCCGATCACAATGCCGAGCGACCCGGGATCCCCCGCGGTGCGCGAGGCCGCGCGGAGGCAGAACGGCGGGTAGTCGTCCTGGGCGTCGTAGATGAGGGGCCCGCAGTCGACGGGCTCATGCCCGGCCGCCTTGAGCCACTCGACGAGGTGGTTCTTGAGTTCGAAACCGGCATGATCGGAGCCGAGGTACACGCGCATGGTCCGAGTGTGACACGCGTGTTTCGGCCGGGCCTCCTCGGGTCGGGCCGGTCAAACGCGCCGCTACGTCAGGGCGACGGGGTCTGACTCCCTCCAGGTGAGGGCGGTGGGCGCGAGGTGCCCGCGACCGTGGGCGGCGGGCTGGTGTCGGGCAGCTTCGTCTCACCGCCGGGACGAATCGCGGTGATGATCATGACGGCAGGACGTTGCCGGGCTCGATGTCGCGGTGCAGCACTCCGGCCGCGTGCACCCGGCGCAGCACCTCGGCGAGTGCGAGAAATCAAGCGGCCCCCGCACCCGTTACGGGCGCGAGGGCTGGGCTGGGGCTGCGAGTCGCTCCTAGCGCTTCACGAGCTTCCAGACGGTGGGCAGCAGGCCCATTGCCAGGGCCGCCTTGAAGGCGTCGCCGATGAGGAAGGGCGTGAACCCGGCGGCAACGGCCTCCGTGGGGCTCAACTGCGTGGCGGCGGAGAGGTAGGGGACGCCGATCGCGTAGATGACGGCCTCGCCGAGGAGCATCGTGCCGGCCATCAGCAACACCGAGCGGTCGGCGCCCCGACGGGCCAGGGCGCCGACGAGCGCGGCCGCCAGCATCATGCCGATGATGTAACCGAAGGTCGGGGAGGCACCGTGGCTGCCCTCCGCGAACCACGGAACACCGGCCAGGCCGACCAGTGCGTACAAGGCGAGCGAGAGGAAGCCGCGACCGGCGCCGAGTGCGGTGCCGACGAGCAGAGCCGCGAAGGTCTGCCCGGTCACCGGCACCGGTGAGCCCGGTACGGGCACGGCGATCTGGGCGGCGATCCCGGTGAGTGCGGCGCCACCGGCCACGAGCGCGATGTCACGGACGCGGGATGCGGGGAGCAGGTCGGCGAGGACCTTGCCCGGGACGGCGGTGGCGTCAGCGGTGCTCATGGGGACTCCGGCAGTGTGCGAGCGGGCGGTTCGGGACACCGCGACGCTACCCCAGGCCTCTGGACCCGATCACCGGCAGTGCTCGACAAACCGCGGATCGCGCGCTTGGTGTGCTCCATACAAAGAGCGGTGGGTCCACCTGGGGCGGCGTGACCCTGGTCACTCAGGAACAGCCGTCTTCCCCACAAGGGCAGGACAGGCGCGAACTGTCGGATCCTGCCAACCATCTCGCTGATCCCTTGACCCCTCTTGCCGGTAGCCTGCACTTGCACCAAGCTTGCAATAAGGGCCTGGCGCCTCGTGATCGTCTTCTCACCTTTCACGCGGGCGGGCGGACAGAAGAAAGCCCCCGCGAGGACGTGACTCGCGGGGGCTTTCCTTGCGGCCCATGCCTGGCAGGCGGCTCAGTCGTCGGCGCCCAGCCTGAAGTGGAAGACGCCCCAGGTGAGATGCGCCTCGCGGCCGCCGTCGATCCAGTGGCCGAGACCCTTCTTCATCTGGGCGAGGTAGTCGTGGCTGATCTTTCTGGCCAGCCCTTCGGCCTCTTGGTGCGCGGTCTCTTCGAGGACCCGCGTGTAGTGGTTCACCAGCTGTTCGCGGTGCTCTTCGAAACCACCGTCGACGGCGGTGAATCCGAGCCGGTCCAGCTCACGCATGTAGAAACCCGGCGAACCCATGTCGTCCAGGTGGATCCGGTCGAGAATCGGCTGCAGCACGTCGGCGGAGCCGCCGTCCGCCGTCGCCATCGGGTCGGTGAAGATGAGATGGCCGCCGGGGCGCAGCACCCGCGCGATCTCCTCCAGGACCTTGACGCGGTTCCCGCTGTGCAGGAAGGCGTCCTGGGACCAGACGACGTCGACCTGGTCCTCCGGAAGCGGGATGTCCTCGAAGGACCCGTCCACGACCTCGATCCGGTCGGTGAGCGCGCGTGCCGAGTTCAGTTCCTTGTGGCGCTGGTTCTCCACCTCGCTGAGGTTGAGTGCGACCACCCGGCAGCCGTACGTCCCGGCCAGGTACCGTGCCGAGCCGCCGTACCCCGACCCGAGGTCGAGCACCACGGAGTCCCGGGTCAGCTCCAGCTTCGACGCCATCCGCTCGACGGTGCGCCGGCTGGCGTCCGCGATGGGCTCCGCGGGGCTTTCGTAGAGGCCGATGTGGATGTCCTCGCCGCCCCACACCGTGGCGTAGAAGGTGTCGGCGTCGGGTGAGTTGTAGTAGCTGCGGGCGGTGCTGACCGCGCCCTTGTACCGGCCCTCCTGCTGCTCGTCCATCCGGTACTCCTTCTGCGCCACATGCACGAAGAAGTCCGGCTGCTCACCCCGGTAGGTGTGCTGGAAGTCGCCGTAGGTCTCGACCCGCTGAAAACCCACCTCGGACATCAGGCGACGGGTGTAGTCCTTGCGCAGCGGGAACATGTTGAGGTGGTACACGGAGTCGTCCGGGAAGTGGTACCGCATGCGGCACAGGCCCTCGTCGACGTACTCCGGCTCCACGGTGACGTCCTCACCGCAGTAGTAGTACGTGTGCTTACTCGTGTAGCCGTCGTCCAGGATCGCGTCGTAATTGCGCTGGTCGAGGACGAGAATTCCGTCGTGTTTGAGCATCGCGTAGAACTCGGCGAGCGCCTTGCGCCGGTCGCGCTCCGAGAAGAGATGCGTGAAGGAGTTGCCGAGGCAGACGATGGCGTCGTACTCCCCGTGGACGTCTCTGTTGAGCCACCGCCAGTCCGCCTGTACGACGCGCAGGATGTGCCCGCCCTGCTTGGTGCCGTTCTCGAAGGCCATCGCCAGCATGTCGGCGCTGCCGTCCGCGCTCACGGTGTCGAATCCGGCGGCCAGCAGCCGTACGGAGTGAAATCCTGTGCCCGTCGCGACGTCGAGCACACTCTTCACGCCCCACTTGCGCAGCAGGTCGATGAAGAAATTGCCTTCGCTGTCCGCCCGTTTCTCCCAGTCGATGAGCGAGTCCCACTTCTCGACAAAGCTGGGAACGTACTCCTCCGTGTAGTGACCGGTTTCGCGTACTTCGACAGGGTTGTCGCCGAACTCTTGAGCCGGTTGCACGATGATGGGGAACTCCTTCAGTCATCGGGAGTCATGCTCAGCAGATCGCTATCCGATGTCGGGGACCTCATGCCTCCAAAGTTCGTATACAGCCGTGTAGTTGACGCTGATAGCGGCATTGGCCAGCGCCTTTGCCTCTTCAAGATTCTTTGAGAACGGGGCGGGCCGGCCGGTGCGGGGGCTACCCCCCGTTCTCGCGTCCACCGATCAGTGGACGGCAAGTTCCACCAAGCACCTCTGTCTGCCAACTGCCCTGTTCAGCAACGCTTTTGGGCATGAACTCATTCACTGTGCGCATGGCTCGCCGGAGTGCCCTGCACCCATGGCGGGCGATCACCGGATGGCTGGTGTTCGTGGTGTTGTGCCTGGGCATCGGCAGTGCTGTCGGCCTCAACAGTGCGAAGACCGCGGACTATCGGGTCGGCGAGGCCGGCCGGGCCGAGGCGATGGCCTCCGAGGGGCAGTTGGAGCGCAGGTCCACCGAGCAGGTGCTGATCTCCGCCCGGTCCGGCGCCGGTCTCGACCGGGGCGCCGCCGAAGCCTCCGCGAAGGCCGCCGCGGCGGATCTCACCGCCCGGATGGAACGGCTGCCCGAGGTCGAGAGCGTGGCCGATCCACTGCTGTCCGAGGACGGCCGGATCCTCATGGTCGAAGTGGCCGTTAAGGGCGAGGAGCGTGATGCGAAGGACAAGGTCGACGCGCTGGTCGCGCAGACGGAGGCCGTACAGAAGGCGAACCCCGGACTGCTCCTGGAGGAGACCGGAAGTCCCTCCATCAGCAAGGGAGTCGACAAGCAGCGCGGCGACGATCTGGCGCTCTCCGAGGCGATCACCCTGCCGGTCACATTGATCACGCTGCTGATCGTGTTCGGTTCGGTGACGATGGCCGGGGTGCCGCTGCTGCTCGCGCTGTCGTCGATCGCGGCGGCCGTCGGGCTGTCGATGGTGGTCTCGCACCTCTCCCCCGACACCGGCATCGGGACCAACATCATCCTGATGATCGGCCTCGCCGTCGGCGTCGACTACACGCTCTTCTATCTCAAGCGGGAGCGGGAGGAACGGGCCCGCTCCGGCGGACGGCTGAGTTCCGAGGCGCTGGTGGAACTGGCGGCGGCGACCTCGGGCCGGGCGGTCGTGGTGTCCGGGCTGGCGGTCGTGGTGTCCACGGCGACGCTGTTCCTGGCCTCCGACGTGATCTTCTCCTCGCTGGCCACCGGCACCATCGTGGTCGTTCTGGTGGCGGTGCTCAGTTCCCTGACCGTACTGCCCGCGCTGCTGGTCAAACTCGGTAAGCGGGCCGAACGCAGGGCGCTTCGCCGTGCCGAGCGGGGCAAGCCCGCGCCGCGGCGGATGCGGGGCGAGGGCGGCGGCCGGGTGTGGTCCGCGCTGCTGCGGCCCGCGACCAGGCATCCGGTGGCCACGCTGTGCGTCTCGGTGCTCGCCATGCTGGCGCTCGCCGCTCCACTGGGTGGGCTGAAGATCACGGAGATGAGCCGGGACACCCACTCACGGGAGATCCCCGCCATGCAGGTGTACGACCGGCTCAACGAGGCCTTCCCCGAGCAGCGGGTGACCCACGACGTCGTCGTACGCGCCGATGCCGCACGCTCAGGCGAGGTCACCGCATCCCTGGAGGAGCTGGCTCAACTCGCCGAAGCGGACCCGCTGTTCACCGGCGAGTCCCGGATACGGACCTCCGACGACCGGCGGATCAGCGTGCTGGAGCTGAACGTTCCGCACCTCGGCAACTCGGACGAGGCGTACGACTCCCTCGACCATCTGCGGGACGAGTACGTGCCCGGGACGGTCGGCCGGATCCCGGGCGCCGACTTCGGTGTGAGCGGCGACGTCGCCCGTTACGCCGACTATCCCGCGCATCAGAACAGCAAACTGCCCCTGGTCCTCGGCGCGTTGCTCCTGGTGACCTTCGCGATGACCCTGTACGCGTTCCGTTCGGTGGTGCTCGGCCTGCTCGGTGTCGTACTGAACCTGCTGTCCGCGGCGGCGGCGCTCGGGCTGCTCGTCCTCGTCTTCCAGGGCAGTTGGGCCGAGGGGCTGCTGAACTTCGACTCCACCGGATCGATCGGCTCGCGGGTGCCGCTGTTCCTGTTCGTGATCCTCTTCGGGCTGTCCATGGACTACCAGGTGTTCGTGGTGAGCCGGATCAGGGAGGCCGTGCTGGACGGCGTGCCGACGCGGCAGGCGGTGCTGGACGGGATCCGCAGCTCGGCGGGGGTCGTGACCAGTGCGGCGGTGGTCATGATGACGGTCTTCGTGAGCTTCGTCTTCCTGCACATCATCGAGATGAAGCAGATCGGCTTCGTCCTCGCGGCGGCCGTACTGCTGGACGCCTTCGTCATCCGGGTGCTGATCCTGCCGGCGGCGATGCTGCTGCTCGGTGAGGCGAGCTGGTGGCCCTCGCGCGGGGTGCGGCGGCCCGTCCGCGAACGCCGAGAGACCGCCAGGATGCCGGTGGCGGACGTACGTTGATCCGTATGACCACCTCCGTCGGGCAGGCCACCGACCCCTTCTGGGCCGCCACGATCCGTCGCTGGAACGCGGTGTGCTGGGTGCTGTTCGCCGCGATGGCGGTCGGGCTCGCCGCGATGGACCGGCCCGGCGGGAGCAAGTACTGGGCGCTCGGGATTCTCGGGTTCCTGATGCTCTGCTATGCGGCGGTCGACCGGTTCCCGGACAACCCCGTGCTGCGCCCGCACACGTATCTGCTGGTGCTCGTCACGGTGCTCGGGGTGTTCGCGTACATGCGCAATTCCTTCGGGTCGCTGTTCATGGTGACGCTGCCGCACTTCTGGATGTTCAGCCGTACGCCGCGGGCCTCGCTCCTCTTTCTGTGGCTGGCCACCGGGTCGACGCTGACCGGGAGTTGGCTTCGGCTCGGCAACTCGCCGAAGTTCTTCGGGGAGACGCTGGTCCCGGTCGTGATCGTCGTGGCCGTCGGGATGCTGATCGGCCTGTGGGTGCACTCGGTCGTCGCCCAAAGTCATGAACGGGCACGACTGATCGTCGAGTTGGAGCAGGCACAGGCCAAGCTGTCCGAGGCGCATCAGCGTCAGGGGGCGGCCGACGAGAGGGAACGGATGGCACGCGACATCCATGACACGCTCGCGCAGGGCTTCGCCTCGATCATCGCGCTCGCGGAGGCGGCGCGGGCCGGACTCGACAGCGATCCGGCGCGCAGCGCACAGCAGTTGCGGTCGATCGAGTCGACGGCACGGGAAAACCTGGCGGAGGCACGGGAGTTGGTCGGCTCCGCCCAGCAACAGGGGCAGCCGGCCGCGGGTTCGGTGACGGTGACACTGCGCCGGATCCTGGACCGTTTCGCGGAGGATACCGGGCTCATGGTCGACGCGGACCTCGAGGACATCGAGTGCGACCAGCCGACCAGGATCGCGCTGCTGCGCTGTACGCAGGAGTCGCTCGCCAATGTGCGCAAGCACGCGAGGGCGTCCACGGTCGGGGTCGTACTGGCCCGGCAGCCGTACGGGGTGGAGCTGGAGATCACGGACGACGGGGCCGGGTTCGTGGTGGGGGAATCGGCGGGGTTCGGGCTCGACGGGATGCGCAAACGGCTCGCGGAGCTGGGCGGGGAGCTCAGGCTGACGAGTTCGGTGGGGGACGGTACGCGCGTACTGGCGACGATCCCGATGGACGTAGACGCCGGCGCGGACGGTGAGTCTGGGCCCAGTACGGCTGAGCCCGGTGAGGAGTTGACATGACCGGCGGTGACAAACTGCGGATCATCGTGGTGGACGATCACACGGTGATGCGGGCCGGTGTGGTGGCCCTGCTGGCCGCCGAGCCCAGCATCGAGATCGTCGGCGAGGCGGGCGACGGCCGGGCGGCGCTCGAACTCGTCGCCGCGTACGAGCCCGATGTGGCCCTGATGGATCTGCGGATGCCCGTCCTGGACGGTGTCGCGACGACCACGGAGATCGTGGCCGCGCACCCGCGCACCCGGGTCCTGATCCTCACCACCTATGACACCGACGCGGAGATCGAGCGCGGGGTCGAGGCGGGCGCCATCGGCTACCTCCTGAAGGACGCCACCCGCGAGCAGCTGGTCGACGCCATCCACGCGGCGTCGCGCGGCGAAACGGTCCTCGCCCCCCGGGTCGCGGAAAAACTGGTCGCCCGCATGCGCCGCCCCGCCCATCCTCCGCTCACCGCCCGCGAGAGGGACGTCCTCAACGCCGTCGCCGACGGCCTCACCAACGCCGAGATCGGCTCCCGGCTTGTCATAGCCGAGGCCACGGTCAAGACCCATCTCCTGCGCCTCTTCGCGAAGCTGGACGTGAACGACCGGACTCGGGCGGTCGTGGTGGCGATGGAGAGGGGGTTGTTGCGGCGGCCGTCGTAGCGCCGGACAGAAGCCCCCGCGAGGACGTGACCCGCGGGGGCCTTCGGCTCAGTGACCACAATGCCGCCGGGGCGGGACGGGTTCCGGTCTGACGGATTCGCCGCCAATGGACTTATGCTCCCGGTTCAGGCCGGATTGCCGATGCCCGGCTGGACCGAACCGGGAGGTTCGCACAGTGGCTCACAGGCACTGCCCCAACTGCAGGGGCCTCAAGCTCCACCCGTTCCACCGGGTCAACGATGCCGAGCAGCGCTACATCGCCTCCCAGGGCCCCAACCCGTCCGACTGGTGGCGCTGCGGCAACAGCGGCGAGAAGGGCCGATGCCTGTGGGTCCAGCCGATCTACCATCAGAGCGCCGGGTTCAGCCTCCCCGACTCCTTCAGATAACCCTCCGGATCAGAGGTTGCTGAAGTCCGGGCCCGCCGTGCGCGTGCGCTTGATCTCGTAGAAGCCGGGGACCGAGGCCACCGCGAGGGTGCCGTCCCAGAGGCGGGCGGCCTCTTCGCCCTTGGGGGCGGGGGTGACGACCGGGCCGAAGAACGCGATCTGCTCACCGTTGGAGCCGGGGACGGCGATGACGGGGGTGCCGACCTCCTGGCCGACCTTGTCGATGCCCTCCTTGTGGGAGGCACGCAGTTCGGCGTCGAACTCGAAGTCCTCCTGGTCGGCGTAGTCGATGAGGTCGGCGCGCAGGCCGACGTCGGCAAGGGCGCCGGCTATCGCCTCCACGGTCGGTCCCTCACCGTTGTTGTGGATGCGAGTGCCGAGCGCGGTGTAGAGCGGGCCGAGGACGTCCGCGCCGTGCTTCTGCCAGGCCGCGGTGACCACGCGCACCGGCTTCCACGCCTGGGTGGCCAGCATCTCCTGGTACTCCTCGGGCAGCTGGTCGATCTTGTCCTCGTTCAGCACCGCGAGGCTCATGATGTGCCAGCGGACCTCGATGTCGCGGACCTTCTCCACCTCGAGGACCCAGCGCGAGGTCATCCACGCCCAGGGGCACAGGGGGTCGAACCAGAAGTCGACGGGGGTCTTGGCGGAGCTCGTTGCGGCCTCGGACATTGTTCTCCTCGAAAAGACGCGGTCAGCACATGCGACAGACGGGGCTGTCTTTGAATGCGCAACCACCCTCTTCCGCACCCTATTCCCTGCTGCCCGCCACCGAGCCGCATGGCAGGATCGGCCCTGTCCACATGCTGAACAGCACCCGAGGGAGTACCGCCCGTGCCCGGTGAGAATCTGTCCCGCGACGAGGCCCGGGAGCGGGCCGCACTGCTGTCCGTCGACGGCTACGACGTGTCCCTCGACCTGCGCTCGGCGGTAGGTGACGGGCCCGGGGACGGGGTGCGGACCTTCCGGTCCGTGACCACGATCCGTTTCCGCTGCGCCGAGCCGGGCGCCACGAGCTTCGCGGACCTGATCGCGCCGAGCGTCACCGCCATCTCCCTCAACGGCAAGGATCTCGACCCGGGCGCCGTCTTCGACGGCTGCCGCATCCTCCTGGAGGACCTCGGCGACGACAACGAACTCGTGGTCGACGCCCAGTGCGCCTACAGCCGCACCGGCGAGGGCCTGCACCGCTTCGTCGACCCCGAGGACGGCGAGGTCTACCTCTACACGCAGTACGAACCGGCCGACTCCCGCCGCGTCTTCGCGAACTTCGAGCAGCCCGACCTCAAGGCCCCCTTCCGCTTCGAGGTCCGGGCCCCCGAGGGCTGGGTCGCATGGAGCAACGGCGTGGGTGAACTGCACGACGGGGTATGGCGGTTCGCCGAGACCCGGCCCATCTCGACGTACATCACGGCGATCGTCGCGGGCCCGTACCACTATGTGACGGACAGCTACTCCCGCACCTTCGACGACGGTACGACGCTGGAGATCCCCCTCGGCGCGCTGTGCCGCAAGGGCCTCGCCAGGCACTTCGACGCCGACGACGTGTTCCTGGTGACCAAGCAGGGTCTTGACTTCTTCCACGACCACTTCGACTACCCGTACCCGTTCGGGAAGTACGACCAGGCGTTCGTGCCGGAGTACAACCTGGGCGCGATGGAGAACCCGGGCTGTGTGACGTTCCGCGAGGAGTTCATCTTCCGCGGCAAGGTGACACAGGCGTCGTACGAGCGGCGGGCGAACGTCATCCTGCACGAGATGGCGCACATGTGGTTCGGCGACCTCGTCACCATGGAGTGGTGGGACGACCTGTGGCTCAAGGAGTCCTTCGCGGACTTCATGGGGACGTTCTCGGCGGCCGAGGCGACCCGGTTCGCAGGCGCCTGGACCACCTTCGCCAACAACCGGAAGGCATGGGCGTACCGCGCCGATCAGCTGCCCTCCACGCACCCGATCACGGCCGACATCCGTGACCTGGAGGACGCGAAGCTGAACTTCGACGGGATCACGTACGCCAAGGGGGCGTCGGTTCTCAAGCAGTTGGTGGCGTATGTCGGGCGGGACGCCTTCCTGGAGGGCGCGCGGCGCTACTTCAAGCGGAACGCGTACGGGAACACGCGGCTCGGGGATCTGTTGTCGGTCCTGGAGGAGACGAGTGGGCGTGACATGGCCGCCTGGTCGCGGGCCTGGCTGCAGACGGCCGGTGTCAACTCCCTCACGCCTCAGGTGCTGTTGGGCTCCGAGGGGCGGATCGACGAGCTCGCGGTCCTCCAGGAGGCCGCCGAGTCGCATCCTGAACTGCGGCCGCACCGGGTGGCGGTGGGTTTGTACCGGCGGTCTTCCGAGGGTGCGCTGGAGCGGTACGCGCGGGCGGAGGTGGACGTCGACGGGCCGCGTACGGTCGTGGCGGAGCTGGCCGGGGCCGAGGCTCCCGAGCTGGTGCTGGTGAACGACGACGACCTGACGTACTGCAAGATCCGTTTCGACGAGGGCTCCCTGGCGACGCTGCGGGAGCGGCTCGGCGAGATCAGCGACCCGCTGGCCCGCGCGCTGTGCTGGTCTGCGCTGTGGAACCTGACGCGGGACGCCCTGATGCCGGCCCGGGACTTCATCGACCTCGTCCTGCGCTTCGCGGGCCGCGAGTCCGACATCGGTGTGCTTCAGATGCTGCACGCCTGGGCGAATTCCGCGCTCACGCACTACGCGACGCCCGAGTGGCGGGACGTGGGCGGGCAGTTGCTCGCGGAGGGTGCGCTGCGCGAGCTGCGGCAGGCCGAGCCGGGCAGCCAGCATCAGCTGACGTGGGCGCGGTTCTTCGCGGCGGTCGCGTCCGGTGAGGCCGAACTGGGACTGTTGCGGGACCTGTTGGAGGGTACGGCCAAGATCGACGGGCTGGAGATGGACCAGGAGCTGCGCTGGGCGTTCCTGGAGCCACTCGCCTCGCACGGGGTCGCCGACGAGGCCGCGCTCTCCGCGGAGCTCGCCCGTGATGACACGGCCTCCGGGAAGCGGCACCAGGTTCGGTGCCTTGCCGCGCGGCCGTCCGCGGCGGTCAAGGCGCAGGCCTGGGCAGCGGTTGTCGAGTCGGACGCGTTGTCCAATGCGCTGGTGGAGGCGACGATTGCGGGGTTTGCGCAGCCGTCGCAGCGAGGGCTTGGGGCTCCTTATGTCGCCAAGTACTTCTCGGTGATCGAGCGTGTGTGGGAGGAGCGGTCCATTCAGATCGCGATGGATGTGGTCAAGGGCCTGTTCCCATCCCTTCAGGACTCGCAGGCGACGCTGTCCGCGACCGATGCGTGGCTCTCCGAGCATGAGGGGGCGGCTTCTGCGCTGCGGCGGCTTGTGCTGGAGGCTCGGGATGACTTGGCGCGGGCCCTGCGGGCGCAGGCTTGTGACGTGGCTGCTGCCGGGTAGGGGGTTCGCCTTAGGGGCGGGGGCGTTGATGCGGGAGGGCGGGTGCGGGTTCGTTGTGGCTTGTCGCGCCCACGCGGCGGAGCGCCAATTGATACAGCCCCGCGCCCCTATAGGGGCGCGCCTGGCTGGGCGCAGGCAGGGATTCGAGCCGCCGCCCGGCCCTGAGGAGGCGTGATCAGGCGCCGCGTGATCGGGCGCAGCCTGCATCTGGCGGCGCCGCCTCAGTTCTGCCCCGGCAGCGCCGCCTCGTTCCCCGCCGCCAGCAGCACGGCCAGCCGGGTGCGCGAGGCGACGCCGAGCTTGGCGTAGATCCGCCCCAGGTGGAACTCGACGGTCTTGGGACTGATCACCAGTTCCCGCGCCACCTGGCGGTTGGTCAGTCCGGCTGCCACCTTGCGGGCGACCACCAGCTCCTGCGCGGTGAGCGGCGCGGCATCCGCCTTGTGGGGAGCGACGTCCGTCCCGCGCGCGGGGGTGTCCAGGCCGCAGGCCGCCAACTCCCGTTCGCAGCGCTCCAGATCGGGCCGGGCGTCGAGGCGTACGAGCAGGCCCCGGGCCGTACGCAGCTGCTCCGCGGCCGGGGTCCGCTTGGCCGCCCGGCGCAGGAACTGCCCGTACGCGAGGTGCACCAGCGCACGGCCGAACGGCTCCTGGGCGCGGTGGGCGTGCCGCAGCGCCGAGCGGAAGGCGCTCTCGGCGGCGGCCGGATCCCCGCGGGCCGTCGCCAGGGCGCCCCGGCTCCGGGCCGCCCGCATCAGGGCGGCCGGGTGATCGCGTCGGTGGGCCAAAGCCTCGTACTGGCCGAGGAGTTGTGCGGCCCGCCGGTGGTCCCCGAGCTCGGTCCACGCGTCGGCGAGGAGGTCCGGCCAGGGCACGGCGCCCGGCTCGTCGAAGGTGCCGGAGGTGTCCTGTTCGCTCGGCGGGAGCAGCGGGGCCAGGGCGCTGACGACGTCCTCGGGGCGACCGAGCGTCCGCGCCAGGTGGGCCTCGGCGAGCGCCGTCCACACGAACGGGCCGGCACCGCCCGGGCCGGGGTACCCGCGCATCCGGCGCACCTGGGCGTGGGCCTCGGCGAAGGAGCCGCGGGCAGCGTGGGTGAGGGCCGCGAGCATCCGGCAGTACGGCGCGGAATGCGGCCGGCCGCTGTCGTCGGCGAGCGAGAGGGCGAGCTCGCAGTGGGCGATCACGTCGTCCCAGTGGCCCGCCAGGTACTCGGCGGCGGCGAGCGCGCCCGCGGCGGTGATACGGAAGAGCGCCGAGTACGTCCGGCCGGCCGCGAGGACCCCGGTCAGGTCCCGCAGGGCACCGGTGAGATCGCCGGTGAACACCCGTAAGGTGCCGCGGCCCATGAGTTCCTGGAGCTGTGCGGGTGACGCCACGGCGGGGTCGGGCAGCGGGCCCAGTTCGCCGAGGGCACGAGCCGCGCCGCCGCTCGTCGCCATACCGCTGAGCGCCAGATAGCGGACGGTGTCGGTGGCGGTCGCCTCCGGTGCCAGGCGCAGGGCCAGACGCGCCCAGTTGGCGGCTTCCGTGCCGCGCGCGACGCTCCCGTACAGGGCCGCGAACCGGCCCGCGATCCGGGCGGCGAGCACCCGGTCGCCCCGGTCGGCATCCGGATCGCAGCGCCGCCAGGCGTCCCGCAACAGAACCTCGGCGCGGTCCGGGTCGGCCAGGCAGAGTCGTCCCAGCAGATAGCTTCGCCAGCCGCTCTCGGCGAACTCCCCGATGCGCTCGGTGACTTCGGCGACATCCGGCACGTCCCCCGCGAGCAGCCGGCACTCGACGGACTCCAGCGTGTACTGCTCGTACGCCGCCCGGTCGGGCGCCAGCCTGGCCGCCGCGGACAGCTGACGCGCGGCCTTCTCCCACCGCTCCTTCGCGGCCGACCGGCGTCCGTGCGCCGCGAGTCCGGCAGCGAGCTGCGGGGCGGGGCCGGTCGCGGCGCAGGCCCGGTGGTGCAGGGCCGTCTCCTCGTCACCGGTGAGCGAGGCGGCCCGGAGGTGCAGGGCGCGGCGGCGAGCGGGGCCGAGCCCGTGGTAGACGGCGGCCTGCACGATCGGGTGCGGGAAGCGGACGACGGGGTCGCCCTGCCGCTCGGTCAACAGCCCGGTACGTACGGCCTGTTCGAGCGCGGGCAGCGGATCGGCGAGGCCCGCGAGGAGGGCGGCCTCGGCGAGGGTGCAGCACCGGCCGAGGGCGCTCGCCGCGGCCACCAGCGCCTCCGCCTGAGCGGTGCAGGAGGCGAGCCGGGCCAGGGCGAGTTCGACGCACGACTTCGGCGCGGGTGGGGTGATGTCGGTACGTTCCAGGGCCTCGACCAGTCCGGGCCCCTCCTGCTCCAGCAGGGCCCGCGCGTACAGCGGGTTGCCGCCGGTGTGCTCGCACAGCCTGCCGGCGGCGCGGACGGTGAGCCGGACGGTGCCCAGGGTGTCGCCGAGAGCGCGGAGCGCGGCGGGTTCCAGCCCTTCGAGCCGGATCCGGACGGCGGCGTCGGCCGTGAAGAGCCGGCGCAGGCCCTCCGGGATCCTGGGGTCGGTGATGTCCCTGGTCACCACGACGACCAGGACACGTACGGCACGCAGTCTGCGCACCGCGAAACCGAGCGCACGCAGCGAGGCGGAGCCGGCCCACTGGGCGTCGTCCACCACGACGGCCACCGCGTCCTCGCCGGCGCCTCCGGCCTTCTGCAGGGTCTTCTGGAGCGCCTCCACCAGCGCGGTGCCGGCGGAATCCGGATCCGTCCAGCGCCCAGGCCCGATGAGCTGCTCCAACACACCGAAGGCCAGCCCGGTACCGGCGTCCTCGCCCTCCGCGTACAGCACGTGCGGCACTCCCGCGAGGAAACGCCGTACGAGCGCGGTCTTGCCGATGCCCTCAGGCCCCTCCACCAGAACCCGCTGCGGCTGCCCGGCGCGAGCCCGCCCCTTCGCCCCCTCCAGCACGGCGAACTCCTCGCCCCGCCCCACGAACACCCGCTTCACGGCGCACCACCCCCGCCCATGCTCCGTCGCCTCCGCATGGTGCCACCGCCCACCGCCGACGTCCCGCCCCGCCGCCGATCCCACTGGGCGCGCCCCGCGCTCCCGCCACCCGAGGCTTCCCCTGCTCCGCCCCGACGCCGACCGGTGGCCGAAAACGGCCTTGCGGCATCCACGACCTGCGGATGGTTCAGTGCCCCTCACAATCTCGGGTTGTTCTGCCGGTTCCACCAGCCGCCGACCGCCTCGGTCTCGGGCCAGGCGTCGTTCCGAACCTTGTCCGGGTCAGTGTCCTGCCCTGTCGAAATCCGGCGGGCGGCTCCGACGTCCCCGGTGTGGGCTGGAGCTGTCGGATTCGGTCGGCAGCCGGTAGTCGATGAGGAGAGGACGGAGTTCGATCATGTTGCTGGAGGAGAAGGTCGCCGTGGTGTACGGGGCCGGCGGGTCCATCGGTGGGGCGGTGGCCCGGGCCTTTGCTCGTGAGGGGGCGCGGGTTTTTCTCGCCGGGCGTACGGCGGCGTCGCTCGAGACGGTCGCCGGAGATCTTCGCGGTGCGGGCGGTGCCGCGGAGACGGCTGTGGTCGATGCCTTGGACGAGGCGGCGGTGGACGGATTCGTCGACGGCGTCGCCGCGCGGGCCGGGCGGATCGATGTGTCGTTCAATGCCATCGGCATCGGGGACGTTCAGCAGCCGCTGACGGAGATCTCGGTGGCGGACTTTCTGCAGCCCATCACGAACGCGATGCGCTCGCAGTTCCTGACGACCCGGGCGGCGGCCCGGCACATGACCGCACGCGGCTCGGGAGTCATCCTCGCCTTCGGCGGCGGCGGGACGCAGACGCTGCCCGGCCTCGGCGGCTTCAAGATCGCCCTTGACGCGCTCGAGGGGCTGCGTCGTCAGTGGGCCATCGAGCTGGGCCCGCACGGTGTCCGTGTGGTCACCCTGAAGTCGGGCGGTGTGGCGGAGAGCATCCCCGACGGGTTCCCGGGCAAGGAGGCGATCACCGACAGCCTCGTCAAGGAGACCCAGCTCGGCCGCTGCGCGACCCTCGCGGACGTGGGCGACGTGGCCGCCTTCGTCGCCTCCGACCGGGCCCGCACCCTGACCGCGACGGACGTGAACATCTCCTGCGGCGCCATCGTGGACTGAGCGACCGGCCATCAGTGATGTGGGGGCCACCAGTTGTCCGGTGGCCCCCACAGGTCACCGGGGCAGCACCACCACGTACGCCGACGGATCGCGGTCGCACGCCGCCATGAGCGCGGTGCGTACGACGGCTGCCTGCTGCTCCATGGCGTCGCGCAGTTTCCGCGGGGTGACGTGGACGACGGTGATACCGAGCCGTTCCAGGTGGTCGCGTTTGCGGGCGTACTCCGACCACAGCGCGTCGTCGTCCTGGCGGGGAGCCCGGGTGTCCAGTTCGAGGGCCACGGCCTGTTCGGGCCAGTACGCGTCGAGGCCGCCCAGATGAGGGCCGCCGGGCAGGCACAGGTCCACGTTCCAGACGGGGTCGGGCAGGCCGTGTTCGCGGACCATGCGGTACAGGTGGTCCTCGGCGATGGCCCGGCCCTCGGCGAGCAGGGTGTCGACGGCGTCCATGACGTGCGGCTGGTTCAGCAGCCGGGCCTGCGTCAACTCCCGTACGACAGCGGCCGGTTCACAATGACCGCCGCGTACCGCCTCGGTCAGCAGACGGCGTACGATGCCCGCCTCCGAGAGCTCGGCCACGGCGTCGGCCAGCGCGCGCGGAAGGGGAGCCACCGGAAGACCGGTGACCTCCTCGGGCTTCGGCAGCGCGGGCGCCCGGACGACACGCGCGCAGCCCGTCGAGCGGAGCCGGCGCAGGCGCGGGACGAGGACGTCGATCCGGTCCAGCGACAGCAGCGACGGTGCGGACGGAAAGCCGTACAGGGTGAGGGCCGCGAGGCCGGTGATCATCGCGTCGGGGTAACGCTGGACTGAGGGTGGTTCCTGTGCGCCGGGCCCGGTCGCGGCCGGCTGAGCCGGGATGCCCTCTGCTCTCAGGCCCGGTTCGCGCAGCGATGAGCGGGCCGCGTACATCAGGACCGCGTGCAGCCGTTCCTCACCGGTGGGTGGGCCGGGGTGCAGCAGGCAGACACCGGGCAGGAACTGCTGCCAGGCTCCGCCCGGCCGGCACTGCTCGTTGATCTCGGCATTGGTCACGCCGTGCGCCCGCAGCTGCGCGTTGGTCAGCACGCGCCGCCGGGCGTCGCACAGGTGGCTCAGGGGGCGGGGGGAGAGAGGGGTGTTGTGGTTCATGCCCCCGAATCTCCCTCACCCGCCCGCCCCCCTAACCGCTGTTACATTCCCGTCGAAAAACCCGGACAGCCCGGCCCTGAAGTGCATGCGTTCGACAGCCGAAACCCCCTGGTCCGTATGGGGGTTACGGCCCCGATTACCAGCATTCCGTAACTGTTATGCCCGGCAACCGTTGTTGACGACGCCCCGATCGCGCTGCCGCCGATCCCCGCTGCGCCGGTGGAACTGACGCTTCCGGGGCAGGACTGGGGGTTCTCCCGGGTCCTTCCCCAGGTCCGTTCCCGGCACCGGCGACCTAGCGTCTGGCCTCGTGCCATCACAGGCATCACAGGCCATCGCAGGGCCGGACCCCTCGGGGCCGGCCGGCCGTATGGGGGAAGGATTCTCATGGCCGACAACAAGGAACTGGTCGTCACCGGCATACCCAGCGCCAAGGTCAAAGCCATCGCCGAACGCGTCGCGCTGGAATTCCAGCTCGCCGCCGACAAGGTGGCCGCGCATCACGCGGAGCCCGGCAAGTACCCGATGCCGTCCGACGCCAAGAGCACCGAGCAGGTACTCGCCCGCCGTTTCCGTACGCTGCCCGAAGCCCAGCAGAAGCAGGCCGCGGACCGGATCGCGGTGGAGTTGCGGGGCGGTGCGGCGCGCACCAAGCGGCTCGGCGACCTCGCCAAGGTCGACCTCAAGTCGTCGTCCGGTGTCGATGAGCAGGTCCGCAAGACACCGCTCCCGGCGCGGATGAAGTTCCCGGTCGAGGAACTCCAGCGGATGTCCGACGCGCTGGTGGGCCCGACGACCGCCCAGAAGACGGCTGCCGCGGCGGCCTTCCCGGAACTGCGCAACCTGGAGCTGCGGATCCACCGGGTCAAGTGCGTGGACGAGACCAGCGAGATCGGCAAGGACGAGATCGACCTGGGCGGCACGTCCGTCGACGAGGACGGCGACACCAAGAAGATCTCGGCGTTCCGGGTACGCAGCTTCAGCACCGGAGACGTGCAGACGTACTCGCCGCCGAGGCGCTTCACCAACTTCAGCCTCACCGCGCAGAGCAAGGTGACGTTCCCGAAGACGTACTTCGTCACGCTGGTCGTCGCGGAGGTCGACTGGGGCGGCCTCGCCGACTTCCTCAACGAACTCCTCGACAAGGTGAAGGCCAAGGTCGCCGCGGCACTCGCGGCCGCCATCGGCGGAGCGATCGGCTCCCCCGGCGGGCCCCTCGGCATCGCCATCGGCGTCGCTGTGGGCTTCGTGGTCGGCCTGGTCTTCGACTACCTCAAGGGCCTGTGGGGCGACGAGGTCTTCAAGCCGATCACGGTCAGCACCACCATCTCGTCACTGACCGCCCGCTTCCCGGGCGGCCAGGACAACAGCACGGACCGCACCCTCGACTACAAGGGCCACGGCGGCCACTACCAGCTGACCTACGACTGGCGAACGTACAACTGACCACCTGAGGACGGGGGTAGAAAGAGGGCCGTCACCCGGCTGTCCCGCCCGGGTGACGGCCCTCCGGCGCACCACTGGCCGGGCGGGCCGATGGTGAGCGACATCAGACCCGCTTGGTGAGAGACATCAGACCCGCTCCAGGGGCCGGTGCGGGCCGCTGGGAAGTTCCGCGGCGATCGTGTCGCCCGGGCGCACCACGCCGCCCTCCTTCACGATGCTCATGATCCCGGACTTGCGCACGATGTTCCCGGCTGCATCACGGCCGACGACCTGCTTCAGCAGCCCGTCCTGGAAGACGTCGATCTGCAGGCAGGGATTGCGCAGGCCGGTCACTTCCAGCACCGCATCGTCGCCGATACGCAGCAGCGTGCCGGCCGGCAGGCCGAGCAGATCAATGCCGCGGGTGGTGATGTTCTCGCCGAGGTCACCGGGCACCACCGTGAATCCCTCCGCACCGACCTCGGCGAAGAGCTCTTCATGGATGAGATGGACCTGGCGCAGGTTCGGCTGGGTGGGGTCCTGTGCGACCCGCGAACGGTGCTTGACCGTCACGCCGGCATGTACGTCACCCTCCACACCGAGTCCGGCGAGCAGCGTGATGCTGTCCCGGTTCGGCTTGGTGAACGAGTACTCGCCATTGCTGCTGACCGCCGTCACTGTCCCGCTCATCCTCGGATCCCCCTCCTCAGCGACCTGATCTGCTACGAACCTAGTCCTCCCTGCCGCAGAACTCCGCCTCGATCACCGCCCCGCTGTCCCCCGCCCAGTCCCCGTTGAAGTTGAACGAGAGCGAGTGGCGGCCGTCCGCCGTGGTGACGGCCTCCGAGAGGGAGCCGTGGATGCCGCCGCCGTGGCCCCAGACCGTGATCCCGCAGCTCAGCTTGCTTGCCGACAGGCCGAGGCCGTACGCGAGGCTGGGGGAACCGTCGATCTTGACCGTCTTCTTCATCTCGGCGAGCTGGGCCTTGGGGAGCAACTTGCCGCGCAGGAGGGCGGAGTAGAAGCGGTTCAGGTCGCCGGAGTCGGAGATCATGTCGCCCGAGCCGCCGGCGAGCGTGGGGTTCAGTTCCGTGACGTCGTACGTCGGGCCGGTCGCGGTCTCGGCGAGCTTCCCGTACGCCCGGCTGCTGGGCTGTGGCACCTTCGGATACGTACCGGGGACCGACGTGGCGTGCAGGCCGAGCGGTTTGATGACGCGGTGGCGGATCTCCTCCCCGTACGAGTTGCCCGTGGCGCTCTCGATGACCATCGCGGCCAGGGAGTAGTTGGTGTTCGAGTAGTTCCAGGACGTGCCGGGAGCGAAGTCCGGCTTGTGGGACATCGCGATCTCCACGAGCTGCCCGAGGGTCGCCGTGTCGTAACGGTGCTTGAAGAAGCCGTCCTTGAGGAAGGCCTTCCGTACGAACTCGTCGTCCGACGTGTAGTCGAAGATGCCGCTGGTGTGGTTGAGGAGCTGGCGGAGGGTGACCTTGCTGCCGTCGTGGCCGTTGCCGCGGACGACGCCGGGCAGCCACTTGTCGACCTTGTCGTCGAGCGAGAGCCTGCCCTCCGCCTCCAGCTGGAGCAGCACCGTCGAGACGAAGGTCTTGGTGATGCTGCCGACGCGGTAGCGGTCGTGGGCGGAGCGCGGCTGTTTCGTCTTGAGGTTGCCGACGCCCGAAGTGCCCTTCCAGACACCGTGCTTGTCCTTCACCTGCCCGGCAACACCGGGGACGCCGTCCTTCACGGCGGCGTCCATCGCTTCCTGGGTCGCACGGTGGGTTCTGGTGGCCGGGGAGAAGTCGGCCACCGCGGGGGAGGCCATCGCGGATGCGGTGAGCGACGCCGCGGTGAGCGCGACAGTGCCCACCAGTGCGATACGCAGGGTGCGTGATGCGGTCATGTGTCGGTCGTCCCTTCCGTCGGAGGGTGATCGACGGAAGGGACACCGTAGCTGGGTAAGAGGGTTGACTGCCCTGGTGGGGTTGGGCGTTTTTGAGCCTCGTCGGTGGCACACCTCGCCCCGTCGAGGAACTAGCCCTTGTTCAGGACCAGTTCAGTGTTCCGGTCCCCCGGATCCCCGGTGAGGGTCGAGCGGGAGCCCGGGGCGTTGAAGGACAGCTCGCGGTACAGGGCCGCGAGGCCCGTCTGGGTGAGGTCGGCGAAGTCCGTGCGGTGCGGAGCCGCGGATTCGATGAGGGTGGTGAAGAGGGAGATCGTGCCGTCGTGGTTGTCGACGACCTCGATGACGCGGGCCAGTTGGGGGAAGTCGATGTGGGAGGCCGTGGAGATCTCCCAGAAGGAGCGGTTGCCGGGGGCGGGGTGCGGGGTGATGTTGTTCTTGTGGCTGTGGCCGTTCACCCAGGCCAGGGTGGAGCGGTAGCTGCCGAGGAGGGCGAGGACCTCGTCGCCGCCGTGCCGGCGTTCGCCGGGGTGGTTCGGGTCCTCGCGGAGGTTGCGCATCGACTTGCTGGTGTGGTGGCTGAAGACGATGACGTGTTCCTTGTTCTGCTCGGCCGTCTTCAACGTTCGCTCCAGCCAACGCAGTTGGGTGGTGCCGAGTGAGCCCTCGTAGTGGCCGCCGGGGTCGGTGCTGTCGAGGCTGACACCGAGCAGGTCGTCCGCGATACGGAAGGTGTAGTACTGGGTCTTCGCGGCGAGGTTCGCCTTCGAGTAGCCGTGCCCGATGGGGCCGGGACCCGTGTGCGCCGGGTCGAGGTGCGCCTGGAGGTACTCGGCGGCCGTGAAGGGTGCGCGCCCCTCGTCCGGGGTGACCGAACGCATCTTCCGCGCCTGCGACTTGAGCATGTCCTTGAGGAGCGTGCCCTTGGGGTCGCCACCCTTCCTGAGGTTCTTCCAGATGGTGGCGCCCACCGTCTCGTCCAGCGACATCAGCTTCTTGCCGCCGACGGCCTGCTCGGCGAAGAAGGGGTCGCCGGGCGCGAAGCAGCCGCCGGGCAGGGAATCGTGGTTGCCCACCGTGGAGTACCAGGGCAGGTTGAGGCCGGGGCTCTGCAGTTCGCGTACGGCGGCGGCGAGGAAGCCGTCGATCTTCGGGAAGCCGAGCTGCTTGTCGCCGTCTCGGACGTCCGCGTCGGGCTGCCAGTACAGCTTGAGTCCGCTGTTCTGGACGCCCTCGTACTGCTTCGGGTCACCCGAGTTGGGGGTGATACGGCCGCCGCTCATCACCTTCAGGAACCAGTCCAGCTCCGTCTTGGCGTTGTTGTCGGTGTTGTCGCCGGTGGTCATCACGAAGTGCAGCGGAGAACCGGTGACGGGGGCTCCGCGCAGCGCGTTGACCCGCTCGACGAGCGAGACCGCGCCGGCCACCGACAGCGACTCCTGCGGACGCCAGGCGTTGGCGGCCTGGGCGCGCAGGTACTCGTACCGCAGCGGGTGCTGCACGTCGACCACGTGCAGGTCGGTGAACTGCACGAACGCGGCGAGCGCGGTACGGCGTTCGCCGCGGCCCGCCTTGGGCGCGGCCAGATCGCCGCGGACGACGCGCTGCCAGGCGGGGCCGTCGCCGAGCCGCCGGAAGCCGGCGGAGCCCCGCGGCGCCGCGACCGAGCCGAGTGTGGTGCCGCGGGTGTACGGCATGAGTGGTGCGGCGGGTGCCTGGCGGGATGACAAGGCGATGGCCGCCTGCCCCTCGTCGGCGGCGGGGACGGTGCTCCCGCCGCTGTCCGGGCGGAGTGCGAAGCCGATACCCGCGGAGAGTGACACCGCCCCGGTGGCGGCCAGGAAGGCGCGGCGGTCACGAACGGATGTGGCGACAGAGCGTATGCGCGACATGGCGCGGTCTCCCCGAGTGCGAACGCGTCAGCAGTGGTCGCGGGCGGTTCACTGACGCGAACTGCCCGCTCACACTGGATCGTTGGCACTGGGAGTGACCTGCACGTTAACTGGGCGGCAACGGGCAACGCCGATCACCGTACGTGGATCTTGGTCACTCTCCGCGTCCATCGACCCCTCGTCGAACGGAGGGGAGGCGGTCACTCCATGTTCACTTTCCTGGGTAGAGAACCTATTTCTCGGGGACCGGCAGCCCAGCCGTACGCCCGGTCGCCGGCCGCTCCCGCCAGAGCGTGATCCCCACGTCGACGAGGCCGACCCGCTCCAGATCGGGGACTTCGTCGAGCAGATGCCAGGCCGCCATGTCGGTGGAGCCGCCGGTCTCGTGGCGGAGTTCGCCGCCGGTGACGCGGGCCTCGTAGACGATCCGCAGGCCCTGGAAGTCGGCCGTCGTGCCGAGCCTGCGCGGATATTCGCGCCGGATGGAGTCGACTCCGAGCAGCGCGACCGGCTCGACCGCGTACCCGGTCTCCTCCTCGACCTCCCGGATCACGGTGTCGTACGGATCCTCCCCGTGATCCATCCCGCCGCCGGGCAGCGTCCACCGCTTGCTCCCGTCCCCCGCCACCCAGCGCGCGAGCAGCATCCGCCCGTCCCGCACGCATACGGCGTAGGCCGCCACCCTCAACTCCTTGTGCATGCACTGACGTTACGGCAGCGGCGGGTTGGCTGGTGAGTACTCGGGCGCCGACCAGCGCAGCGGGCTCGCTCCGGGCGTCTCGACGGCTTCGGTGACGGTGAAGCGGACCGTGCGCTCCCCGTCCGGGGCGAACTCGATGTGTGCCGTGCCGGTGAGCTGGAGCGTGGTGCCGGTGGTCCAGTCGAGGAAGAGCAGTCCCGCGCACGGGTCGGCCGTGAGGTTGCCGAACGTGAGGAACATCGAGTTGCCGGAGTAGTCCGGCCAGCTCAGTTCGTACGGCGAGTCGACCCGTACGAAGCCGGGGTTGCCGCCGCGATGGCTGGCGTCGGCACCTTGGTCATGGACGGTGGCGAGGAAGAAGGTGTCGGCTGCTTCGATGAACGCCTGCTGTTCGTCAGTGAGGTGCACACCCCTCCGGACGGCAGCCGAGGCCGGGCGCTCCACCTCCTCGTAACGCTCCCTCTTCTGCAGGTACTTGGGGCAGTTGGAGAACACCTGGTCGGCCTCGACCGCGAACCCGCGCGGCGTGGGGCGCGCCCGTCCGTTGAGGCGCATACGGCGACGGGTGCGCGGGTCGAGCGCGATGGTGCCGACCGGGGCGCCGGCCGCGAGCGTGTCCGCGAGGCGGTCGCCCTCGTGGAGACCGCCCGCGACCGACATCTGCCGGGGGCCAGTGGCCCTGACGAACCCGGGGGCTCCGGTGAGCAGCGAGGCCCAGACGCGGCCCTCCCCGTCCGCCGCGCCGACCACCAGCATCGGCTGGAGCTCCAGGAAAGCGGCGGCCACCGGCCTGATGCCCTGGCCGATGGACCGGCCGACGTGATCGGCGGACTCGCGCACACCGACACGGTCCTGCACGGTGCGCGAGCCGGAGTGGTAAGGGTCGTACAGGGCCTGCTCGTACGCAGCCACGGGATCCACTCCTCTTAGAAGAAGCCGCAGGTCGGAACGGCCCCAGAAGGTGCCGGAGCCTCCTCGGCGCCGCTCGGCGCGTAGATCTCCAGGCGGGTGCCGTCCGGGTCATGGAAGAAGATGCCGCCCGAGGCCGCGCCCTCGCCGTGGGCGACGACACCGTCGTACGCGAAGTCGACACCGTGTGCGCGCAGCGCCGTCTCGTACTCCCGGACCTGCTCGACCGTGTCGGCCTCGACGGCGAGGTGGTGGAGACCGGCGCGTCCCGCGTCGTAGCCGTCGTATGCCTGCTCCCACAGCGTCAGCGTCGGGCGGCCGTCCTCGCCGAAGAACACGAAACGGCGACCCTCCTCCTTGCCCTCGGCGAGTACGCCGAAGCCGAGGACATCCCGGTAGAAGGCGAGCGAGCGGTCGAGGTCCGTGACATTGAGGCCTATGTGGCCGGTGCGCAGCGTGCTGGTTGCCGACATGGCACACCCCTTCGTCGACGGCTGCCCGCCTCCTGCGGGCTAACCTGTGTAATGGAGATTAACGGTTAGGTGCGTGCGACGCAACCGGTCAAGTACTCTTTGCCGGTTAGCCAGGGAAGGGAGCCCCGAGATGTCCGCCGCCCTCGATCCGCGTCCGCTCACCGGCGAGCCGCTCTCCCTTGACCTGCTCAACACGCGCTGGATGCACGAGGGCGCCGTGCAGGACCTGCTCGTGGACATCGACGGGCTGGGCGTGTGGCTGGCCGCGAACGGGCTCGACCGCTTCGCCGCCGACGAAGCGACGCTGCGCCATGTACAGGGGGCCCGGGACGCCCTGCGGGCGGTCGTCGACGGTCCACTGGACGCGGACAGCGCCGGGCCGGTCGACGCCGTCCTCGCGCACGGCCGGATCCGGGCGACGCTCAGCGCCGAAGGACCGGGCGAGCGTGCGGAATTCGGGGACGAGTCCTGGGGGCCCGCGTGGCTCGCGGCGCGCGACTACCTGGAGTTGCTGAGCACGGCTCCCGATCGCATCCGTGCCTGCGCGCACGAGGCGTGCATCCTGCACTTCTTCGACACCTCGCGGAACGGGACGCGACGCTGGTGTTCGATGGCGGTTTGCGGCAACCGGGCGAAGGCGTCCCGCCATTACGCGCGGACGACGCGCTCCGCGTAGCGCTGAGCGCTCCGCGGGAGGGGCAGTTTGACAGCTGCAGGCCGTCTGTGGCTGGTCGCGCAGTTCCCCGCGCCCCTGACGGGGCGCGCCTGACTGTGCGCGCGCAGATGCGTGCAGCAAAGTCGAATGCGGGCACATCCGCTTATGACGCTCTATCAACTCCATGGCGCATGGCGGGATTACGCCAGCTTTCCCTCGCGTACCTGCCAACTCTCCCCAAACAGGCATCTCTTGCGTAAAGCTGAGCGGTCATCCGGGTTCACATACCGGACTCATGCTCGTCCTTTACCTAACAGGGATGCTGATGACCCCCACTCCCGAGCCTCAGCGTGCTCCGATCAGAGGCGCGAGACACGTGGCCAGAATTGCCGTGGCCGCGGGCCTGGTGGCCGCGCTCTCCGCGGCAGGGCCGATACCCATGGCCTTCTCCGCGGACGACCCGGCCGCCCGTGCGGCAACCGACCCGGCTCTCAAGTCCGCCGACGACAAGCTCGGTTCGGCCGATGCCGACCTGCTCGCCGAGGCCCAGGCCGACGGTGCGAAGAACGTCACGATGATGATCGCCACCGCGCCCGGTGAGACCGAGAAGGTCGCCGACCAGCTGGACGCGGTCAAGGGCGGCTCCGTGGGCCGTACCTACGACAAGCTCGGCTACGTCCGCGCCACCGTGCCCACGGCCAGGGCCGAGGCCGCCGTCGACGCCGCCGTGAAGCTCTCCTCCGTGCACGGCATCGACCTGCGGCACGAGATCGTCCGAGAGGACCCGACTCCGGGCGCAGACGGGGCCAAGGGCGCCAAGGCCGAGGCCGCGGCGAAGAGTTACCCGGCCCCGGACAAGAACACCCCGGCGGAGAACCCGTACAACCCGTCCTTCGAGACGGGCGCCGTCGACTTCGTGAAGAAGAACCCGAAGGCGGACGGCCGCGGCATCACCATCGGCGTCCTCGACTCCGGTGTGGACCTCGCCCACCCGGCGCTGCAGAAGACGACCACCGGTGAGCGGAAGATCGTCGACTGGGTGACCTCGACCGACCCGATCATCGACGGCGACGGCAGCTGGCGCCTGATGGCGAACTCCGTCTCCGGGCCCACCTTCACCTTCGACGGCCGGACCTGGACGGCGCCCTCGGGCTCGTACAAGATCAACCTGTTCCGGGAGTCCGTCACGGCGGGCGGTGACGCCGCGGGTGACGTGAACCGCGACGGCGACAAGACCGACACCTGGGGCGTCCTGTACGACGCGGCCGGCACGGTCACCGTCGATGTGAACGGCAACAACGACTTCACCGACGACACCGCGATGAAGCCGTACAAGGACGGCTACCAGATCGGTTACTTCGGCACCGACGACCCGTCCACCGCCGTCGCCGAGCGGCAGCCGTTCGTCGTCGAGATCCGCAAGGACGTGCCGACCGACCCGTTGGGCGGTGACTGGGTCGGCAAGAAGGCCGACTTCGTCAACATCGGCCTCATATCGAGCGAGCACGGCACCCACGTCGCCGGTATCACCGCCGCGAAGGGCCTGTTCGGCGGCAAGATGAACGGCGCCGCCCCGGGTGCGAAGATCGTCTCGTCCCGTGCCTGCGAGTTCGGGCCCGGCTGCACCAACGTCGCGCTCACCGAGGGCATGATCGACCTCGTGACGAAGCGCGGCGTCGACATCGTCAACATGTCGATCGGCGGCCTGCCCGCCCTGAACGACGGCAACAACGCGCGCGCCGAGCTCTACACGCGTCTGATCGACGAGTACGGCGTCCAGCTGGTGATCTCCGCGGGCAACTCCGGCCCCGGCGCCAACACCATCGGCGACCCCGGCCTCGCCGACAAGGTCATCTCGGTCGGTGCGGCCATCTCCAAGGAGACCTGGGCGTCCAACTACGGCTCGGCCGTGGAGAAGAAGTACGCCATGTTCCCCTTCTCCTCCCGCGGCCCGCGTGAGGACGGCGGCTTCACCCCGACCCTGGTCGCGCCCGGCGCCTCGGTCAACACCGCGCAGACCTGGCTGCCGGGCGTCATAGCCCCCGAGGCGGGCTACACGCTGCCGCCCGGCTACCAGATGCTCAACGGCACCTCGATGTCCTCCCCGCAGGCCACGGGCGCGTCCGCACTGCTGCTGTCCGCCGCGAAGGAGAAGGGCGTCGACCTGACGCCCGCGAAGCTGCGCACCGCGCTGACGTCGACCGCCGACCACATCAGCGGTGTCCAGGCGTACGCCGAGGGCGTGGGCCGGATCAACATCGTCGACGCGTGGAAGTCCATCCAGAAGGGCGCCACGGCGCACGAGTACACGGTCAAGGCCCCGGTCGACACCGCCATCGACGAGGCGCTCGAGACCCCGGGCTTCGGCACCGGCCTCTACGACCGTGAGGGCGGGCTCAAGGCCGGCCAGAAGAAGACGTACGACATCACGATCACCCGTACGTCCGGCCCGGACCGCGCGCTGCGGCACGAGCTGCACCTGGAGAACAACAGCGGCAAGACGTTCCGCATCGAGAGCTCCGACGAGGTGTCGCTGCCGCTGAACAAGCCGGTGACCGTGAAGGTCTCCGCGAAGCCGTCCTCGGCCGGCATCAAGAGCGCGATCCTCGAGGTCGACGACCCGCGCACCGAGGGCATCGACCACCAGGTCATGTCGACGGTCGTGGTCTCGGCCCCGCTGAAGTACTCCTACTCCGCGTCCGGCTCGGTGCAGCGCAACAGCAACGACTCGTACTTCGTGACCGTCCCCGAGGGCGCGAAGACCCTCGAGGTCCGGATGAGCGGGCTGAAGGACAAGAGCCAGACCCGGTTCCTGTCCATCCACCCGTACGGCGTCGGGCTCGACCCGTCGGCCTCGCTGGACTGCTACCACAACTTCACCAGTCCGGACAGCAAGCCCTGCCGCCCCGACCTGCGCTCGTACACCGATCCGCAGCCGGGCGTCTGGGAGATCGAGGTCGAGTCGCGCCGTACGTCGCCGCTGCTCGACAACCCGTACAAGCTGGACGTCGCCGTCCTGGGCGCGACCTTCGACCCGGAGCTCGTGACCATCCCCGAGGCCAAGGTCGGCACCCCGGCCGACGTCTCCTGGAAGGTGACGAACACGCTGGAGCCGGTCGAGGGCAAGCTCGCGGGCGGCCCGCTCGGCTCCGCCAGGAGCGAGCGGCCGACCATCGCCGAGGGCGCCAAGCAGACCAGCACGGTGGAGGTGCCCGCGGGCGCCGAGTCGCTGAACGTGACCATCGGCAAGCCGTCGGTCGGGAACGCCGACCTCGACCTGTACGTGTACGACGCGAAGGGCAACGAGGTGGGCAGCTCGGCCGACGCCGACTCGGAGGAGTCGGTCTCGGTCGCCAAGCCCGCCGCCGGTACGTACACCGTGGAGGTCCAGGGCTACGCGGTCCCGGGCGGCTCCACGGCGTACGACTACCGTGACGTGTTCTTCTCGGCCGCACTCGGCACGATCGAGGCCGACGACACGCAGGTGTCGCTGGGCACGGGCGAGTCGGCGACGTTCTCCGGCTCGATCGTCGCGGCTGCCGTGGCGCCCGAGGGCCGCGAGTTCTTCGGCCGTGTGCAGCTCGTGAACGCGCGCGGTACGGCCGCGGGTACGGGCAGCGTGCTGATCGAGAAGGTCACGCCGTAGTTCTCCGGTTCTGTACGGCTGTGGGCGGGCGTCCGGTGTACACACCGGGCGCCCGCCCCTTTTGTTGCCGTCGGCTTGTCGCCGTCAGCCCCCGTTCTGCTGCGGGGCCGGGCACTTCAGCCCGCGTGCCCCGGGGAGGGCGTCCAGGATGTCCTTGCGGGCGTCGCCGACACCCCAGCCGGTCTCCCAGTCCTGCCGTTCCTGCGGGTACAGCGGCACCCTGACCAGGGTGTACGTACCGACCTTCAGGTCCTGCTTCGCACTGGCCAGCAGCGTGACGGTGATCGTCGGGTGGTCCGTCACGGACTGCTCGGGCCGGTAGTAGCGCTCCACCTTCAGTACGACGCGTACGTTCCCGTCGGCCGCGGGCGCGATGCTCTGTACGGTCCCTTCGACGAGGACCTTCGAGCAGGCGATGTGCGTCTCGGGTGCATACATGTCCTTGCCGTCCACGGCCGTGTCGTCGCCGCTGCCGCTTTCGGCCCGGCCGGCGTCGGAGTCGGCGGAGCTCGCGCCGGCGTCGGCCCCGCCGCCACTTTGGACACCGAGCCACACGAGCCCGCCGAGCAGCGTGGTGCCCATGGCGACCACGAGGGCACCCAGGGCGAGGCCGGCGTAGCGCCGCGGCTGCCACGATCGTGCGGCGGGCTTGGGCGCCTTCGCTTCGGCCTTGGCCGGTCTCGGTGACACAGGGGCCGCCTGGGACCGCTCGCTCTCCGCGGCCAGCGTGTCCCCCATGAACAGCAACTGCTCCCGCAGCGCCGCCACGTCCGCCAGCGCCGCCCGGTGCTCCGTCATGAACTCCGGGTCGTCCAGGGCCTCTTGGGGCAGCGGTTCGTCGGTGATCGCAGCCAGCAGCGCGGCGGTTCGCGCATCGTCCTCGCCCTCGTACTCGGCCACGTCACACCACCTCGTCCTCGTGCAGGCGGGCGCGCAGCGCGCGGACCGCCGTGTGCAGCCTGCTTTTGACCGTGCCCTCCGGGATGCCGAGCTCCTCGGCGATGCCGCGGACCGGCAGATCGACGTAGAAGCGCAGGACGAGGATCTGCCGCTGGGCGTCCGGCAGCTCGTCCAGGCCCTGGGCCACGGCGAGCGAGAGCACCTTCGTGTCGTCGCCCGAGGCGTCCACGGGCTCCAGTTGGCGTAGTGCGGCGAGACGTTCCCCGATCCGCTCCTGCCGGCGCCTGGCCCGGTGCCAGTCCATCGCCAGGTTCGACGCCACGACCGCCACCCACGCGGACACGTCGCGCGGAGCCTCCGCCCCGCTCGCGGCCCGCTCCAGAAGCCGCAGCCGGACCTGCTGCACCCCGTCCGGCAGGTCCGCCTGCGGCACGCCGCCGAGCGCGAGCACCGCACGCACCCGGCGCTCCTGGGCCACGTCCAGCGGATCGTCCGCCGGAGCGTCGCTCACCAGGCCATCGCTCCCCTGGCCGCGGCGGCTTTTTCTGCGCAGCACAGCCACCCCTCCCCTCGCCACTGCCTCTACGACGCCGGTGCGGGCCAAAACGTTCGACCGAGACGTACGTCACTTCGTGCGGGCGCACACCGTCCCACTCCTCGGGCAGGAGCACAAAGGATTGGACAGGCGGGCCAGGGTGGGACGCATGATGGAACGCTGCCGCCCAGTGATGCACAGGTAAAGGGAGAGAGTCGCCGTGAAGGTAGGAATCGTCGGAGCCACCGGTCAGGTCGGCACGGTCATGCGCAGGATCCTCGTGGAACGGGACTTCCCGGTGGAGACGCTGCGCCTGTTCGCCTCGGCGCGCTCGGCCGGGTCGGTCATCGACGGTGTGACGGTGGAAGACGCTTCGACGGCGGACTACTCCGGCCTGGACATCGTGCTCTTCTCGGCGGGCGGCGCGACGTCGCGGGCGCTGGCCGAGAAGGTCGCCTCGCAGGGCCCCGTCGTGATCGACAACTCCTCCGCCTGGCGCAAGGACCCGGACGTACCCCTGGTGGTGTCCGAGGTCAACCCGCACGCGATCGTGAACCGCCCCAAGGGGATCATCGCCAACCCGAACTGCACCACGATGGCCGCGATGCCGGTACTGAAGCCGTTGCACGAGGCGGCGGGGCTGGAGGCGCTGGTCGTCGCGACGTACCAGGCGGTGTCCGGCTCGGGCCTCGCGGGCGTGGCCGAGCTGCACGGCCAGGCCCAGAAGGTGATCGCCGACGCGGACAAGCTGACGCACGACGGTTCGGCGGTGGACTTCCCCGAGCCGCAGGTCTACAAGCGCCCCATCGCCTTCAACGTCCTCCCCCTCGCGGGCTCGATCGTCGACGACGGCCTGAACGAGACGGACGAGGAGCAGAAGCTCCGCAACGAGTCCCGCAAGATCCTGGAGATCCCCGGCCTCAAGGTCTCCGGCACCTGCGTACGAGTCCCCGTCTTCTCGGGCCACTCCCTCCAGGTGAACGCCCGCTTCGCGCGTCCGCTGCCGGTGGAGCGCGCGACGGAACTCCTGGCGGGCGCTCCCGGCGTCGCGCTGTCGGACATCCCGACCCCCCTCCAGGCCGCGGGCCAGGACCCGTCCTTCGTCGGCCGCATCCGCGCGGACGAGACGGTGGAAAACGGCCTGGCCCTCTTCATCTCCAACGACAACCTCCGCAAGGGCGCGGCCCTGAACGCGATCCAGATCGCGGAACTGGTGGCGGCGGAGCTGCGCGGCTAGTCCGTACACCAAAGGGCGGTCACCGTACGGTGACCGCCCTCTCTCCTCGTTCCTCAGGGATCATGCCACCTGCACAGAGACATCGCCCCGGCGGATGACCACAGACACTTCGCCACCGAGTGCGGCGGCGTAGGCACGGAGGGTGTCCAGGCTGTCCACCTCGCCGTTCTCGATCTGGGACACGCGTGCCTGACTGACGCCGAGGACGGTTGCGACCTCCTGCTGGGTCAGCCCTGTATCCCGCCGCAGAGCGGCCAACTCGTGTCCACGAATGCGAGCCACGTTCTCGGCTCGCATCCTGGCCCGGTCAAGCCGGGCCTGGGCGGAGCCCAGCTCCGGATGGCGCTCGAACGCCTCGGCACGTACCTCGCGCCAGGATCGCCCCTTCATGCCTGATCCTCCCGTTTCCTGCTGTCCGCATACTGTCCGTAGCGCCGCTCGGCGGTCGCAATGCTCTCCTCGTACCACTGAGCCCACCGACCGGCCTTGTCCCCGGCAACGAGAATGACGGCACAGCGCTCCGCGTCGAAGACGAAGAGCATTCTGATCTCGGAGCCGCCGCTGGACCCCGGGCGCAGTTCCTTGAGGTTGTGCAGCACACTGCCGCGGATTCGGTCCACCATCGGCCGACCGAGCGTCGGACCCTCGAGAGCGAGGTGGTCCAGCGCTTCGGTGACGCGGTTCGCGGACTCCGGGTCGTCCCGGCAGAGGCCGAGGAACCACTCCTCGACCGGTTCCAACAAGATGATGTCCCACATGACGCGAACATAAGGCTCAGCTTATGTCTACTCGGCGCCTTCCGCACCCCGCCACTCCATCGAGTGATGGCCCGCGGCATGGAAGGATGGCCGAACCGTCACATACGAGGACCGCACCGAGGAGATGACCGCGTGCCTGGCACAAACCTGACCCGTGAAGAGGCGCAGCAGCGGGCGAAGCTGCTCACCGTTGACTCGTACGAGATCGATCTCGACCTCTCCGGCGCGCAGGAGGGAGGCACCTTCCGGTCCGTGACGACGGTGCGCTTCGACGTCGCCGAGACCGGTACGGAGTCCTTCATCGATCTGGTGGCTCCGACCGTCCACGAGGTCACCCTCAATGGGGACTCACTTGATCCCGACGAGGTGTTCAAGGACTCCAGGATCGCCCTGCCGGGGCTGCTGGACGGTCGCAACATCCTGCGGGTCGTCGCCGACTGCGCGTACACCAACACCGGTGAGGGGCTGCACCGGTTCGTCGACCCCGTCGACCAACAGGCCTACCTCTACACCCAGTTCGAGGTCCCGGACGCCCGTCGCGTGTTCGCGTCCTTCGAGCAGCCCGACCTGAAGGCCACCTTCCAGTTCACCGTGAAGGCCCCCACCGGCTGGACCGTCATCTCCAACTCGCCGACGCCCGAGCCCAAGGACGACACCTGGGTCTTCGATCCGACGCCGAGGATCTCCACGTACATCACCGCGCTCGTCGTCGGCCCGTACCACAGCGTGCACAGCGTGTACGAGAAGGACGGGCAGACCGTCCCGCTCGGTATCTACTGCCGCCCCTCCCTCGCCGAGTACCTGGACTCGGATGCGATCTTCGAGGTCACGCGGCAGGGCTTCGAGTGGTTCCAGGAGAAGTTCGACTACGCGTACCCGTTCAAGAAGTACGACCAGCTCTTCGTGCCGGAGTTCAACGCGGGCGCGATGGAGAACGCGGGCGCGGTCACCCTCCGCGACCAGTACGTCTTCCGGTCGAAGGTGACGGACGCGGCGTACGAGATGCGCGCCTCGACGATCCTGCACGAGCTGGCGCACATGTGGTTCGGCGACCTCGTGACCATGGAGTGGTGGAACGACCTGTGGCTGAACGAGTCGTTCGCCACCTACGCCGAGGCCGCCTGCCAGGCGTACTCCCCCAACAGCCGGTGGCCGCACTCGTGGACCACCTTCGCGAACCAGATGAAGACCTGGGCGTACCGCCAGGACCAGCTCCCGTCCACGCACCCGATCATGGCCGAGATCCGCGACCTGGACGACGTCCTCGTCAACTTCGACGGCATCACGTACGCGAAGGGCGCGAGCGTACTGAAGCAGCTCGTCGCGTACGTCGGCATGGACGAGTTCTTCCGGGGCGTGCAGGCGTACTTCAAGGCGCACGCGTACGGGAACACGCGGCTGTCCGACCTCCTCGGCGCGCTGGAGGAGACCAGCGGGCGTGACCTGAAGAACTGGTCGGAGAAATGGCTCCAGACCGCCGGCATCAACATCCTCCGTCCCGAGATCGAGACCGACGCGAACGGCGTCATCACCTCCTTCGCCATCCGCCAGGAGGCCCCGGCCCTGCCCGCCGGCGCCAAGGGTGAGCCGACGCTGCGCCCGCACCGCATCGCGATCGGCCTCTACGACCTGGACAGTTCGGAAGGCGCCGGCGGCAAGCTGCTGCGCGACCCCGAGGGCGGCCGCGTCGAGCTGGACGTCGACGGTGAGCTGACCGCCGTACCCGAGCTGGTGGGCAGGCGTCGCCCCGACGTCGTACTCCTCAACGACGACGACCTCTCGTACGCGAAGGTCCGCCTCGACGAGCAGTCGCTGGCCTTCGTCACGGAGCACCTGGGCGACTTCGAGGCGTCCCTCCCCCGCGCCCTGTGCTGGGCCTCGGCCTGGGACATGACGCGCGACGCGGAACTCGCCACCCGCGACTACCTCTCGCTCGTGCTGTCCGGCATCGGCAAGGAGTCCGACATCGGCGTCGTGCAGTCGCTGCACCGCCAGGTGAAGCTGGCGATCGAGCTGTACGCGGACCCGGCCTGGCGCGAGACCGGCCTGACCCGCTGGACCGTGGCCTCGCTGGAGCACCTGCGCGCGGCCGAGCCCGGCAGCGACCACCAGCTGGCCTGGGCGCGCGCCTTCGCGGCGACGGCCCGTACGCCGGAACAGCTGGACTTCCTGGAGGGGCTGCTCAGCGGCAGCGAGACCATCGAGGGGCTGGCCGTGGACACCGAGCTGCGCTGGACTTTCGTGCACCGGCTCGCCGCGGCGGGCCGGTTCGACGAGGCGGAGATCACCGCCGAGTACGAGCGGGACAAGACGGCCGCGGGTGAGCGCCACGCGGCGACCGCACGGGCCGCCCGTCCGGCCGAGGCGGCGAAGGCGGAGGCCTGGGCCTCGGTCGTCGAGTCCGACAAGCTGCCGAACGCCGTACAGGAAGCGGTGATCAGCGGCTTCGTCCAGACCGACCAGCGCGACCTGCTCGCCCCGTACACGGAGAAGTTCTTCGCGGCGGTCAAGGACGTCTGGGAGTCCCGCTCCCACGAGATGGCCCAGCAGATCGCGGTCGGCCTCTACCCGTCCGTACAGGTCTCCCAGGACACCCTGGACAAGACGGACGCGTGGCTCGCCTCCGCCGAGCCCAACGCGGCGCTGCGCCGGCTGGTCTCGGAGTCCCGCTCGGGCGTGGAGCGCGCACTGAAGGCCCAGGCCGCGGACGCGGCTTCCGCACAGGAGTAGTCCGTACGCGGTTGGGGGCGCCCGGTGTCGTACCGGGCGCCCCTTTCATGTGTCCAGGCCCCTCTTCACGTGTCCAGGAGCTGCTGGGCCAGCCGGAGCATGGTGCGGGTGTGCAGCGCGGTCTGGCGGTGGACCGGTACCCAGCGGGCGTCGAAGTTGGCGTCCAGCTCGCGGCTCCAGTCGCTCACCAGGGCATCGAGGGCCTCGATGGCGGCCGTACCCGTCGCCGCCTCACCGAAGGCGCCCCTCATCATCGCCGCCGCGCGCAGCGGGATGCGGCGGGCCGCGATGCCGAGGGAGACGGAGTTGCCGACGGTGGTGGCGAGTTCGGCGTCGCCGAGGCCCCGGGCGTCGTGCGTGGTCCAGGTGTCGACCACGCCGGGGCCGATGTCCATGAGCTCGCGGGCGGCCGTGTAGAACGGCAGCCGGGTCGGATCCCGGGGCGGCCGGTCGGCCAACGTGCCGAGTACTTCCTCCAGTTGCTTGGAACGGCTGAGCAGGATCTCCGAGGCACGGTCGATCTCCCGTCCGGGGTCGGCGACGCGGCTCGGGTCGCTCACGGCCGCCACGCTCCACAGGGGTGCCTCGACGACGGCCGACACGGTGCCGTGCCGCATCGCGTAGGTCCAGGTGGAACGGGAGGTGTAGCCGGACGGGTCGCGTTCGTCGGCCGGGCCGCCGTCGGGCCGGACGAGCACGCCGGGACTGTCGACGAACCAGCCCATGCCGTCGAACGGCCGGTACTCCAGGGGGATTTTGAGCTCCGCCGCCACAGCGCGGAAGGCGTCCGGCGCGCCGGGCACAGGACGGGTGAGTTGCAGGAACGATCCGCCTGCTTCGACGCCGTGCAGCGAGAACTGCACGACGGGACGCAGCTCGTCGAGGAGCCGGGTGAGCGCTCGGGACTCCGGCAGTGGCGGACGCGGATCGGCCTTGACGGGCGGGAACTCCGGCTGTCCGGCGAAGGCGGGCCGGTAGAAGCCCCTGTAGTACTCCTCCAGCGTGGGCCGCTCGGCGAACCGGCGCTCGGCGAGGGCGGCACCGTCGGGATCCAGGCACAGCAGGAAGTGCCAGGTGCAGCCCCACTCTTCGAGGACACGCGGGTCGCGTACGAACTCCTCGGCCAGGGCCAGCGCGGACACCCCGCCGACGGGCTCGTTGGCATGCGCCCCGGCCACGGTGAGCACCTGCCGCTCACCCCGCCCGAACGACAGCACCCAGAGCGGCCGTCCGGCCCGCGACTCCCCGGCGCTCCGCAGCCGCACCACCCCGGGACGGGCCACCACCATCGCCCGCGCCGCGCGCGTCAGCTCGTCGACAGTGAGGATCACGCCCCCAACTCCTCACTTCCGCACGGATGTCGAGCGTTCATGACGGCCGATGGGGTCCGGTGGACCACCGCCTCGTCAAGGCTCGATGTGCCGCGTCAGGGAGTCAAGGGCGCGGTCCTGGGGAGCGGAGGGGGCTTTGGGGCGGCTGCGGCGGAAGTGCCGGGGTTCGTGTCGGCACCGAGGCAGGCCGATCCTGCCGTCCGGGCGTCCGCGCCGAGACAGACCGCACCGTCCTCCCGCCCGCCGCCACCGCCGGGGAAACTCCGGCCCGCTCGCGGAGCTTCGTACGCGGCCCTAGCTGTCCCACCACCGTCGCCGCGAACGCCAGCGCCATGCCCGCCAGTTGTACGGGGCCGAGCGACTGACCGAGCGCGACCCAGCCGACGACGGCCGCGGTCAGCGGGGAGAGCGGGCCGAGGAAGGTGACCCGGGTGGCGGCGAGGCGGCCGATGCCGCGGAACCAGAGCCAGTACGCCACCGCCGTGTTGGCCAGCGCGAGATACAGGTAGCCGCCGATCGCCCGGCCGTCGAGCGCGGGCGGCGCCCCCTCGACGAGCAACGCGAGCGGAGCGATCAGCAGGCCGCCCGCGGTCAACTGCCAGCCGGTGAGCGCCAACGGGCCCACGCCCTCCGGCCGCCCCCACCTCTTGGTGAGCACCGTCCCGGCGGACATCGACGCGGTCGCCGCGAGCGCCGCCGCGACCCCGATGACGTCCAGCGCACCCGTCGCCTTGAGCACGACGAGGCTGACGCCGAGGGCCGCCGCGATGCCGGTGAGGAGCGTACGGACGGTCGGGCGCTCGCCGAGCAGCAGCGCCGCGAGGCCCGCGACGAACAGCGGGCCGACGGAGCCGACGACCGCCGCCAGACCGCCGGGCAGGCGGTACGCGGAGAGGAAGAGCAGCGGGAAGAAGGCGCCGATGTTCAACGCGCCCAGGGCCGCCGCCTTCCACCACCACACGCCGCTGGGCAGCTTGCGGGCGACGGCGAGCAGGACAAGCCCGGCGGGCAGGGCCCGCACCAGGCCGGTGAACAGGGGGCGGTCGGCCGGCAGGAACTCCGTGGTGACGGCGTAGGTGGTGCCCCAGGAGATGGGAGCCAGGGCGGTGAGAGCGATGGTGAGGGGGGCGGCGAGCGTGGTGGGGCGAGCGGTGGGGCGGTTCATGACCGGCTCCAGGGGGCGGCGGGCAGCGTGGGTGGCGGGGCGGGCAGGGCCGACTGAGTAGCTTGGCCCTAAGTAGCTTAGCTCCAAGCTACTTTCCGTCAAGCTACTTTCTTGCGAGTGACCGAGCCGGCGCGGATACTCGCCCCATGAGCAGCACGCCCAAGACCCCCCGGGATGCCGTCGACGCGATCATCGACCAGTGGGCCGTCGTACGGCCCGATCTGGACACCGCCGCGATGGAGGTGTTCGGCCGCGTCTACCGGCTCTCGCGGACCATGAGCGACCGGATGGACAAGGCGTACGCCCGGTTCGGGGTCTCGCGCGGCGAGTTCGACGTACTCGCCACGCTCCGGCGGTCCGGCGCCCCGTACACCCTCTCGCCCCGCCGGCTCTCGGAGACGCTGATGCTGACCACCGGCGGGATGACCGGGCGGCTCGACAAGCTGGAGCGGGCCGGCCTCCTCCGCCGGTCTCCCGACCCGCACGACCGCCGGGCCCTCCAGGTCACGCTCACGAACAAGGGGCTGGCGATGATCGACGACGCGGTCGAGGCCGGGCTCGCCCTCCAGACGGAGGCGCTGTCGGCGCTCGACGACGAACAGGCCGGCCAACTGGCCGACCTGTTGCGTCAGTTGCTCGCGGGCACGGTCACCCCACAGCCGTAGCCGGCGCCTCCTCGATCAGCACCCCGCGTCCGCCGGCTTCGCCGCCCGGGCCGCGTATCCGTCGGGGCGGACCAGCAGCGTCGTACGCCGGTCGCTGGTGAGAACACGTCGAGGGCGCCGCCCTCGCCCACGTACCGCGAAACCTGCGTACGTGTACGAGGACAGCGCCCTCAACAGAAAACTCGGAGAGGACCGAGGTCAGGAGGCCTGCACCTGGTCCTCGCCCTGCATCCTGCCCTGCGCCTTGCCCCCGGGCTTCAGCTTCGGCTGCCGGTCCGTCGACCTGTCCAGGACCATCACCAGGCCGGCGATGACCGCGAACAGCGCGATCGGCGCCACGACGTACAGGCCCAGCGTCTCGATGACGCTCAGGCCCGGGCCGGGGTCGTCACCGTCGTCGGGGATCAGCGCGAGGGCGGGGGACGACATGAGCAGCATCATCAGCGTCGTGCCGGCGGCCAGGGTGCCGGCTCGCAGAGCGTTCTTCTTGTCCACGGGCCCACGGTAGCTAACGGCTCCCTCGTGCGCTCGCCCGGGGTGCGTTTACCTGGGGCTGCGCCCACACCCCGCTGCCTCCGCCGGGTGGGGCGCCTGTGGGTGGGCGGGGGTTCTCTTCCCCAAGCCCGCCCCTTCCCGAAACTGGGGGCTGCGCCCCAGGCCCCCGCCAGGGGGTGGGAGTGACAGTCGTGTCGCGGCTGCGGGTGCGTCGTGGCTTGTCGCGCAGTTCCCCGCGCCCTCTTTGGGGCGCTCCCCGGACCCCGCTCTTACGCAGCGCCCGGCGCTCTCCCCCGCACCACATCCAGCAACGCGTGCAGCCTGGGTGAAGCCGCCAGCTCCTCCAGCGTCATCGGGTGGCCCTCCGCGTCCGCGATCGGCAGGCGCCAGTTCGGGTACTGGTTCCAGGTGCCGGGGACGTTCTGGGGGCGGCGGTCGCCGACCGTGTCGGGGAGCCAGATGCCGATCATGCGGGCGGGGGTACGGAGCAGGAAGCGGTGGACGGCCTGGATCTCTGCCTCCTCCGAGACTGCGGCTCCGCCGCCCAGGCCGTCGAGGAGGCCCAGGCGGGCCAGCAGAGTCAGCCACTCCCCTGCATCCGCGGAGGCCTCGGCGCGTTCCTCCTCCAGGGGGCGGGTCAACAGGCCCAGACGGTCGCGGAGCTCGACGTGGTCACCGGTGAGGCGGGCCGCGGTGGGCGGCAGGTCGTGGGTGGTGGCGGTGGCGAGGCAGTCGGTGCGCCAGCGTTCGGGCGGCAGGGGCTGTCCGTCGCCCTCCCAGTCCCGCTCGAACCACAGCACGGACGTGCCGAGCACGCCGCGCTCGTGCAGCGAGTCGCGGACGCCCGGTTCGACAGTGCCGAGGTCTTCGCCGATCACCAGCGCTCCGGCGCGCCAGGCCTCCAGCACGAGGATCGCGAGCATGGCTTCGGCGTCGTAACGGACGTACGTCCCTTCCGTCGGCGCCTCGCCCTGCGGGATCCACCAGAGCCGGAACAGGCCCATGACGTGGTCGATGCGCAGCGCGCCCGCGTACCGGAACAGGGCGCGCAGGAGGCGGCGGTAGGGGGCGTAGCCGGAGTCGGCAAGCCGGTCGGGGCGCCAGGGGGGCAGGCTCCAGTCCTGGCCCCGGGCGTTGAAGGCGTCGGGGGGCGCGCCGACGGTCATGCCCGCCGCGAAGTACTCCTGTTGCGCCCAGGCGTCGGCGCCGCCTGGATGCACGCCGACCGCGAGATCGTGCACCAGTCCGACGGGCATGCCCGCATCGCGCGCGCTGCGCTGGGCGGTGGCGAGCTGGCTGTCGGTGAGCCAGACGAGACGGCTGTGGAAGTCGACGCGGTCCATCAACTCGCCGCGGGCGCGGACGGTTTCGGGCGAGCGGGGATCGCGCAGGCAGGCCGGCCAGGAGTGCCAGTCGGAGCCGTATCTCTCCGCGAGCGCGCACCAGGTGGCGTGGTCCTCCAGGGCTTCGCCCTCCTCGGCGAGGAAGTCGCAGTAGGCCGCGCGTCGTCCGGGCCCGAGGGGCACGTCGTGTACCAGCTCCAGGGCTTCGCGCTTGAGTTCCCATACGGCGTCGCGGTCGATCAACGCACCTTTGTGGAGCACCGATTCACGCAGCCGGTCGGCCCGCTCCAGCAGCGTACGAACGCGGTCGCGGTCCTCGACGTACGCGAATTCCGGGATGTCCTCGACCCGCAGGTGCACCGGGTCGGGGAAGCGGCGTGAGGAGGGGCGGTACGGGGAGGGGTCGGTGGGCTCGCCGGGCACGGCCACGTGCAGGGGGTTGACCTGCACGAATCCGGCGCCGAGCGCCCGCCCCGCCCAGGCGGTCAGTTCGGCGAGGTCCCCGAGGTCGCCCATGCCCCAGGAACGCCGGGAAAGGAGGGAGTAGAGCTGGACGAGCAGTCCGTACGTACGTCCCGGAGGCGCCGGCAGCCGGGACGGGGCGACCACCAGGTGGGCTCGGGCGGTGCGGCCGTCGGGGGCGGTGGCCGTCAACTCGTGCACGCCGTACGGGAGTTGTTCGGCGGAGGAGCGAGTCTCGCCCTGTTCGGTGCGGATCCGCAGGCGGGTGCCCGCGGGCAGTGCGGTGAGAGCGGCAGGCAGCGGACCGCTCGGGCGCCCGGCCCGGGCGGTCGGCGCGGGGTCGTCCGCCGCGGGTTCCCGGTCGCCGCTCACGACGGCGGCTCCGCTCCAGCACACCACGGTCGGCGGCAGCAGCCGCTCCCGCAGCTCCGTCTCGCGGACCGCGAGCGACCTCTCGACGGCCTCCGGAGTCCGGGCGTCGACGCCCAGCGCGCCGAGCGCGGCGGTCACCGCGGCCTCCGAGGCGGGCACCGTACGGTCCGAAGACGGGCTGTAGGAGGTGGCGACGCCGTGCAGCGCGGCGAGCCGGGACAGCGGCATCAGACCCCCGGGAAGTCCAGGCCGGCGGCGGCACCCGTGGAGGTGGGCTCGCTCGTCAGGGGGGCGGCGTCGGCGAGGGGCGGCTCGCTGGTGAGGGGTGCGGCATCGGGCAGCGGCGGCTCACTGGTCAGCGGGGCCTCGGCGCAGGAGCCCTCGGCGCTGAACACGCAAAGGTGCAGGTCGGGGTCGGCGGGCAGGCCCGCCAGGCGTTTGGAGGGGTCCTCCAGGCGGTCTTCCGAGCGTTTGGAAAGGTTCGAGAGCAGAAGCGGTGCCGATGCGGCCACGAGGGCCTCCTTGGAGAAGTCGATGGTGCGGGGTCAGGGGCCCCATACCCAGCGGGCGCGGACACAGACGTAAACGAGTGGGCAACGTGTTGGTGTTCACATTCTCTCCCGGATCCGGGGTTACTACCGAGGATCTTTTTGTCGGGCCGCGCCGCGGGAGGATTTCCTACCTACTACTCACTCAGTACATATACCGGGTACATACTGGCCCCCATGAGCACCCGCCACATCCTGCTGGGGCTGCTCGCCGGTGGGCCGAGCCATGGCTACGACCTCAAGCGACGGCACGACGAGCGTTTCCCGCAAGCCCGTCCGCTGGCCTACGGGCAGGTCTACACGACCCTGCAACGTCTGGTGCGCGACGGTCTCGCCGAGGTCGACGGCACCGATTCCGCCGGCGGCCCGGAGCGGACGCGGTACCGGTCGACCGGCGAAGGGGAGCGTGAGCTGGCCAAGTGGACGGGCGAGATCACGCCGCCCGCACCCTTCGTGACGAACGAGATCTTCGCCAAGGTCGTCTGCGCGATCCTCGCCTCCACGGACCCGGACGACTATCTGCGCGCCCAGCGCGCCGCGCACATGGAGCGGATGCGGCAGCTCACGGCGGTCAAGACCGCCCAGGGCGCCGATCTCGCGACGGTCCTCTCGGCCGACTACGCCCTGTCCCATCTAGACGCCGACCTGCGCTGGATGAACACCACCGCCGCCCGGCTCACCACTCTGACCGCGGAGGTCGACGCAGCATGAGCAACGAAGTGCCGCTCCTGGCCGCCCGCGCCCTCGCCAAGGCGCACGGCACAACGAAGGCGCTGCGCGGCGCCTCGATCGAGCTGGGCGCGGGCGAGATCCTCGCCGTCACCGGCACCAGCGGCAGCGGAAAGTCCACGCTTCTGCACTGCTTGGCCGGGATCGTCCGCCCCGACGAGGGCTCGGTGGTCTACGCAGGGCAGCGCCTGGACCAGCTGCCGGACAAGCGGCTCACCGAGCTGCGGCGCACGGAGTTCGGGGTGGTGTTCCAGTTCGGGCAGCTCATCCCGGAGTTGACCGCGCTCGACAACGTGGCGCTGCCTCTGCTGCTCGCGGGAGCGGGGCGGGCCGAGGCGCACCAGCGGGCGGACGAATGGATGGAACGGTTCGGCGTACGCGGCCAGGAGGAGCTGCGGCCGGGCGAGATGAGCGGTGGCCAGGCCCAACGGGTGTCGATGGCACGGGCGTTGGTGACCGGCCCGAAGGTCGTCTTCGCCGACGAGCCGACCGGCGCGCTCGACTCCCTGGCGAGTGAGCAGGTGATGACGGCGATGGTGCACACCGTCCGGGAGGCGGGCACGACGGTGCTGCTCATCACGCACGACCACCAGGTCGCGGCGTACGCGGACCGTGAGGTGCGGCTGAAGGACGGCGTCGTCCTTGAGGACTCGGTGGACCTGGAGGTGGCCCAGTGAGGGCGCCGGTGAAGGCCTCGGTGATGGAGGATCTCCGGCTTGCCTGGCAGCTGACGCGGGGTTCCGACCGACGCGAGTGGTTGCGGGTACTGCTGACGGCGGTGGGAGCGGCGCTCGCCACCGGCTTCGGGCTCGCGGCGCTCGCGATCGGCGCGGTGCGCGGGGAAGTGCACTTCCCGTATCTCAATGGCCTGCTGGATGAGCCGGGGATACGTCCCGGGGTGGTCGTCGCGCTGCTGCTCCTGCTGGTGCCGGTGCTCGGGTTCCTTGCGCAGTGTGCGCGGATCGGCGCCGTGCACCGGGACCGGCGGCTGGCCTCGCTGCGCCTGGTCGGGGCGACGGCCCCGCAGGTGCGGCGTATCGCGGCTCTGGAGGCGGGCCTCGCTTGCCTGCTGGGCTCGGCTCTCGCCGCGGCGGTCGCCGTACCGCTTCTGCTGCTCCTGTGGGATCGGCCACCGCTGTGGCTCTGGGCCGGCTTCGCCCTGGTGACGCCGGCCGTGCCGGTCGTCGCCGCGCTGGTGAGCGTTCTGGCGCTGCGCCGGGTGGTGGCCTCGCCGCTGGGGTGGGTGCGCCGGGTGCGGCCGGAGCGCGGCGGGAGCGCCCTGCTCACGCTGGGGGCGCCCGCGCTACTTGTGGGCGCGGCGGCCGCACTGGTCCTGAAGGGCGGCCAGCGGTCGAGCGAGGCCGCGTTCCCGCTGTCGGTGGTCGGCGCGGTGACGCTGACCGCGGTGGGCTCGGTCGCCATCGCCGGCGCCACGGCGAAGATCACCGGCCGGTGGCTCGCCGCGCGGACCGGGAACCCTGCGGTGCTGATCGCGGCCGAGCGGCTGCGCGCCGACCCCTGGGCCGCCGCGCGCACCCACGCCGCCGTACTCCTGGTGACCATCGTGGGCGTGAGCTTCCTGGGCGTACGGCAGATGCTGGTCGACGACCTGAACGGACCGGGTTACAGCCGCTCCCCCGAGGAGTTGGCCTTCTACAACACCGGCATCAACCTCGCGGGCGCCGCCGTCCTGGTCGCGCTGGCCATCACCCTGAGCGGTCTCGCCGTCGGCGCCGCCGAGTCGCTGGCCACCCGGCGCCGGGGCCTGGCCGCGCAGGCCGCCGCCGGGGTGCCGCGGGCGGTGCTCGGCCGGGCGCTGCTCCTGGAGACGGCGCTGCCGCTGGCCCCGGCGATGCTGCTCGCGGGTCTCGGCGGTACGGCGGTGTATCTCGCGTACGGGATTGCGGTGGGAGTCTCCCTCCCGCTGCTGCTGCCGCTGCTGTTCCCGCTGGCGGTGTACGTGTCCTGCCTGCTCGCCGCTGCCACGGCGCTGCCGCTGCTCAGACGTGTGGCCCAGCCGGGCGAGCTGCGTTACGCGTAGCCCCGCGCCCCCAAACGGGCGCGGGGCTGTGGCATATGCGGCTCCGCCGCGCGGGCGCGACAAGCCACAACGCACCCGCAGCCAACGGCCGACCGCAGTTCCCCCTCCTCAACCAGCGGAGCGCTTACGCAAGACGAAGGCCCGGAGCGTCAGGCAGAGATGCCATCGATCCGGGCCATCGCGTCATCCGCGCCGTACGGCTGCAAGTACGGCAGCCAGCGCGGGTCCCTATGCCCGGTTCCGATGATGCGCCAGGCCAGGCCCGAGGGCGGGGCGGGTTTGTGGCGCAGCCGCCAGCCGATCTCGAAGAGATGACGGTCCGCCTTCACGTGGTTGCAGCGGCGGCAGGACGCCACCACGTTGTCCCAGACGTGCTGACCCCCGCGGGAGCGCGGGATGACGTGGTCGACGCTGGTTGCGACGCCACCGCAGTACATGCACCGGCCCCCGTCGCGAGCGAACAACGCGCGACGGGTCAGCGGAACGGGCCCCCGGTAAGGGACCCGTACGAACCTCTTCAGCCGGACCACGCTGGGTGCGGGGACAGTAACGGTTGCACTATGCATAAAGGCGCCGGATTCCTCGAGGCAGACAGCCTTGTTCTCGAGAACGAGGACGAGCGCGCGGCGGAGCGGTACGACGCCGAGCGGCTCGTACGACGCGTTGAGGACCAGGACATGCGGCACGGATGCCTCCTTGTACGCCGGCGGCGCGTGGCTCGCGCCGGGACGATCTGTAGTCAGTCTCCCCTCATGCCTGGTGGAAGCGCCACCATGTCCCGGTAACGGGCTGGGAGTGTTTTCGACCACACCGTTTTTACGTCCCCGTGTTCATTCCCAGGTGAGCACAGTCTCTCCCTCGGACATTGCGCCGATCCACACATGGTGCCCCGATAGTGTGTTGAGTCTGCCCGTCCGGTGACCCTCTTGTGACCCCCATGCCGCGGGCAGACCGCTACGCCTGGAGGTACCTGCCGTGTTCTTGTCCGTCCTGTCGATCGCCGAGCCCTCGGACGAACCATCGGCGCCATCGCTCCAGGACGCCCAGGAAAGCGCGACCGAGGCCGCGAGCTGGGTGGAGCAGAACTGGTCGACGTGGCTCAGCATCGGGCTCAGAGTCCTGCTGATCGTCGTGATCGCGGGCGTCCTGAGAGTGATGATCCGGCGTGCCATCACCAAGCTGATAGACCGCATGAACCGCACCGCCCAGGCCGTCGACGGCACCGCGCTGGGCGGCCTCCTCGTCAACGTCGAGCGCCGCCGTCAGCGTTCCCAGGCGATCGGTTCGGTGCTGCGCTCGGTGGCGTCCTTCTTGATCATGGGCACGGCCGGGCTGATGATCCTCGGCACGTTCGAGATCAACCTGGCTCCGCTGCTGGCCTCGGCGGGTGTGGCGGGCGTCGCGATCGGTTTCGGCGCGCGGAACCTGGTGACCGACTTCCTCTCCGGCGTCTTCATGATCCTGGAGGACCAGTACGGCGTGGGCGACACGGTCGACGCGGGCGTCGCCTCCGGCGAGGTCATCGAGGTCGGCCTGCGCGTGACGAAGCTCCGCGGCGACAACGGCGAGATCTGGTACGTCCGCAACGGCGAGGTCAAGCGCATCGGCAACCTCTCCCAGGGCTGGGCCACGGCCGGCGTCGACGTCACGGTCCGCCCCGACGAGGACCTGGACAAGGTCCGCCGCACGCTGCTGGCCGTCGGCGAGGAGATGAGCAAGGACGAGCCCTGGAACGAGCGCCTCTGGGGCCCCGTCGAGGTGCTGGGCCTGGACAGCGTCCTGCTCGATTCGATGGTGGTCCGAGTCTCGGCGAAGACGATGCCCGGAAAGGCCCTGTCCGTGGAGCGCGAGCTGCGCTGGCGCATCAAGAAGGCCTTCGACGCGGCCGGCATCCAGATCGTGGGCGGCCTCCCACTCCAGCCGGAGGGTGAGGCGTCGGCTGCCGACCCGACGGCGGGCATGGCCCCTCCGTCGGCGTACTCGAACACGTCGTCGCCACAGGCCCAGGCAGCGACACCGCTCACGCCTGCACCGGCGGCTTCGGCTTCACCGAACGTCGCGAAGTAGCGGCTTGTAGTTGTACGAGGATGGCGGCGCCCGGAGGTTCTGGGCGCCGCTTCATTGTGTGCGCGGTGGCCGCGGTAAAAGGTTCGGCACTCTCGTTCGAGTGAATGCTCACGGAACGCCAGGTCAGCGGCCGACCGGACACCCCATGCTCCTGCCGGGGCACCCAGCACGGGCGTAGCCTGGCATCGACGTGGCGAGGAGAACAGCGATGAGCGCCGAACCCATCACGGAGCCGGTCATGACTCAGCAGGACCCCATCGATCTGTTGATCGCGATCGAAGAAGCGTCTGTGGCGCCGATTCGACCCGAGTACGTCGAGGGGACGGTCATCGTGCCGCCGCAACCGAACGACAACCACAACGACGGCGTTTTCGAGCTGAGCTACCAGTTCCGCACGGCCGGATTCCGCCTCGTAGGCATCGGCAACGGCTACCGGGCCGCACACAAGGACGGCAGCACGATGTCCCTGCTCATTCCGGACTTCTACATCCGGCGCCGGAAGGCCTCCGAACTCGACGAGTCGTACCGCAAGGCCCACAAGGGCTGGTACCCCATCGACATGATCGCTCTGGTCGGCGAGGTCACGTCAACCAATCACGAGACGGACACCGGCCCGAAACTGCGCACCTACGCCGCCGCCGGCATCCCCGTCTACGTCCTCATCAACCGCAACGCCAACACGGCCCACTGCTACACCGATCCGATCCTCCCCGGCGACGACCCCACCAAGGCGTACTACGACGGCGAGTCCAAGGTCGACCTGGGCGAGCCTCTCCCCCTCCCCGAGCCGTATCCCACCCTGGACACGGCTCCCTTCAGGCTGAGGTAGTCAGTCGGCTGGTCAGGAATCCGGCCATGGCCCGGACCCCGACTCCGAGAGCCCGCTCGTCCGCGCCGAAGTGCTTGCTTCTGGTCTCGTGGCGGTCGCGGCTGCAGCGGCCGTGGCCAGTGCGTCGCGGGCTGGGCGGTCGAGGAGGTCCGTGAGGCCGGGGGCGGTGCCGTCCAGGAAGCCGTGTCGGATGCCAGTGGCGATCGAGGCGAGCATGGGCGACTGGAACGGCAGCAGCCCCGGCGTCTCGTGGAGGAGCCTGCGCCGGTACTCGGCCAGGCTGATGGTGTGGTGCGGGACCCCGAGCCGGTCGGCCACCTGTCGCGCCGTGATCGGGGTGCCGACGAGGTCGTAGACGCGTCCGCTGTGCTGTGTCGGATTCGCCGCAACGATCGCCGCTGCATCGGCGAGATCCTCGCGCGCGACCGCGGCCAGGGCACCGTCCCCGAACGCGGACTCCACGCCACTGCCGGCCCATATCAGGAGACCGCCGAAGAGTTCGGCGTAGAGGCCGTTGCGCAGGATCGTCCACGGCAATCCGCTGGTCCGGACAAGGCGTTCGGTCGCACGGTGCGCGAGCGCGAAACCGAGATGGTCGCCGGCACCGGTCAGGCTTGTGTAGACGACGTGCCGGACGCCATCGCGGACGGCGGCCTCAAGAACCGCCGCGTGCCGCCCGACGACCTGGTCGTCCTCGGCATAACCGGCGGAGATCAGCACCAGGGTCGACACACCGGCGAGATCGAGGCCCCCATGGTCGTCGAAGTCGAGGCGCCGCATCCCCTCGTCCGGCGTGCGGCTGCCGCCCGTCGCGACGGCGCCGCGGGCACGCAGCGCCGCAAGAGTGGCCGAGCCCAGATTCCCGTTCGCTCCGGTCACCAAGATCATGTCAATCGCAGTCTTCCGTCGTGGTTCTCATCGGTAACTACGCTGATCCTTGACCGCACGCCCACGGGCTACAAGAAGGCAGTTTGATGTCACTCACGCACACCGGGGTAACCGCCACCCCCGCCGACCTCGATCCCTGCGGACGCGAGGACCACCCCGACTGCGGCATCCGCGACGTCCTGGACCGCATCGGGGACAAGTGGTCGGTGCTCGTGATCGTCGAACTCGCGGGCGGGCCGCGCCGGTTCCGCGAACTACAGCGCGCCATCGACGGCATCTCCCAACGGATGCTCACCCTCACCGTACGCAGGCTCGAACGCGACGGCCTCGTGCTGCGCACCGTGTACCCGACCGTTCCGGCCCAGGTCGACTACCGCCTGACCGAGACCGGAACCGGCCTGACCCACCTGGTCAAGGCACTCGCCGACTGGTCCCTCGCCCACCGTGCCGCCATCGCCGACGCACGGAGCGCGTACGACCAGACCCACCCCGACCACGACATTCGCTGACGAGAACCGGCAACGCCCCCACCGGACGCACGTCAAGAATGTGCTGCCCCTGTGAGGTAATCTCCTCCGGCCTTCAAGAGCGGCGCTGTACATCCAGGCAGCGCACGTCGTCGGAAGCAATCGCGCCGTACGGTTCGAGGACCGTCTTCGTGCCCGTGGTGCTGCCGGACAGGCACTTGCCGCCCAGGATCCGTAGGTCGACGGTGAACTCCACGGTCTTGCCGGAGCGTTGTGGACCGTCGAGGCGTTCGTCGATGTAGCCGAGGCAGTGCAGGGTCTCCCTGACCTGCTGCGGTGTCGGGTCGGGCGCGGTTTTGAGGGCCTCCGTGATGCGGCGAGCGTGGTTGCCGGACACGCACTTCTCCTCCGGGCTCAACTCCACCTAGCGCGTCGTCCGTGGTGCCAGAGATCCGTACCAGGTCTGGGTCTCCCCTGCCGAAGGCCAACGGCTACCGGCAAGCACAGTCATGATGCATCGCCGCGGGAAGGAACTTCGAATGCTCACCTTGATCGTTCCAGGAACCGCCCGTCAACCCGTCTCCTCATCGGTGACCCAGGGATCCGATGGCTGGTATGGGGTTACCGTGCGCATCGGATCAGGCGAACGCACAATCCGGATCCGCCCCGATGGCTATATGACGGGCTGACCTGTTCGGGAGGACTCAGTCTGGCTGGCCCCGCTGTACGTGCGCCGCTGGACCAGCGAAACGGTCTACCAGTCGGAGGCAGCCTGATGCGACCCCGCGATCTGCTACGACAGGGCCTACGGCGTCCCGCCCGGAGATGGCACGATGAACTCGTAGGTGGGTGAGGCATTGAACACATTTCCTGTGGCCTGGTACCCGTGCGGTTCCAGAACGGAAAGGATCCGGGCCAGTTCTTCTTCCGTGTGCGCCTCCGCGAACACCCGCGGCCGGTGACGCCTCAGCATTTCCTGGGCCCCCGCGAGCGCCTGCGCCTCCATGCCTTCGATGTCGAGCTTGATCACGGCGACGGGCCCTCTCACGAGCGTATCCAGCCGACGCGTCTGGAGCGTGTGGTTAACCCGGTCCAGACGGACGTCTACAGTGCCCTCGCGGTCGGACAGTGCCCAGTGTGAGGTGGTCACTCGGCTCTGTACGTTGTTGAGTTCCAGGTTGCGCTGAAGGCGTTTCATTGCTGCTGAACGCGGTTCGAAGGCATATACCCGGTCAGAAGGGCAGTGCACAGCGAAGAAGACCGTGTGTGTTCCGATGCATGCGCCGACGTCAACGTATGTTCCTGGGATCTGCAACGAGGCAATGTAGTGAAGGAAGGCATGTTCATAGAATTTGCCCTTGAGTAGCGGCCCATACATGGTGCCGGGGCTCTCCAGATCGACGCCCTCGTCGTCGAAGTGGCAGATTTTCCCCGCATACTTGATGTCGATCACAAGTGGTCTCCTCTCATTGTTCAAACCGGTTCGGTCGTCACGCTTCCACGGCACGATCCGCCATGCGTCCCGCCCTTGATGGCGAGTCCCCGGACACCGGACAGCGCTCCGGGAGACTCGGGTATCACCTGGACGCGAGCAGTTCCGCCCAGTCCCGGGCCACCCGCTCCAGCGAGAAGGAATTCCGCACCTGAGTGCGGGCCAACTCTCCGGCCGACTGCCAGTCGTCCGGGCCGAGATCGGCGATTACGTCCGCCATCGCCTCCGGGCTGTCATGGATCCACCGTCGGTCGTAGATCTCGTCCGCACCCGCCCAGGGCAGCAGCGCAGGTACGGCGCGGGAGGCCATACTTTCGGCCGTGGCGAGGTGGAAGCTTTCCAGGTCGCTGGTGGACAGCACATGGCCAATGCGCCTGAGCCAGCTCGGCACGTCCGGTCCGAAGGCGTCGAAGACCACGGCTCCCTCCAGCAGCGGCGAGGTCTGCACGCGGCGCAGCACGGCGTCGTAGTGCGCGCGCTCCTCGGGCTTGTTCCAGATCCACCAGTACTCCCACGGCGGCTTCGACTTGACCGACAGATGCCAGCGCCGATCCTGGGCGCGCAGCTTTTCGAGGACGTCGAGGCCGAGGTCGAGGCGTTTGAGGCTCGGCACGATGCCGATCATGCCGAGGCGGAAGCGGGCCCCGGGCGCCTTGGGGCGGTCGAGCTGAGCGGTGTCGACCCAGTTCGGGATGACCGTGATCTTCGATTCCGGCCAGCCCGTGTGTTCGCGGGTGCTGCGGGCGTACTGCGGGCTGACGCACACCACCCGGTCGACCGCGTCGATGTCGACCTGACGCGGCCATGGGCCGGTCAGTTCGAAGCGGTGCAGCCGTACGACGAGACGGCTGCCGCGTCGCTTGTGGCGGCTGTACCAGACGGCGGCCGGTCCGCACCACTCGACGAACACCACGTCGGCCCAGTCGGCGAGCTCCTTGCTCGCGGCCGGGTCGTGGCGGGCGAGCGCGGGCCAGGCGTCGATGCGTACGTCGAGCCCAGGCAGTGCGCGGAAATGGTCGAGCAGCCGGGTGAGGAACTTCAGGTCATGGCCCGCGACACCGACCCGCAACGGCTGTTGCCGTGCGCCCACGGCAGATGATCCCCCCTTCTCGAGCGAAGTCGAGAGCCTGGAGGAGGACGGGAAGGCGCGGTCGAGGTTCGCGCGCCAGCGGTTCGCCGCGGCCTCCAGGGTGTACCGCTGGGCGGCCTCCCGGCAGCGTTCGGCCGCCAGCCGCCGGGCTCCGGGCTCGTGCACTGCGAGCGCGACGGCGTCGGCGGCGTCGTCGAGCACCGCGTCCCCGGGCACGTACAGCGGATAGTCGCGGCCGAGCAGCGTCTCGTGCGCGGGCATGCGGTTTACGACGACGGGCAGACCGAGTACCCCGAACTCCAGGACTTTGGTGGAGAGTTCGAGGCTGGCGTCGAGGAACGTGTCCCTCCAGCCCAGACCCAGATCGCAGTCGGCGGCGATGCGCATGGCCCCCTCACGGGACTTGCCGCCGTGGTGGTGGACGCCGGGTGCGCGCAGCGCCTGGATCATCTCGGCCTTGAAGTCGGGGCAGGCCCGGTCGTCGTGGATCTTGTCGCCCACCGTGTGGAGTTCTGCACGGATGTTCCGCTCACCGAGCAGCGTCGGCAGACGTGTCATGGGCAAGGTGTTCCAACGCGGCGCGAACTTGCCGGTGTAGACGAGCCGTAGCGGATCGTGCGGCCTGTCGCGCTCCGGCATGGGGAATGCGGGTACGGGCACGGCGGGTGGGCAGAGCACGCTCTTGCCACAGGCCTCCGGCACCCAGGTCTCCAGAAAGCAGCGCAACTCCTCCGTCTGGCACAGGATGTGGCGGCAGGAGCCGGCGATGCGGGCGAGGTCCGCGCGAGCCGTCTCGGTCATCCCGGCGGGCGACTGCGGGATATCGGTGAGATAGGCCCAGATCCGCCCGTCGAAGGCGCCGTCGGCGACCAGGCGCCTGACCACTCTCTGACCGCGCAGCACCAGCAGGTCGCAGCGCTCGTCACCATCCAGCCGGGCGAGCAGCTGCGAGGCCTGCACGGGTGAGAGGGAGGAGCGCGGCCCCTGTTCGGGCACCAGCCGCTTCTCGTAGGGGCGCACCACCGTGACCCCGGGCAGCCCGGCCAGCGGTTCGATCAGTCTCTCGGTGCGGACCGGTGACTTGAGGACGAGCCGGGTCCGGCAACCCGCCAGCGACAGTGCCTGCACCGTCGACTGGGCCCATACGGCGGAGCCGTCGATGATGTTGAGGTCGACGTCGCCGTAGACGAGGGCGTTGAACGTGCGGGTCATGCGATCTCCTTCCCGCGTACGGCGAACAGCCGGTGCCCCTTGCGGAACCAGGTGTCCGCGGAGGTGCCGGCCAAGAACAGGGACCGACGGACGAGGGCGGGCCGCAGGTCCGGTACGAAGGCGTAGTCGTCGTCGGCGGGCGTGTGGCCCACCGCGTCCGCGCCCGAGTACTCCTGGGCGCACATCAGGTCGAGCAACAGGGTGTCCGGGCGGTCCACGGACAGGTCGGTCCAGTCCGCGACCCATGGGGCGGTGGGTTCGCCGGCGTGGACGGCGACGCCCGCGGCGGTGAGTTCGTCGAGCGCGGCACCCGCCGGGTCAGGCACGACCACCTCGGCCGGCCGGTGCACCTGGCGGAGCATCTGGTCGGTGAGCCGGGCGATGTCGCTGTCGTCCCGGGGCGAGGCCAGGACGGCGACGCGTCGCCGGTCCAGCGGGTCGGGGGCCCCGACCAGCCTGGCGAGCCGGGACAGCCGTACGCGGGTGCCGGCGTGGCGGAACGCCTCCCACAGCCCTTCCCTGCCGTCCGCGACCGGGTCCAGCCCGGACAGCCGTACGCCGGTGTCGCCGTCGATGACAGCGTCCCAGGCGAGGTGGGCGAGCCCCGGTGCACCTGACGTCGGGGCGTCCCGCCACAGCACCGACTTCCGTCCCAGGGCCTCTGCCTGGCCTACGAGTTCGGCCAGGCTGCGGTCCAGGTCGGGGGCCAGTCCGGTGCCGGTGAGCGACCACGGACCGATGGCGTCGGAGCAGGCGCTCAGCTGGACGACGAGCGCGTCCGGGTCGGTGCGCTCCACGAGGAGCCGTCCGTCGTGCGGCAGTAGCCGGTTGACGACGGCGTACGCCGCGAAGTCCTCGGCGGTGCTGTCGCCGAGCACCCCCGCGATCACGAGCCGGTCGCGGGGCGCCGAGGAGAAGCCGCGGTGGGCGAGGTGGAGGCGGCCGTCGGGCACGGCGGCATCCGCTTCCCGGGTCTGTGGGACCGCGGCCGGACGGGCCGCCGTTCCGCGCCCGCGTCCACGCCACATGCCGTACAACTCCCGCGGCAGCCGCACCATCCCGCGCCCCGGTGACCGGGCCGCCGCGACCAGTGCCCGTCCGGCCCGCAGCGAAGTCGAGCCGTCCAGCATGGCCACCCGAGCCTCCAGCAGCGCGACCCGGTCCCGGGCGCCACGCAGCGCGGAGTCCAGCTGCGCCTTCTCCCGCGTTACGGCGGCCAGGTGCTCGGCCGTGCCGCCGTCGCGCGCGGCTTCCAGGGCGCGGGCGGTTTCCTCGGCCGTACGCTCCAAATCGAGCGTGCGGGCGCGCAGGGCACGGGAGGCGAAGTCGGCGAGGACGTACTCGCCGACCACGCGCAGCTGCGTGGCGAGGCCGTCGGACGGTACGGGACGGCCGAACCAGTCGTGGAGCGGCAGGAGTTCCTCGGTGCAGGCGAAGACCGCGCCCGCGTGCAGGCGGGTGTAACCGAGGGCGGAGGCGCGCAGCACCTGGCAGCGATGGGTGACCAGGTGGTCGAGCAGCCGGTGGTAGGGCAGTTCGAGGCCGTCATGGCCGAAGAGGATCAAGCCACGGCCGCCGGGGCGCATCCGTTGCAGTACGGCGAGGCAGGCTGCCTCGTCACCGTGCAGCTTGGGGTCGGGACCGTAGGACAGCAGCACCAACTGGCCCGGCCCGATGGGCTGTTCGTGGGTGCTCAGCCTGACACCCGGCGGCAGATGAACATAGCGGTCAAGGCGCAGACCGCCGCCCGCCGTGGCGTCCACGACGGTGGTGACGCCGTCCAGGTGGGGGTGGAGCAGATCGGTCAGGCGCATCAGCGGGTCCTCGTGAAGACGTGGAAGCCGAGTGGGTTCTCGCGGAATCCGTAGGGCTTGAACAAGGTGTGGCGCAGGCCGAGGGGAGCGAGTTCCCTGCGGTAGGCGGCCGTTGGTCGGTGCACGATGTAGTCGCCGAGCGGGGTGCGCTCGTTCCCGTCCTGGTCGGCGACGATCAGACGGCCGGTGACCCGCACGAGGGAGGCGAGATTGCGCAGGCCGGCCGCCCACTGCGCGTCGTCCATGACGTGGAAGAGGACGTCCACGCACAGCACGACGTCGTACAGCCAGGGGCTGCGCCAGTCGGTGAGGGACGATTCGGCGTAGCGCGGGCCGCCGCCCTGGGCGCGGGCGTGCGCGACGGCCGCGGGGCTGGTGTCGAAGGCGTCGACGCGGTGGCCGCAGCGTGCAAGTGCCCGGGAGAAGTGCCCTTTGCCGCAGCCCGCGTCGAGCACGAACAGCGGAGACTGGGTGCTCGACAGATCTCCGATGAGGGTGAGCAGAGCGCCGAGCCGCAGCGCGTAGAAGATCTCGTTGCCGGGGCGGTCGAGGCCGATGTGGCCGCCGGAAGCGAGGTCGTCGCGTTGCCGGTGGCGGGTGTTCCAGTAAGCGCGGGTTCGGTCGTCGGCCGTGGTGGGGGCGCCCGTCGCGGCGCACTCGTCCGGCGTGGTGCGGGTGCCCGTCGCGGTGAGGTCAGCCATGGCTCTCCAGCCACCGCGTCAGCACCCGAGCGATACGAGGGCCGGCCTTCCCGTCCCACAACGGCGGCCCCTCGCCCGACACCGTCGCCGTGCCGGCCAGCACCTTGTCCAGCGCGGGCGCCAACTCCTCGTGCCGCACCAGACGGTTGGTGCCGTGGGTGACAGTGACCGGGCGCTCGGTGGTGCTGCGCAGGGTCAGACACGGGACGCCCAGCACGGTGGTCTCCTCCTGGACTCCGCCCGAGTCGGTGATCACGGCTGCGGCGCCCTGGACCAGGCTCATGAACTCCACGTAACCGAGCGGTTCGAGGAGGTGGATGCCGGGCGCGTCCGAGAGGCCCGCCGCGCGCAGCGTCGCCCCGCTGCGCGGATGGAGTGGTACGGCGAGGTCGAGGTGGGCTGCGGCCTCGGTCAGGGCGCGGGCGGCGGCCCGGGCCGCCTCGGGGTCGTCGACGTTCGCGGGCCGGTGCAGTGTGACCACGCCGTAGCGTTCGGGCAGTCCGTACGCGGCACGGGCGGCGACCGGGTCGAAGCGGTCCAGATGGCCGAGCAGGGTGTCGATCATGGGATTGCCGACGAGGTGGACGCGGGCCGGGTCGACACCCTCCCTGGAGAGGTGGCCGACAGCCTCCGGGCTGGTGGCGAACAGCAAGTCGGCGAGCTGGTCGACCAGACGCCGGTTGACCTCCTCCGGCATCGTCATGTCGAAGCTGCGCAGGCCCGCCTCTACATGGGCGAGAGGGATCGACAGCTTGGCGGCGACGAGGGCGGCGGCCAGCGTGGAGTTGACGTCCCCGTAGACCAGGACGAGTGTCGGCGCACGGGCAGTCAGCTCGGCCTCCAGTGCCACCAGCAGGTCGGCCGTCTGCCGCGCGTGGCTGCCCGAGCCGACGCCGAGGTCGGTGTCCGGTTCGGGCAGGCCGAGTTGGCGGAAGAAGACGTCCGACAGGCGTTCGTCGTAGTGCTGCCCGGTGTGGACGAGGGCCTGGTCGCAGCCAGCCGCGCGCAGCGCGGCGACGACCGGTGCCGCCTTGACGAAGTTCGGCCTGGTGCCGACGACATGGAGTACCTGGCCGTTCATTTCCGTTGTTCTCCGCTCCGTCGGCCTACCGTTCCGATATGCCACTTCGTATCCCATATGCACTTATTCTTGCGGCATCGGTGGCCTGGGCCGAGCTGCGCCACGACCCCGTTCGGGCGATACTGCTCGGTTTGCGTCTGTTGCCGACGGCTGCCCGACGCCGACTGCGCCGGTTCGAGCGGTGGCTCACTGCCCGCGCCCGCACGGCCGGACCGACCGCGACGCCCTCCGCGGCGCGGCTACCCGCACCCGCCGGGCCGGCCATCCGGCCCGTGCCGGGCCGAGTCCTCCACCTCGTCACCAACGGGCTGCCGTTCAAGCACGCCGGCTACACCGTGCGCACCCAGGCCCTGACCGAGGCACAGCGGGCGGCCGGGCTCGATCCGCACGTGGTGACGCGCATCGGGTTCCCGGTCGCGCAGGGGGTGCTGGACGCCCGCCCCTTGCAGATCGTGGGTGATGTGCCGCAGCACCGGCTGCTGCCGCTGATGCTGCCGTACGGGCAGAGCGCGGCACTGGCCCGCAACGTCGAGCTGGCCGGCCGTCTGGTGGAGCGGCTGCGGCCCAGCGTCTTGCACGCGGCGACCGACCACGGCAACGGACGTGTGGCGCTGGCCCTGCGCGAGACCTACGGACTGCCCGTGATCTACGAGGTACGAGGCTTTCTGGAGGAGACCTGGCTGACCCAGGCCCCGGGCCGTTCCCGTGACGACGAGACCTACCGCGCCCGGCGCGATCTGGAGACGTACTGCATGCGCGAGGCCGATCTGGTGCTGACGCTGGGCGCGGCGATGCGGGCCGAGATCGTGGCGCGCGGGGTGCCCGAGGAGCGGGTCCTCATCTCTCCGAACGCGGTGGACGAGACATTCCTCGCTCCGCTGCCGGACGGCGCGCCGCTGCGTGCCCGGCTCGGCATCGCTTCGGACGACCTGGTCGTCGGCACCGTCAGCAGCCTTACGCCACACGAGGGCATCGGCACGTTGCTCCGTGCGGGTGCCGAGTTGCGGCGCCGGGGAGCACCCCTACGACTGCTGATCGTGGGCGACGGCCCGGAACGCCCAGCGCTGCAGCGACTTGCCGCCCGACTGGGCCTCGACGACGGCGTCGCCCTGTTCACCGGTCGGGTGCCGCACTCCCAAGTGCGCGACTACTACGCCGCGTTGGACGTCTTTGCGCTGCCACGCACCGACGAGCGCGTATGCCGTCTGGTGACCCCTCTCAAGCCGGTCGAGGCTATGGCGAGCGGCCTTCCCGTCGTCAGCAGCGATCTCACAGCCATGCGGGAACTGGTCGAGCCGGGAGTGAGTGGTCTCCTGATTCATCATCAATCATCTCGTGTCTGGGCAGATTGTCTAGAAGAACTTATTTACTGTCAAAAGCGACGAAACGAATGGGGAGCAGCCGCCCGTGAGCTGGTCGCGCGCGAACGCACCTGGAAACGGGTCGCGGCCACGACCCGTGAGGCGTACCGCAGTCTCGGATGCGTCTGACGCCCAGATCCCCCAGCCGCACCGTCTTGCACCTTTGGTCCATCACGTCCTGCCGTCCGGCAGGACCTGCCTTGAGGCGGAGTGAATCGCTATGCAACTCTCACCGGCCGAACCGCTCGGGGAATTGAGTGCACTGCTGGCGGAGGAAGAACGCGACGACCGCGTCGAACTCGCGGTGATCGGGCTCGGTTACGTCGGACTGCCGCTCGCGCGTGAGGCGGCCTCCGTCGGCCTGAGAGTCGTGGGGCTCGACCGGGATCCCCGGGTCGTCGCGGGACTCAACGCCGGCCGCTCCCACGTCGACGACGTGTCGGACGAGGACGTCCGCCGGATGCGGGAGGCGGGATTCACGGCGTACACGGACGACGCCTGCCTCGCCCGGGCGCAGACCGTGGTGATCTGCGTGCCGACCCCGCTCAGCGAGGACGGAGGACCCGACCTGAGAGCGGTGGCCTCCGCGTCCCGCGCGGTCGCGAGCAGGCTGCGGCCGGGACAGCTCGTCGTCCTGGAGTCGACCACCTATCCGGGCACCACCGAGGAGATCGTACGGCCGCTACTGGAGGAGTCCGGGCTGCGGGCGGGCGAAGACTTCGCACTGGCCTTCTCACCGGAGCGCATCGACCCCGGCAACACCACGCACGGACTGCGCGAGACACCCAAGGTGGTAGGCGGCTGCACCCCGTCGTGCGCCGCCCAGGCGGTCGCCTTCTACGGAAAGCTCGTCGACACGGTCGTCCAGGCCAAGGGCACCCGCGAGGCCGAGATGGCCAAACTGCTGGAGAACACCTACCGGCACGTGAACATCGCGCTCGTCAACGAACTGGCCATCATCAGCCGCGAGTTGAATGTCGACGTCTGGGACGCCATCCGCTGCGCGGACACCAAACCGTTCGGCTTCCAGGCCTTCCGGCCGAGCGCCGGAGTGGGCGGGCACTGCATCCCCATCGACCCCAACTACCTGTCGTACAAGGTGCGTTCCTCGCTCGGCTACGACTTCCGCTTCGTCGAGCTCGCCCAGGACATCAACCGGCGGATGCCCGAGTACGTCGTACGGCGCGCCCAGGACCTCCTCAACACCGCCGGCCGGCCGCTGAGCGGCTCCCGGGTGCTGCTGCTCGGCGTCACCTACAAGCCCGACGTCGCGGACCAGCGCGAGACCCCGGCCCTGCCAGTGGCCCGGCTGTTGCGGGGGCGGAAAGCCGAGGTGTCCTTCCACGACCCGCACGTGCCGCTGTGGACCGTCGACGGGGTGACCGTCCCACGCGTCTGCGACCTCATGGCGGCCGTACGCGATCACGACCTGACGATCCTGCTGCAGGACCACTCGGCCTACGACCTGCCCTTGCTCGCCGACGAGGCCCGCCTGCTGTTCGACACCCGAGGGCGGATCTTCCAGCCCGGGGTCGAAGTCCTGTAGCCCGCCATCCACCGCGGCACGTTCCAACGTCCCTGGGCTGCCGGGGAGTTATGAGGTTCTTTGATGCGTGTTCTCGTCGTCACCATCGTGCATCACCCCGAGGATGCGCGGATCCTGCACCGGCAGATCGCCGCCCTGCGGGAGCGCGGCCACCAGATCGAGTACGCCGCGCCGTTCACGGCGTACGGGGTGACGCCGCGGCCGGGCATCGAGGGCCTGGACCTCCCCCGGGCCACCGGCCGCGACCGCCGCGCTGCGCTGCGCGCGGCCCGCAAGCTGCTGACCGAGCGCGGTCCGGAGGCGGACGTGGTGCTGCTGCACGACCCCGAACTGCTGCTGGCCCTGCCCGGCGCGATGCGCCACTGGCGGCGAGGCGGGCGGGCTCCGGTGATGGTGTGGGACGTGCACGAGGACACGGCAGCGGCGCTCGTCATGAAGCGCTGGGTGCCGGGCGTGCTGCGGCCTCCACTGCGGCTGGGGGTGCGGGCCGCCGAACGGCTGGCGGAGCGGTATCTGCGGCTCCTGCTGGCCGAGGACGCGTACCAGGCCCGCTTCCGCCACGTCCAGCCCGTCGTGCCGAACTTCGCGACCGTACCGCCTCTCCCGCCCGAGCCGCCCTGCGACGACCGCGTTGTCTATCTGGGCCGCCTGTCGCGGGCGCGCGGCGTACTGGACATGATCGAAACGGCACGGCTGCTGGGACCTGCCGTGCGGGTCGAGGTGATCGGCGAGGCGAACCCGGACGTACGAGACGCACTCACGGAGGCCGACCGGGAAGGCGTGCTGCGCTGGTACGGCTTTCTGCCCAACAACCGTGCGCTCGCCAAGCTTTCGGGCGCTCTGGCCGGCCTCTCCCTCCTGCACGACCAGCCCAACTACCGCCACTCACGCCCGACCAAGGTGGTCGAGTACATGGCCCACGGTGTGCCTGTCGTCACCACACCCACCCCGCTCGCGTCGGAGCTGGTCGAGCGGCACGGCTGCGGACTGGTCGTACCTTACGAGGACCCGGCGGCCGTGGCGGAGGCCGTACGACGTCTGCGTGCCGACCCCGAGCTCCGGGCGCGCGCAGCTCGGCAGGGTCGTGAGGTTGCCGTTGCCGGTCTGAACTGGCAGGTCAGATCGGCCGAGTTCGCGGCCCTCCTGGAGCGATGGGTGAAGGAGGCGAATGCCGGCATGCACGCCGCTTCCGGCTCCGCACACAAGAGTGACGCGGCTCTGGTCGGCTGACCACCGCTCGGGCCTACGGTCCCCAGCCGGCGGGTCCGGGTCTACGGCCTCGGTGGCGTCGGCGCGCATGACAATGTTCGGCGCAGGCGGAGTGAGTCCTCGGGGTTACCGGCGGCTTCGGCTTCGCCGAACGTCGCGAAGTACCGGTTTGCACTTGTACGAGGCTGGCGGCGCCCGGAGGGTTCTGGGCGCCGCTTCGTCCGGGATCACGGGCGAAGGTCGGTGATCCCGGTCGGCTTCACCACGCGGGCTATGCGCCAGAGCCCGATCCAGCTCTCCGGGAAGACGGTGTCGTCGAGCAGCGCGGAATGGACCTGCGGGTCGGGGTCGGCGCAGGCGTCGGCGCAGACGGCGACCTCGTAGCCGACGTCGTACGCCCACCGAGCGGTGGACAGCACCGTCCCCGACGTCGCCACACCGGCGATGACGATCCGGCCGACGCCGGATGCGCGCAGCTGCTCGTGCAGGTTGGTGGTGGCGAACGCTCCGAGGGTGGTCTTGCCCAGCACGGGTTCGTCACCGACGGGCGCCAGCAACGGGTGGATCTGATCGCGCATCGCCTCGTGGAGGACATGGAACACGGGCAGCTTCGCGGCCCGGGCCGTCGCCATGGCGTTCGACGCCCGCTCCGCGACGGCGGCGTCGTGACTGAAGTTCTCGACGATGTGGGTCGCGAAGTCCAGAGCGAGGAAAGCCGTTCGCGTTGCCGTTTCCTGGTCTGCCTGGGTCATCAGATCTCCTGTGCGAGGGAACGGGCCGCCGACCATAATCGGAGACCACGCCCCGGTTACGGTTTCGGCTAGCATAACCGGAGACATCGCCCCGGTTGGAGCCGACCTGGCTGACGAAGGAGATCCACATGGAGGCGGAGAACCGCCCCCTGCGCGCCGACGCCCGCCGCAACCGGGACCGGCTCCTTGAAGTGGCGAGGCAGGCTTTCGCCACCGAGGGACTGTCCGTCTCGTTGGATGAGATCGCACGCCGGGCCGGAGTGGGTCCGGGCACCCTTTACCGCCACTTCCCCACCAAAGAGGCGCTCTTCGAGGCTGTCGTCCACGAGCGCCTCCGGCACCTTGTCGACGAGGCCCGAGCCCTGTCCCGCGCCGACGACCCCGGAGCGGCCCTGTTCACGATCCTGGACCGTGTCGTCGCCGACGCCGCGGAGAAAGCCGACCTCATCGAGGCCCTGGCCGGCGCCGGCGTCGAGGTCCGGACAACGGTCTCCGCGACAGCCGCCGACCTCCGCCGCGAGATCGGCCACATCCTCGCCCGCGCCCAGGACGACGGCACGGTCCGCGCCGACATCGGCACCGCCGACCTCATGGCGGTCCTGGGCGGCGTGCTCCTCGCCCTGCGCCACCCCGCCAACAAAGCCGCGGATCCACGGCGCTCCCTGGCGATCGTGCTCGACGGGCTACGAGCCGCACCCGGGCCGAAGGCATCGTAGACGCGTCTATTGACGCCGTTGTGACCCGTCAGCCCCGCTCTCCAACCGGTTCCGCCACGCCCACCATGAAGCTCCCGCCCACCAGCCGGACGTCGGCCGACCAGCCGAGGGTGGCGAGATCGCCGGTCAGCGTCTCGGGGTCATGGAAGACCTTCACGACGCGATGGCGGCTGCCGTCGTCGAGTTGGCGCACCACCGTGGACGTGGACTGGGGCGCGAGGAATTCCTCGCGCCAGGCCTCGGACGGGCCCTCGTCGATGAAAATCGCCTTGCCCTGTGGGGCGAGGGCCTCGCGGACCGTGTTCCAGAAAGCGGGCAGTCGCGACGGTGGGACGTGGGAGAGCCAGAAGGCGAAGAAGACCGTGTCGTAGCGGCGTGACGGGTGCCAGGTGAAGACGTCGGCCTGGGTGAACAGGACGTTGGGGGACGTGACGCGGGCGCACGCGATGTCCAGTGTCTCCGCTGCCGCGTCGAGCGCGGTGACCGAGCGGGCGCGTTCGGCAAGTACGGCGGTCCACTGGCCCGTTCCGCAGGCCAGCTCCAACACGTCGCCGTTGATGGGGAGTTCGTCGGCCGCGGCCAGCAGGTTCCGCAGGTCCTCGCGCTCGGCATAGACCCGGTCGTACTCGGGCGCTCTGGCCTGGTAGTAGGCCATCTGCTCCGCCAGAAGGGCGTCGTCCGGAAGGCCATGGTCCACAAGCGCTTCGTCCTCGCCAGCCATGGGCCGACCCTAGCCGTACAGCCCCACGTAACGACTTTGTTGCCTGGCAGTGGCTGGTATTGACGCTTCCGTGGCCGACGGCCTACCTTCCTCAACCAATAGGAAAGTTTCCTAACAGTGATCCGGCAGGGTCGAGCATGGACGCCTGCAAGAGATCGCTGAGAAGCTGGCCAACGGAAGGGCAGGTGACGACAGCGATGGCAGGATCCGCCGGTACCCCGGGCACCCCGCGCGTCCTGCGCGCCATGAACGACCGGGCCGCTCTCGATCTGCTGCTGGAGCACGGGACGCTGTCGCGGACCAGGATCGGCAACCTCACCGGCCTGTCCAAGCCGACCGCCTCGCAGCTCCTCGCCCGGCTGGAAGCCGCCGGTCTCGTCGTCGTGACCGGCACCAGTGAGGGGCGGCCCGGGCCCAACGCCCAGTTGTACGCGGTGAACCCCGCCGCCGCCCGGGTCGCGGGCCTCGACGTCACCCCCACCGGAATCCGTGCCGCGATCGCCGACATCACCGGCGAGACCGTCGGACGGTTCGAACTGCCGACCCCCGGCCGCAGCGCCCAGGGCGCCATCGACCGCGTACTGCTGGCCCTGGACGGCGCGGTCAAGGACGCCGGGCTGCACCGGGCCGACGTGCACCGGATCGTGATCGGTACGCAGGGCGCCTTCGACCCCAGCACCGGCAACCTGCGTTATGCCAGCCATTTGCACGGCTGGCACTCGCCCCGGCTGCTGGAGGACATGGCCGCCGCGCTCGGCCCCATCCCCTTCGAAGTGGAGAACGACGTCAACCTCGCCGCCATCGCCGAACAGCGCATCGGCGAAGCGCGCGGCTGCGAGAACTTCACCCTGCTCTGGGGAGAACGGGGCTTCGGCGCCGCGGTCGTGATCGGCGGCCGACTGCACCGGGGCGCCACCGGAGGCGCCGGCGAAGTCGCCTTCCTCCCGTTGCCGGGAGCCCCGCTCGTACGCAATGTCGCCCGCAGCAACTCCGGCGGCTTCGAGGAACTCGCCGGTCGCCGGACCGTGTTGCGCCTGGCCCGCGAACACGGACTGACGGCCCCACCGGGCAGCGGCACCCTCACCGAGAAGGCCGCCGCGGTGGTCGCCGAAGCGGCTCGTACGGCCGAGAGCCCCGGACCGGGGCAGGCCGTGCTCGCCGAGTTCGCCACCCGGCTCGCCACCGGACTCGCCGCGGTCGTCGCGGTGATCGACCCCGAACTGATCATCCTCGCCGGCGGGGTGATCACGGCCGGCGGCGAAGCCCTGCGCTCCCTCGTCCAGTCCGAGCTCGCCGAGCTGGCCGTCCCCCGCCCCGCCATCCGCCTCAGTACGACACCCGACAGCCCCGTACTGACCGGCGCCCTGCAGTCCGCCCTCGCGGCCACCCGCGACGAGGTCTTCGACACCACGGGTCGCACCCCCTGACCCGTACCACCTGATCCACCATCTCCTGGTCCGTACGGCCGGACCGTACCGCCTGATCCGCGGGCCCTGACCCGCTCCGTCCCCTCCCTACGCACGCCCGATTCCCTTCGCACGCCCAAAAGTTCCCTTCGCACGCCCAAAAGTTCCCCGCGCACGCCTCAAGGAGTTCCGTCATGCCCAGAATCAGTCCCGTACGTCTCGCCGTCGCGGCCACCGCGCTCGCCCTGACCGCCACGGCCTGCACCGGTTCCAGCACGTCCGGCGCGACCGACGACGCGAGCAAGCCGTCCACCATCACCTTCTGGCACCCGTGGAGCGCGCCCAACGAGGTCAAGGCGATCGAGGCGAACGTCGCGGCCTTCGAGAAGGCGCACCCCAACATCGACGTCAAGGTCGTCGGGAACGTCGACGCCGACAAGGTGAACCAGGCGCTGCGCGCGGGCGGTTCGAACGCCCCGGACGTGGTGGCGTCCCCGGAGACCAGCAACGTCGGCAAGTTCTGTTCGTCGGGTGTCTTCGCCGACCTCGATCCCTTCCTGGAGAAGTCGAAGATCGACACCGCGAAGACCTTCCCCAAGCCGATGCTGGACTACACCCAGTTCGAGGGGACGCGCTGCGCACTGCCGCTGCTGGGCGATGCGTACGGGCTCTACTACAACAAGACGATGTTCGAGGAGGCGGGCATCACGTCCCCACCCAAGACGCTCTCCGAGTTCAAGGCCGCCGCGATCAAGCTGACCAAGGGCAAGGGCGACAGCTACTCGCAGCTCGGCTTCATGCCGAACTTCCACGGCTACGAGGTCACCGTCCCGCACCTCGCGGCGCAGTGGAGCCCGGAGTACTTCACCGCCGACGGCAAGTCGAACGTCGCCGAGGATCCGGCCTTCAAGGAGCTGCTGACCTGGCAGCAGGACATGGTGAAGTCGCTCGGCGGCTTCAAGAAGCTGGAGAAGTACCGCTCCACCTTCGGTGACGAGTGGTCCGCCCAGAACCCGCTGCACACCGGGCAGATCGCCATGAACATCGACGGCGAGTGGCGCGGCGGCATGATGAAGGACGCGGGCGTGGACTTCGAGGTGGGGGTCGCGCCGTTCCCGGTCCCGGACGACCAGGCGGACACCTACGGCAAGGGCTTCCTGACCGGCACGATCATCGGCCTCGCCAGCACCAGCAGCAAGCAGAACGCCGCCTGGGAGCTGGTGAAGTACATGACCACCGACACCGACGCGGTGGTCTCCTTCGCCAACGCCATCAACAACGTCCCCTCGACCTTCGCGGCACTTGAGTCCCCGAAGCTCGAGAACGACGCGACGATGCAGGCCTTCGTGAAGATCGCCCAGAACCCGGACAGCAACACCGCGCCCGCCGCGGTCAACGGCAGCGCGTACCAGGAGACCCTGCAGAACCTCGCGTACGACTACGAGTCCGGCAAGGTGAAGGACCTGGACGCGGGTCTGGCGAAGGTCGCCGGGCAGATCGACACCGACATCGCCAAGGCGAAGTAGCAGCCCCATGACGATCCTTCACGGCCACTCGGCGGCGCTGCGTACCAAGCGCCGCCGGGAGGGGCTGCGTACGCTGGCGTTCCTCTCCCCCTGGCTCATCGGTTTCAGCGTCTTCTTCGTCTATCCGCTGCTGTCGACCGTCTACTTCTCCTTCATGAAGTACGACGGCTTCAAGCCGCCCACCTTCAACGGGCTGACCAACTGGACATACGTCTTCAGCCAGTACCCCTTCTTCTGGGCCGCGATGCGCAACACCCTGTGGCTCGTGGTGATCATGGTGGCGGCCCGGGTGGTGTTCGGTCTCGGCGTCGGGCTGCTGATCACGAAGATCAAGACGGGTGCGGGGCTGTACCGCACCTTCTTCTACCTGCCGTATCTCGCCCCGCCCGTGGCGGCGACCCTGGCCTTCGCCTTCCTGCTCAACCCCGGCACCGGCCCGGTCAACCAGGTGCTCGGTGACCTGGGCCTGCCGCAGCCGGGCTGGTTCAACGACCCGACCTGGTCCAAGCCGGCGCTGACGCTGCTCGCGCTGTGGGGCATCGGCGACCTCATGGTCATCTTCATGGCGGCGCTGCTCGATGTGCCCAAGGAGCAGTACGAGGCCGCCGAGCTGGACGGCGCGGGCCCCTGGAAGCGCTTCCGCTTCGTCACCCTGCCCAACATCTCGCCCATCGTGCTGTTCGCCGTGGTCACCGGCGTCATCCAGACCATGCAGTACTACACGCAGCCGCTCATCGCCGGTAAGACGGCCAGCGGCGTGATCGGCGCCGGGGCCGGCCAGATCTACGAGCCCGGCTACCCGGGGAAGTCCACGCTGACCCTTCCCCAGCTCATCTACACCCTGGGCTTCCAGCGCTTCGACACCGGCTCCGCCTGCGTGGTCGCGCTCGTGCTGTTCGTCCTGTCCATGGCGTTCACCGCGCTGCTGATGCGCCGCCGCGGCGGCCTGATCACGGTGGAGGACTGATCCCGATGACCAACACCGTCACCGCACGCCCGCCGGCCCCCACCAAACCCGCCGGTCCGCCCGGCAGAGCCGACCGTAGCCCGGCAGCCCGTACCGCCCGCCGCAGGGCGCTGCTGCACTGGATCGCCGTGCACTGCCTGGGCATCACCGCAGCGCTGTTCTTCATCATGCCGTTCGTGTTCATCCTGCTCACGTCCCTGATGGACGATCGGCAGGCGCTGACCAGCGCCCTGTGGCCGAGGTCCTGGAACTGGGACAACTACGCGAACGTCTGGCAGGCCCCCGGCTTCCTGACCTGGTGGCGCAACACCCTGCTCTACGCGGGCCTGGGCACCCTCTTCACCGTCGTCTCCAGCGTCCCGGTGGCCTACGCCCTCGCCAAGTTCCGCTTCCGCGGGCGCCGGATCGCCACGATGCTCGTGATCTCCGCGATGATGCTGCCGCCACAGGTGATCATCGTGCCGATGTACCTGTTCTGGGCCAAGCAGATGCACCTGACCGGCACCCTCTGGCCGCTGATCATCCCGATGGCCTTCGGCGACGCCTTCAGCATCTTCCTGCTGCGCCAGTTCCTGCTGACCATCCCCGACGAATACCTCGACGCCGCCAAGGTCGACGGCTGCGGCGAGTTGCGCACCCTGCTGCGTATCGTCGTGCCGCTCGCCAAGCCGGGCATCGCCGCCGTCGCGCTCTTCCAGTTCTTCTACTGCTGGAACGACTACTTCGGCCCACAGATCTACGCGAGTGACAATCCGGCGGCCTGGACGCTCAGTTACGGCCTTGAGTCGTTCAAGGACAACCACCATACGAACTGGAATCTGACCATGGCCGCGACCCTGCTGGTCATGGCCCCCGTGATCATCGTGTTCTTCTTTGCGCAGAAGGCGTTCATCGAGGGTGTCACGCTGACCGGAGTGAAGGGCTGACTGACCGTGAAACTGGCAGTAGTGGGCGGGGGTTCGACCTACACCCCCGAACTCATCGACGGCTTCGCCCGGCTGAGGGACACCCTGCCCGTCGAGGAGCTGGTGCTCGTCGACCCCGCGGCCGAGCGGCTGGAGCTGGTCGGCGGCTTGGCGCGGCGCATCTTCGCCCGGCAGGGGCACGGCGGACGCATCGTCACGACCTCCGACCTGGACGCGGGCATCGAGGGCGCCGACGCGGTCCTGCTGCAACTGCGCGTCGGCGGACAGGCCGCGCGCGAGCAGGACGAGACCTGGCCCCTGGAGTGCGGCTGCGTCGGGCAGGAGACAACCGGGGCGGGCGGTCTCGCGAAGGCCCTGCGTACGGTGCCGGTGGTGCTGGACATCGCGGAGCGCGTACGGCGGACGAATCCGGGCGCCTGGATCATCGACTTCACCAACCCGGTCGGCATCGTGACCCGCGCCCTGCTCGAAGCCGGCCACAAGGCGGTCGGGCTGTGCAATGTGGCGATCGGTTTCCAGCGGAAGTTCGCCGGGATGCTCGGCGTCGCGCCCGTCGACGTGCACCTCGATCACGTCGGGCTCAACCACCTCACCTGGGAGACGGGTGTACGACTCGGGGGTCCCGAGGACGAAAACGTCTTGCCGAAGCTGCTCGCCGAGCACGGTGACGCCGTCGCCGCCGACCTGCGCATGCCCCGCGACGTCCTCGACCGCCTCGGTGTCGTCCCCTCCTACTACCTGCGCTACTACTACGCGCACGACGAGGTCGTACGGGAGCAGCGCACCAAGCCGTCGCGGGCCGCCGAAGTGGCCGAGATGGAGCGCGAGTTGCTGAAGATGTACGGCGACCCGGACCTTGCCGAGAAGCCGGCGCTGCTCGGCAAGCGGGGCGGGGCGTACTACTCGGAGGCGGCCGTGGACCTCGCGGCCTCGCTGCTGGGTGCGGGAGGAAGCCCGTACCAGGTCGTCAACACGTACAACAAGGGGACGCTGCCCTTCCTGCCCGACGACGCCGTCATCGAAGTGCAGGCGGCCGTCGGGAAGTCGGGGCCCCTTCCGCTGCCGGTGCCGTCGGTGGATCCGCTGTACGCGGGCCTCATGGCGAACGTCACCGCGTACGAGGACCTGGCGCTTCAGGCCGCGCTGCACGGTGGCCGCGACCGGGTCTTCCGCGCGCTGCTCGCGCATCCGCTCGTCGGCCAGTACGCGTACGCCGACGCCCTCACCGATCAGCTGATCGCGCACAACCGGGAGCACCTCGCGTGGGCGTGAGACCAGGTGTTCTCGCCATCGACGCGGGGAACAGCAAGACCGATGTCGCCGTCGTCGCGCGGGACGGGCGGGTGCTCGCCGAGGCGCGCGCGGGCGGTTTCCGGCCGCCCGAGGTCGGGGTGCGGCAGGCCGTGGAAACCCTGGCGGAGGCCGTCGACCGGGCCTTCGCCGAGGCCGGCGTCAGCTCCGTGGACCATGTCTCCGCGTGTCTCGCCAACGCCGATCTCCCCGTCGAGGAGGAGGAGTTGGCCGCCGCGCTGCACGCGCGCGCGTGGGGCACGAGTACCGAGGTACGCAATGACACCTTCGCGATCCTGCGCGCCGGGATCGCCGAGCCGCGCGGAGTGGCGGTGGTGTGCGGCGCGGGCATCAACTGCGTCGGCATGCGGCCCGACGGACGCATCGCCCGCTTCCCCGCCATCGGCCGCCTCTCCGGCGACTGGGGCGGCGGCGGGGGCCTCGCCGAGGAGGCCATCTGGCATGCGGCGCGCGCCGAGGACGGCCGGGGCGGCCCGACCGTGCTGGCCCGCGCCCTGCCCGCCCATTTCGGCCTCGACTCCATGTACGCGCTGATCGAGGCCTTCCACCTCAAGCACCTGAGGCACGAACGGCGCCACGAGCTGACGCCGGTCCTGTTCGCCACGGCGGCGGCAGGCGACCCGGTGGCCCGCGCGCTCGTCGACCGGCTCGCGGAGGAGGTGGCGGTCATGGCGAGTGTCGCCCTGTCCCGTCTGGAACTGCTCGACGAGGAGGCCCCCGTACTTCTCGGCGGCAGCATCCTGGCGGCCCGGCACCCCCAACTCGACGACCGGACAAGGGAACTGCTGGCCGAACGCGCCCCCAAGGCCGTACCCCGAGTGGTCACCGCGAGCCCGGTTCTGGGCGCCGCGCTGCTCGGCCTCGACCACGTAGCGGCGCCCGACGAGGTGCACGCGCGCGTGCGGGCACATTACGAGGGCTGACGCAGGGAACCGTAGGGTTCTGGATGGCGTATTCATGGTTGCGCTGCGGTACGGATTGCACTGCGATACGAACAAGATCCAGTCAGGGCCTGTGCGGATGTCAGTCCCGGCGGGGATACTTGCGGCCGTGCACTTCTTCCCGTGCGTCCTGACGTGCGGGCGGACGTGACGGAGGGATGACCATGGGGGAGGTCAAGTGACATACACGCCGAACGGCGGCTCGGCGCCACCTGGCGCGGGACCGCCCACGATGCCCGCCATGCCGCCGCAGCCCGGGCCACCGGTCGCGGTGCCACCGGCTGCGCCCGCCGTGCAGCCCGGCCCTGCCGTGCCCGGCGGACCCGACCCGACGCCCCCGCGCCGTACGGCCTGGGCGGAAGGCGTCGACCAGTTGCGTGCCGCGGCGACGACGGAGCCGGGGCGGCTGCGCATCATCGGTGCCGCGCTGGCCTTGTTCCTCGTGGCGTTCGGCTCGATGACGGCCTGGCAGATGACCGAGCGTTCGGCCGCCGCCGACAACGTACTGAACAGCAGCCAGCCGCTGAGCGCCGACGCCGCGCTCATCTACCGCTCGCTCGCCACCGCCAACACCGCGGCCTCCAGCGGCTTCCTCGCGGGCGGCCAGGAGACCGCCGAGTCCCGCCAGGAGTACGAGCGGGGCATCAACACGGCCGCGGACAGGCTGGTCAACGCGGCGGCCAACTCCGAGCCGGGCTCCAAGTCGGCTCAGACCATCACACGGCTGAACAAGCGGCTGCCCGAGTACAAGGGCCTCGTCGAGCGCGCCCGGTCCAACAACCGGCAGGGCTACCCGCTCGGCGGCGCCTACCTGCGGTACGCCAACGCGAAGATGCAGGTCATGCTCAAGGACGCCGAGGATCTCTACAAGATGGAGAACCAGCGGCTGCGTTCCGACTACGACTCGGCGACGCCCTACCCGTGGATAGCGATCGGCGCCGGCGTCGTCGCGATCGGCGGCCTGGTCTGGGCCCAGCGGCGCAACTACCACCGTACGAACCGGGTGCTGAACCACGGCATGGTCACCGCGACCGCCGCCTCCACGGTGGTGCTGCTCTGGCTGGTGGTCGGCCACAGCTTCGCCAGGGCAGGGCTGAACGATTCGTACGACCACGGGGTACGGTCGCTGAACGTGCTGAACGACGCCCGTATCGCCTCCCTCAAGGCACGCGGCAACGAGACCCTGACGCTGGTCAGCCGGGGCGCCGAGACCAAGGAGGTCGACGGCGAGGTCGTGGACGCGTACGACAGCGACTACCAGGTGCAGATGAAGGACCTCTCCGCCAAGCTGGCCGCCGCCGAGGACCTCGCCGACGACAGTGCGGGCGAGTCCCCGGTGAAGGGCGCGACGGAGAACATGCAGGTCTGGCAGGACCGGCACAAGGACGCCCGCAAGGCTGACGACTCGGGCGACTACCAGGGCGCGCTGGACAAGGTGATCGGCTCCAAGGACGACGAGCCTACGGGCGAGTGCTTTGCCAACGTGGACAAAGATCTCGACAAGGCGCTCAACCATGAGCAGGGCGAGTTCGAGGTGGCGGCCGCGGACGGCAAGGGCGCGATGACGGGGCTTCCGGTGGGCGCCGCGGTGCTCGCGGTGCTGGGCGCCTCGGGTGCGGTGCTCGGTATCGGGCGCCGGCTGTCGGAGTACCGGTGAGAGGGGGCATGACGATGAAGGCACGACGTGTGCGGGCCGCTCTGAAGGGCTGGGGCGGCGTCGGCGCGATGGCGGTCGTCCTGGCCCTGACAGCGGTCTTCGCGCTGGTGCTGCCGCTGTCGCAGTCCCGCGGGGACGGCAGCACGGGCACCGGCAGTCAGGGCGTGGCCAGGGGCATGCAGACCAAGGCCGAGGAGTGCACCGACCCGCAGGACCAGAGCCTTGCGCCGTCCGGCGACCAGAACGGCGAGACGATCCAGAAAATCCGGGAACGCGGCAAGCTGCTGGTCGGCGTCGACCAGAACAGCTACCGCTGGGGCTACCGCGATCCGAACAGCACCTCGAAGACCAGCGAGCTGGAAGGCTTCGACATCGATCTCGCGCACGCGATAGCGGGCGAGATCCTCGGCGACCGGGAGGCGATCGTGTTCCGCGCCATCCCCACCAACGAGCGGATCCCGGCGATCCAGGACGGCCGCGTCGACATGGTGGTCCGCACGATGACGATCAACTGCGACCGGCTCGAGCAAGTCGCCTTCTCCTCGCCGTACTTCCAGACCGGCCAGCAGGTCCTGGCCCCGAGGATCTCGGACATCAAGGAGTACGACGCGTCCTTGGCGAACAAGAAGATCTGCACGGCGAAGGGCTCCACCGCCTTGGCGGCCCTGGAGGCGGACAAGAAGGCCGGCAAGCTGGTCGCCTCCGCCGACATCAAGACCACCGTGCCCAACCAGCTCGACTGCCTGGTGAGGCTTCAGCTCGGTGAGGTCGACGCCGTGGTGACCGACGGCGCGCTCGCCGCGAGCCAGGCCGCGCAGGACCCGACGGTCGAGCTCAAGGGGGAGCCGTTCACGACCGAGTACTACGGAGTGGCGATGAAGAAGGGCGCCGACGACCTGGTGCGCCGGGTCAACCAAGTACTGGTGGACTACCGCGAGAACGGCTGGCAGCAGTCATACGACAAGTGGCTCAAGCCGACCATCAAGAAATCGGCGGTACCACCGCCCGTCAAGTACAAGTAGCCGGAGCTGGTTCCGGCGGCCAACCTGATACCACCAACCTGATACCACTGGAGAGTTGCCCGGAGCGCGGGGGAACGCGCACAGGGAACGACTGAGAGCGAGAGGTGATCGATGGGCGTCACGGGACCCTCCGGGCCGGTAATGGACCGGGACGAGGTGGACCGTGCGCTGGCGCGGCTCGGCGCGGAGCACGAGGCCATCGAGACCTCGCTCCTCGCCCTGCAGGACCACGCGGGCCGCAGACTCCTCGAAGGCGCCGAGCTCACGGGCACGACCCGGGAGCGCTGGACGGCCACCGAGGCGTCGATCTCGCTCCTGTGGACGTACTTCGACGCGTACGCGGACGCGTTGCGCTCCGCGCGTGACGTGCGCTCCCGACGACGCTGGCCGAACCGCGACGACCTGGTGGAGCTGACGGAGCTGCTGCGCGGCGAGAGCGTCACGGTGGCGGGCAGCGCCGCCGCGACGGCCTCCGCGCCCACCATGGCCGGCACGGGAAAGCTCAGCGAGCGCTTCACCCTCGTCGAACTCGTGGGGCGTATGAACGAGTTGTACGCGCAGTCGCTCGACATGGTCGTGGCGGCCGACGCCGTGTGGTCGGCGCTGCCCGCACGGATCGACCTGCTGGCCGCGGAGCTGCAGCGCACCCGCCAGCTCGCGCACTCCGTGGGCGTACGCCCCGGGGAGCACCCGGCGGGCGACGACCTGGAGCGGATCACGCGCACGCTGACGTCTCTGCGTGAGCAGGTGGTGTCCGATCCGCTGGCGTTCTGGCTGCCCGCACAGGGCAGTTCGGCGCCGGGCGGCGGGCGGCCCGACACCACGCGCTACGACCGGGAGGCGCGCGCCCTGGATGAGGTGCGCCGCGAGATCGACGCGGTGCTGAGCGTGAGGCAGGACGCGGAGACACGGCTGGTGAAGCTGCGGGACGTGCTCTCGCGCGCGGACCGCACGCTTGCCGAGGCGCGCTCCGCGCGCGGTGAGGTGCTGGCGAAGATCGCCGCGTCGGAGGTGCCCGCGGTCAGCGGCCCGCCGACGGCGCTGCAGGAGCAGCTGGCGACGGCCGCCGAGTACCGCAGACACGCGCAGTGGCATCGCCTCTCGCCGCTGCTGGAGTCCCTGGAGCAGCGGGCCGAGGACGAACTCCTCAGAGCCCGCGAGTCGTTGACGGCCGTCACCGCGCCGCTCGCGGTCCGCGCGGAGCTGCGCGGCCGGCTCGACGCGTACAAGGCGAAGGTCGCCCGGCACGGCCTCGCCGAAGACCCGCTGCTCGTGGAGCGCTACGACGCGGCGCGCCGCATGCTGTGGAGCGCGCCCTGCGATCTGCGCGTGGCGGAACAGGCGGTGCTGCGCTACCAGCACGCTGCCGCCGACTTGCTGGTGCCCAAGGTCCCCGGCCAAGCCGGTCACGGGGGACCACAGGACCGGAGGGGGGAATCGTGAGTGAGCAGAGCGTGAGCGAGCGGAAGCAGTGCCAGCGCCCCGGCTGCACGGGGGCGTACGAGGACGTGGGCGGCGGCGAGTTGTACTGCGACACATGCGGTCTGGCGCCGGTCGTCTCCGCGAGCGGCATGGTCGGCTCGCCGCCGACCGGGATCACGGCGGGCGGCAGGAACTCGCGCGGCTCCGGCCGCGGCAGTGCGAGCTCGCGCTCCAGCTCCCGGTCGTCGTCACGCTCGGCACGCTCCTCGCAGTCCCGGCGCTCGGTGTCCGGGCGTCTGTCGCGCTCCTTGTCGGGGCGCACCTCGAGCCGTTCCGTGTCGGTGCGCAGCTCCGGTTCGACGGCCGGATCCTCCGGCCGCGGCCGGCTGGGCGTCGGCCTCGTCCAGGTCCCGGACGTGCCGCGCCCCGATCCACGAGAGATGGTCCAGGACAACCCCGAGGTGCCCGAGCGCAAGCGGTTCTGCTCGCGCTCCGACTGCGGGGCGCCGGTGGGACGTTCGCGGGGTGAGAGGCCGGGGCGTACGGAGGGTTTCTGCACCAAGTGCGGCCACCCGTACTCGTTCGTGCCGAAGCTGCGTGCGGGCGATGTGGTGCACGGCCAGTACGAGGTGGTCGGCTGCCTCGCGCACGGCGGGCTCGGCTGGGTCTACCTCGCCGTGGACCGCGCGGTGTCCGACCGCTGGGTGGTGCTCAAGGGCCTGCTCGACACGGGCGACCAGGACGCGATGGCCGCCGCCATATCCGAGCGCCGGTTCCTCGCCGAGATCGAGCACTCCAACATCGTGCGGATCTACAACTTCGTCGAGCATCTCGACCAGCGCACGGGCTCCCTCGACGGCTACATCGTCATGGAGTACGTCGGCGGCAAGTCCCTCAAGGAGATCGCCAACGAGCGCCGTACGCCTGCCGGGAAGCGGGACCCGCTGCCGGTCGAGCAGGCCTGCGCGTACGGCATCGAGGCGCTCGAGGCGCTCGGTCATCTGCACAGCCGCAACCTGCTGTACTGCGACTTCAAGGTCGACAACGCGATCCAGACCGAGGACCAGCTCAAGCTGATCGACATGGGCGCGGTGCGCAGGATGGACGACGACGAGTCGGCCATCTACGGCACGGTCGGCTACCAGGCGCCGGAGGTCGCCGAGCTCGGCCCGTCGGTCGCCTCCGACCTCTACACCGTCGCCCGTACGCTCGCCGTGCTGACCTTCGACTTCCAGGGCTACACGAACGTCTTCGTGGACTCCCTGCCCGACCCCGACAACATCGAGGTATTCCGCCAGTACGAGTCGTTCTACCGGCTTCTCGTCCGCGCCACCGACCCGGACCCGGCCCGCCGGTTCGCCTCCGCCCAGGAGATGGCGGAGCAGCTGACGGGCGTACTGCGCGAGGTGGTGGCGCTGCAGACGGGCCGCCCCCGCCCCTTCCTCTCCACGCTCTTCGGGCCCGAACTGAAGGTCACGGACACGGAGTTGTTCGGAGAGCTGGACGGGGATGTGTCGCGGCTGGGGGCGCGGGCGGTACCGGTGGGACGGCGACGCCAGGCGCTTGTCGGGGCCAACGGCGGCGGTACGGCCCTTTCTTCAGGCAACGGAAGTGCCGCACTGGCCGGCGGCGGAACCGCCCATGCCCTCGGCGCCGGAGGTCCCGCGCTGTCCGGCGGCGGAGCCGCCAATGCCGCACCCCTCCACAGCGCGGCCGGCGCCCTCGCTCCGCCGCCGACCGCACTGGTCAAGGCGGTCGACGCGGCGGCCGCCGCGCTCACGCTGCCGGTCCCCCGGGTCGACCCCGGCGACCCGAACGCCGGATTCCTCGCGGGCCTCATGGCGTCCGCGCCCGCGGAGCTGATCGCCGCGCTGCACGCGGCGCCCACCGGCTCCCTGGAGCTGCGGCTGCGCGAACTGCGGGCCCGCCTCGAGATGCGCGACCTCGACAGCGCCACTGGGACACTCGCGACCCTGGAGGCGGACCACCCCGACGACTGGCGGGTGGTCTGGTACCGCGGCATCGCCGCGCTCGCGAGCGGCGACCACGAAGTGGCGGCGCTGTCCTTCGACGCGATCTACGACGCGTTCCCCGGCGAGCCCGCCCCCAAGCTGGCCCTCGGCCTGTGCGCGGAGGTCCTCGGGCAACTGGACAACGCCGCGGAGTACTACCGCCTGGTGTGGACGACCGACCCTAGCTATGTGAGCGCGGCGTTCGCACTGGCCCGCGTACAGCTGGCGGCGGGTGACCGGCAGGGGGCCGTACGGACCCTGGAGTCGGTGCCGGAGGCGTCGATCCACTACACGGCGGCCCGTGTCGCCGCGGTACGGGCGCGACTGCGGCACCGGATGAACGAGGGGCCCAGCGCGCCGTTCCTGGAGGACCTGACCGCGGCGGCCGGACAGATCGATGCCCTGCGCGGATACGGCCTGGACGCGGTCCGCCGCGAGCAGTTGTCCACAGAGGTCCTCGGCTGCGCCCTGGACTGGGTACTCTCCGGTAGCCAGGGTTCCGCGCCACCGAGTACGGGAGCGCGGACCGTACTGCTCGGCAGTGACCTGGACGAGCGAGGCCTCCGCTTCGGTCTGGAGCGCTCGTACCGGACACTGGCCCGGCTCGCCCAAGGTGGCGAGGAGAGGATCGATCTGGTGGAGCGCGCCAACCGCTACCGCCCCCGGACGTGGGTGTAATTCATGTCGCAGATGCCCCCGGCGTTGTCGAAGTGCCCCAGCTGCGAGGAGCCGCTGGAGTCAGGCGACCGCTTCTGCGGTGCCTGCGGGTACGACCTGTCGGCCGTGCCCGCACCGCCGGACGACAACCCCACGATGACCATGAACGGCACGGCGCCGCACCCCCCGTCGGCCGCCGCGCCGGTGGACTGGCCGGTCGCCCCCGAGGTGGACAGCTCCCACAGGCCTGCCCCGGTCCATGTGCCCTCGGAGATCCAGGGCACCGACTCGGCGGGCCACGAACTTCCGGCCCACGCGTCGGGCGTACGGTTCGACGGGCCCCCGGAACCGGACGAGTACGCCTTGCAGGCGCCCGACCCGCGCACCGCCGAGTTCGCGGGGACACCGTCCGCGGGCACCAAGGTGTGCGTGGCCTGCCGTGCGGGCCAGGTCGACCGGGACGGCTACTGCGAGAACTGCGGCCACGCACAGCCGCGTGAACGGGACCACATGGAGCAGGAGTTGAGCGCCGTCTCAGCGGTCAGCGACCGGGGGCTGCGCCACCATCGCAACGAGGACGCGTTCGCGATCTCCTCGACCGCGCTGCCCGACGGCTCCTCCGCGGTCGTGGCGATCGTCTGCGACGGGGTGTCCTCGGCGACCCGCCCGGACGAGGCCTCCCTCGCCGCGTCCCGCGCAGCCAACGAGTCGCTCCTGGAGGCCCTGCCCCGGGGCACGCATCCCCAGCAGGCCATGCACGACGCCATCATCGCCGCCTCGCGGGCGGTCAACTCCCTTGCGGGAGCTGCACCGTCCGAGCACGCCCCTCATCAGAACGCGCCCGCCTGCACCCTCGTGGGCGCCGTGGTCACCCCCGCCCTCCTGATCGTCGGCTGGGTCGGCGACAGCCGCGCCTACTGGATCCCCGTGGACCGTACGTCCCCCGCGGCCCGGCTCACCGAGGACGACTCCTGGGCCGCGCAGATGGTCGCAGCGGGCCTGATGAACGAAGCGGAGGCGTACGCCGACGAGCGCGCCCACGCGATCACCGGCTGGCTCGGCGCGGATGCGTACGAACTGGAGCCGCACACCGCTTCCTTCAAGCCGGACAGGCCGGGTGTAGTGGTGGTGTGCACCGACGGGCTGTGGAACTACGCGGAGGCGGCCGAGGAGATGGCGCAGGTCATCCCGCACGACGCCGCGCTCCGCCCGCTGCACAGCGCGCAGGTTCTGGTCGGCCACGCTCTGGACGGCGGGGGCCACGACAACGTAACAGTGGCCGTCCTGCCGTTCCCGGCCCCGCCGATGGGGGCAGGATCGGCCTGAGGCCGGACAGGGAACGGCCGTGGACCGGAGGGGACCGGTCCGCTCACCGACATCACCCACGACTCGTGGGGGTCCTGAGGGGGAGCTAAGAAGGCATGGCCAATTTCTCTAAGTCGAACGTGCCGCAGTTCTCGGTGGAGGTGTACCAGAACGAGTACCTGCCGGAAGGCGGTCGCGAGGTCAACGCGATCGTGACGGTGACCTCGACCGGCGGCGGCACCGTCGGAAGTGCGGTCGCCGCGCCGCACCTCTACACACCGGGCCAGGGCCCGGACGCGGCCGTGGCGATCATGGTCGACTGTTCGGGCTCGATGGACTACCCGCCCACCAAGATGCGCGGTGCCCGGGACGCCACGGCCGCCGCCATCGACGCCGTACGCGACGGAGTGCACTTCGCGGTGATCGGCGGCACGCATGTGGCCAAGGAGGTCTACCCCGGCGGCGGGCAGCTCGCGGTGGCCGACGCGGGGACCCGCGAGCAGGCCAAGCAGGCGTTGCGCAAGCTGAGTGCGGGCGGCGGCACCGCGATCGGCACCTGGCTGCGGCTCGCCGACCGGCTGCTGGCCTCGGCGGACGTCGCGATCCGGCACGGCATCGTGCTCACCGACGGACGGAACGAACACGAGTCGGCGGAAGACCTCAAGGCCGCGCTGGACGCCTGCGCTGGGCGCTTCACCTGTGACGCGCGGGGCGTCGGCACCGACTGGGAGGTCAAGGAGGTCACCGGGATCGCCTCCGCGCTGCTCGGCACCGCCGACATCGTCGCCGACCCGGCGGGTCTGTCCGCCGACTTCACGCAGATGATGGAGACGGCGATGGGCAAGGAGGTCGCGGACGTCGCACTGCGGCTGTGGACGCCGGTGGGCACCTCCATCAAGTTCGTCAAGCAAGTGGCGCCCACAGTAGAGGAGTTGACCGACCGCCGCACGGAGGCGGGCCCGCGCGCCGGGGACTACCCGACCGGCTCCTGGGGAGACGAGTCCCGGGACTACCACGTGTGCGTGGAAGTGCCGACGGCCGAGATCGGCCAGGAGATGCTGGCGGCCCGGGTCTCTCTTGTGATCCCGCAACCCGAGGGCCCCGCCCAGACGCTGGGCGCCCAGGGTCTCGTACGGGCCGTGTGGACCGACGACATGGCGGCGTCCACGTCGATCAATCCGCAGGTCGCGCACTACACGGGTCAGGCCGAACTGGCACAAGTCATCCAACAGGGACTGGATGCCCGTAAAGCGGGAGATATCGACGGGGCAACGGCCAAGCTGGGCCGCGCGGTTCAGCTCGCCAGTGTCTCCGGAAACGCGGATACGGCGAAACTGCTTGCGAAGGTGGTGGACGTGGTCGACGCCCCGGCAGGTACTGTGCGACTGAAGGCGAAGGTCGAAGAGGCCGACGAGATGACACTCGAAACACGGTCGACAAAGACTGTTCGTGTAAAGAAATAGGTGGTCCGGCCCCTCCCCGGGGCCGGAGCGACGAACCCGGACCCTGTACCGAGGGGGACGGAGAACTTCGGTCCCCCGGGGCCGGAACAGAAAGGGGGAAGCGCCGACATGCCGACCTGCCCGAACGGACACCAGTCGGGTTCCGACGACTGGTGCGAGGTCTGCGGTCACCGCATGGCCGGTGCCGTACCCCCGCCTCCGCCGCCGCCCCCCGCCGCCGGCTACGGCTATCCACAGCCCGGTTCGCCGCCGCCCGGCCAGGGCGGACGCCCGCACCTGTCCGCCGTACCGGACCACCCGTCGCCCGAGCCCGAGTTCTGCCCGCAGTGCCATACCCCGCGCGAGGGCGCGGCCCCGTTCTGCGAAGAGTGCCGGTGGAACTTCCTGACGAACACGGCCACCTCGTACACCCCGGCCGCACCTCCTCCGCAGCCCGGTGCCGGCCCCGGCGGTCCGAACCCGGCGCTGCGGTTCCAGCAGCAGCCGCCCGGACAGCACGGTTCCGGCCATGACGCGTACGACTACCAGAGCTCGCGTCCCTCACAGATGAACCGTCCCGCCGAGCCGCTCTCACCGTACGGCGACCCCTCGGGCCAGGGTGGGTACCCCCGTAATCCCGGGGACTTCGGGGGTCAGGGTGGTCAGGGTCAGGGCGGGCACGGTGGCCCCGGCGCCGCGCAGGCGTACCAGCAGCAGCACGCTCCGCCCGGGTATCCGCAGGGGACCGGGCATCCGCAGGGTCCGGGCGGGCAGCCCTACGGGGGCGGGGACGACTGGGTCCTTCCTCCGCCGGGCGGCGATCCCGGCGGCCAGGGCCAGGGCGGCTACGGCTACCCGCAGCCCGGTGCGACGCAGGCCCCGCCCGGGTACCAGCAGCAGCCGATGGCCTGGAGCATCACGATCGGGCCCGACCGCGAGTACTTCATGGCGATGATGCAGCGCTCCGGTCCGGAGGCCGCGGGCCTGAACCTGCCCGCGTACTCCCCCGAGCAGCAGCGCCCGCTCATCGGCAACCAGATCACGATCGGCCGCCGTCGCCACTCCACGGGCGAGTCCCCGGACATCGATCTGTCGGTGCCGCCGGAGGACCCGGGCGTCTCGCACCAGCACGCGGTCCTCGTCCAGCAGCCGGACGGCAGCTGGGCAGTCGTCGACCAGAACTCCACGAACGGCACCACCGTCAACGGCGGCGAGGAGCCCATCCAGCCCTTCGTCCCCGTACCACTGCAGGACGGCGACCGGGTGCACGTGGGGGCGTGGACGACGATCACGATTCGCCGGGGCTGAGCAGCCGCGTTCTCTGATCTGCGGCATGTGATCCGCGGCATGTGATCCGCGGCATGTGATCCGCGGTATGTGATCTGCGGTATGTGATCTGCGTTACGTGAGCGGCCAGGCGTACGGCCCTTCCGGGTCGTCCAGCCAGGCCCACTCGCGTTCGCCGCTGACCGTGATCCCGTACCGCGCGCGTTCCGGCTGTTCCTCGCGCTCCCACAGGGCCAGGGCCTCGTGCGGGTCGAGGGCGCCCGCGGTGAGGGCCAGCAGGAAGCGGAAGAGTTCGTTCTGGATCGCCCGGCGCGGCAGGCCGCCGTCGGCGGTGGGCCGCGGTTCGGGGCGCTCGGTGCCGCGCAGAGGCACGAAGTAGGCGGGCGTGCGCAGGAAGTGCCCCTCGGCGTGCTCGGCGTCGCGTACGCGCAGGTCGATCACGCCGGTCGCGATCGGCGCGAGGATATGGGCGCCGGGGCTGCACTGGGCGAGCCACGGGCGCGGGATCGAGGTCACCGCGCAGGTCACGATGACGCGGTCGTACGGGGCGTGCTCGGGACAGCCGCGGGCGCCGTCGCCCGTGACGACTCTCGGGTGGTACCCGGCGGCGGCCAGATGCCGCCGGGCCGACTCGGTGATCTCCGGATCCAGATCGATGGTGGTGACCAGTTCGTCGCCGAGGCGGTGGGCCAGCAGGGCCGCGTTGTAGCCGGTGCCCGCGCCGATCTCCAGGACCGCGTTGCCGTCCCGTACCTCCAGCTCCGCCAGCATCTTCGCCATCAGGGACGGCTGGCTGCTGGACGAGAGCAGCTGGCCGTCGCGCACCCGGGTGGCCAGCGGGGAGTCGGCGTACGCGCCGCGCAGCCAGCGCTCACGCCTGCGCGGGTCGGGGTCCTCGCCCCACAGTCGCTCGTAGCCGTCCTGGGCACCGACGAAGTAGTACGGCACGAAGAGGTGGCGCGGGACGCTCTCGAAGGCCTCCCGCCAGACCGGGTCACTGGCCCAGGCCCCGCTCCCCTCGATCTCGCGCACCAGCGCCGCCCGCGCCGTGGCGGCGAGGTCGTCCAGGCCGTGGTCGATGGCGTGCGCGCTCATACCTCCACTGTGCGGCGCGAGGCTCCCGGAGGCGAGTGCGTGAACGCGCCGTTCCCCAAGCCTTGCGCATGGTCCTAAGCCTTGAGTCCTCGGTCTCCCCGTCTGAGACCATGGAGCAGTGGCTGCAATTTCCGGGGGACGACCCCCGGACCCCCGGCTGAGAGCCAGGGGCTGACCAGAGCGATTTTTGTGAGGCCAACCAACGTGGTCGAGATTCGGCGCGGCACGCTTCAGGAGCAGACCTTCTACGAGCAGGTCGGCGGGGAGGAGACCTTCCGCCGCCTCGTCCACCGTTTCTACGAGGGTGTCGCCGAGGACCCGCTGCTGCGGCCCATGTATCCCGAGGAGGACCTCGGCCCGGCCGAGGAGCGCCTCACGCTGTTCCTGATCCAGTACTGGGGCGGCCCCACCACGTACAGCGAGAACCGCGGCCACCCCCGGCTGCGGATGCGCCACGCCCCCTTCGCCGTCGACCGCGCGGCGCACGACGCCTGGCTGAAGCACATGCGGGTCGCCGTCGACGAGCTCGACCTCTCCGAGGAGCACGAGCACACGCTGTGGAGCTACCTGACGTACGCGGCGGCGTCGATGGTGAACACGGCGGGCTGACGCACACGGACTGACGCCCCAAGCGGATCGACGCCCTGCGGGATGCCGCGCGCGCCGGCCCCAAGGCGCTGGTCAAGTCCCCCGCGATGTATGGCACCACGGCTGTCACGATCTCGTTGCCGGAGGAACTGGACCGGGTCGAACGTTCGCTGCTGGTCTCCCGTTCGACGCTGCTGATCGTCGCGCTCCAGCTCGCGCTGCTCGTCACGGCGGTACTGGCGCTGCGCCGCCAGGACCCGGTGAGCTCGCTGCGGAGTCAGGGGGTTGTGAACAGGTGGTGATCGACGGCGCTTGAGTGTGTTCTGGTGCGCACGATTGAGTTCCTGGGCAGTGGCAGGTGCACTCATCGATAGGGAACGAAAGTTCTTACATCGAATAGGTGACCTTCGCCGGCGATGGTCGTTGGGTGTGGTGACGGATTTTCGTAACACCAGGTTGAGGGGTGCAGGGGTGGGGGGACTGCGGGAGGTGGCGGCGCCGTTCGTGGTGCCCGGCCCCTCGGGGGTCGCCATCCGTACCCGGCTCAAGGGCCTGACCGCCCGGGACGAGATGGTTCTGCGCCTGGTCGGCGACCTGCTCGGTTCGCTCGCCTCCCGTGATCTGAAGGCACGGTGCGCGGCCGGGCTGGAGCACGACAGTGAACGGTGGGCCGAGCGCAAGCGCACCCTCTCGCAGGTGTCCTCCTCCCGCTGGGCCGGGTCGATCACGAAGGCCACGCACGATCAGTGGGCGCTGGCCAGGCGCGGCCAGCTCGCGCACCTGCAGAGCCTTCAGGCCGGGATCGAGACGATCGAACACCGGCTGTCCGTACCTGTTGGTGAGAAAGGCACCAAGCAGGCACCGGGCGGCTACCGCAGCACGCGGGAGTGGCACGCGAAGAGGCGCCGCCTGTGTGTGCTCGAAGACCGGCTCCAGACGGTGCGGGCGGACCGTGAGGCCGGGGTCGTGCGCGTGGTGCGCGGCGGGAAACCGCTGCTGAACACCCGGCACCACCTGGAGCAGGCGCATCTCACCGAGGAGCAGTGGCGCACGCGGTGGCAGGCCGGGCGCCGGTTTCTCCAGGCGGACGGCGAGTCCGGCAAAAGGTTCGGCAACGAGACCATCCGCGTCACGGACGACGGCGAGGTCTCCCTCAAGCTCCCCGCGCCGCTGGCGCACCTGGCGAACGCTCCGCACGGCCGGTACATGCTGGCGACGAGGGTGTCGTTCGCGCACCGGGGCGAGCAGTGGGCCGACCGCGTCGCCGCCAACCGGGCCGTGGCCTACCGCATCCACGAAGACACCGGCCGGGGACGCTGGTACCTGACCGCGTCCTGGACGATCCCTCCAGTCCAGACCGTGTCTTTGGCAGCGGTCCGCGCCGGAGGCCTGATCGGCTTCGACACCAACGCCGACCACCTGGCCGCCTGGCGCCTCGACGAACACGGCAACCCCACCGGCCATCCCCGACGCTTCAACTACGACCTGTCCGGTACCGCCCAGCACCGCGACGCGCAGGTCAGGCACGCCCTGATCCGCCTGCTGCACTGGGCAAAGCGCCGGGGCCTCGCGATCGCACTCGAAGACCTCGACTTCACCGCGGAGACCACCCGCGAGAAACACGGCCGCCGCAAACGATTCCGCAACCTCATCTCCGGCATGCCCACCGCCAGGCTGCGGGCCCGGTTGGTGAGCATGGCAGCCGAACTCGGCATCACCATCGTCGCCGTCGACCCGGCCTACACCTCCAAATGGGGCGCCCAACACTGGCGAAAACCCCTCACCACCGAGACCAGAAAGACCACTCGCCACGACGCTGCTGCCGTGGCGATCGGCAGGCGCGCCCTGGGGCACCCGATCCGGCGACGGACGGCACCGCCCCCGCACGACCAGAGCGATCGTGCGGGGCATCGGACCGTCCAGGCCCGACCGGGCACCCCAGGGGGCGAGGGAAACCGCCCCCGCATTCCCGGACCACGGACACGATCCGTGCGCGCCGGACGCGGAGTGAAAGCGGTGGACCAGAACGCCCAACACCGTTCGGGGCGTTCGGCTGAGCATGAGTTCTGGCACCAGGACTCACTCCCGCTCAGTCTTTAGGAACGGTTCCGTGCTGGCGGGCGGGACCGCGGCACTCCTCACCCTCGGCGCGGACGCCCGGATCGAAGCCACCGGTCCGCTGCCCGCCGGTCTGCCCGAGGAGGTCCGTTCGACGTCCGGCGCGGGCGAGGTGACGGCGCTGAGCATCACGTACCTGGCGAAGCCGGAGGGCGGGCCGGTGACGGTGCCGCTCGCGGGGGTGGAGCCCAAGGAGTACGCGAGGCTGGCGGGCCGGACGGGTCTTGGGGCGTTCCCCGCGGGCGAGTTGAGCCGCCCGGAGGCTGCCGCGGAGCGGGCGCTTCCCGCTCTTGCCTCCCCCTCCGTCGCCGAGCGCTACGGCACCCGTCCCCTCCCCGTACGCCTGGAGGACGGCAGCGAGATCACCGTCCGTATCGCCCTCGTACGTGACCTGACGCCGGCCGTGTCAGGCACCGATTTCCTGGTCGTGGACCGCTCCGGTCTCGGCACCGAAGCCGCGCGCCCGACCGCCCTGCTGGTGACCGGCGACCACCTGGATGCGGGCGCGCTGCACAAAGCCGCGGGCGCCGGCACGGACGTACGGCTGCGGTCCGAGGAACGGGCCCGGTACGTGGACTCCCCTCTCCAGTCCGGCGCCGAGCGCGTCTACACGGCGGCGGTCGCAGCGGGCGCCGGATACGCCGTACTCGCACTGCTGCTCGCCCTGATCCGGGCCGCTCCGGAACGCGCCGCCCTGCTGGCCCGGCTGCGCACCATGGGCCTGACCCGGAGCCAGGGCCGCCGCCTGCTCGTACTGGAAGCCCTGCCGGGGGCCCTCCTCGCGGCGGCGGGCGGCGCCCTGACCGGCTGGGCAGCCGTCCGCCTCCTGGCGCCCGGCATCGACCTGACCACGATCGCCCTCGCCACCCCCGGCGGCGCGCCCCCACCGGGCACCGCCCCGCTGCACACCGACCCGGCGTCCCTGCTGCTCCCCGCCCTGGCCGTGCTCCTCCTCGCGACGGGCATCGCGGCGGCTCAGGCGTGGTGGACGGGGAGGAAGGGCTCGGTCACGGAACTACGGGCGGGGGATGCCCGATGACACCGGACGGCACGGAGCCCCGTACGGGAGACAGCCGGCCGACCACTACCGGAGGAGTCGCCCGATGACGGCCACGAACCCGACCTTCGCCGACCTGGCCCACCGCGCCGCCGACCGCCGTGATCGTCCCGCCTACGGCCACGACGCGCTGATCACCTGTGACCGCCTGGTCCGGGTCTTCTCCACGGACGGTGTGGAGGTGCAGGCACTCCAGGGCCTCGATCTCCTGGTCCGCGAGGGCGAGTTGATGGCCCTGGTGGGCGCGTCCGGCAGCGGCAAGTCGACCCTGATGAACATCCTGGCCGGCCTCGACACCCCCACCGCGGGCGCCGCCCGGGTCGCCGGCCGCGATCTGCTGACCATGAACGCGAAGGACCGCCTCCGCTACCGCCGCGAGACCGTCGGCTTCGTCTGGCAGCAGACCGCCCGCAACCTCCTCCCCTACCTCACCGCCGCCCAGAACGTCGCCCTCCCCATGCAGCTGCGCGGCACCCGCAGCCGCCGGGCGAAGGCCGAACGCGCGTCGGAACTCCTGGAGTTGCTCGGCATCGCCGACTGCCGGGCCCGCCACCCGCACCAGCTGTCCGGCGGCCAGCAACAGCGCGTCGCCATCGCCGTGGCCCTGGCCAACTCCCCCGCCGTGCTCCTCGCCGACGAACCCACCGGCGAACTCGACTCCCACACCGCCGAGCAGATCTTCGCCGCCTTCCGTACGGCGAACGAGCACCTCGGCACCACCATCGTCATCGTCACCCACGACCAGGCGGTCGCCGGCGAAGTCCGCCGCACGGTCGCCATCCGTGACGGCCGCACCTCCACGGAGGTGCTGCGCCGCACCGAGGTCGACGCCACGACGGGCCACGAGAGGGTGGTGGCCCGCGAGTACGCGATGCTCGACCGCGCGGGGCGGCTCCAGCTTCCCGCCGAGTACACCGAGGCCCTCGGTATGCGCGACCGCGTCGCCCTGGAACTGGAGCCCGACCACATCGCCGTGAGGCCCGACGACAGCGAAGACGAGTGATCCAGAGTGGTCCCAGGGCGGACCAGAGTGATCCAGTGCCGTAACCGAACAGCAATCGCGCACAGGTATTGACGGGCCCGGGAGCCGGTGTCATGGTTACCCGCATCGAGACATCAGATGTCTGACGTCAGATCTCCTGGTCACCATCGCGTTCATGTGATGTCAGACTCTGGATCAATACCTGCCCCAGACCCGCCCGCCGGAGGCTCAACGATGTCGCTCTCCGAAGACCTCGCCGAGAAGCTGCTCAACGCGATCATCGACGGTACGTATCTGCCGGACGCAGCCCTCCCTCCGGAGGCTGAGCTGGCCGAGCAGTCGTCCGTGAGCCGCCTGACCGTGCGCGAGGCGGTGAAGCACCTGCGCGCCCAGAACGTCGTACGCGTGGTCCGCGGCCGTGGCACGTACGTGAACCCCCCGGACCGCTGGACGGCCCTGGAACCCGTGGTCCGCGCCGCGTCCCGCTCCTCGCACACCGCCCTCTCCGAGCGGCTCATCGAGGCCCGCCGCCTCATCGAGAACGGTGCCACGGAACTCGCCGCGCTCCGCCGCAGCGAGGCCGACCTCGCCGAGTTGCGCGATCACCTCGCGACGATGCGCGAAGCGGCCGACACCGCCGACACGGAGCTGTTCGTGCAGGCGGACATCGACTTCCACGCCACGGTGATGCGCGCGACCGGCAACCTCTTCGTCCCCCTTCTCTTCGAGCCCTTCGGCCCGCTGCTGACAGAAGGACGCCGGGAGACCTCCGCCATCCCTCAGATCCGCGTCAACGCGATCGCCCACCATGAAGCTGTCCTGGTCGCTCTGGAGTCCGGCGACCCGGACAAGGCCCGCCGCGCGATGGACGCCCACATGAACCAGACCGCGAACGACCTGCGCACGCATGTGATCAAGGACCAGGCCCCGTAGCCGAAGGCCGTCATGCCGCCGGCGCGGCACCCGGCCCGAAGAACACAACACCCGACACACACCCGGCACCCGGCGCGCGCCGGTGACCACGCGCCGGTGATCGCGCGCGGGTGAGCACCCCAACAGCCGTACGGCCCTTGCCCTCGAGCCCCATGCCTCCGGGCACTCGAACCCCGGCCCGCACCGTTCCACAATCCACCCACCAGGCCCAGGAACCGCCATGTCCCTACCCCGTCATGTCCTCCCCGAGCACGAGGTCCTCTCCGGCCTCCCGCCCGTCCGGCCGGTCCCGGCATCAGAGGTCGCCGAGAGAATCCAGTCCGCCCCTCGTCTGGCAGTCCTGGACGACGATCCCACCGGCACCCAGACCGTCAAGGACATCCCCGTCCTCACCACCTGGACCGTCGACGACCTCCGCTGGGCCCTTCGCCAGAACAGCACCGCCTTCTTCGTCCTCACCAACACCCGCAGCCTCGCCCCCGCCGACGCCGCCGCCCGTAACCGTGACATCGTGCGCGCCCTCCACAAGGCCTCCGAGGCCGAAGGCATTCCCTACGTCATCGCCTCCCGAAGCGACTCGACCCTCCGCGGCCACTTCCCCCTCGAAACGGACGTACTGGCTGAGGAGCTGACCCGTCTCGGCTCCGGCACGCGCACCGGAACCGACACCGGCGAGGGCAGTCCCGACGGAGTCGTCCTCGTCCCCGCGTACATCGAGGCCGGCCGCCTCACCGTCGACTCCACGCACTGGATGCGCACCGCTGACGGTCTCCTTCCGGTCGGCGAGAGCGAGTTCGCCAAGGACGCCACCTTCGGCTACCGCTCCTCCGCCCTCCCCGACTGGGTCGAGGAGAAGACCGCCGGACGTATCCCCGCCGACAAGGTCCTGCGCATCACGCTCACCGACCTCCGCACCTACGGCCCCACGCACGTCGCCGCCCTTCTCTCAAGCCTCCGCGACGGTGCCACGGCCGTCGTCGACGCCGTCTGCGACGACGACCTCCGCGTCCTCTCCCTGGCCCTCGCCGAGGCCGAGGAGAAGGGCGCCCGCCTCCTCTACCGCGTGGGCCCCTCCTTCGTTCGCGCCCGAGCCGGCCAGTCCGCCCACCCTCCCCTCACTGCCTCCGAACTCCGCCCACTGCGCGGGGACGCCCCCCACGGCCTCATCGTCGTCGGCTCCCATGTCTCCCTGACCACCCGCCAGTTGGACCGGCTGCGCGAACAGCGGGGCAGCCTCGCCGAGTACGAACTCGACGTCGCCCAACTCCTCGACGACACACGCCGCGACGCCCACATCCAGAAGACCGCCACCGCGGCCGCGGCCGCCCTGGAGACCTCCGACGCCGTCATCCGCACCACCCGCGAGGTCGTCACCGGCAAGGACGCGGACACCAGCCTCGCCATCTCCCGCCGCGTCTCGGCCGCCCTCGTCGAGGCGGTACGCCTCGTCAACGCCGCCCGTCGCCCCGCCTTCGTCATCGCCAAGGGCGGCATCACCTCCAGCGACACCGCGACCCACGGCCTGGAGATCCGCCGCGCCTGGGCCCGCGGCACCCTGCTCCCCGGCATCGTCTCCCTGTGGCAGCCCGTCGACGGCCCGGCAGCCGGCATCCCGTACATCGTCTTCGCCGGAAACGTCGGCGGCGACAACGCCCTCGCCGACGCCCTGGCCCTGCTGAGGAGCGCCGCCTGATGCTGCTCACCGGCACGGAAGGACTGAAGGCCCTCACCGACGCGTACGCCGTCGGGTACGCCCTCCCGGGGTTCGTCGCGTACAACCTGGAAACCGTCCAGGGCATCGTCGCCGCGGCCGAAGCCGCTCCCGGCCGCCCGGTGCTGATCCAGGCCGGTTCGAGCCCCTTCAGGCACGCGGGCCGCGAACCTCTGATGCGCCTCGCCCTCGACGCGGCAGCCCACTCGACCGCCCGCCTGGGCGTCCACCTCGACCACAGCCGCGACCTCGACGAGATCACCGGCTGCCTGCAGGCGGGCTACACCTCCGTCATGGTCGACGGCTCCCACCTCCCCTTCGCCGAGAACATCAAGCTGACGAAGGAAGCCGTACACAGGGCCCGGGACCACGGGGCATGGGTGGAGGCCGAGTTGGGCGCGCTGCCCGGCGACGAGGACGTGTCGACGAACGCCGATGCCTCCTCCACGGCGATGACAGACCCGGCGCAGGCCGCCGAATTCGTCGCCGAAACCGGCATCGACGCTCTTGCCGTCGCGGTGGGCAACGTCCACGGCTTCACCACCCACGAGGTCCACCTCGACCTTGCCCGCCTGTCCGCCCTCCACACGGCGGTCCCCGTCCCCCTCGTCCTCCACGGCGCCAGCGGCCTGCCCACCGCCGAGCTCCACGGAGCCCTGACCCGAGGCGTGGCCAAGGTCAACGTCAACGCGGAACTCCGCCGCGCCTACCTGGAGGCCATGTCCGCCCAGCTCCCGTCCGCCCTGCCGGGCTCGGACGTGGTGAGCCTCTGGGCCGCGGGCCGCGACGCGGTCACCCGGGCAGCAACCCGGATCATCGGCCGGCTCTCTCCCTCGTAGCCGTGAGCGGCACCCCGCTCCGCCGTTCCCCGTCCCCTCCTTCCTCTCCCCGTCTGTGCCCCTCCCCTCCCTCTCCCCAAAAGGACACGCTCCCGATGGCAATCGCTCCCCGAACCGCAGTGATCGGCCTGGGCGCCATGGGCCTCCCCATGGCCGGCCGCCTGGCCGCCCATCTCCAGGTCACTGCCTATGACATAGCCGACGACCGCCGCGCCCAGCTCGTCGCAGCGGGCGGCACCGCCGCGGGCTCCCCCGCCGAGGCGGCCCGCGACGCGGACATCGTCCTGCTCGCCGTCCGGGACCAGGCCCAGGTGGACGGCGCTCTCTTCGGCCGGCACGGCGCGGCCGAAAGCCTCCGCCCCGGTACCACTGTCGTACTCACCAGCACGGTCGGTCCCGACGCGGCCCGCGCCACGGCTGCCCGCCTGGCAGAAGAAGGCGTGCTGACCGTCGACGCCCCGGTGAGCGGCGGCCCCGTACGCGCCGGCAACGGCGACCTCCTGATCGTCGTGGGCGCCGAGGACAAGGCGCTGGATCTCGCCCGTCCGGTCCTCGAACTCCTCGCCTCCACCCTCACGGTCGTGGGTCCCCACCCGGGCGACGGCCAGTCCCTCAAGGCGATCAACCAGCTCCTCGCCGGCGTCCACATCGCAGCCGCCGCCGAGGCCGTCGCCCTCGCCCGCGGCCTGGGACTGAACCCCGCCACGGTCGTGGAGAGCCTCCGGCACGGCGCCGCCGGCTCGTTCATGTTCGCCGACCGCGGCCCACGCATGGCCGAGGCGTACGAGGACGGCCCCGATCCGGAGGTGAAGTCCCGCCTCGACATCTTCGTGAAGGACATGGGCATCGTCACCGGCATCGCCAGGGACGCCCATGTCCCGGTCCCCCTCGCAGCCGCCGCCGAACAGCTCTACCTCCTCGGCGAACTCGCCGGCCTGGCCGCTCACGACGACTCCTCCGTCGTCACCGTCCTCTCCCCGAAGCACCCCTCCCCGAAGAACTCCGAGAACAACTCCCCAGAGGGAGAAGCCCGATGAGCCACACCACCCTCCTCCTCATAGCCCTCGCCGGCGTCGCCACGCTTCTGCTGCTGATCCTCCGCGCCAAGGTCCAGCCCTTCGTCGCTCTGGTCGTCGTCTCCATCGGCGTCGCGCTCACTGCGGGAGTACCGGCCGCCAAACTGGTGGAGACCATCGAGTCGGGCATGGGCTCCACGCTCGGCCACATCGCGACGATCATCGCCCTCGGCGCGATGATCGGCCGGATCATCGAACTCTCCGGCGGCGCCCAGGCATTCGCGCACTCCCTCATCGAGCGCTTCGGCTCCAGACGCACCCCTCTCGCGCTCACCGTCGCCGGATTCGTCCTGGGCATCCCGGTCTTCTTCGAGGTCGGCCTGATCATCCTGATGCCGATCGCGTACGGCGTCGCCCGCGCCTCCCGTAAGCCCCTGCTCGTCTACGCCCTTCCCATGGGCGCCGCGATGCTCACCGTGCACGCCTTCCTGCCTCCGCACCCGGGCGCGGTCGCCGTCACCCAGGCGATCGGCGCCGACCAGGGTCTGGTGCTGCTCATCGGCATCCCGCTCACTGCGGTCGTGGTCCTGCTCGGCTACCTGGTGTCGCGCCGCATGACCCGCCGCGAGTACCCGATGGACCCGGTGGTGTACGCCGAGGTCTACGGCGAGGACGCACCGGATGCCGTCCCGGACGCCGTCACCGATGGCAGAGGCGGGACGGGCGGCGGCACAACGGGCGCAATCGGCACCGACGGATCAGGCAAGGGAGGCAGCCCGGCACCCACCACCGCCAGGGCCGACGGGCACGGCCACGGCCACGGCCACGGCCACGGCCACGGCACCGCCGTACTCACCAAGCCCACCGCCTCGACCGCGCCCGAAGTCCGCCCGCCCTCCTTCGGCATGGTCCTGGCCCTGATCGTCACCCCGATCCTGCTGATCCTCCTGGGCACCCTCGGCCAGAACCTCCTCGCCGAAGACTCCACTGTCCGAGCCGTCCTCACGGTCCTCGGCGCCCCGATGGTGGCCCTGCTGATCGACGTCGCCCTGTGCGCGTACTTTTTGGGCGCCCGCCGCGGCTGGGACCGCGCACGCATCGCCGAGGTCATGGGCTCCGCCCTGCCGCCCGTGGCGATGGTGATCCTGGTGGCGGGCGCGGGCGGGGTCTTCGGCAAGGTCCTCGTGGCGAGCGGCATCGGCGACGCGATAGCCGACGTGCTGGACCGCACCGGCCTGCCCGCTCTCTTCCTCGCCTTCCTGATGGCCCTGACCCTGCGCGCCGCTCAGGGTTCGACGACGGTGGCGCTGATCACCACGGCCGGCATCCTCACCCCGCTTCTGGAGCGTGCCGATCTCTCAACCGGCCAGCTCTCCCTGATCGCCCTGGCGATGGGTGCGGGTGGCCTCGCCGTCTCACACATCAACGACGCGGGCTACTGGATGTTCACCAAGCTCGCCGGCCTCGATGTGGCCTCCGGGCTGCGCACCTGGACGGTCCTCACGACCACGATGGGAACGATCGGCTTCGCCCTCACGGCCGCGCTCTGGCCGCTCGTGTAGCGGGTCGGCACACACTGACGCGAAGGGTCAGCGCACGCTGACGTCCAGCGCGCCAAGTCCCGCCCTGCGTACGGCGATCGAGCCGTATGGCGTGCGCAGCCTGAGCCACGCGCCCGAGGAGAGCAGCGCCAGGGCGGGCTCGTCGGGCAGGGACGGGCGTACGGGCCGCAGGAAGCCCAGCGACTGCGCCGCGTGCGCGGCCCGCACCGGGAGTTCGGTGTCGCCGATCGGCCGGGACCAGATCTCCCGCCCGATCCGGTCCAGTTCTGCGCGGGTACGCCGCTCGGGCGCCAACTCACCGATATGGGAACGGAATTCGGCGACTGCCGAGGCGACCATCGCCCGCACCGTGTCCAGCGCGGGAAGCCCCGGCTCCTGGCGCCAGCCGCCGCGCGGCGGCAGCACCCCGGCCCAGGGCGGACCGGTGACGGCGGTGGGCACGAGCCCCGTGGCCGCCGACTCGTCGATGGACTCCAGGAGTTCACCGGCCGAGACGGTCACATCGAGCGAGACGTCAAGCCCGTTCTCGTACGGCTTGGCCAGCCGCGCCGTACGGATCGCCAGCACCTCGAACGACGGGGGCCGGCCGAACACCGCGAGCGCCGTCCCGGACCCCTGCAACCGAACGGCTGCCGCGCGGTCGTAGTGGATCAGCCGGGCGAGGAAGGCGGCGAGGTCCGCCGCCTCCCCGGCGTCGGCGAGGTGCAGGGCCGTCATGCGGCGACGGCCTCCGAGGAGTCTTCGTCGTCTTCGGTGGACTCCGTGTACTCCTCGAGGAAGGCCCGCTCCTCGGCGGTGATACGGCGCGGTCGCTGCGCCTCGAAGTCGAACGGCACGATCACCGTCGAGGCCCGGACATACACCTGGTCCGGGTCCTTGACCTCGTACGAGATCGTGAACGACGCCGCCCTGATCTGGGTGACCCACAGCTCGATGTCCACCGGTGTGTGCCGGTGGACGAGCTGCTGCTTGTAGTCGATCTCATGGCGTGCCACCACGGACCCCTGCTGGAAATCCTTGTCCGGGCGGAACAGGAAGTCGATACGGGCTTCCTCCAGGTACCGGAGGAAGACCACGTTGTTGATGTGGCCGTACGCGTCCATGTCCGCCCAGCGCAACGGGCAGCGGTAGATGTGCCGCAAGATCAGCCCCGGGTCAGCTTCTTGTAGGTGGCGCGGTGCGGACGAGCGGCGTCCGGGCCGAGCCGCTCGACCTTGTTCTTCTCGTACGACTCGAAGTTGCCCTCGAACCAGAACCACTTGGAGTCACCCTCGTACGCGAGGATGTGCGTCGCCACCCGGTCCAGGAACCACCGGTCGTGGGAGACGACCACAGCGCAGCCCGGGAACTCCAGCAGCGCGTTCTCCAGCGACGACAGCGTCTCGACGTCCAGGTCGTTGGTCGGCTCGTCGAGGAGCAGCAGGTTGCCGCCCTGCTTGAGGGTGAGCGCGAGGTTCAGCCGGTTGCGCTCACCGCCGGAGAGCACGCCGGCCGGCTTCTGCTGGTCGGGACCCTTGAAGCCGAAGGCGGAGACATACGCCCGGGACGGCATCTCGACCTGGCCGACGTTGATGTAGTCCAGCTCGTCCGAGACGACGGCCCACAGCGTCTTCTTGGGGTCGATGTTCGCGCGGGTCTGGTCGACGTAGCTGACCTTGACGGTGTCGCCGACCTTGATGGCACCGGAGTCCGGCTCCTCCAGGCCCTGGATCATCTTGAACAGCGTGGTCTTGCCGGCGCCGTTCGGGCCGATGACGCCGACGATGCCGTTGCGCGGCAGCGTGAAGGACAGGTCGTCGATGAGGAGCTTCTCGCCGAATCCCTTGCTCAGGTTCTCGACCTCGACGACGACATTGCCCAGGCGGGGACCCGGCGGGATCTGGATCTCCTCGAAGTCCAGCTTCCGCATCTTGTCCGCCTCGGCGGCCATCTCCTCGTAACGGGCAAGGCGCGCCTTGGACTTGGCCTGCCGCCCCTTGGCGTTGGAGCGGACCCACTCGAGCTCTTCCTTCAGACGCTTCGCACGCTTGGCGTCCTTCTGGCCCTCGACCTTGAGACGGGTCTGCTTGGTCTCCAGGTACTGCGAGTAGTTGCCCTCGTAGCCGTGCAGACGGCCACGGTCGACCTCGCAGATCCACCCGGCGACGTTGTCCAGGAAGTACCGGTCGTGGGTGACGGCGACGACGGTGCCGGCGTACTTGGCGAGGTGCTGCTCCAGCCAGTTCACGGACTCGGCGTCGAGGTGGTTGGTGGGCTCGTCGAGGAGCAGCAGGTCGGGCTGCTCGAGCAGGAGCTTGCAGAGCGCGACGCGGCGCTTCTCACCACCGGAGAGGTTGGTGACGGGCCAGTCGCCGGGCGGGCAGCCCAGGGCGTCCATGGCCTGCTCGAGCTGGGCGTCGAGGTCCCACGCGTTGGCGTGGTCGAGCTCCTCCTGGAGCTTGCCCATCTCGTCGAGGAGCGCGTCGGAGTAGTCGGTCGCCATCTGCTCGGCGATCTCGTTGAACCGGTCGAGCTTGCCCTTGATCGAGGCGACACCCTCCTGGACGTTCTCCAGGACGGTCTTCTCCTCGTTCAGCGGGGGCTCCTGCAGCAGGATGCCGACGGTGTAACCGGGCGACAGGAACGCGTCACCGTTAGACGGCTGCTCAAGGCCGGCCATGATCTTGAGGACGGTCGACTTACCGGCACCGTTCGGGCCGAGGACACCGATCTTCGCTCCGGGCAGGAAGCTCAGGGTGACGTCGTCGAGAATCACCTTGTCGCCGTGCGCCTTGCGCGCCTTGCGCATGGTGTAAATGTACTCAGCCAAGAGAAACCGTCCGGACGCTTGAAATCGGCAGTGGGCAGATACACCCCATCTTGCCCGACCGCCACCCCTCGGGGGAAACCCATATGGTCGGGAGGCTCTGACCTGGGGTTTCGCTGCTGGCGGCTGTGGGTCGACCGTCACTGTCGGTCGTCGGTCGTCGGCGGTCGGCCTCCGGGGGGCCTCGGGCGGCCCAGGGACGGCCCAGCAAGGATCACCGGACCAAACAAACGGAGGAGCGAGGCGCAGCCGACGGAGCTACCCGTCCTTGGTTCGGCGCGAGCCCGGATTTTGAAAGATGATGGCAGATGGCGGTGGTGCCCGACTGGTCGGACACCACCGGGAAGCATCCGGCTGCTGAAGCCTCTTTTTCAGCTGGCTTCCTGCCGCTGCCGGAGATCATGGACGCTGGCCGTGAGGGTACCGTCGTGCTGTTCGTAATGAGACAGGGCGAGGCCGAGGCCGAAGAACGTGGGAGCCCACTCGCCCACGAAGATGCCCCACCGGTCGGCGCGGGCGAGCCCGGTGCCGGGTTCGGCTTTGAGGCTGGTCATCCAGGCGACAACGGTGAGGCCGATGGGCGTGAAAGCGGCCATGTAGGCATGCTCGCTTCGGAGGCCCGTCTCGTGCATTTTCTTGACGATCATGGTGTCTCCCGGTCATAAGCCGGTAGCTGGGGTGGGGGAGGTTTCCTGAGTCCTGGCGGTGACAGGTCATACGCCGGGGTGAGCCCGAGCCGATCGACAATGCCGCATACACCCGTTGCCCTCGTCTCCCTCTCACCTGATGTGGCAGCGTCATGGCTCGATGAGCCGAGCGGTGGCAGGGAAGATGACGATGAGGTCGTGGCCGGGATTCTGCACATGGCGTCCCCTGATCTCAGCGGCCAGAACCTCAGCAGGCACTGCCTAGACCGGGGAGTGCCCCTTTTTCTTGAGCAAACACGCGCTCTTCAAGGAATCGCCCCATTTTTTGTTTGTCGATTCAACATGCCAAGCAGTCGGCCGACGGCTTGAGCTTGCCGGAATGGGGCGGGGCTCCACCTGGCGTCGACTGAGCCCAGCTGCGCACGCCGATGGTGTTGGTCGACCAGGTGGTGTGGTATTTGAGCCGGGCGTGGTACTCGCGGGCAGGAGCCGCTTCCTAATGCTGACTCTCATCAGCATGAGAGTGAGGGTCCACAACCATGACCACACATGCACAGCGCCTAACCGCCCGCACCCCCGTACAGCAGGCCGCCATGCTGGTGGGAACCGTATTCCTGTTGGTGGGCATACTGGGCTTCATCCCCGGCATCACCACGAGTTACAGCGCCATGGAATTCGCCTCGCACGAGTCGGGTGCCGAGCTGTTCGGGATCTTTCAGATTTCCATCCTGCACAACCTCGTACACCTGGCTTTCGGCGTTGCCGGTCTGGCGCTCGCCCGCACCGCCTCCGGTGCGTACTCCTACCTGCTGGTCGGCGGGGCCATCTACCTGGTGCTGTGGATCTACGGTCTAGCCGTCAGCCACGGTAGTGACGCCAACTTCGTGCCTTTCAACACTGCCGACGATTGGCTCCATTTCGTGCTGGGCATCGCCATGATCGGTCTTGCTCTTCTCCTCGGCCGACGCACCCCCCGCACCGGCGATCGTTGAAGGCCTGCCTCACGGCATGCAGACTTTCTTGCCCTATCCCGACTTCAGGGCCTCGGCCCTGGTCCTGGATCGTCGCCGGCTTGGCAAACAGCGGGTCGAGGCGTTGCAGGTTCTTCGCGGCCTTGTCGTACCCGGTTACGGGTGGCGTCGCCATCCGGCAGTGCGGATGTGGGCTGGGTCCGAGGAAGCACTGGTCCGGTATGGCCTGGAAGTCTGCAAGGTATGGCGCGAACACGGTCATCAGGACAGCTGTGCGGCCACACTCGTCGCTGATCTCCTCGCATTCCGTCCCGGTGCACCAGTTCGTCACCAGGTGCCACTGGCCGCCGCCGGGGAACTGCCTCCATGGCTCGGCGACGACGCCTTCCACCGCAGCCACCGGTCGGCGCTGGTGCGCAAAGACCCGCACACATACGCACCACTCTTCCCCGACGCGCCGAACGATCTCCCATACATTTGGCCGACGTCGGACCGGTCAGACGACCCACTTTCCGAGGCGTGAAGGCGGAAGCCGCGACGTGCGCTCGTGGCCGCCCGAGGGCTTGCAGCGGAAGACCAGGGCGACGATGCCCCTGGTGGTGTTCTTGTAGACGCCGGCCGAGGTCGTCCACCTCGACGTGGATGCCCGTCTGCCGTACCGCCACCCCTAGGAGGAAACGCGTATGACCGAGGGGCTCTGACCTGCGCTTTCGCTGCTGGCCGTGTTCACGGGCGGGTGCAGCGGCCCGTCGGGGTGGCGGCCGGCGGGCGGCATTGGAAGGCGACGTCGGAGGCCTTCTTGCTCAGGTAGCGGCCCAGGCAGGTGGTCGCGGTGGTGCGGCCTCGTTCGCGGCAGAAGGTCAGGGCGGCTCGGCCGTCGGGGAAGGGGCCGGGGGCGTAGATGACCCAGAAGCCGGGGCGCAGGGAGGCGAAGTTGTCACTGCGGACGTAGACGGCCTCGGGGACGGACTGGCGGATCCTGGCCAGCCGTTGGTCTCTGGCGGCCGTGCCCGCGCTGACGGGCTCGGAGTAGAGCTGGGCGATCCAGCGGCCGCCTTTGGGGGCGGCGGGCGGAGCGGCCGGGCCGGCCGTCTGCTTCGGCGGAGTCGGGGTCGGGGTCGGGGTCTGTGCGGGGGCCGGCTGCTGGTTCGGCTCGGGACTCTGGCTCGGCTGCTGCGTAGCCGGAGTGGAGGACGTACCGCCGCGGGCCTCGTTGCCGTTCCGATCGCCGAGCATGAGGGCGAGGGCCGTGGTGGCGGTGACCGCGATGACGACCGCGATGACCGCGATGACGATCGGCGTTCGGCTGCGCGCACGGCCGGGCGCGTGGTCGGGGCGGGGATGCGGCGTCGTCGGGCGGGGCGTGTCCAGCTGGGTGAGCGGGTGCGGCACCGGGTCCGGGGCCGGGGCCGGCGGTGCCGTCGTCGTCACCGCCGGCGGCGCCCAGTGCGGGATCGCGCCGTGCTCCACCTGCGCGAGCATCGCGTCCAGCCGTGCCTGGTCGGGGCGGGCCGCCGGGTCCCGTACGAGCAGCGCCTGGAGTACCGGCGCGAGGGGGCCGGAGCGCACCGGCGGCGGTACCGGATCGTCGAGCACCGCGGCCAGGGTGGCGAGCGTGGTCCCGCGGCGCAGCGGGCTGATGCCCTCGACGCAGACGTACAGCACGAGGCCCAGGGACCAGAGGTCGGACGCCGGGTCGTCGTTGCTGCCGCGGATCCGCTCGGGGGCGATGTACTCGGGGGAGCCGATGAGTTCGCCGGTGGCCGTCAGGGAGGTCGAGCCCTGGAGGGCCGCGATGCCGAAGTCGGTGAGCACGGCGGTGCCATCGGGGCGCAGGAGGATGTTGGCGGGCTTGACGTCGCGGTGCTGGATGCCCGCCGCGTCCGCGGCCCGCAGGGCGGCGAGCACCTGACGGCCGAGGTGTGCGGCCTCCGCGGGGAGCAACGGGCCGTCGTCCAGCCGCTCCTGGAGGGAGACGCCGCTCACCAGCTCCATCACGAGCCAGGGGTGCGGGTCCTGGTCCTGGTCCACGATGTGGTGGATGGTCACCACGTTCGGATGGTTGATCCGGGCAAGTGCCCGCGCCTCACGCAGCACCCGCTCCCGCAGGGCGTCCGACGTCGCCGCGTCCGCCCGTACGGCCTTGAGGGCGACCTCCCGGTGCAGCACGCTGTCGCGCGCCCGCCACACCGTCCCCATCCCGCCGCTCCCGAGCCGGTCGATCAACTCGAAGCGGCCGTCGATCATGTCCCCCGGTGCGTTCATGGGCGACAGGCTAGAGGAGTGTGGGGACGGTTAGCCGGGTGGGCCGTTCCCCGTTCCTCGGCCGCCGGGGAATTGGCGTACAGACCGGGCTGAAGTGACGTATCCGCTCGGTCAGTCGGATTCGGCCAGCCGGTGTTCGAGGCTGTCGCGCGTTGCCGTGGCCCGTGGATCGTCGTAGTCGGCGAGGAGCCTCAGTGCCTCCGTCCAGTGCCGGCGAGCCGCGTCCGGGGATTTGTCCCGCAGGGCCGAGGCGAGGCCGTCGAGGGCCAGGGCCTCGTGCCAGACGTCGCCGATGTCGTGGTGGGTGGCGGCGGCCTGGCGGTGGAAGTCGGCCGCCTCCGGGTGGCGGTCGAGCCGGCGGTAGACCTCGCCCACGCCGTGCCAGGCGCACGCCTGCCTGGTGCGGTCGCCGAGACGCTGATGCAGCGTGGCGGACCGCTGGTAGGAGGTCAGCGCGTCCGCGAATTGCCCGGCCGCCTGCTGGGCATCGCCGAGCGTGAGCAGCCAGTAGCCCTCCATGCGGAGGTTGCGGAGTGCCAGGGCGATGTCCACCGCGGACTGAGCTGCGGCCAGGGCCGCCTCGGTATCGCCCTGTTCACGTTTCAGGCCGCTCAACAGGCTCAGGATGTTGCCCTCGCCGCGCTGGTTGCCGAGGTCCCGGTGTGCTGTGAGGGCCTGCTCGATGACGGTCGCGGTGTCCTGGAGGCGTCCCGCCCGGTAGTGGGCGGTCGCGAGGTTGGACAGCGCGGTGGCGGCCCAGAGTGCGGAGTCCTGCTCCTGGAAGACCGCGATGGCCTGCTCGAAGCGGCGGGCAGCACTGTCGAGCCGTCGGCGGCGCAGATGGTTCAGCCCGATCAGGTTGAGCGAGTGAGCCTCGTTGAGGCGGTCGCCCAACGCGATCCAGATTTGCAGTGCGCTCCGGTGGCATTCGAGGCTTCGGTCCAGGTCGTTGACCCGCGCGTACGCCATGCCCAGGTCCGTGCACAGCAGGCCCTCGGCGGCTCGGTCGCCGAACCGGCGTGCCGCTTCCAGACCGGTACGGCCCACGCCCAGCCAGTCGGCCCCCGCCGCGGAAGGGAACTGCGCGTTCCACAGGACGGCGCACAGCTGCCAGGCGAGCCGGTCCGCTCCGGCGGCTGCCGCGGTGTGCACCGCCCGCAGGAGGTTGGTGTGCTCACGCTCGGAGAAGTCCACGGCCGCGTCGTAGTCGGCGAAGGACAGGGGACGTACGCCCTCCGGTGGCGCCGCGAGGTCCAGGTGGTCCTCGGCGGGAGCGATCCAGCTCTGTGCGGCGTCGGCGGAATGGAGGTACCACTCCAGGATGCGGTGCAGCGCCGCGTCCCGTTCCTCGGGGGGCTCCTCGTGCTGGGCCTGGTCGATGGAGTAGGCGTGCAGCAGGTCGTGGAACTGATAGCGGTCCGGGGCGGTCTGTTCCAGCAGATGGGCGCCGACCAGGGAGTCCAGCAGCTGGCGGGTCCGGCTCGTGGTCGCGCCGGTCAGGGCCGCCGCGGCGTTCAGGCCGAACTCGGGGCCGGGGTGCAGGCCGAGCAGCCGGAAGAGACGGGCGGCCTGGTCGGGCAGGGCGCGATACGACCAGGCGAAGACGGTGCGGACGGCTTCGGCCTCTTCGTCGTCGCCGGTGCTCAGGGCGTCCCACAGGGCGGATTCGTCGCGCAGGTCGGCCGTCAGATCGGCCAGCCGCATATGGGGGTCGCTGGCGGCGCGTTCAGCGGCGATACGCAGCGCGAGGGGCAGTCGCGCACAGAGCCGGGCCAGTTCGGCGAGTTGCTGTTCGTCGTCCTGGGGCCGGTACCCGGCGGTGACGGTGCGCAGCAGGGCGATGGCCTCGCGCTCCGGCAGCGTGCCCAGGGTGAGCCGGCGTGCCCCGTCCCGGACCGCGAGTCCGGAGAGCCGGCTGCGGCTGGTGACGACGACCAGGCTGCTCGCGCTGCCGGGCAGCAGGGGACGGACCTGGCCCACCGTGGCCGCGTTGTCCAGGACCACCAGGACCCGGCGGTCGGCCAGCAGCGAGCGGTACAGCGCCGCGGCGGCGTCCAGATCCCGCGGCACGGAGGGGGCGCCCACCCCGAGGGCGGCGAGGAAACGGTGCAGGGCCTCCTGGGCGGTGACCGGCTGACCGGGGTCGTAGCCGCGCAGGTTGACGTAGAGCTGGCCGTCCGGGAAGCGGTCGCGGACCTGGTGGGCCCAGCGCAGCGCGAGGGAGGTCTTCCCCGCACCGGCGGTGCCGGCGATGACGTACACCGAGACGACGAGCGGGTCGTCCCCCTCACCGGTCAGGACCGCGTTCAGCTGGTCGAGTTCGTCGGTGCGGTTGACGAAACCGCGTACGTTCGCCGGGAGTTGCCGTGGAGTGGGGTTCGCCGATCCGCTGCCGTGGTCCGCCTTCGACTGTTCGTGGAAGTGGATTCCTCCGGTGACGTCCCTGGCCTGTACGACGTCATGGGAGGACGACCCCGACAGCTCGGAGTGCGTACTGCCGGGGTGTTTGTCATCGGGGCGAGGCTCTGTGATCGGTTACTCCGTCCTGGTCTGGGGCGGGGGGAGATGTGCCACCTCGCGCTCGAAGTACTCCCGTACGTCGTCCCCGGCCTCGTAGAGCTTGCGGATGTAGCTCTCCCAGCTGTCGATCAGCTCGCGGTCGGTGTAGCGGACCGCGCCGAGGGTGGCTCCGGACGCGGAGTAGAGGACCTGGAAGAGCGTGTCGTGGCCGAGGACGACGACTTCCGGCAGCAGGTGCTCGCGCTCGGCGGCGGCGACCTGTTCGGCGCTGACGACGCGGATCCGCTCTCCGTACTCCGCGCGCTGCCGATGGGAGTGGAGCTCCCACTGCACGTACGGAGTGAGCGGCTGCTCGACCACCCGTACCCGGTGGAAGTGATGTCCCTTGCGGGCGTCGTCCCGAGCGGTGGCGAGCAGGTCGTCACGCCGGTCTCCGAGGAGCCGCAGGGCCTCCTGCCACTCTCCGCGGCGCAGCGCGTCCCGGCTGGGACTGCCCTGCTCCTCGAAGTGCTGGCGGCGCTCCAGCTTCCAGGAGTCCGCGTTCAGGATCCTCGCGTCACGTTCGCGGAAGTCCCGTTTGTAGGCGTCGCGCGTGAGTCGTTCGCCCTGGTCGGGCCGGAGGAGGGGAGCGAGTAGGTCAAGCATCGGGGATGTCCGCCTTTGCCGCGCTGAGCATGCTGCCGGGAATGATCACCAACCGCTCGTCGGGGGCAAGGGTCACGCCGTCGGGGAGGCGGGGGCGGTAGACGGCCGTGAGGTCCCGGCCGATGACAGCGATATCGCCGTTGTCGAGCTGCCAGATGTCCGGGCAGTCGTCACGGCCGTCCGTCTTGCCGAGCTCTTTGGCCGACTTTCCCAGTCGTCGCTTGAATAACGCGGACGGGTCTGCTTCCCAGGCGCGGGTCAATTCCGTCTCCCCCTCGAGATGGTTGCGCATTCATTCACTACGGATTGTATCGGCGTGAATACACAACACAACTGGGGAATTGGGCTAAACGGGGCGCTTTTCGGTCGTTGTCGCGCCCGGGCGTGCGCCCGACGGGACTCAGGTGAGCTGGGTGAACTCCGTCAGAAGTGCTGCTGCCGTCGTCACGTCGCCGGTGAGCGGGCGGTCCTCCATTGCCGGGTTCAGGACCTCCGTCGCACGGGTGCAGGCCCGGGCCGCCGGGGTTCCTGGCGGGGGCGGCGTGCCGCGCCGGCGCAGGGCGCGCACCGCGGTTACCAGTTCGCAGGCCAGGACCTGACGGTAGGCGTCGGTCAGGCGCAGGGTCTTGCGGGCCGCCTGGGTGGCGAAGCTCGCGGCCTCCTCCACTCGGAGAGCACGACGTGGGCGAGGGCGGCGGGGGTGGCGTGCGTCTGGATCTCGGCGGTCGCGGCGGCCGCGCTGTACTCGAGGGTCATCATTCCCGAGCCCGCGGACGCCTCGTCGGCCAAGTAGGAGCGCAGGCCGGTCAGTTCGGGGCGGCCGAGGGCGGAAAGGCGGGCCGTCGAGAGGCGGGCCGTGCCGAGGACGGCGAGGCACAGCTGGTCGAGTGCGAGGGTGAGCGGGGTGGCGAAGAAGCCGCCGTGGTGGTGTGCGACCGGGGTGCCGGTGGACTCGTCCCAGCCGATCAGAGGGTTCTCGGTGGCCGAGTTGAGGTCGATGGACAGCACTCGCTCCAGGTTCGCCCACGCCTCCATCGCGGGGCCGTGCACCTGGGGGAAGCAGCAGAAGCCGTAAGGATCCTGCACGCGGGGCGGCGGGCGCGACGGCAGCTGTCGTACGACCGATGCGGCAGGTCTCGTACGGCCGGTATCGACTCGCCCGGTGCCGGCTGGACCGGTGTGGACTGGACCGGTGCGGACTGGAGCGCTACGCCCAGGAGTTGCCGTATGTCGGCCGCGGCGCGAACGGTCGCCGGATGCGGGTGCGCGCGGTGGACCTCGGGTGCGAACGCCTTCAGGGAGCCGTCCACCGCGTACAGCGAGAGCGCCGTCACCACGTGCGCCACGCGCAGCAGGGCGCCGAGGTCGTGGCAGGCGAGGGCGGACTGGCCGAGGGTGAGGGCGTTGCTGCTCAACAGGGCGAGCGCGTCGCCGCGTTGGATGCGCAGGGGCTCGGGTTTCTCGTCGGCGGTCGCGTCGGACTCCCAGGAGGCGTGACCGAACAGCGCCAGGCCCAGTTCGGCCAGGGCCGTCGGATCGCCGGTGCCCACCGAGCCGTACTCGTGGACCGGCGGATGCACCCCCGCCCGGAGCGCGCCCAGCAGAGCCGTGGCGATCTCGGGGCCAACCCCTAACCCCTGGGAGGGAGCTGGCCCGCCCGGACCAGCATCATCGCGCGCACCTGGCGTACCGGCAGCAGCTCGCCGATGCCGCCCGCATGGCTGAGCAGCAGCCGTAGATCGTGGCCGTAGCCGTCTCGCTCCTCGACAGTGGCGCCGCGATGCGCCCCAACTCCGGTGCTGCGCCCATAGACCCGGCCGCCCTCCGCCGCCAGAACACACGCGGCCTGCCCGGAGCGCTCCATCGCCTCCAGCGCGGCCGGGTCCACGGCGGGAGGCGGCGCTCCGTCGGCGATCCCGGCGACGGTGGCGGCATCGAGGCCCCGGCCGTCGAGCGATGCCGCGGCTGCCGGGCCCTCGGCCGCCGGGCCCTCCCCCGAAGCAGCCGGGCGGGCCGAGGCCCGCCCCGACCCCGTACCCGTCAGGTCAGTCCGTTCGAGGACAGCCAGGCTTTGGCCACCTCCAGCGGGTCCTTGTTCTCGTTCTGCACCTCACCGTTGAGGCTGATCAGAGCTTCCGTGTCGAGCTTCTCCGATACGGCATTGAGTGCGGAAACTCCCTCTGCCGGGAGACCGCTCTTGAATGCCAACGGAGTTACGTTCTCGAAGCCGAACAGATTCTTCGGGTCCTGCATGATGAGGAACTTGTTCTTTTCGATACCGGGGTCGGTCGTGAAGATGTTCCCGGCCTGAATGTTGTTGCCCTTGAGCGCCGCCACCGTCAGCGGACCGCCCGCGTCCAGCGCCTTGAAGGACTTGAACTCGAGCCCGTAGTCGTCCTTGAGGCCCGGCAGCCCGTGGTGACGGGTCTGGAACTCGGGAGAACCGCCGATGACCAGCTCAGGAGCCGCTTCGGCGAGGTCGGCGAGCGTCGACTTCTCCGTCAGGTTGTACTTCTTGGCCGTCGCCTCGTTGACCGCGACGGCGTCCTTGTCCTGGGCCTCCGAGGACTCCAAAAGGGCCAGTTTCGGGTCGAGTTCGGAGGCAATGGCCTTGTTGGTCTCCTCGGTCGTCGTCGCCTCCGCGTCCTTGTTCAGATACGCCAGCAGCGCCCCGCTGTACTCGGGCAGAACCGTGATCGTGCCGTTCTTGATCAGACCGTAGGTCGTTTCCCGGCTGCCGATGTTCAGTTTGTAACTGACTTTGATGCCCTTGGACTTGAGGGCTTCGCCGTAGATGTCGGCGAGCAGGATGCTCTCGGGGAAGTTGTTGGAACCGACCACGACGGTCCCGCCCTTGGATGCATCCTCCTGCAAGGGGTCGGAATTGTCGGAGGAGTCGTCGGAGGAACCACATCCCGCGAGCGCGGCCGTGGCCACCACCAGCAGGGAAACGGCGTACGTTGCGGATTTTCTGGTGCTTCGTGCGATGGTCACGTTCGTCATCCAGACTTGCCGAGGGTGTGGGCGGTGCGGCCGTGGTTGCGGCGTCGCGACGATCCAAGCGAGCCCGGTCACGGACCGTCAAGACACGAATAGATCACCGAAGGGCACCGGACGGCTTCGTGCCGTGTGCACAACGGGGCCAATATACGAATGAATCCGGCGTATCTCCGTGCCTGTTTTTGGTTGATCATGGCCGTACTGTTGCGCCAGCCGCTAATGTTGGCCGCGTCGGGGGTCCTGTTCCACCTGGTTCCACTTGTCGGTCGAAGCGCGCTGTCGCGACCCTGTAACCCATGAGTTTCGGACAGCGGACTTCCCATGTGATGCAAGCAGCAAGGAGGTTCGGTGCCCGCGCACAGAAAGGTTGTCCGGGAACAATCCCCCGCGGCTCTCCGCACCGGCCCGACGCCGCCCCTCCTGGACCGCTGGCCCTTCCGGCGCAAACTGAACGTTCTGGTGATCGTTCCGCTTGCGGTCGTCTCGGCGATCCTCGCCTACGTCGTCTACGCCCAGGTCGACCAGGCCCGTTCCGCCGCCTCCACCGCTGAACTCGTGCGCGACAGCGCGCAGGTGACCCGGCTGATCGACAATGTGCAGACCGAGCACCGGCAGGCCCTGCTCATCTCCCTGCGCCATGAGGCCGCCGGCCCCGAGGAAGGGCCGCCCGACACCTCCGCGTATCTCCAGGCGCAGCAGAAGGTCAACTCCCAGATAGAGACGGTCCGGGAGACCTACGGGGACCGGCTGCCGGAAGGCGAAGCCCAGGCGCTGAAGGAACTGGAAGGCCTGGACAGCCTGCGGCAGACCGTGGAGCAGGGGCCCATCCCCGCTGACAACATCGACCCCGCGTACGGATCGGTGATCGAGGGTCTGATCAGCGGACTCGGCCTCGGTGAGACGGGTGCCGAGTCCTCCTCGTCCGCGGGCAATCTGCTCGACGCGCTGCTGCGGGCCGACACGGCCCACGCGTCCTTCGAGACCAGCGTGTTCGCAGCCCGGACCCGTGACCCGAACGCGCTCATTCAGTTCACCGCCGCCGTCGGCGACCTCGAGCAGTACACCCACCAGGCCGAGCGGTTCACCCGGTTCGCCAGCCAGGAGCAGGGCGCGGAACTGGCCGGGATCGAGCAGAGCCCGTACCAGAGCGTCATCGCCCAGCACTATGTCTCGCTGCAGGTCGACCCCGGCGCGCTGGTCGCCGAGAACGCGACCCAGCTGCGTAGGGCCCTCGGCGGGGCGCTGCAGGCCGAGCCCACCTACGAGCGGCAGGCACAGAACCGGCTGAAGATCACCCAGTCGCTCATCGACCAGATCGCCGCCGACACCCAGTCCGCGTCGAACACCGCCTGGTGGCAGGTGGCCTGGCTGGTCGCCGGCACGCTGCTCGCCTTCGGGGCCTGGCTGCTGTTCTCGGTGCTGGTGCGCCGCTCCGTGGTGCGGACCGTGCGGACCCTCACCGGTGCGGCCCAGCACGTGGCCGCCGCGGCCGAGACGGAGCTGGCCCGGGTCGCGGACGACGACGCCGACGACGCGAGCCCGCCACGCCTGGAAGCCGTACCCGTGCCCGTACGCGACGAGATCGGTGAACTCGCCGAAGCCTTCAACCAGGTTCAGGTCACCGCGACCGCCCTGCTGGAGCGCCAGGTCGTCAGCCGTCGCAACATCGCCGAGATGTTCGGCAACGTCGGCCGCCGCGTCAGCAACCTCACCGCACGTCAACTCGCCCTGATCGACTCGGTGGAGCGCGGCGAGACCGATCCGCAGGTACTGGAACGGCTCTACCGCATCGACCACATCGCCGTACGTCTCCAGCGCAACGCCGACAGCCTGATGCTGCTCGCCGGAATCCGCGAGACGGGCCTGAACACCGGGCCCATGCGGCTCAGCAACATCGCCCGGGCCGCGCTCGGCCAGATCGAGGGCTATCAGCGCGTCACTCCGCACGCCGAGGGCGATGTCACCGTCGCCCCCGACATCGTCGGCGATCTGACGCTGATGCTTGCCGAACTGCTGGAGAACGCGGTGACGTTCTCGCCGGCGCACACCAGCGTCGAGGTGGTCCTGCGGCCCCGGCTCGGCTCCGGCGGCGCCGTGGTCGAGATCATCGACCACGGGCTCGGGATGAGCGCCGAGCGGCTGGAGGAGGAGAACGCCCGGCTGATCCGCCGTGAACGGCTCGACCTGGCGCCGACGGAGGTGCTCGGCCTGTTCGTGGTCGGCGGTCTGTCCCGGCGCTGGGGCATCGAGGTCGTGCTCTCCCGCACCCCGGGCGGCGGCGTCACCGCCACCGTCGCGGTCCCCCCGGCCCATCTGCTGTCCACCGACCCGACGGCGCCTGCGGCACGCCCCGCGCAGATCCTGCCGCCCGCCCGCCGACCGGGCCCGCCCGAGCCGCGTCCCGCGATGGTGGAGGCGGCGCCCGGCCGCTCGTCCCTGCCCCGCCGGATCCCCGCGCGGAGCCGACCGGAGCAGCCCCCGGCCCAATCCCCGACCCTGTCCCCGGCTCAGCCCCGGTCGCCCGGCCACGCGCGCCGTCTGGAAGCCACGGCGGAGAGCGGGCGCGGGCGCGAGGAAGCCTTGGGCCACACTCCGTACGGCCCCGGCACTCCCCCGCTGCCCCGGCGGGGCGCTCCCTCGCCAAGGCCCGCAGCCGGTACGGGAGTTGGCGCTCACGAGGCCGCAGGGCGCGGTGCCGGGGGCGGCAACAACGGATCCTCCGGTACGGCCCCGGCGCGGCCCGACGCTCCCGGCCCCCTGCGGCGCCGGGTGCGCGGTGCGACCCTGGGCGCCACCACCGCCTCCAGCCGCCAGCCCAAGCGAGCGCCGACGAACCAGCGGCCGTCCGCCTGGCAGCCCGTGGACCCGGAGGCGGCGCGGTCCGAGCTCGACGAGTTCGAGGCCGCCGTCCAGCGGGCCCACCGCGAGGCCGCGGCCGAGTCCCGGCCGAGTGCAGCATCAAGACCCATAGACCCCCGACCTACAGATCCCCATTCCCGGAAGGCATGAGCAAGTGATGATGTGGACAGGTGGACCGCAATCAGGGGCCGTTGAGCCGGTGACGGATGTGAAGACCGCCGCTGCCGACTTCAACTGGCTGCTGAACCGCTTCGCCACCGAGACCGCCGGGGTTGTCGACGTGATCGGTGTCTCCTCCGACGGGCTGTTGATCGCGGTGTCCCAACTGCGCGGCCAGGCGGACTCCGAACGGCTCGCGGCGATCGTCTCGGGTATCACCAGCCTCGCGATGGGGGCATCCGGCAACTACGGACTCGGCGGCCTGAACAAGGTCATCATCGACCTCGAGGAAGGACACGTCCTGGTGTCGGCGCTCGGCGCGGGCGCGGTGCTCGGCGTGGTCGCGTCCAAGGAGGCGAAGCTCGGCAACATCGCATACGAGATGACCCTCTTCGCCAATCGCGCCGGTGCCGCGCTGAGCCCGCAGCTGGTCATGGAGCTGAAGAACACCGTGGGGATCGCGCCGGCCGGGTGACGGACGGCCGAGCTCCGGGGCGTTGCCCGACCATGACGCCCGTAAGGTGAAGGGGGAACGTGATGACGGCCGGTGAGTCACCAGCCGCCGACGACGCCGTGTGGGGGCCGGAGCCTCCCGCGCCGCTCGTGAGACCGTTCCTGCTGACGGCGGGGCGGATCGCCGGCGGCGACAGTCTCGTACCGCCGATTCCGATCGAGACACAGGTGATCGCGACCGACGTGGGTCTGGCCACGCTGGACGCCTTCGCCTTCGACCAGCACCGCGACATCATCATGATCTGCCGTCAGCCGCAGTCGCTGGCGGAGATCGCGGCGAAACTGCGGATGCACCTCAATGTGATCCGGGTGCTCGCCGACGATCTGCGCGCGGACGGTCAACTGGCCTTGTACGTACCGCAGGACGGTTCCGCCCGCGACGCCACTGTATTGCGAAGGGTTATCGATGGTCTTCGAGACATCCCCGACTCCAGGGGCCGGGTCCGTGAGCGGTGAGGCCCAGGGGACGCGGCCACCGCTGCCGGTGAAGATGGTGATCGCGGGCGGCTTCGGCGTGGGCAAGACGACCACGGTGGGCGCCATCTCCGAGATCGAGCCGCTGACCACCGAGGCGTCCATAACCTCGGTCGCGGCCGGCGTCGACGACCTCTCACACACCCCGGAGAAGATGACGACCACCGTCGCCATGGACTTCGGCTGCGTCACGCTCGACCCGACGCTGAAGCTCTATCTGTTCGGGACGCCCGGCCAGGAACGGTTCGGCTTCATGTGGGACGACCTGGTGGACGGCGCGCTCGGCGGACTCGTCATCGTCGACACCCGCCGCCTCGACGACTGCTACGCGGCCGTCGACTACTTCGAGCACCGGCAGATCCCCTTCGCGGTGGCCGTCAACGCCTTCGACGGCAAGGTCGAGCATGACCTGAACGACGTACGGTGGGCCCTCGACGTCGGCGACCACGTCCCGCTCACCGTGTTCGACGCCCGCGAACGCGGCTCGGTCCGAGACGCATTGCTCGTGGTCCTCGAACACGCCCTGGCCACCGCCGAACGGCGGTGACCCGGCGGGGGGAGGCCCACGGTCAGGCCGCCCCGCGACTGCGCACACCCGGGGACACCGCAGTGCGGCCCGCGGCCCAGAACACCACGAGGACAAGCAGGGCAAGGGCGGCGGTGAGAGTGGCGCCGCCGACCACCTTCTCGTAGTCCCGCTGGTACAGGCCGTCCACGATGTACCGGCCGACGCCGCCCAGAGAGACGTACGCCGCGATCGTCGCCGTGGAGACGATCTGGATCGCCGCCGAACGCAGCCCGCTGAAGATCAGCGGCAGCGCGGCCGGCACCTCCACCTGGAACAGGATCTGCGACTGCGACATGCCCATTCCGCGGGCGGCGTCGACGGGCGAGGGGTCCACGGTGCGCACCGCCTCGTAGGTGGTGATGAGGATCGGCGGGATCGCCAGCACCACCAGCGGGATCATCACGGGCAGCACGCTCAGCCCGAGCCAGACGAACATCAGCACCAGCAGCCCGAACGTAGGCAGGGCGCGGGCCGCCGCCGCCACGAACGCCATCGCGTTGCCGCCGCGGCCGGTGTGCCCGGTGACCAGACCGATCGGCAGGCCGATGGCCGCGGCGATCGCGAGCGCCGCGGCGGAGTACTGAAGGTGCTCCCACACGCGCTGCGGGATGCCGTCGTAGCCGCTCCAGTGGGCGCTGTCGTTGAAGAAGGACTCCATGAAGTTCAGTACGTTCACGAGACGCGCTCCGGTGCGCGGGCGGCGCCCGCCGTTGTGGACGGGTCCCCCGCCGAGGGGCCCGCGGCGGTACGCAGGGCCGTGCGCCTGGCCTTGCTGTCGGACGGCGGCTGCCAGGGGGTGAGCAGCCGGCGCGCGAGGACGAGCAGGGCGTCGACGAGTACGGCGAGTACGGCGGTGGTGACCACCGAGTTCAGGGCCAGCGCGGGGCGCTGGTAGAGCAGCGCGGTGGTCAGCAGATTGCCCAGCGCGCCCTGGTTGCCGATCAGCGCGCCGACGCTGACCAGGCTGATGCTGGAGGCGGCGGCCACCCGCAGTCCGGCGATGATCGCGGGTACGGCGATGGGCAGTTGGACCTGCAGATAGCGGCGTACGAGGCCGATGCCCATGGCCTGGGCAGCGGCGTTCGTCTCCTCGGGAACCGACCGGATGCCGTCGACGACCGACGGGACGAGGACGACCAGGCTGTACAGGCACAGCGGGATCATCACCGTGAGCTTGCTCAGCCCGGTGTAGTCGATGAGCACCACGAAGAAGGCGAGCGACGGGATCGCGTAGATCACCGTGGTGGTCCACAGTACGGGCGGGTAGAGCCAGCGGACGCGGACGCACAGCAGGCCGATCGGCAGCGACAGCAGGAAGCCCACCAGCACCGGGATCAGGGCCTCTTGCAGGTGCGTGGAGATCAGGCCGAAATAGCTGCTCTGGAGGTCGCTCGGGATGTCGAAGAAGCCGTTCATCGCGTGGCCTTCACCGGAGGCGGGTCCTGCGGAGAGTCCGTGCCCCGCGCGGAGCCCGAGGAGCCGGCGGCGTGCTGCCGGCGGGCGGCGCCGATCGCCGCGGCGATCGTCTCCTGACCGGCGATCCCCAGCACTCGTCCCGCCCCGTCCACGGCGACCGCGTGACCGGTGGGCGACAGCACCGCCCGGTCCAGGGCCACCCGCAGGGAGTCCCGGCCGATCTCGAAGCTCTGCCCGTACGGCGTCAGGGTCACGGCGTCGCCGTCCCAGGCCGCGGGGTCGGTCCAGCCGAGGGGCTTGCCGTCGGCGTCGGTGACCAGAACCGGTTGGGCATAGGCGGGTTGGGAGCCGGCGGCCTCGGCGATCCGCTGCCGGTCGGTGCTGATCGGGAAGACCCGGGAGCGGTCGAGTTCGAGGTCGCGCGTGGAAAGGAACGACAGTCCGCGGATGCCCCGGTCGCCGCCCAGGAACTCCTCCACGAACTCGTCGGCGGGCGACGACAACAGTTCGTCCGGCGCGGCGAACTGGGCGAGCCGGCCGCCGGTGCGCAGCACGGCGATACGGTCGCCGATCGTGATGGCCTCGTCCATGTCGTGCGTGACGAACACGATCGCCTTGCCGAGCTCGCCCTGAATCCGCAGCAACTCCTCCTGCAAACCCCGGCGGACGACCGGGTCGACGGCGGAGAACGGCTCGTCCATCAGCAGGATCGGCGGGTCCGCGGCCAGCGCACGGGCCACGCCGACACGCTGCTGCTGACCGCCCGAAAGCTGGTACGGGTAGCGGCGGGCCATGTCCTTGTCGAGGCCGACCCGTTCCATGAGCTCGGCCGCCCGGGCCCGGGCGCGCTGCTTGGACCAGCCCAGCAGCCGCGGCACGGTGGCGATGTTGTCGATGATGGTGCGGTGCTGGAAGAGGCCGGCATTCTGGATGACGTAACCCATGGAACGGCGCAGGGCGTTGACCGGCTGACGCTGGACGTCCTCGCCGTTCACCCGGATTGTGCCGCTGCTGGGCTCGACCATGCGGTTGATCATTCGCAGCGTGGTGGTCTTGCCGCACCCCGAAGGCCCGACCAGGACGGTGATGGAGTGGTTCGGAATCTCAAGGGACAGGCGATCGACGGCCACCGTGCCGTCGGCATATCGCTTGCTGACCTCTTCGATGGCTATCAAGCGTCGAAACCCTTCGGGAACGGCATGGCCCGTGCGTGGCGCGATCACGTGCACGGGGGTGCGAGTCTAGCCAGTCGGTGGCTGACTGCGACCGGGCCGGGGCCTGTTCGTACCACTCTCTACCCGGGTGTGATCACCACGGTTACCGTTCGGTTTCGTGCGGCGCTGTCGCACGGGGCGGCGTCCTGCTGATCCGCGCTGGCGAAGGTGAAGCGGTGAGAGGTTGGTTTGCCCGCTGGCGGCGCCGAGTTCGCGGGCGGCCACGAGGGCGCGCCACAGGGCGAGGACGGAACTGGCGCTTCGGGGGCGCCCTGGACGGTGGCGACGTGGCCGTGGATCTCGATGTACGCCTTGCGGTCGGCCAGGCGGCCACCAAAGACGGTGAGTTGGCGGACACCGGTGGGGGTGAGCCGGTCACCCTCGGCGAACAGGCCCTCGGTCAAGGCGACTTACATGGAGTCTCCGCGGACGGACGGGGCGCAGGCCCGGGACTCGCAGCTCTCGGCCCGGGCGTCGGCGGCCTCGGCCTAGCGGGCCTGCTCGCGTGCTCGCCGCCGTGCCAGTTCCGCTTCGCCATCGGCTGCGATGCGCTGGGCGACCCGTTCCGCCTCGGCCTGTTTGGCCTGTTGGGCTGGTGCGGCGCTGTGCCCTGCCGGCTGACGGTCGTTGGCGTCGGCGCGGCGAACGCTCCAGCCGTGACGGCGGCCACTACGCACACCGCGACTGCCGGTGCCGTACGGGTACGGTGCCGGGCGCGCGCCGCCGGGCTCGATGCGGCGAGTTGGAATCCGAATGGACACAGGACGGTTGTACCGCCGAGGCTCCGGGTCCCCTCCCGGAGCGGCGGGCTGGGTCGACCCTGGTCCGATTCGAGATCTCCAAGGAGCCGATATGCCCGACGAACCCGCCGTACGCGAACTCCGCCTGGTGGTCACGGCAGCCGACTACGACGCGGCGCTGCACTTCTACCGCGACGTCCTCGGTCTGACCGAGCGCGGCGCGTTCTCCTCCCCCGGCGGACGAGTCACCATCCTCGACGCCGGCCGGGCCACGCTGGAACTGACGGATCCGAACCACGCCGCCTTCATCGACGAAGTCGAGGTCGGACAGCGGGTCGCCGGCCACATCCGGGTCGCCTTCCAGGTCGACGACTCCGCCACCACCACGTCGCAGCTGGCCGCCGCCGGAGCCCAGGTGCTCGCCGAGCCGACCCGCACCCCCTGGAACTCCCTGAACTCCCGGCTCGAGGCCCCGGCCGCCCTCCAGCTGACCCTCTTCACCGAACTCGGCGATTAGGCGGTGGGACGGCTGCGGCTGGGCGGTTTCAGGCTCACGTCATCGGCCTCACCGTCGTCCGCTCCGCCCACAGCGAAGTCCGGCCCACTGAGCCGCGCAAAGTTGTAATCATGTAATTCAGAGCTTGTGCAAGCCGAAAGGGTCGACTCGTGGCCGAGACAGTCTCCGAGCCCGACCGCTCCCGCGGGGAGCAGGCCGCGCTCGACACGTACTCCCAGGTCGTCGTCTCGGTCGCCGCCGAGCTCACTGGGAAGGTGGCGGCCCTGAACGTCGCGCACCGGCGCTACAGAGGGCGGTTCGTGATGGGCACCGGCTCAGCGGTGGTCTTCACGGACGACGGTTTCCTGCTCACCAACGCCCATGTCGTCGGGCACTCCGACGCCGGTACGGCCTCCTTCGCGGACGGTACGACCACCCCCTTCCATGTCATCGGCGCCGACCCGCTGTCCGACCTCGCGGTGGTCCGCGCCGACGGGCCGACCCCGCCGCCGGCCCGACTCGGCGAGGCCAACGCACTGCGCGTGGGCCAGCTGGTTGTCGCGGTCGGCAACCCACTCGGGCTGGCCGGCAGCGTCACAGCGGGCGTGGTCAGCGCCCTGGGACGGTCGCTGCCTGCGAGCACCGGCTCCACGACGCGCGTCATCGACGATGTCGTCCAGACCGATGCCGCCCTTTATCCCGGCAGTTCGGGCGGAGCCCTCGCCACCGCCGACGGCAAGGTGGTCGGCATCAACACCGCCATCGCAGAGATCGGCCTCGGCCTGGCCATCCCGGTGAACGACACCAGCCGGCGGATCGTCGCCGCCCTGCTCGCCGACGGCCGAGTCCGCCGCGCCTACCTCGGCCTCGTCGGCACACCCGCACCGCTCCCGCCGCCGCTTCGGGCACGGCTTGGCCAACGCAACGGCCTGCGCATCGTCGAGGTCGTACCCGCTTCGCCCGCCGCCCGCGCCGGGTTGCGCGCCGGCGACCTGTTGCTCACCGCCCACGACGAGCCGGTCAGCAGCGCACAGACCTTGCAGCGGCTGATGCTCGAGGACGCCATCGGACGGCCACTGGCGCTGACCGCGCTACGCGGCGACGCCCTCGTGGACGTCATCGCCACACCGGCGGAGCTGGCCGCGGACGACTGAGGCACCTGATACGCCCGGAAAATCCGGGCCCAGAGATCCGGGAACAGGAAACCCGGCGAATCGCATCACAAGCGATGCAACCGTATGACTCTGCCGGATGTCCCACATAATGAAATCGCTGCCCCTCACCAGGAGAAATCGGGGGCGTCATGCAACATCATCCACGCCGCGCGGCCATCGCCGCAGGCATCCTTCTCACCGCCGCAGTCGGCACCACGATTCCCGCCTCTGCGTCTACCTCGGCCTCCGCCTCCACCTCCGCACAGGCCGAAGCCGCCTCCCGGCAGACTCCCGCGACCCCCCTCGTGGTCAACGCCCGCTGGGGCGGGCACTGTTCGCACGACCGGATCGTCATCGACGTCCGGGGCACCATGCCCCCTGTCACCGTGAAACCGGTCAGGGAACTGCGCTACGACGGCACCGGAGCGAAGGTCCCGCTCGCCGGCAAGTACTTCCTGGAGATCAAGCTCTCCCCCGCCGCCGCGCACAACGAGGCGGGCCGGTCGGTCTACCAGGGTCCCAAGCTGCTGAAGATCCACCTGCCCAAACTCAAGGGCCTCGCCCTGACCGGCGACTTCGAGGGCACGGTCACGTTCGGAGCCGCGTTCCACACGAAGCCCACGTACAAGGCCTTCAAACTGCACTCCCCGGAGCGCTTCGTCGTCGACATCAGTCACACCAACCGGTGCCGCTGACGCGCGCGATCGCTCACTGTGCAGTTGTCAAGGTGCGGTCATTCGTCGCTCGGTCCCGAGGCATTCAGTCACGCGTCATTCAGTCCTGAGTCGGCTTCTTCTTGTGGACGAGGAGCAGCGCGGTGGCGCCGATCACGAGCAGGGCGATCGCGATTTCGACCATCACCGGGGTGACGCTGGAGCTGCCGGTCTCGGCGAGGTCGGTGCCGCCGGTGGAGGTGCCGCCGACTGTGGCCGGGCTCGGTTCGCTCAGCGTCTGTGTGGTCTCACCGCCCGTGCTGCTCTGCGTCCGGCAGTCGAGGACGCCCTTGAACCGCTTCTCGTAGCCGTTCGGCCCTCTGATCGTGAAGTCGTACGCCTGGTCCTCCTGGAGCGGAATCGTCACGGTCTGCGACGTGCCCGCCTCTACGGTGTGCTGGGCCCCCATCAGCTCGAAGGTGAACGGCTCGTCCCCCGCGTTGGCCGCCGTGATGTCCACGGCTCCCTTGGCGCAGTTCTTCTCGGCCGACAGCGCGGGTATCGCGCCCTCCTCGGCCCAGTTCGCGGTCGCCGTCGCGGAGACCGTCGACTCACTGGAGCCCGCGAGGATCTGCGTCTGGCTTCTGTTCTCGGAGGCGAAGGCCCGGCCGACCGGCACCGTGGTCGAGGCCTGCACCGTCAGCGCGGCAGAGCCGTCCGCGGCGCCCTCGGGCACGTCGAAGAACAGCTGGCTGCCGTCGACCGCGGAGGTGATGGCCCGGCCGTCCTTGTCGACGACCTTCACCCCGCTCGTCGCGTCGGCGGGCGGCGTCACCCCCACACTGCCCGCGTTGGTGTGGACCGTGACGGGGCCGAGTACCTCACCGGAGCGCCCGGAGACCGCCGGCGGCCCCAGGGTCAGCGAGGCCTCGGGCTCCGCGACGTTGCGCGCGCTCTTGTGCAGGTAGTCGGCGAGCTTTTCCGCCTTCGGGTTCACCGCGTCCACGTCGGCACCGTCCGAGTACCGCCAGATCGCCACCTGCGTCCCGACCGCCGCGTCCTCCTCGGTAAGACCACTCGCGCCGGCTCTTTTGGCCAGCGCCGAGAGGTCGTTCACCTGCGGGTAGGAGTTCTGCAGGATCCAAAGGATCTTGCCCGCCTCCGGGTTGCCGCTCAGCGACGTACCACTCCAGGGCGTCTCCTGGTACTTGGCGGACATCTGCGTCGGGTGGTCCATGTCGACGCAGTAGGTCTGCAGAGTGCCGCCGTTGTCGACGGACATCTCGAACAGCCCCGCGGGCACCTGCCTGTCCTCGCCGTTGTCGTGTATGACGGCGAACCCGGACGTCTTCAGCCCACCGATGGTGGCGGTCGCGCCACCCCGGCTCTGCGGGATCTCGTCGTCGGCAGCAGCTGCCGCACCCGCCGTGGTCATCGCGCTCACCACGACGAGCCCGGACACCAGCGTCGCCGCCGCGAGGCGGGCGACACCTCGCCCACGTACGGACAACGCAGAGAACGAACAAAGCACAGAATTCCCCTTCGAGCAGGACCCGTTGACGTGGGGGGTTGCGGTCCCACCAGCAGAATCAGAAGCCCCGAGAGCTATGCCCGGCATCCTAGGTACGAGGCGGACCACGCTCCCCAGGCATCCCATCTGATAACCGATCCGACTCGGAATCGTTATCGCCAAGATCGCATCCGAGTTGAAAGTGTCGACAAATCCACGGGGACTGTCCGAGACACATTCGCCGATAAGCCGCACTTCGACCGACGCGCCGACGCACCTGACGTCACGTCACCAGAGCTGGCTCCGCCTGCTGTTGGGCAGTCACGGTCGGCTGGCCTCCCGGCTCCGTTTCCCAGTTGGGCTCCGGCCGGGGTGGCGCGGCCGATGCCATCTCACCCCTGTTCGCCCGCCGGAACATCGCTGAGCCGCGCGACAGATCGTGGCCGACCGCGGACGCCTCGATGTCGGCGTACGTCCATGTCTTGCCGTCGCGTTGATCGGTGCGGACCTTCAACCTGCCCTGGACGACGACCGGATCGCCCAGCGTCACGGACGCCTGGACATTGCTCGCGAGCGACCTCTTGGCCCATACCGTGAAGAAATTGGTGTGGCCGTCCGTCCACGCGTTCTTCTCGCGGTCCCAGTACCGCTGCGTCACCGCCAGCCGGAACCTCGCCGACGCCCCTGCCGCGGTCTCCCGGTACACCGGCTGCGTAGCGACGTTCCCCACCGCACACACCGTCATCTCGTTCATGGCCGGATCCCTCCCATGTCCACACGCGTACGGGCTCGTCCCGTACGGCTGCGTCTGTCGCGACGATCGCGCTGTGATCGCCGCGGTCCCAGACTGCCTCCGCCGGCCCGAGCCCGCTGAGCGCTGTGGGCTACCGCCCGGTTGTGGACAACTCGGTCACCCGATCGGGGTTCCGACCCCCGTGACCCGCACGTACTGCTCCCGTACCTCCCGATATCGCAGCAGCTCCGCCGCCACCGGATCCAGCACCCGCGCCCGGCCGCATGCCTCGGCTGCCTCCCGCAATCGCCGTTCCGCCTCGTCCCCGTACCGTCGCGCCGGACCGCGTACCGCCAGCTTGCAGGCCCACTCGATGGCAGGACCGCCGACGATGCCGATCGCCATCAGCAGCACGGGCACCCCGAGATTCGGTGACATGAAGCCGATGACCTGCCCCAACAGCCAGAGCCCGCCGATGACTTGGAGGATGGTCATGGACGCCTGCGCCAGCACGGCCAGCGGCCACCAGCCGGGCCGCGGCGGTCGCCCGGCCGGAGTCCCGGCCCCTGCTGCCAGCTCGTCCAACGCCTCGGGCAGCCCCTGCGATCCTCGTACGGCCGCCTCGCGCACCGCCTGCGCCCAGGGCGCCGGCAGTCCGCCGGACGCCTGCTCGGCCACCGTACGCACCGCCTGCTCCACGCGCTGGCGCGCCGTTGCCTCCTCCTCGGCGTGCGCCCGCACGGCCTGGCGCCCGGTCGGCGATTCACGCACATCCTGGTACCAGCGCCACAGCCGCAGCCAGGGCGTGCCGCAGGCGCGGTTGGCGTGGCGGCGCCAGGCGCGCTCGGCGGCCTCTCCGGCGGCCGTGGCGCCCACCGCGTCCGCGAGCCGGTCGGCGAACTCGTCGCGCGCCTCCTCGCTGAGCCCGGCCCACCGTCCGTTCGCGTAGACGGGCCACAGCCGCGCCGCCGCCGAGTCCAGGTCGGCGGAGATCCGGCGTGCCGCGGCGCCCCGTTCTGCCACGAAGTGGCCGAGCGCCTCGCGGAGTTCGCCGATGCCCTTGCCGGTGAGGGCGGACACCGCGAGCACGTTCGCGCCCGGTTCACCGTATTCGCCGAGCGCGATCCCGTCCTCGTCGAGCAGTCGTCTGAGGTCGTCGAGGACGAGGTCGGCGGCCTCTCCGGGCAGCCGGTCGATCTGATTGAGCACTACGAAGGTGACCTCCGCGTGACCCGCCATGGGCCGCAGATAGCGCTCGTGCAGCACGGCGTCGGCGTACTTCTCCGGGTCGACGACCCAGATGACCGCGTCGACGAGCCCCAGGATGCGGTCCACCTGCTCGCGGTGCTGGACGGCCGCGGAGTCGTGGTCGGGCAGGTCGACGAGGACGAGCCCGCGCAGTTGCGCCTCGGCCTCCGGGCTCTGCAACGGGCGCCGTCGCAGCCGCCCAGGGATGCCGAGCCGGTCGATGAGCGTCGCGGCGCCGTCACTCCAGCTGCACGCGATGGGCGCGGCGGTGGTCGGCCTGCGTACTCCGGTCTCCGAAATGGCCACTCCGGCGAGCGCGTTGAAGAGCTGTGACTTGCCGCTGCCGGTGGCTCCGGCGATGGCGACGACGGTGTGCTGCCCTGAGAGCCGGCGCCGTGCCGCCGCCGCGTCGAGGACCCGCCCCGCCTCGGCGAGCGTCCTGCTGTCGAGCCGGGTCCGGGACAGGCCCACCAGTTCGCGCAGTGCGTCGAGACGCGACCGTAGCGTCCTGTCGTACGCGAGAGGAGGCGCAGGCGGCGACCAGGGCTCCCCGACCGGCTCTCGTACGACCTGTCCGTACCCCTGCGCCTCGTCTGTCGCGGACACGCGGCGTGCGATCAGCCCGTCGTCCCAGAAGCCTTCGGAGTCCTGGTCCGCGTCCGCGTCCGCGTCGGTGGAATCCGCGGACTCCATGGACTTCACAGCCTCCAAGGGGGCGGTGTCCTCGGCATCATCCACGCGCGCGTGCTCACCCTTCCCGTCTCCCTCGTCCCTCTGTCCCTCGTCGTCTCCGGAGTGGTCGGAGTGATCCCTGTGATCCGTGGCGGCGGTCACCTCGGTCACCTCTCCTTCTGCAGTACGGACAGCGCGGCGATGAGTTCGGCCTGGGGCTCCGGGCGTACGTCCAGGGCATCGAGCGGGGCGAGCCGTCGCTCTCGTTCGGCGTGCAACGTCTTGTCGAGGTAGTCCGTGAGCAGTCGCCCGGCCCGGTCGCGCAGCCGCAGAGCGCCGTGCGCACCGATCCGCTCCGCTAGGCTCTCGCCCGCGGACCGCGCCCGGCGACCGCCCAGGAGCGAGGTGGCGACCAGCGCGGCCACCACCTCGGCGTCGGGCGCGATGCTCCTGTCCAGGTGGCGTACCTCGTCCTCGGCGTACTCCTCGATGACCCGCCGCCAGCGCCGTACGGCCAGCCCGATCCGATGCTCGGCGTCTTCGGTACCCGGATCACGGTTCGTCAGACCGGGGTCGTTCGCGGCGGGTTCGCGGCGCCAGGCCTCGTCGATGCGTTCGTCGGCGGCGGCGACGGCGCACAGCAGCAGTGCGGCCAGGCTCTCGACGAGCGCGTCGAGCAGTTCACCGGCGGTGCAGTCCAGCGGGTAGCTGCGCCACCGCTTCAACGCGTCCCCGGCGAGCACGGCTCCGGCCTGCAGACGACCCCGCACGCGCGCGTGCTCGCTGTTGTACGCCCCGTCGACGGCTGCGGTGAGCCGCAGCGCGGCGGCGTACTGCGCGGCCGCGGCACTGGCCAGTTCGGGCATCCGCGTCTTCAGCGAGTCGAGCACTCCGTACGCCGTACGCGCCATCACCTCTTGCCGGGCACCGGCATCCTGCACCTGATGGGTGAGCCAGGTGCGCAGCGGCGCCACGGCGGTGGCAGGAAGCAGCCCACCGCCCCACGCGGACTCGGGCAGCTCGGGCACGGTGAAGCGGGGCACGTCGCCGAGTCCCGCCTTGGTGAGCAGAGCGCCGTACTGCCGCGACACCTCGGAGACCACCTGGTGCGGGACACGGTCGAGGACGGTGACGAGCGTGGCGTCATTTTCCTTGGCGGTACGCAGCAGATGCCAGGGCACGGCGTCGGCGTACCGCGCGGCCGTGGTGACCATGATCCAGATGTCAGCCGCGCAGATCAGCTCGGCGGCGAGGACGCCGTTGTCGGCCAGCAAGGAGTCGACGTCGGGCGCGTCGAGGAGTGCGAGCCCGCGCGGGAGGGTGTCGGCGGTTTCGATACGCAGCACGCGCGCGCGTGGACCGTCCGGCTGCAGCACGTCGCCCTTGGGGTCCGGTTGCGGCCTCCATACGCGTGTGAGGTCGGGCAGTACGCGCATCCCGCTGTACCAGTGGTGGTCCTCCGGGTGGCACACCAGCACCGGAGTGCGCGTCGTGGGCCGCAGCACTCCCGCCTCGCTGACGCGACGCCCCACAAGGGAGTTGACGAGTGTCGACTTTCCGGCGCCGGTGGAGCCCCCCACCACGGCGAGCAATGGCGCTTCGGGTTCCCTCAACCGGGGCACCAAATAGTCGTCGAGCTGCGCGAGCAGTTCGTCGCGGTTGGCACGCGCGCGTGGGGCCCCCGCCAGGGGTAGCGGGAAGCGTGCGGCGGCGACACGGTCGCGCAGGGCGGAAAGTGCGTCGAGCAGCTGAGGCCGTACGTCCAAGGTCACCACATGCGAAGAATGCCCAATTTTGGAGGTTTTCTGAAGCATATGACTACATCTGCGCGCCGATCGGACACAGGGGGCGGAAGGGACGACTGGGGCGCAGGCATAACGAGTGCACAACACCAGGGGCGCCAGACGCCAAAAGCGATGCACGATTCGCACCTGCCTGCGATTATCAGGACCGCTTCACCGAACCTCCACATTGAGCCACGGAGGCGAAGCACCGGGGACCAGGGCAAGGGAGCCCTATCCTTGTCCCCGGCAAGGTCACGGATCCGCCCACACCCGGGCATCAGTGCCACAGGCCACCACACCTGGCCCCCGTAGCTCAGTGGATAGAGCAGGCGCCTTCTAAGCGCTTGGCCGCAGGTTCGAGTCCTGCCGGGGGCGCCCAGTATGTCTGAGCTGCACAAACGCTGATCCATACCGCTGTGACACTCATGTCCAGCGGAGCTAGGCAAGAAGTCTCAGGAGATTGATCTTGCTTAGCTCCCTCCCGCAGGAGGGTCACACAGCGTGCCAGCAACACCACGCAAGACAGTGGGCGAGACGATTCGACGGAGCCCGCTGCGCAGTGCTAGGCGCACGTCTACGCCGACAGATCACGAGAGTGCACAGGCGCACGCACAGAGCGCCGTACGCGTCCTCAGGGATGCTCAGGACGTGCGCGCTGCGATGCTCGATGAACTAGAGCTGCACCTCAGCACGACCACGAACCGACTCGGTCGCCCGTATCAGCAGGGCACCATCCGGGCGTACATGACCGGCGCGCGCACGCTGCACCGATGGATGACGCAGGCTGGTGTGGAAGAAGACTTCACCGCCTGCGACACAGCCACGCTGAACCGGTTCTTCCGCCATCACTACGAGACCCACGACGTGCCCAAGAGCCAGGACGGCAAGGGCGGGTACACCGGCGGAACTTCCACACTCCAGCGGAACGTGCGCGTCCTGTTCGCGTGGCTGGAGGAGGAGTACGAGCATCCGAACCCGTGGCGTGACAAGAAGCTCCACCGCTACTCAGCGCCGCCGCAGGGGAAGCCAAAGACCCTCTCCTCTGAGTTCGTGACGGACTGTCTCAAAGTCACGGGTAATGGCAACCCGCGCGTCCGAGACTTCGAGACCACGCGAGACCACGCCATCATCAGGGTTCTGACGGAGGGTCTACGAGCCGAGGAGCTTCTGAACCTCCGGGTCCAAGACCTGGACCTCCACGGTCACACCCTGGTCGTCGTCCCTCTGAAGGGCGACAGGAACAGCCAGGACGGCAGGACCATTCCGCTCCAGCCCAAGACGGTGAAGGCACTCCAGCGGTACCTACGGGCGCGGGAAGAGCACAGCCTCTCTCAGGGCCCGTGGCTCTGGCTCGGCACGAGGAACAGGAACCGCCTCCGTTACTCGGGTCTGTACCGGATGGTGAAGCGGCGAGCCGAGGAGGCCGGGTACGACTCCGCCGAGGTGTCGCCGCACTCCTACTGCCATACGTGGACGGATGACCTCCTCTCCAACGGGGTCAGCGGGGAGAACGTCATGGCTGTCCGTGGGTGGAAGAGCGCGGCTATGTTGCGCCGCTACGCCCACGATCAAGCGAGCCAGCGGGCAGTCAACGCCGTGCACCAGCTCGGGGACAGGTACTAGCCATGATGATCCACGACCATCACCACCGCTCACATCACGATCCGCCTAGGAGTTGCGCTCCGACCCTACGGAGTCACTCTCCGTGGTCCATAGCTTCGCCGTGTCACGTCACCGACACGAGGAGCACACGATGCGTAAGCACACCGCCCGCCTTCGCTACACCCGCCGACGCGGCACCACGTACGTCTCATGCACCCGATGCGGCGTCAACCTGGTACCCGCGCCGACCTCGTTCGAAGAGGACCCGGTATGCGCTACGTGCCACACCAGCCCGGCCTCTCAGCGCCGTCACTTCGCCGCCCTGGCCGGGGGACTCGCCGCCGCATGGCTGGCTGTCGTCGTCACCGTGCTCGGGTGGGAGGGGATCGCCACTCTCGTCAGGGCGGTGTGGGACATGATCAGTCCCTTCTAGTCCCGAGCGCACGGCACACGCGCCCATAAGAGAGGCCCCCTCAATCGCAGTGAGGGGGCTTCTCGGTGGGCAGGCTAGCGCACCGCGCTGGACAGCACGTGAGCCGCCGATCAGTAACAGTTCGCCACGGAGACCAGCCGTAGCCCTTCGGACTGGGTCCCGAACTCCGGGAGTGTCGTCCTGCCAGCACGACAACGACCCACCGAGGAGCCCGACATGACCCGCTCTCACTTCGACCACAGCCAGTGCGCACACGAGAAGACCAAGGCTGGTCGTGCCGCTTGCCGTAAGGCTCTCCGCGCCGCTGCTGAGCCTGCCGACACCGCGTCGAAGGCTGCGACGCCCGGCACCGCGAAGGCTCCGGCGAAGAAGGCCGCGACGGCTGCCGCCAAGCCCGCTGCCGCCCAGGCTGCGAAGAAGTCGCCCACTCGCACGACGACCGCCGCGAAGAAGGCAACGCCCGCTCCCGCGAAGGCTGTCGAGCCGAAGGCCGACGACACCGCGAAGTAGTCCAGCGCCAGCAGAGAAGGGCCCGACGCATCGAGCGTCAGGGCCCTTTCTCATGGTCGCGATGGCGCGGCTAGACGTGCTCGCCGGCACGCGCTGACCAGCCAGGATGAGCGGAAAGCTCTCAGGCGCTCTCTGACGAGATCGGTTGCTGAGTGCGTGTCTTCTGTCGCTCTCGTACTGCTGGGAGCCGAGAGACGCGCCTGAGCTCCGTTTGGGAGCAAGAGAGCGCGTGACGTTCGCTCGCACTCGCGAGACGAGACATGCAAGAGCCCCGAGACTCAAGGGAGTTGAGCAAGTCTCGGGGCTCTCGTCGGGCTGGTGTGGAACGTCAGAGCGCGCGGACGAACGAGACGAACGCCGCCCACTCGTCACGCCGGAACTCAAGTATCGGACCGGCAGGGTCCTTTGAGTCGAGGACGGCTACATCTCCGGATGCTGGGGCGGCAACTCCAAGGCAGTCGTCGTTGGTGTAGCTGGAGAACTCGAACCGGGCTCCGTCGTGGAGTCGGGTGATGTGCGGCTTTGAAGTGCGCGCCATGAGGCCAGTACCTCCCTGATGAACGTCCGGGAGTCATCGGGGGACATGGCTTCCCGGATCATGTCGGAGAACGCGGAGTGCATCCGCGCCACGTCATCCAGGCGAGTCGAGTACCACCCGCCCATGATCGTCTCAATGTAGCCCATGCGCTGTGGCGGGATCCTGGGCCCGTCCGGGTCTGCGCTCTCCTCCTCCAGTCCCCACAGGAGGAAGTGATCCGACAGCGCGGGCGGGATCTTGTGGGCGGGCAACACCTGGATCATGATCTTCGCGTGCCCGCTCATGGTGAGCAGATGCCGGAGCTGCATCGCATGGGCGTTCGTATCCCTGGTCGAGTGGATGATGCCCTGTTCCCCGACGAGGAACCATGCCATCCCGAGTTCGCCCGTCATGGTGCGCCGCATGAATGCCTGGGTGCGCGCCGACTTGAGGAGAGTTCGCTTCCGTACCTCCATGAGCGGGAGGTGGGGGTTCGTCGCCTGGGTGAGGCCCATCATGTACTCGGGCGTCTGGAGCAGGCCCGGAATGCACCGGCTGTTCCATGAGCGGATGCTCTTGGCCGCGTTGTCGATGCGGGTCAGGCGCTCCACGTTGGGGACGCCGTACTCGGCTTCCTCGATGCGCCCAGCTCCCCGCTGGTCGGGTGCTCGGAGTTGCCGGATCAGGTCCTCAGTCGTGCCCATGTGACGCTCCCGTCTCAACCACTGTCGGTGGGTGGGTTGCTGACGCTCCGTTGTGACAAGAGTAGAGCGTGGGTGAGCCTGCTCACAGGGCAACTGTCAAGGGGGTACCCGAAGTTGGCTCGCACGAACGTACGGGCGGTGTGGAACGTGCCGTGTGCTGGTTCCTCCCTCGGCCCTTCCTCGCCATGTCGACCATGTTGTCGGCGTGGGTGCCGACCTTCAAATGCCGCCTGTTCACACAGGGTGGGTTATCGCACGAGTGCATGACCACCTCATTCGGCGTCAGTTCCTTCCCGCGCAGGTGGCCCATGAGCCACCGTGTGGCCTTGAACTTCCGCTGTCGTCCGTCCTCGGTAACGTCGAACTCTCCGCGCTTCCCCTGGGGTTCGAGATACCGCGTCCACAGATGGCACGCATCGGGCCCACCCGAGTCGTCCACATAGGACATGAACCGGTCGTAGTCACTCACGCCACGGGTGTAAGCCTGTTTCCTCCCGTTGGCTTGGCGGCATAGATGGCGGGCCCGCTTTGAGTTCTCGTGGTCACAGTTGGAATGGGCGTCGCGCCGCGCTTTCCACCTCTTAGCGTTGGTACTTTCCGTGTCGTTATCCATAAAGCCACGATATCCGCGATATTGCGGTTTCCCCACGTCGCGCGCCATATACAACACCTTGCCGTTTTGTCAAGCGTCTGTCATTCTGATATTGCCAATGAATGGCTTAGGTTCGAGGTATGAAGGGAGGAACGTATGGCTGGCAAGAAGCCGCGTAATCCGGATGCGCCCTTGGGCGCTGGAACGCTGACCGTCGCCGAGCTGGACAAGGAAGCCGATAAGGTTTACCGCCTGTTCAAGCGAGGCAACAGCAAGGTCTCAATTTGCCGCGCTCTCGGAATGTCCATGGATGTGGTCGAACGGCGCCTGGCTCGGGCTCGGAAGAACCTGGGTGAGGATTCTCTCGCCGACATGCGGACCGACCGCGAATCCTCGCTCACCGACATGATCCGCGAGGCTCACAAGAACCTGGAGAATGCCGAGACCGTGGCGGAGCGGAATGCATGTGTCCGCACCATCGCGGATCTGAACATGAAGGTGGCCAAGCTCCTTGGCCTGGAGGTACCCGCCAAGGTCACGCTGGAAATGGAAAAGACCCTGGAGATTCTCCAGCTCCAGCCCGATCCGGTATGGGGTGACTGACCATGCCTCTCAAGTCGAGTCGGCTTCTCCGTGAGCGTGCAGCGGCTGGTGTGGTGGTTTGCCGAACCCATGGCGCGAGCTGCCCGAAGCACCCGGATCACCCGGTCGTGCGGGAGCGAAAGCGGCGGAACGACGAACTGAGCAAGGACCTAGTAGAGATGGCCTGGACTGGCCACCTGCTGATCCGGTTGAAGGAACTGGCGGACGCCGGTTATGAAGTGCCCGAGGAATTCACTCGGGGGAACGAGGACCCACCCAAGGGTGACAGGGTCCGTCTGTTCTTCGAGCGGTACGACTTGGGTAATCACTTCCCGCCCGAGGAGCCCGAGCCTCCGAGGGAATGCAATACGCGGAAACTCTCGGATGAGGAGATCCGCCAGCGTCGCGAATACGCGGTAACGGTTCGTGAGGCTCGGAAGAAGCAGAACCAGCCCGACCCTCTCCCTCCATGGGAAAAGGGGCTCGACGCCGAACTAGCCAGGTGGCTAGGTCAGGGCGTCGAAGAACTGGACCCAGAGGTGCAGGAATTCTGGGCGCGGGTCAAGCGTGAACGCGAGGCAGAAAAGGCCGCGCTAATCCAAAGGCTCGCGACTGACGAGGAATTGACTCGGAAGATGAGCGAGGCCCTGGCCACCTGGGTCAACTCGCCGCCTCGGAATTCGCGCCACACCCAAGACGTACGCGAGGGCTACGGCGACGCCGTCCCGGAATTCGAGGAGATGGAATGACCGACAAGGTCAGTCAGCAGCTCTGGGACCGGCTCATGGCGGGCACGGATCCCAGCCGGTTCGAGTCGACGCCCAAGCTGGACCCGACCACGGAAGCGCTGCTGCGCCAGGCTCGGGGTGACACGGACTACAGCCACGTCCACGAGACCAACGCGAAGGGACAGGCCGAGTTCGAGCGGGCTGTCCGTAAGCGCGCTGCGGAGCTCCGCCAGAAGCGCGTGGCTCATCCCGAGGACGTCGCACGCGCACAGCTCCAGCGGGAGGCGCGTGAGAGCGCGGAGGCCGCGCGTCGGCGTCAGACGTACGAGGCGATGAACCAGAACAGCCGGGTGGAGCGGGAGACGAACCTCCAGCGGGCGAGGGAAGCTGCCGCCCAGCCCTACCGAGTGCGGTACGGGCCGAACGGTCGGCCCGCGCCTGGGACGACCGTCAACGACCTGATCCACGACGGTGCCCGCAACTCCATGGCGGAGAAGCTCCGTGTGGCTTACTACGGCAGTTATGACGACCTGGTCGAACTGGGCCTGGCCGACGCTATCGAGGACCAGCAGGAGCAGCAGGACGCCGCCCTGGCGGCCAAGCTGCGAGCCGTCACCGGTGCGCACCGCTAGCCGGCCGACTGCACAACCCACCTATCCAACCGCGTGACTGAAAGGCAGGGCCCAGACCATGGCCGGACGAGGAATCTCAATCCCCCCGGACTCCAACAGTGAGTACCGGCGTCGTCAGGACGCCCTCATCGAGCAGGACATCCAGCGAGGCGAAGAGGACATCGCCTTCCGCCAGCGGGAGCAGGCGACGGCCCAGGCCGAGAAGACGGCGGCCTGGAACCAGATGATGAGCCAGCTCAACGACCCTGGCTCTCGTCTGCCGGACGAGCCGCGATGAAGATCCGCGAGGCTCGGGAGCGCATGGTCAGGGCTCTCCGTGAGAAGCCGGAGGGACTGACGCGGGACGAGATCCAGGAGCGCTTCCCGGAGCTCGCCTACGACCGCGTGGACGCCCTTCTCCGGTACCTCTACCACCGGTACCTGGTCGGCCTCGACGTGGTGACCAATCCAGGTCACGCGCGCTGGGTCGCGTAAGGCACACAGACCGGCTGGTGTGGGAGCGGTCCACGGAGTTGGTTGTAGGGCCCTCCTTCGCTCGCGTGGTGTATCCACTACTCCCGCGCCAGCCTTCAACTCCCGGCGGTGGTACCCGGGAATACGAGCGGGGGGTGTGGCACGCGGGTCTTCCCTTCTACCCGTGCCACACCCTCCGTTCTGCATATCCGAACCCGCGGGAGGCATTGAATGGCTCAAGTACGTAATGGAGACCTCCGCATTAGCGGTCGACTCAAGGCGGGCAACATCGCCCAGGGCTACGTCACGATCACCCCGGTGGCAAACACTCCCACATCGGCCACGGTGTCGGGTCTGTCGCTTGCCGGCACAGGTGCAGTCATCGGCCTGTGTGCCTCAGTCACTTCACTCCCGAACACGGACGTCCTGGAGTCCAGCGTCTCCGGTCTCTCTTCGACCGGCATGACCGTCTGGACCTATCGCGACAACACGACAGACACCAAGGTCGCCTGGCTCATGTGGCGGAAGAGGACGTGAGGACTTATGGCCGTAACTACCATCGCGGATGACCTTGTGGTGTCGGGCGCGCTCAGTGCGGCCAACATCGTTTTCGGTGCGGTGACCATCTCGCCCCAGGTGAACACGCCCACGGCCTCTGAGGTCAAGCTCAACCAGCCGGACACGAACGAACCGGTGGTTCTGCTCTGTGCCCACTCGGCATTCCCGTGGACTCGTGTCCGTGAAGTCGGCTTCCGCTTCTCGACACCGACCGGGTTTACCGCGTACATCTTCCGCACGTCTGACGCGGACACCACGATCCACTGGCTGTCATGGCAGCCTGCTTTGATTTAGGCGGCTTGATATGAAGCGCAGTGAATACGAGGCGCTGGCCGCGCCTTTCCGTGAGCGTCTGCTAGCGGGCGACTGGCCGGACAACACCGCCGACTGGCTCTCGGTGCAAGGCATCTCAACCTGTACCACACCACCCTGCGAAGTGTTCGACCAACCGTTCCCGGTAACGCTCCACGAGAATGCAGACGGGATCTATCGCGTGCAATGCGGGCGGTGTGGAACATCGATCGTTCCCGTACTGAACTTGGAGGACGACTGATGGCCGGAGAAGGCGGATCAGACCAGGCTCACAACTTCCTACGTGTCGTCACCGGGTTCGCCCAGACTCAGGGCGGGAACTCCTCGACCAGAAAGCCCATCAGGCTGGGCCTGATCGATTACGACTATGACCCCACAGACTTCCTCGGCGGCATCAATCCCCGGATCATCTTCGACGGTGAGTCGGTGGTCAGTCAAAAGCGCTATGCGGTCATGGCGGGTTACTACCCGATCCCTGGCGCTCGGGTCGTTCTCGTTCCGGTGGGCACCACGTACCTGATCATCGGCACCGTGGACACCAAGCCCATGGACCCGAAGGTCGATACCTTCACGGAGTCGGACACCTGGGAAAAGCCCACGGGTGCGCGTCTCGTGAGGGTCCAGGTACAGGCCGGTGGCGGTGCTGGTGGCGGTGCAGTAGCCACGGCAGCCAGTCAGACATCCATCGGAGCTGGCGGGTCCGGGGGCAGTTACGGCGAATCCTGGTTCAGCGCCAACGCACTGGACGCCTCAGTGACTGTGACCGTGGGAGCGGGGGGCGTAGCGGTGTCTGCCGCCACTGGAGGCAACGGCGGTACCTCCTCCTTCGGCTCGTACGTCTCAGCCAACGGCGGTATCGGTGGCGGGGCTTCTCTGTCCACTGACAACGCGGTCGCCGTGGCTATCAACGGCGCTCCGGCTTCCAGCACCATCACGGCTGATCTAGCCATTCCCGGTCAGGGCGGCGGACACGCCATCAAGGTTGGGGCACAGGGCGCTGCCGGTGGCTCAGGCGGAAGTTCCCAACTCGGCAATGGCGCACGAGGTAAGGGCGTGACCACCGGTTCCGCAGACGGCGATGGAGGCCACAACTACGGCGGTGGCGGGTCAGGCGGCTGTGCAGGTCCAAGTGAAGTAGCCCGGATCGGGGGCAATGGCGCTCCTGGTGTCGTGATCGTAACCACGTACTTCTAGGGGCCACCGTGAGTGACTTGTCCAGAGATGATGTTGAGCGGCTGGTCCGTATCGAAGCCAAGTTGGATGACCTCCTGATTCGGCAGACCGAGGACCGTACCGACCACGGCACAGACGTCCGCCAACTACAGGGCGAGATCGAGACCACGGAACAGCGGGTCGGCTCCCTGGAGAACTGGCGCTATGCCATCGTTGCCGCTCTGCTCATGAGCGCTGGCGGAACCGTAGCCGCTGCTGTCAACGTGGCCCCGAAGTAACACCAGGAACCCCGGATCGTGTGAGGCTCCGGGGCTCTCTGCTGGAATCGCCTCTGTGCGCTTCTCGGGCGCTCTCACGTCTCGCGTGTCTCTCTCTGTCGGCGAGCACTGCTCAGCGCCTTACAGGCGCTTCTAGACGTCCTAATCATGCGTCTGCACTGCGTACGTCTCTCGCTCTGCGCTGAGCTATTCCGCATTCGTCGCGGCTCTTAATTTCCGGCCGGTAACTAAATGTGTCGCAGCTCACATTCGGTAGATGCCCATGCGTATTTCGGTGCATGGAATTCGGGTCTCTATGCTTTTGGTAACACCGAATACCGAACGAGAGGGAGGCGGCTAAGATGCCGAGGAGCCAGGTCAGTCACTACGAATGCGATCACGAGACCAACAGCTATGCCCGGCTGCTGTGCCGGTTGAGGACCAGGCACGAGGGGTGCGACCATCCCATGACAGTGTGGGCAGGCAAGCTCTGCGACCAGTTCCGTGCCGACCACGCCCAGTGCCAGCACGGCATGACTCCGGCCGAGATGCGGGAGTGCCAGCGTGCGCGGGAAAAGGAATAGGGCGGAGCCGAGGAACTCCGCCCTATTCACCACACCCAACACGAGAGGTTCGAGGGTGAGCACTCCAACGAACCGGAAAGGAACTGAGATGAACAGTAGCGCACGCGATGACGGCACGGGAAACGACGAATTCGACGGCCCCGATGGGGTCGTTGTTGACTTCCGCTCTGAGTCTGACTTGGTCCAGGACATAGAGGCTGCGCACGCCGAGGCTCTAGAACTTGAGGAGTGGTACCAGGAGGCCCTAGACACTGCCGCGTCAGATATCAACTACTGGCAAGAGCAGATGGACGCCGACCCGCTCTCTGAGGCGGAAGAGGACCTGGCTCTTGAAATGGTCGAGAGCGAGGCTTTGGACGCCTACCAGATCGATCACCCCACCCGACTCGGCACTTATGACACGCGGCGTGAATTCCGTATGCCGCTCAAGGCAGACATCCTCGCTGCTGTCCGGGAGAAGTCGGAGAGCCTGACGGGTGTCCCCTTCGAGATTCCGCAGAGCTACAGCCTGACCACTGGCCGGTTCAACGACGACTCAGGTAACGCCCTCTTCTACGCCGGTACGGATAACTCGGTGTTTGGCGCGGAGAGCACTTACAAGACGTGGCTTGCCTGCTGGCAGTCGGCACAGGCAGTGCGCAACCGTCAGCATGTGGTGTGGTGGAACTTCGAGCCACCTTCTCCGACTCCTCCGCGAGAGCGCATCATCGGAATGGGCGTGCCTGAGGTGCTGGCGGACATGTACTTCCACTTCATCGACAAGCCCGCTTACGTCCCGAACTTCCGCATGAGGATTGACCTGGTCATCATCGACGCTCTGGACCCGGCTATCGGATTCGTGGGCAAGAATTCGACCACGGATGCCGTCGGGCCTGACCGTGTGGCGGACATGTACATCACGCCGCTCCGCCGGGCGAACCCCTCTCTTACCTCGCTCATCCTGGATCACCCGAACAAGTCGGACGAGACCAAGGAGGGCGGCCACACCCGTAAGCAGAAGTTCACCCAGGCCGCCAAGTACCGCACGGCGATGGTTGAGCGGTCACACAAGGGAACGGCGGGATACGCAAAGATCATCCTGGTCAAGGACAACGGCGGCGACATCCAGCACCTACCCAACGACGTGGTCGCGTTCATCGCCGTGGACAGCTCGGGTGGCGGTCTGACCGACGTGCGCGTGACGGCACAGAAGCCGGGCGAGGAGCGTTCCACACCAGCAGGGAAGAAGCGTCCCGCGAGCAACCGTCAGATTGCCGTGGGAGTCCTGCGAGGCAAGACGCTGACCGACGAGGAATGGCAGGACTCCGTGGTCGAGAAGCTGCGGGAGAAGTTCCCCAAGCACACTCAGACCCAGCTCGGCAGGAATGCGCGCCAGGCCCGTTATGAGGTGAAGAAGGAAGAGGGCACGGTCGAACAGGACGACTCGGGAATGTGGTTCGTGGTCACCGAATAGCCACACGGTGCGCAGCCGCAGAGTGGCAATTACTGTGCTGCGCACAGTCGTAAAGGCTAGTGAGGAGCAAGGAGCGGCAATGACGTTGGAAGAGATAGTGGCCGGGTACCGAGAACTCCGCAGCATGGACTACAGCCCTGAGTTCATCCGCCGGGCCCTCGAACTCGTGCGAGCGGAACGCGAACTCAGCCCGGCAGTCAACCTCGTCCGTGCGCCGTACCGTCAGACGGTGGCAGCCTGACGGTTCCGCATCACGAGTCGGAAGCCTCGTCCTGTTGAAGGGCGGGGCTTTCTGGCGGTTGAAGCTCTGTGCGCTTCTCTCGGGAGCTGTGACGTGATGAGCGAGCGTGTCTGTGCTCAGCACGTGTGAGAGCTCCTGAGACGCGCTCAGACGCTCCTAACGGTGTCTCGTGAGCTGTGAGTGAGTCTCGCGTGCGCGTCGCGCTCTCGATGCTCGCCGGCATAGAGATGATCTTGAGGTGACCCTCTCGCGCGACAGGGGATGGATGTCCTACTCGTTCGCGCGTGAGCGCGCTCATGAGTCGTTGATCTTGCTCAGTCGCTTCTGTGCTGTGCGCCGATGTGTTCTCTTCGAGAACATCGGCACGCACAAGCGTCAGAAAGCGTCTCTGACGCGCCTGAAGTGCAGGAATGACCGTCAGAGATGAGCGTCAGAAACTTCTCTGACGCCTGTCTTCTGACGCGTCGCGGGCGTCAGAACGTGCGTCAGAAGCGGTCTTTCTGACGCTCTCTGACGCGTTCCTCTTGGGGTGTCTCTGACGCACTCTCTGACGCATTGGTGATCTTGAGGCGGGAGCGGTCGAGAGCGCCGCTCGCGTGCGCGACAGGGCGACGGCGAGAGAGCGACACGGGGTGTGTGGTTCGAGGGACGTACGCCGATCCGGGTAGGGGGGTACCTGACTGGTGGGATTGGGGCTCAAGTTGGTTCCCTCGTAACTCCGCAGGTCAGCGGGGGCGTGTGGAACATAGCGGGGCCACTTGGACTATCCGCAGGTCAGGTGGGGTGCGTGTATGGGCCACATATCGTGGGTGCCTTTCGCGCGATTACCGAGCGTGGTCAATCCTGGCTTGACCGTGACTCTCCGGATGGGCACTCTTCTGGTGTCGCCGGGAAGCGCTCGGGAAAGGCCCGAGGAATGGCGGCAATGGGAGGGATGAGCCATGGCTCAGAAGGTGAATAACTTCAACTGGGAGACCGGAGAGACGCCGTTCTCCGCCTGCAAGTGGGACGAGTGGATGAAGGGCGGGACGTGGCTCGCTCGCCATCAGCGTCGAAGAGGTCGGGGAGATCCCCGGCAGCTTCGAGCCGCCTCTTCAGGTCCGGCAGCTGCCCGTCGACACACCGGGCGTAGGTGGCGAGCAGCACAGGCACGCTGTTCCCGGCCCACTCGGCCACCTGAGCAGGCGGGATCCCGTCGTTGAGCCACTTGGTCAGGCGGGTGTGCCGGTTGTCGTACACACGCTTCCCGGTCGGCGAATCGAAGACGTGCGGAGCCAGGACCGCCCGGCGAGCGCTACGCCAGGCCCGACGGATGACGGAGCCCGCGAGGATGCCGCCGTTCTCGCCCTGGAACAAAAGATCACCCGGCTTGAGCTCTTCGTCTTCGATGTGCTGCCGCAGGATGCGGGTCAGGGCTGGATGCCCCGGCACTGTGCGCATGTCTCCTTCGGCTCGGCCCTTCAGGTCGCGCTCCTCGTGGATCTCTCCTGTGTCGGTCCACTGCTTGCCGACTTCCGGAGTCGCGGTGTGGATCACCAGTTCGCACCACTGGTCGTCGGCGTCGACATCGGGCAGGCTCACGTCCCATACGCGCATGGCTACGGCCTCTTCGGGACGTGGCCCGCAGTAGTACAGCGTGGCGAAGAAGGCATGCAGTCGCTTGCCCCCACGTGGCCGCCGGCGGATCCAGTCGAGGAGCGCCGCCGCCTGGTCAGGGTTCATCAAGCAGCGCTTGTCCACGGCGTTGGTCGTCTTGGCGGCAGTCGTCGCCTCCTTGCCCTTGGGAAGGGGGTTGGTCCGCAGGATCCGCCGCCGGATCGCGTACTTCATGACGACGTTGAGGATCCGGCGATGCCGCTTGCGGGACCAGGCCGCCGCCTGCTTGCCGTCGAGCCGGGTGTCAATGGCCTGTAGGACGTCGTCGACCTTCTCAGGGTCCTCCCAGACCGAGACCGGAAGGGAGTTCCGCTCAACCCATCGGAGGATGGCCACGACGTGCCGCGGTGCTTCCGATCGACGATTCGCGTTGAACGCCCACTCACGCAGAGCCGTCCGCACGGCCACGGGATCGAACTGGACGGGCTGTGCGCGGAGCAGCGCGAGAGTGGTTGCCGTCAGCGTCTTGGCGGTGTTCTTTCGGCTGTTGCCGCCCAGTTGGGGCCACCGGGCATCCACGTACTGAACGGCGAACTTGTACCAGCTCATGGCAGCCGACTTAGAACGATGGGACACCGGCAGCCCGGTCGCGATGACGAACGCCTCGCCCTTGCCCGTGGCTTGGATCAGTTCAGACCGGAAGCCCTCAGCGAGCGCCAGGGTGTCGAACGGCTCGCGCCAGCGCCTGCCAGCGACCACCCAACGCACCGTGTAGGTGGTCTTTCGAGCGCCCTTGTACGTGAGGATCTTGTAGACCTTGACGTCGTACGTCGTCTCCATCAGGCGACGTCCTCCCGGTCATCGAGCCAGTTGTTGAGGTCGGTCCGCCGGATCCTCAGATCGCCGTTCGGGAGCTTGATGCAGCGAGGTGCACGCCGCTTGGCACGCCAGTCGTAGAAGGTCGAACGCGAGATGCTCAGTTCCTCGCAGACCTCAGCGAGGGTGAGCATGTTCCGTGATCGGACAGCAGTGGTCATGCTGTGCCCCCTTCACTGAGCAAGGCTTCGCGGGCGGTTTCGCGGTTGAGCTGTAGGTCGCGGGCGATGGTGGCGGCGAGGGCGGATTCGCCGGGGGTGTGGCCGTGTCCGGCGTACTGCCAGTCAGCGAGGACCAGGACGGTGTCCGGCTCGCGGTCGTCCAGGCCGAGGGCTTCGCGTTCCTGTGCGGCGCGGAAGTCGGCGCGGGCCTGGCGGAGTTCGCCGAGTGTGGTCGAGTAGCGGCGGGACTTGGAGGAGAAGTGGCCGCGGAAGCCGAGCATGTGAGCCCAGGCCCACAGGCGCCGATCCGGGTAGAGCGGGTCGAGTTCCTTGCAGGCCTTGATGAGTCGTCGGGTGTGGTCGGGGACCTGGTGCCGGTCGAGGTCGGCCAGTTCGCCGATGCGGCGGTCGAGGGTGCCGGTGTTCTCGGCAGCTTTGGTGGCGTACTTGGCGACGTAGGAGGCCACGGCCTGTTCGGTGATGTCGGAGCCGTCGCCGAAGGCCTTGACCGGGCGGACGTCGAGCTGGGTGCCCCAGCGGAAGGTGCGGGCGGGCTGGTCGTCGGCGGCGGGGACGGAGACCGAGGTGTAGGCGTGCGCTGCGGCGGCGCGGATGGAGTCGGCGAGGAGGGTCGACGGTCGCCCAGGACGGCGGCGGGGTGTCGGGTCCCTCGGGGCCGTCGATGCGGATCACGGCGTGGAAGTGCAGGGCGCCGCGCTTTTGGAACTCGGCGACCTTGCCGTACGACAGCCGGGCGGACTCCTTCAACTCCCGCTGGGTCAGGCCCGCACGGGCGGCGATCTCGCGGCGGAGCCGGTTGGTGAACCGCTGCCACAGCTGCCCGGCGTGGTTGTTGAACAGGACGGCGCCCGCGTAGTCGTACGTGGCCGGATCGAGTGCGGTGCCGAGGACCGGGTCATCCGGGGCGTGGCGGGTGCCGCAGCGGCAGGTGCCCCGGTCGGGCCGGTTGTGGACGGGGCCGAAGGAGGGGGCGGTGAGGGTGGCGAAGACGCGGGGGTGGTCGCGGACCGTGGCGGGGATGTCGCGGCGGTCGTCTCCGGCCAGGCCTGCGCGGATGAGGTGGTAGGTGTCGCCCGCGTAGGTGAAGGCGCAGGAGGGGCAGCGGGAGGCTCGGCGGTTGCCGCAGGCGACGCGGAGGCGTCCGCCCGGCTCGTTCTCGGTCGAGTAGTGGTGCAGGGTCTCGCCGGTGGTCTTGTCCTTGGCGAGGGTCCAGCCGGTGAGGTGGATGGGGTCGGCGCAGCCGCCGGTGCGGCGGATCTGTTCGTGCCAGCGGTCGAAGTCGGAGGCCGAAGCCACCCTCAGCAGGTCGCCGAGGGTGGTCGGGTCGCCCGTGCCGCGCTCAGAGCAATCAGCCGCTTGAGCGGAGAGAAGGGATACGTCGTGGCTGGGGCGGTCGGCTCCACGGCTTTAGGCAGCCACTTTGGCGCGAGCCTCGAAGATCATGGCCCCAACGTCGTGCTTTACCGGGCAGGTCCACAGACTGCCCGACGCGCCGGAAGCTTACGGGGCCATGATCACTCGCGCCAAAGCAGCTCCAGCCCAAAGCCGCTCCACCGACCTTGGCCATGCGGCTATTCGATCAGGTTCATTTCTTTCAGGAACCTGCTCGGCCCACTTGGCCTACCTGAACGCCCAGGCCCCCATTCAGCAAAACCGGAAAAGAGCACGTAGGTCTTACATCTTGAGCGAGTGACCGCGACATAGAATTTTCGACGATCCTCGGCCACTTTTTCTTGATCGCGAAGCGAAAGGAAGTGAGGCATCATTCCTTCTTCTGCACCCAGGATTACCGAAACGTCAAATTCCAATCCTTTACATGAAGCGACTGTAAATAGGGCGACCCGCCCGTCTCGCTTTCCGCGGTGAGCAAGATCTGAGGTCGTCCACTCGGAAAGATCCCCACCGTCCTCGAAAGCCTCTAGCATCTCGTCGAGGGTTGAGGCGTCTTCTGATGTTGCTGGATCTTTGTAAATTGCTGATAGCCCAGCGGCGAGAAGCCGCTTTATGAAATCGAGAGCGTACTCGCCCTCGTCAGCAGAACTTTCTTTCACCAGCTTCACCAATCCGACGTGAATGTCAATATCGTCGGATTCTCTACGCAGCAGGAACCGCCAGTCGGCAGCCAGGTCAGAGAAGTCAACTCCTTTCCCGGAATCTCCGTGTGCGACCCAGGCGGCCAACTTCTCGATAAAGATGGAAACTTTCGACGATCCGTACGGGCTTGCGTTATCGCAAACCGGGATTCCACGTCTCCTAAAAACCTCAGCTACTACAGTTGAGTAGTATCCAATCGGACACAGTACGCCGATCTCATGAGCGGGAGTCCCTGCAGCAATCTCCCGCTCAGCGATGTCGGCTGACCGCTCGGCTTGTTCGTGCACACCAGTCCTGCACCAAAAAGCTTTCACTGTGCCGCCGTCGGAGACTCCCTGCACCCCCCTACGTTAAGCAGCAAGCTGGCGTGAGCAATGATATTCCGGGCACAGCGATAATTTTTGTTCAGCTCTACCCTTGTTACTGCAGGATGAGAACTCAACTCGTGAAGAAGTTCCGGCCTGGTGCCCGTCCACCCGTAGATAGCCTGATTGTGATCTCCAACCGCGAAAAGCAGGGCCCTTTTACGCCCCTCAAGGCAAAGAACCCGTACGATGCGGTCCAATGCTGGCGCCAAGTCCTGGTATTCGTCCACATAGATCATCGGATACTTGGCTATCAGGAGATCCTTGACAAACTCATTTTCTTCCACCAAGTCGACGGCAGTCGCAATCAGCGAATCGAAGTCCGTGAGGGACTCACTGGCGAGAATTCTCTCCTATCCGGTCGAGAGTGCCGACCTGGGACGGGGACGTGAATTCCTGGCCGAATTCCGGACGCTGGCCGCGGAGAAGGGCCAGGAACGGGAGAAGGTCCTGCGCGCCGACGCGGGATCCGCCCCGTGCCAGATCAAGAGAGGCCTCGCCTCTTTCGTCCGGGTTGTTTGGCCGCGCGTCGAAGCCCGCCTGCTGGCCCGCGCCGCGGCACCGCGCACGGTGCTGTTCCTGCACAACGCGGGCCTGCTCGCCCGGTACTGGGACGAAGGCGGCCACGACACCCTCGTCCGCCTGCAGGCGGCGGCCCGCCGCAAGAGGCGTCCTGAGGCCATGAGCACACCGCCGGGCAGCGCCTGCTCGGCGGTGCGCCTGGCCCTGAGACCTATGTGAGTCCGGCCTCGTCACACGCGGACCGGAGTTCCGGGGTACAGATCTGGTCGATCGTGTATATGCCATCCTTGACGAGAGTGTCCTTGATGTCGCCGACGGTCACCGGGACCGGATCGAGCAGCACAGTCGGGATGTCCTTCGTGGAGGCGTTGTCGACCCTGGTATCGGCGAGGTCGTCGAGCTTCTCGCCGCGCGCCAGGGCAACGGCCATGGTGGCGGCGGCGTCGGCCTCCGGCTTGAACGGCTTGTAGACGGTCATGTACTGCTCGCCGCCGACGATACGCTGCACGCCCACGAGCTCGGCGTCCTGGCCGGTGATGGGCGGTAGTGGCGTGATGCCGGCGACCTTGAAGGCGGAGATCACACCGCCGGCGAGGTGATCGTTGGCGGCCAGCACGCCATCGATGTTCTCCCCTCCCAGGGCGGCGATGGCTCCGGACATGTTGGTGTGCGCGGTCCCCGCCCGCCAGTCGATGTTGTCGTACGACCGGGCGATCTTCGCTCTGCCCCGGAGGACGGACAGCGCGCCCCTTTTGAACCACCCTGCATTGGGATCGGTCGTGGGGCCGTTCATCATGACGATCTGGCCGTCCTGCGCATGGGCGCCCATGGCCCTCAGGAGCGCTTCGCCCTGAGCCCTGCCGACCTGCGCACCGTCGAAGGTGACGTAACCCGAGACCGGGCCTTCGGCGAGCCGGTCGTAGGCGACGACCGGGACGCCCTGCTCGTGCGCAGCCGCGACCGAGGAGCGCTGCGCCTTGGGGTCGACGGCCATGAGTATCAGTACATCGACCCCCTTGGTGAGCATGGAGTCGATCTGCTGCTGCTGGACCGTGACATCGTCCTTGGCGTCGGTGGACTGCACCCGGCAGTCCGGGCACAGCTCCTTCAGCTTCTTCTCGATCAAGGGCTTGTCGAACTGCCCGGTGCGAGAGGCCGCCCCAGCCGCCGGGAGCAGTACGCCGACAGTGACGCTGCCCCTCTCGGATCTGACGTCGCTGCCTCCGCAGCCACCCAGGGCCAATGCCAGCACCAAGCTCACGGCGATGGTCATGTTCCGCACACGGGTCTTCGCATCGCTCTTCACGTCACAGACCTCTCCCGGCCACCACGGGCTCGGCCGCAGAACGATCGGCTCGCGCGGTGGCACGACGATTGCGCTGCACACCTTCTCGCCGCCGCCGTCCGGCGCGATCCCGACGCCGCCGACATCGCCGCGATGAGAAGGACGCCCCGGCAGCCGTTACCTCGCAGACCACGATCTGCGGCTCGCCGATGCATAAGGTGGCCGACTGCTCACGCCTACCGCGAGCGGTCGGGTCAGGTAGAGGCGCAGGGGACTGCGGCTCCCACAGGCGATCACGCCGTCGGGGTGTGATCCCGTTCGTCCTCGGCCTTGACGACTGCTTCCTGGACATGTCCGGTGCTGCTCCATGACGCTGCGTTCAGCGGTCAGTCGCCCTTACCCGCGGCATGCGACGAGAGCGGCGAGTACCGCCAGGTTCGTACTGCATGCCTCTGGACTGCCTGACGGGCCTCCTCGCTGGTTAATGCCCATGCTCCACCCTCACCCGTGGAAGGGCGAGACAGACGGCACAGTGCTGCGCACTGGGGGATGGCTTACCTGGATCAGGATGCCTTCTTAGGGCGACGTCATGCGTTCCGCCTGGTGTGGACGTCAGGACTGGCAGGATGGGGGAGATTTCCGGTTGTCGGTTGTCGGGTGTCGGGTGGAGGGCTCTGGCTACGCGGAGATGCGGCGCGCCTGGGCCTGGCGCTCGAGCTGGGTGCCACGCGTGTCCTCAATCCCGCCGAGACCAAGGACGTCGTATGGGACGTCCTTGAACTCACCGCCGGGGGACTGCACTACACGGTCGACGCCGTCGGTCTGGGCAGTGTGATCGAGCAGGCGCTGGGGGTGCTGCGTTCGCCCGGTACCTGCGCGACCGTGGGTCTGCAGGGGCTGGAGAACGAGATCACCGTGGACCAGGGGCACCTTCTCCTTGGCCGGACGCTGAAGGGCGTCATCGAGCGAGACGCCGATCCGCACGTGTTCATCCCTGGGCCCGCTCCCGACTGCTCGGCATGAGGTGCGCGTACACCTTCAGAGTCAGGTAGTCCTGAGCTGCTGGTTCCGCGCTGTAGCGGTTCTGTATCTCGGCGCACTTGCGGCTCCGGAACGTCCGCCCCTTGCTGCAGTCTGGTCAGCCCTCCGCACCCTGTGCCTGCGCATAGAACCCTGTGCCTGCCCATACTGGGACGGGGATCTGATCGGCGTCCGGTCGACGGGTAAGGAGGTGCCCGCACGTGAAGCTCTACCTGCGCCGTGCCGCCGTCTCTGTGGCCGCGGTGTCCCTGGCCGTCGTCCTGGCCTCCTGCGGCAACGCCGGGAACACCTCCGGCGTGACGATCGGCTTGCTGCTACCGGGAGCCGGGACCCCTCGCGCCGAGCAGTTCGACAGGCCCCTGATCGAGAAGAAGATCAAGGACCTGTGCGGCGACTGCACGGTGGAGTACGCCAACGCCAAGGAGGATGTGGCCACCCAACACCAGCAGATTCACTCCATGGTCACCAAGGGGGTCGAGGTCCTGATCCTCGACCCGGTCGACGCCAAGGTGGCCCGATCCTCGGTCGAGACGGCCGATCGCGCGGGCATCCCGGTCGTCGCCTACGACCGCCTCGCCACGGGCCCGATCTCGGGCTACGTCTCCTTCGACGGCGAGAAGGTCGGCGAGATCCAGGGCCGGGCGCTCCTCAAGGCCATGGGCGACAAGGCGGACGGCGGGCAGATCGTCATGATGAATGGCTCCTCGGCCGACCCGAACTCGGCCGCCTTCAAGAGGGGCGCCCTGTCCGTCCTCCAGGGGAAGGTGAAGATCGGCAAGGCGTACGACACCGTCGAGTGGAATCCGGACAACGCCCACATCAACATGTCCGGCGCCATCTCCGCTCTGGGCGCCGACAACATCGACGGCGTCTACTCCGCCAACGACGGCCTCGCTGGCGGCGTCATCTCCGCCCTCAGGGCCGCCAAGGTCTCACCGCTCCCCCCGGTCACCGGCCAGGACGCCGACATCACGGCCGTACAGCGCATCGTGAGCGGCGAGCAGTACATGACCGTCTACAAGCCCTTCAAGCTTGAGGCCGAGGCCGCCGCCGAAATGGCCGTCGCCCTGGCCCAGGGTGAACAACTCGGCGACATCGCCACAGACATGGTCGACAGCCCCACCACCGACGACATCCCGGCCGTCCTGCTCACGCCGATCTCCCTGACCGCCGACAACATCAAGGACACGGTCGTCAAGGACGGCATGTACACGATCGATCAGATCTGCACGCCCAAGTACAAAGCCGCTTGTGAAAGGGCGGGACTCACCGCGTAAACGCGATCTACGCGTTCACCTCAAGACCTCTAGCGGTAGAGGGTCTGACCTCTAGCGCTAGAGGTCCCGACGCGCCCCAGGTTGGGGCCCTCTCTGGGACCTCCGTGGGACCTCCGACGACGACCGGCAACGACCGACGACGACCACCAACAACCGCTCAGCCGCAGGTCAGTTGGGCCTGCACCTTTCTGGCCAGGGCCGAACACCGACCCGACGCGCTCCTCGCCGACCGCGGCTACGACCACGACAAGTACCGCCGCCTGCTCCGGGCCCGTGGGATCCGTCCGGTCATCGCCGAGTGCGGCGAGGAACACGGCAGCGGCCTGGGCATCTTCCGTTATGTGGTCGAGCGCACGATCGCCTGGTTGCACGGCTTCCGCCGCCTGCGGATCCGCTGGGAACGACGCGACGACATCCACGAAGCCTTCCTCGGCCTCGCCACCTGCCTCATCACCCACCGACTCGTCCAGCGCCTTTGTTAGGACCTCTTAGAACCCGTGTCTCAACCGAACATGATCGCTTGATCTCTGCTGGTCAGGCATGGTTTCGCTCGTAGTGAGGGAGGCATGCGGCGTCTTGTTTCCGCTCCATGAGCAAGGGGTGCGCGATGGCGTCGGTGCTGGGAATGCTGGAGGGGCGGGAGACAGCGGCCCGTGTGCGGGTGGAAGGGCTACGGGAGGAAGTCGCCCGGTTGGCTGGGGTGTTGGAGGCCGCCGAGATCGAGCTGGACCGGCGGGTGATCGCGCGGGAAGAGCTGGTCGAGGCCCTGGCAGCCTCGGCTGCCGAGACCACCGCCGTGACCGAGGCCGAGGCGGAACAGGAAACCGTGCCCTCGCCCGCGCCGGTGCCGGGCTCGATCGTGCCACCTTGGCGCGAAGGATTGCTGGTGACGGTGCTGGCGCCGCACTACCAGCGGATCCTGGGCGTGCTCGACGAGCGGCAGCGGGCGGGCCAGGGACCGCTGAAGGCCAGGGAGATCACGGTGGAGCTGGGCCTTGGGACGACGTCGGCGAAGGTCGAGGGCGTGCGCTCGAAGGCCAGGCGGCTGGCGGAGCGCGGGTGGCTCGTGCAGGAGACGTCGGGGATGTTCAGCGCCGGCCGCCGGCCCGTGGCCTTGCCAGGCGCCGGCTCATCCGCGTGACCATCGACCACCGGATCATTGCCTCGCTGCTGGCCGGCAACGTCTCGTAGTCCCGGGCCAGCCGGCGCGAATGCATCAGCCACGCGAACGTGCGCTCTGCCACCCAGCGCCTGGGCAGCACCACGAACCCCTCCATGTCGTCCGTGCGCTTGACGACCTGAAGGGTGAGCGCGAGTTTCTGCCGGCACCAGTCGACCAGGCCGCCGGTGTAGCCGCCGTCGGCCCAGACGAGGGTGATGTCGCGGTGCAGGCGGCGCAGCCGGGTTAGCAGGCCCGTCGCGGCGTCGCGGTCGCCGATGTTCGCGGCGGTGACCGCGATGACAAGGAGCAGGCCGAGGCAGTCGGTCACGATGTGCCGCTTGCGGCCTCCCACTTTCTTCCCGCCGTCCCAGCCGCGTGAGACGGACGGCACCGAGGCCGCGGCCTTTACCGACTGTGCATCGATGATCCCGGCCGTCGGCTCGGCCTCACGGCCCTCCCGCTCACGCACCCGTCCGCGCAGCCGGTCGTGGAATTCTGTGAGCAGCCCGTGCTCGCGCCAGCGGCGGAAGAAGGCGTAGACCCGGCCCCAGTCGGGGAAGTCCGCGGGCATCGCCCGCCAGGAGATCCCGCCCGCGACCAGGTAGCGGATCGCGTCCAGCAGCTGGCGGTGGCAGTAGCCCTCGGGCTGCCCGCCTCTGCCCTGGAGCCAGGCCGGGACTGGCAGCAAAGGCCGGATGGCCGCCCATTCCGCGTCCGACATGTCGGAGGGATACCGGCGTTCCCGGTCTGGATGGTCGGCCGCGTTGCCGTACACGTGCGCGAGGCAATCACACGATGGAGCAGCCGAGTTGAACTGAACGGGCTCGGACGCGTACAACAACGACACCAGGGCCTCCCGGCACTGCTCGGTCAGATTCGCATCCCCGAGCTACCGAGAGGCCCTGTCTTCATGCGCGTACCGCCAGAAGATCACCCGACCAGGAACCCTGTTCGACCCGCACGTTCCATGATCCGTTGAGCGGCTTCTCAGTGAAGGCGACGTTGACCAGGACCCCTCGTCGTAGGATCGACCAGATCCCCTCCAGCGGTACGTCAGTCCTGGATGAGGGCCAGTTGCTTCTGGATTTCGCGGGGGTTGGTGTCGCCTGCGACCTTCTGCAGAAGCGGGGTGTGGTCGAGGATGAAGTCCCGGACCGGCCGCAGTAGTGCCGGCGCGTGGTGGAAGACCTTGCCGAGAATCCATGCTTGCTGGACCTGCCGGGCGGTGTGGGGCTTGCGCGGGTCCTCGTAGCTTTGCAATGCACGCTGTACGGCGGTGGGGTCGGTGAGGTCGACGCCGCGCAGGGCCCGGCCGAGGAAGTAGCCGTCCTCGATGGACATGCCCGCGCCGTAGGCGGCGTAGGGCGAGGTCGGGTGTGCGGCGTCGCCCACGAGGGTGGACCGTCCCTTGGACCACTGCTTCAGGCGGGGCCGGTCGCGCAGCACCCAGCGTTGCACGTTGTCCGGCTCTGTCTGGGCGATCAGCCCGGGCAGGGGCGCGGGGAACGCCGCGGCCAACGCGGTGGCCGCGGCCTTGAGGTCGGACGGTGCCGGGGCGTCGGGGTCGGTGGCGGTGAGTACCCACCACTGGAAGCCGTCGCGGCCCTTGTGCCGGATCGATGTCCAGCTTCCCTGCACTGTCCTGCTGTGCGTCAGGACGGACATGTTCGGTTCGCTGCCGGGGACGTTGGTGAAGGTGAATCCGCCGAAGATGTGCAGTCGGTGCTCGCGCTTGGGCGTATCCCCCCACAGCGTGCGCCGTACCAGCGAGTCGATGCCGTCGGCGCCGACCAGTACGTCGTGCTCCGCTGTGCTGCCGTCGGCGAAGTGCAGAGTGACCGCCTGTTCGTTCTGCTCGATCCGGGTCACCTGCTGGTTGAACCGGAGCGTGCCCGGCGGGATGGCGGCGAGCATCCGCTCGTACAGTTCGGGCCGTAGCAGTCCGATGAACCCGCCGCCGTATGCGCGCTTGGTCTCCGGGTCCTGCCTGACGTGCACGCGCACGTGGCCACGGAGGTTGCGGAACTCGGAATCCGTGGGGGAGCCGAGGTCTTCGGTGTCCACTCCGAGTACGCGGAGCGCCTTCAGGGGCGGCGGCCACAGGTTGAGGATGTTGCCGGCCGGCCGCGCCTCGCGGTAACGCTCGTAGACGGTGACCTCGTGACCGGCCTGGGCTATGGACAGTGCCGCAGCCATACCGGCCGGACCGGCGCCGAGGACGGCGACGCGGCCGCCGGGGTTGTTCGGAACAGGCATGGGGATACCTCGCGTCATCGAGAGGAAAACAGTAGCGAGCACTACTGTTAGCCGCAGACTGTAGTGTGAACTACGGTTCAGTCAAGACCTGTGCATGCACCTGGGGAATGAGAGGCTGAGGTCATGGGCGAGGCCCAAGCGGCGCAGACGGCCGACCTGGAGATCCGGCCGCCCAAGCAGCGCCGCAGTCGCGAAGCATGGAACCGGGTGCTCGATGCCGGGGTGTCCATCCTGGAGGACGGCGGGTACGAGGCGTTCACCATCGCCGCCGTATGCGAGCGGGCCGAAGTCGCGCCGCCGGCCATCTACGCCCGCACCACCAGCAAGGACGCTCTCTTCCTCGCCGTCTACGAACACGGCATCCAGCGCCTGCGCGCGGAGCAGCAGGTCTTCTCCGACAACAGCCGATGGGCAGACCTACCTCCGGCCGAACTCGTCCGCGCCGCAGTGGCCGAAACGGTCGGCATGTCCCTGCGCCACGAACGGTTCCTACGGGCCGTCGTCCTGACCTCCGCGTCGCATCCGGAAGTCCGGCGCCGAGGTTCCCGCTACGGCCAGGAGCTCGGCAACGGATTCGCCAAGGTGGTCCTTCGGGCGGCGGACGCCATCACGCTCCCCGACGTCGAGACCGCGGTCCACTCCTGCTTCAGCACCGTCTTCGCCGCGTCGGTCATCCGTATCGCCTACGGTCCGGGATTCGCCAGGCCAGCACCTGTCGAGGACGACGCGTTCATCGCCAATCTGGCACAGACAGCGGTGCGCTACCTGCTGTCTGCCTGACAGCGTTTGGCCCGAACCTCTGCCATCTACGGCACCGCTGTCCCCCAGCTTCACCACACAGTGGGGGGATCGCGCGCTCACACACCCGACCGAAGCACCCGGTTCAGCAACAGGCACTTAGCCTCCCAAGCTCAAGGCTCTGGCCCGAGGCAGCTTGGGCCAGCCATCTGAGCGCTGCTGAAACCGCAGCGCAGACCGCCTACGAGCGAGATGATGAGCCATGGTGACTCGCCGGCCATCAGCGGAACCCAGCCTGCTCGTTGCTGTGTGGTGGCTGTTCCTCGCCGTCTTGGCCTTCGTGATGTTCCTCGGCGGCATCTCGTTCGTCCTTGGCCTTCGGGACGGTGAGCCCCGTCCCACACCAACCGTCACGGTCACGGAGACACACATAGACCAGCCTGATGTCTCCAACACCGTCCCAGACAGCGTCATCGAGGACGGCCTGTCGAAACTGCCCACGCCAAGCGCCTGTATCGAAGCCGACGCCCGGGGCGTTAGCCCGCGGGACCACTGGACACCGTGTGGCCAAGTCCTTGGCTACTTCGACGACGCGACGCCAAGTCCGTGAGCAGGACCGCAGCGCGCCTGTCCGTCTCAGTTTCCGTCTCATTCAGCGCCGTTCACGGACGTTCAGACGGGACCGAAGGTTGAAGTCGATCCCAGGACTGGCCCCGCATGAACGCAGGTGAACGACTCTGCACGCAGCTCACCACCCCACCATCACAGTTGGAAAGCGTGGTGGTTGTGAGGTACTGCGCCAGCTGGGCAAGAGTGTGGGTCAATGCAGCCCTGGTGCAAGACGCCAAGGGGCAGAAAGGGGGGCTGTCCCTGACGGTTGGAGTGGCGGCTTCGATGCATCGGCCCTGAGCACGGGGGAACACCCAGGGCGTCGGTTGGGGGGACACTGGCGTCACCCCTCGAAGCGGCTACTGAACAGCTTCTCGACCAACGCCCAGAGAGCACGAGCCCCCAACGCGATCGTGAGCCGACCAGCAACCTCGCGAATCTTCCCCCTGGTCTCCGGGGAAGGGTTCGACTTTTCCATCACTCCACCTCATCTCTGGGGCTGCGTCTCGGCACCGTGCGCGACGAGGCGCCCCCCTCTCAGAGATAAGGCCCAGTAAGGCTAGCCCCGGCTTGCGATTGATCACCACCCCAGGCAACTCGCTGAAACCCAAGGTGAGTGCGCTACCGCGAAGCGAAGGTCGGCGCTACCAGCCGCGGCTTCTGATTACCCTTCAGGAGCGGTCAGGTTCACTCACCGCCAAGAGGTGCCCGCGGCTGGTCGCGACACGGAGCACGTCCTGCAAGGCTTCGGTCAGCTTCGTTGCCAGGGGGCGCAGTTCCCCCAGCTCCGCATCCTCGTCGCCGAGTACTTCTAGTGCTTGCTCCAGTAGTTCGGCCGCCATCCCGAGTTGGACCGCTTCAATGTTGTCCGCCAGGCGGGACATGTAGCCTTCGCGGTCGTCGGTGCTGAGATAGCAGGGCTTGCCTTCCGGCCCCGACCACGGGAGAAGCCTTAGCTCGTTTCGGGCTGTCATCCTTGTGTCTGCCTCTCCTCGATCACGTGGTGGGTGGTGAAGACCGCGTCGACGCGGTCCCCTGGGAACACCAGAAGCGCGGCCTCAACGACCCGCCCAGCGCTGTCGGCGGCGACGCGTGTGATCGCGAGAACCGCCACGGCGGAGCTGATCCGGAGGGTCGAGGCTTCGTCCGGTGTCGGGAGGCGGGCGCATACCGTCTCCCGGAATTCGGCCGGCGGGGGGCTCAGCATGGCGAACCTCGTGACTGTCCCCTCGTTTGCGGTTCCGTCGCCGAGTACTGAGGTCGGCGTCAGGTCACGCGGGACGTAGAGGCGGGCCAGGCTGTGCGGCGACTTTCCCTCGTGGCTGATGTAGAGGAACTCGGTCAGTGGCGTACCGTTCGGCACCCTCAACAGGGCTGTCAGATGCCCGCACGCCCGGACCGCGGTGCTGCGGACAGTGACGCGCAGAGCCGCGTCAGCAGCGGTCCACGGGTCCAACGTGCCCCATCCGCCGACGTATGTGATCTTGCGGAGGGGACGACGAACGAAGTTCCCCTTGCCGTGGATCTTCTCGACGAGGCCTTCCCCCTGAAGCACTGCGAGAGCATTCCGCAGCGTCGGCGTGCTGACCCTGTATTGACCTGCTAGCTGGGTCTCAGAGGGAAGGCGTTCGCCAGCCTTGATCCGGCCGGTCGTGATCTGGTGCCGGAGGTCATCGGCAATGCTGTGATGGCGAGAAGGCACGGACTCCATCACCGCCTTCTCAGCATCCGCACGGCGACGAGCCGGGTCCGCGTGTGCATGGTCAGCAACTCACCCGACTCGAACAGGAGTTGCTTGGCCCCGTGGGGCAATTGGAAGAGGTTGCTCACCCGGCACGCCCGGCCGCCGACCTGTATGACGTCGCCGCACTGCACGGTGGTCGAGGTGACCTCAACGGTGGATGCCAGCGCGCCGCTGGGTGCCCGTTCCCTCACCGCTTCACCTCCACAAGCGTGGACTGGTCGAATGCCGAGTGGCAGGGGCAGTCGCATGCCTCGTAGATCACCGGAATGTCCATCGGGGCCGCGGCCGGGGAGGACTCCGCACAGGCATGGTGCGTGCCGATCCGGCATGAGGACGATCGGTAGGAAGCGGCCTCAGCGTGCGTGATGCGAGGCCGCTGGCGAGGAGGCATCAGCGGACCCCCGCGAGGGCGGACCAGGCTTCAGCCGGCAGATGGCGAGCTACCACAATCGAGCGCTGCCGTACGCGCTTCTCCCAGGCCAGCATGTACGGACGGACGAGCGCAATGTCCTCACCCGCGAGCAAGTCCGCGCGGTCCGGGTGCCGTCCCTGGGCGGTCGTCGACCTGCCGGTGAGCGCAGGGTGTGCCAAGGCGGCTGTCGGCCCAGAGGATGTTAAGGGGCGGCGGTGCCTGCCCTTGGGGCGGTGCCGCTCCCTGGTGAGCGAGACGGCACGACGGATACGGTTGAGCAACGCTGCTCAGCTCCTTATCGCTGATGGCTCGGTCCCCCGACATCGCCCGTCGTGGGGACCGCTTTGCGTACGACCGCCCATAGGGTGCGGCCGTTCAAGCTGGTGGCGAGAAGCCCGAATTGATCGGCCTCGGCCACCGCTTCCAGGGCCTCCCGCCATGACTCGGCGGAGAGTGATTCCGGCACCTCCGCTTCGACCGTCGTGTGTCGGGCGTGCTCCTCCACGCGCGTGGGGAGCCCGACGGCCGATAACCGGGCGGCGATGGCCGCCGCGCTAACTCCCGAAGCGGGCACAGGGCAGCCTCCGTCACCGGCGATCACTTTGAGTGAAGCTAGTTAACTAGATTAGAGCTAGTGGACTAGATTTTCCATATGCCTGAGCAGCCGCCCTATCTCCGCATCGCCGACGAACTCCGGCGGCGGATCGCGGGGCACGTGTGGGAGCCGGGGGACCGTCTTCCCTCCCGTGCCCAGATCGGCCAGGAGTGCGGCGTGGGTGAGAACGTGGTGCGCCGGGCACAGGAGCTGCTGATCTCCCAGGGCGTGCTGGAGGGCCGCGCCGGTTCCGGTACGTATGTCGCCGAGCCCCGACAGCGGGTGCGAGTTGTCCGTTCAGCGGCGCGCGAGCAGCCCGACGGGTCCCCGTTCCGCGCGGACATGAAGGCTGTGGGCAGGCAGGGGGACTGGGAGAGCCGGACCGACGCCAAGGTCCCGGCGCCGACGGAGATCGCGGCGCGTCTCGGTATCGCCGAGGGTGACCCATGCGTCCGTACCGCGTACGAGTTCCTCGCCGACAGCAGGCCGGTGCAGTTGTCGACGAGTTGGGAGCCGTACGACCTCACCGCCGGCACCCTCGTCGTCCTGCCCGAGGGAGGGCCGCACGCCGGGGCGGGCGTCGTGAACCGCATGGCCGAGATCGGCATCACCGTCAGCCACGCCGTGGAGCAGCGCGAGCCACGGCAAGCGACCGCCGAGGAGGCGTCACTTCTCGGCATCCAGAAGGCCGCTCTGGTCACGCACATCCGCCGGACGTACTACAGCGACCAGGGGCGGCCCGTGGAGACGGCGGACATCGTGGTGCCCGCCGCTCACTGCGAGATCGTCTACGAGATCCCAATCAACCGTTAGATGTTGCGGGTCAGGACGTTGGTGACGGCGCATAGTGGTGGGCAAGATTGGTGGCGAGGTCGCGAAGGTGAGCCCTGGCTTCGGTGGGGCCGTGCACAGTGATGGCGCTCCCGAACGGCAGTAGTGCTCGCACGTCCTCCAGATGCAGGAAGCGGATTGTTACCTTGCGGCCGGTGGCGGATTCTTCATGGTCGTCCCAGACGAGTCGTAGGCCAAAGATCCGTTGCGCTCGCTCGATCTGGGTCTGGTCGATGGTGGCGCTGACATCTATCGCGTGGTTGTGTTCCCACTGAGCAATGAGCGCTGCAGCGACGGTGGCCAGGGTCTGGCTCTCGCGGATCCGTCGTGGCTGGTCGACTTCTTTCCACGTCGTGATCCGTTCGAGTCGGTACATCCGTGGCACTCGGGCACAGTCTGCGACGAGGTACCAGATGCCGGCCTTGGCGAACAGCCCGTAGGGATCCACGACCAGGTCGCGTGGGCATGACTCGCGTGGGCTGTCGTACTCGATCCGTAGCCGGCGACCTCGCCGCACTGCGCCGATCAGCGAAGCCGGAGTCGTGCCGAAAGCTCGTGCCTGACGCCAGGGACGGCTGTCCACGTGCACTACGTCGGTGAGCGGCAGGAGCTCATGAACTCGACGTGGCTGTGTAGCGGCGATCTTGGAGAGCGCGCGCTGGCTTTCGACCGATGCGTTGAGCTCCGCACGTTGCTTCTCATCCAGCCCAGTGAGCGACAGATGATCACGCTCGCCCGGTGTGAGTCGCGTGAGGTCGAGTCCGGATCCGGGCAGCATGGTCACGCCTCCGAGGCGGCCCCGGTGTGCGGTCACCGGCAGACCGGCGTCGCGGAGCCAGTTCAGATCTCGGGTGATGGTTCGAAGGGACACCCCGAGCGCTGAGGCGAGTTCCTGTGTGGTCACGGCATCCCTCGATTTGAGGAGCAGCATCAGGGTGAAGAAGCGGTCTGGGGTCACACACCAATTTTTTCAGGAATTGCGACACGATGCGGCGCATATCCCGGTCAGGCTGGTGGATGCGCACCTACCACCTGTGAGAAGGAACAACCATGACCACATCCGTCGTGTCCATCGTCTACGTGAACGACGCTCCCACCGCAGCTCGTTTCTACGGCGATCTCCTCGGCATGAGCCCCTCGTTCGAGACTCCGGGATACATCACCTTCGACCTCGGGCCAGGCGCTGACCTCGGTCTGTGGTCTGGCCAGTTCGAGGATCTGTCACCGGACGTCCCGCGCACCAGTGAGGTTTGCCTGGCCATTGACGGTGGACGACCCGACGAGCTCAACGCGATCTTTGAGCAGTGGAAGTCCAACGGGGTCACGATCCTGCGCGAGCCTCATGATGCGGGGTTCGGGCTGACCTTCCTCGCAGCCGATCCTGACGGGAACCGTATCCGCGTCGCACCGAAGGGCTGAAAGGCCGCAATGCGGCAGGCGCGCACGATAGGTGTCGCGCCTGCCGTCGTCTTTATGACGAGTGGGATCCGGAGCGGGACTACGGACCTCGGTGGCACCCGCAGTGGATTCCGATCGCGTGGAACGGATGCGGCGATTCGATGGTCATCGACCAACGTGACTGCACCAAGCAGGGGCGGATCGGCATCGCCTGGCACGACGACGTCAGCCACTTCGAGCCGGTGGCGAGGATGTCGTCTCTACCCGCCCTGCTGGCCTCCGTTGCGAACAGCCTGGAAGAGGGGGAATGCATCGGCAGCTACACACCACGCGTCACGGAGGAAGACGAACTGGAGTGGCGGCAACGGGATGAGGAGGAGATCGCGTCGAAGCGGTACGGCAAGTTCGGCAGACCGATCGACGAATAGTGCCGCCGACCTCAACCTCGTGACCCACCATCGTGGCGCCTGTCGAATACGTGTCGGCGTCGACCACCGAGGCGCCAGAGGTGACCGAAACTATGCAGGTCAGAACGCTGGTTACCCCAGAGCGCACCAGCCTCTTCTAAGCGCTTGGCCGCAGGTTCGAGTCCTGCCGGGGGCGCCCACTCCTACCAGCAAAAACGCCCCAGAGGGGTCATCCCCTCCAGGGCGTTCGCGTCTCTGACGGCAACCCTGACGGCAACGGTCACGTCATTCGACGGTCAGCAGCGTGCCCAGCTTGTCCAAAGCGGCCCGCTTCTCGGTCATGTCGGCGTGCGCGTATATGTCCATGGTCACGTCCTGCGCGCTGTGCCCGACGATGTCGCGGACGATGTGCGGCGGGATGCCGAGGCCGAGCAGCAGGGTGACGCAGGTGTGCCGGAGGTCGTGGAAGCGGACCTCGAGGCCCAGCCGTTCGCGGATCGGGTAGAAGTGCCGGTTCGGGTTCCGGGGCTCGATCGGAGTCCCCCGCCTGGTGGTGAAGACCAGGCCGGTTTCCTGCCAGTGCTCCCCGCCGCCTCTCGCTCCTCGGCCTGGCACTCGCGGTGCCGGCGGAGAGCGTCCACGCACACGGCCGGGAGCGGTACGGGCCGCTCCGAGCGACGCGTCTTGGGTGCGGTCAGCGTCAGCTCCCCATTGAGGCGCTGGAGGGCCGTCGATCTCGCGGGCGATGAAGTCGCGCAGGGCGTCGGCGGGAATGCGGCGAGAACGGCCGACGGTGATGGAGGTCAGTCGGCGGGAGCGGATCAGGTCATACACCGTGGAGCGGCCGAGCCTGAGCCGCGCCATGACTTCGGGCACGGTCAGCAGCTCGGGGGTGGCGGTGGTCATGCTGCGGCTCCTTCCTGGGCGAGTTGGTCGCGTAGGGCTTCGCGGGCGGTTTCGCGGTTGAGCTGTAGGTCGCGGGCGATGGTGGCGGCGAGGGCGGATTCGCCGGGGGTGTGGCCGTGTCCGGCGTACTGCCAGTCGGCGAGGACGAGGACGGTGTCCGGCTCGCGGTCGTCCAGGCCGAGGGCTTCGCGCTCTTGCGCGGCGCGGAAGTCGGCGCGGGCCTGGCGCAGTTCGCCGAGTGTGGTCGAGTAGCGGCGGGACTTGGAGGAGAAGTGGCCGCGGAAGCCGAGCATGTGAGCCCAGGCCCACAGGCGCCGATTCGGGTAGAGCGGGTCGAGTTCCTTGCAGGCCTTGATGAGTCGTCGGGTGTGGTCGGGGACCTGGTGGCGGTCGAGTTCGGAGAGTTCGCCGATGCGGCGGTCGAGGGTGCCGGTGTTCTCAGCGGTTTTGGTGGCGTACTTGGCGACGTAGGAGGCCACGGCCTGTTCGGTGATGTCGGAGCCGTCACCGAAGGCCTTGACCGGGCGGACGTCGAGCTGTGTGCCCCAGCGGAAGGTTCGGGCGGGCTGGTCACCAGCGGCGGGCACAGAGACCGAGGGTCTCAGGTCCCTCGGGGCCGTCGATGCGGATCACGGCGTGGAAGTGCACAGCGCCGCGCTTTTGGAACTCGGCGACCTTGCCGTACGACAGCCGGGCGGACTCCTTCAACTCCCGCTGGGTCAGGCCCGCACGGGCGGCGATCTCGCGGCGGAGCCGGTTGGTGAAGCGTTGCCACAACTGCCCGGCGTGGTTGTTGAACAGGACGGCGCCCGCGTAGTCGTACGTGGCTGGTTCGAGTGCGGTGCCGAGGGCCGGGTCATCCGGGGCGTGGCGGGTGCCGCAGCGGCAGGTGCCACGGTCGGGCCGGTTGTGGACGGGGCCGAAGGACGGGGCGGTGAGGGTGGCGAAGACGCGGGGGTGGTCGCGGACCGTGGCGGGGATGTCGCGGCGGTCGTCTCCGGCCAGGCCTGCGCGGATGAGGTGAACCCCCAGGTCGAGCACCCGGGGGTTCTTTGTTGTCTAGACCGGTGCGAAGGGCGCGCACAACCGCACCATTAGCTCTCGTCAGCCTCCTCGTGTTGGGCGCGGGTCGGCGTGGAGGGTCGTCGTTGTGGTGCTTCGCACGCTGCGCGCGCAAGGTCGTCGAGACCGGCGGCGACCTCCCGTTGCCGTTCGTCGTCGGAGTGCTGATAGATCAGCGCGGACTTCTCGCACCGACGAGAGCGAGGCCGCCGGCTGATCCCCGGCCAGCTCTTGCGGCCCTCGGTCCACACCATCCGGCACTGTTTGGCCGCCACTCGCCTCAATGCCCGCCGCCGTGTGGAGAACCGTCCTGATCTACGAGTTATGGCGTCGGCTCTACCAGACCCGCGCCCTGGCCAGTCATCACCGACGCCGCGGAGACCCGCTCCCGGACCTCCTCCGACTCTGGTCCCACCACTGGCCGGTCCCGCCCGAAGCGGAAATCACCATGTTGCCGACTCCGTGACCGTTGGCACTGCGAATCACCCGTCCATGTCGTCGTCACCGCTCCGCCCGGCCTCCGGTTCCCTGGTGAGCCGGGTCGCAAGGTGGTAGGCGACGGTGACGTCCTGGTATTCCTGACCGGGGATGACCGGGTCCGGTAGGTGGGTCCGGTCGCTGTGGCTCGTCGACTCTCGCTTCCCGGTGCCGGGGAAGCGAACGACTGTCTGGGGTTCCTGCGTGAAGCGGAGCCGTTCGGCGTGGACCGTCGACCGGAACAAGATGTCCCCCACCGGGCTCCCGGCTCCCGCCCCTCGCGTTCAGGGCGGCTCCTCCGGCTCCCTGGCGGTACGTGGGCGACTGGATCGTGGCGGCAGCTTCCCGTCCTCTCCGCGCACCCGGCGCGTGCGGGTGCCGCCTTGACTCCGGCCGGCCCGGCCCCGCTCTCCCTCCGCGCCCTTGCGCGCCGCACGCGGCTCGGCCGGCTCGGTCCGTTCAGCGGTGGCGTTCGCCGTCTCAGCAGCGTCCGCAACGGCGTGGCCGCCGCCCTGTACCGTGTCGCCTGCCGCTTCCGTCACACCTGCGGCCTGTCCGGCCACGCTCCCGGCGGTGCTGCCCACCGCCTCGCCGGCGCTTCCGACGGTCCGGCTCGTCTCATGGCCGACATCCTGCACCGCGCGCCCGGCACCACCGCCCACGTCCTGAACGGCCCTCCCGGCTCCCTGACCGACATCCTGCGCCACGGAGCCGACGCCCCGGCCCACGTCCTGGACAGCAGCCCTGGCGCCCTGCCCCACGTCCTGAACGGCCCTCCCGGCTCCCTGACCGACATCCTGTACGGCCCTTCCGGCACCCGTACCCAGCTCTCCCACGGCCTGACGGGCTCCGCCGCCGACATCTTGTACGGCGGACCCGATTCCACGCGCCAGCTCGTGCAGGATCTCCGGGTTGCGGTCGAGAGTGGTGAGCACTCTGTCGATGATCTTCGCGACGTGGTGGAGACGCACCTTGAGCTGGGCCTGTGCCTCGACACCCGAGATGCCCAGGTGCACCCGGCCGAGCGTGACGTCGGCGCCCACATTCAGTTTGAGCAGATCCAGCACCTCGGCCTGCAGCGAGACATGCGCCCGCAGATCCTCGACGTCCAGGTCGATCTCGTCGACCTTCAGGATCGGAACGTCGAGGAAGACGTCAGGGCTCGCACCGGCTGCGTCCTCCTCGTCGTAGGACGCCGGCTCCTCTTCGAACGATGCCGACTCCTCGTCGTAAGCCTCGGGATTGGCGTACTCGTCACTGTCCTCAGCGTCGAGTTCGTCACCGTGTTCGTCGTCGTAGTCCTCGACGGAGCCCTCGTCGTTCTCGGCGTTGCCGCGCATCGCCACGCCTCCGCGGTTTTGGCATATGTTTCGACCATTTTCATCCATTGTGGTCATTGATGCGCGGTAGGTACCGTCCGCCCAAGCGAGGGCGATGGCCGCCAGGCGTGCTTGGATGGGTTCGTCGGACTCAGCAGAGTTGGGCTGACGCGCAGGTCAGATGGGTTAAAGGACTGGGCTGGCAGGCACGCGGAGCGGCAAACGGGCGCTCCGAACGGGACGTGATGATTTCGCCGGACAGCTGACCGGACAGGACGCGGAGTCCCGGCTGCGCAGGCGCACCACATCGCCACGTTGAGCGTCGGCACGAAGGTCCTCGCCAACCGGTGTCCGGCGAACCCTCCCTCGACTGGAACATCCTTACCGTCGGCACTGAGGCTGTGGGGACAGACCGCGTGCCAGATCGCGCGGGGAACCGCGGGAAGCGCAGTCAGAGGGTGTGCTGTACAGCGCCTTCCACGCGCCCGACCATGGCCGAGGCAACTCACGAGCCCAGGGAGGAGAGAGCACGGCGGAAAGGGAGGCGGCAATCCGCGCTGTGGCGCGCCGCGCTGTCCACGTGCACTGGGTACGGGAGCGGCCTGACAAGCCGACCTGGCGGGACCGGCTTCACTCCCAGGTCCGTGACCAGGGAACCCGTGATGGCCGCCCGTCTCAGTTTCCGTCTCATTCAGCGCCGTTCGCGGCCGTTTCAGACGAGACCGGAGGCTCCAGCCGTTCAGACGACCGGCCGCCCGTGAACGCAGGTGAACGGTCCCGTCCGAAGCCCTCGGGGCTACCACCACAGTTGGAAAGCGTGCGTCTTGGATGGCATCTGCGACACGCCGAAACTCTCCAAAGCTGCTCGTTCTTCGCTGCCGAGCCCAAATCGCGTTGAGTCCAGATCATGCCTGACCTGCACTTTGCTCATCGGGCAGCAGGTGGAGCAGTTAGCGGCGATGCTCCGTCGAGGACGTCAGGAGCCAGCCTGATCTGCTGTTTCGTCGCTGTAGGGCACCTGGGAGGGCAATTCCATCGGTTTGGGCGGCGTTGGCTGACGGCTTGAGTATGTTGCGCAGGCAAGAGGCCTGCCGCAGCGACCCGTTGGGCTGCAAACCATGAGCGTTGCGGCAGGCCTGGACACCCCAGTGGAGAGGTATCCGTATGAGTGTCGCACTCTGCCGTTGCTTCGGCTCAGACCCGAGACCCCTGAGTTCCCGACCGTGGAACGTTACCGTGATCGTCGTCGTCGTTCTCCTGTCAGCGCAGTGTGGGGAAGTCGTCGGTGCGTTCGCCGATGCCGCTGCCTTCCTCACCTTGCTGGTCAGTAGCGGTACAGCAACGGAGTACCGCAACCCCAGCAACCTGCTACGCCCTGTAGCGTCCTCGTAGGGCCATAGCGCAACCGCCATGACCGCCACCGGCCGATCCACATAGAGCTACGGATCAGAAGGTCGGCACGCAGCACGATGCCGGTCAGGCCCGTGCCACAGCCGTGCCAGATGCAGGGGTCAGCCGCGGTGAACAAGGGTGGCTGGCGGGCGCATTCGTGCCCGCCAGCTCGACCAACAAAGCCGCAGGTCACTGGCAAGGCACCCCAGCCTCGCTCCTAAAGCGGGTGTCGCAGGTTCGAATCCTGCCGGAGGCACCAGGCAAAAGGCCACCTACGGATCTCCGTAGGTGGGGTTGCGCAGCTACGGATGGGCACAACCGATCAGCAGCTACGGAAGCTCGCTATTGCCTCCGAGGTTGGCGATCATCCGCCGGAGCACGTTCAGGGTGGTGACATAGTCGGCGGTCTCCACGCCGTTGTGCATCTGCTCGTGGACCTTGAGGGTGCGGGCCCTCGCGCGCTGACGTCCCTCTTCGCCAGCGTCGGTGAGTGTGAGGCGGCCGTTGAGCTCCGAAGTCCAGCCCCGGGAGGCGAGGTCGGCGTAGACGGCCTCGAAGTCGGTGTCTTGGCGGTCAAAGGGGGAGAGCTTGGCAGTGAGGGAGACGCGGGTCCACTGCTCGGGGGCGCCGGCGACGTGGTTGAGGATCCACCAGTGCGGCTGTGTGAGCCCTTCCTCCGCGAGGGCGGCACGGATGCTGCCAACTACGATCTCGTTTGCGACCCCGCTCCAGTAGCCGAGGGGCTGGGCGGCAAGCTGGTCCCGCGAGTACTCCGTGATCGTCATGCCTGGACCGTAAAACGTGAAGCGCAGTTGAGGTCAATAGGTGACATCCATGACCGAGACGTGGAGGACACCTCCCCCTGGTCGACGGGGCCGTTGCTCGGAGAGACAAGCGGACCCCATTTACTTCCCGATGCGGTGGAGCATGGCTGAGGAGGCCTCCACCCATGCGGCGGCCCTCGCAGACTCCATGGGGCTGGTCTGCTTCCACCCTCAACAGAACCGGCTCAGGCCTTGCACTTGTGGTTTATCGTCCGGCGTCGGATGACGTGAGGAAGACGCTGGTGACTGGCGCGTGCATGGTCCAGCCAAGCGACGCGTAAAGGCCCTGCCCCTCAATCGTTGCGGCGAGCACCCCAGCCCGGGCGCCCGCCGCGATCGCTGCGTTGGCCAAGGTGTGCATGACCGCCCGTCCCAGGCCTTGGCGACGGTGATCAGGTGCGGTCTCTATCTGGTCAAACACGACTGAGCTGGTGCGGGAAGAGCTGGCGACCTGGCCGTGAGCGGCAAAGGCGCCGTCCATGTCGCGGATGAGGGCGCGGGTGACATCGCCTCGGCTCCACGTGCGCAGTTGGTAGCCGACAGGGAGGTCCGTCGCGGACGGGTGCAGGGTTGTCGACATCAGGAAGCCGGGGGCGTCAAAAGTCCATGCTGGTGTGAGCCAGGGGGAAATGGTCTTCGAGGTCGTGAGTACCTTGAGCCAGGTGCCAGGCGCTGTGGTCGTCTTCACGAGCCTGCGGATGAGCGTCTCGTCGGCGTTGGGTAAGACGTGTCGGGTTACCTGCTTGGGTAGTCCGACGTCGACTGTGAATCCCCAGGGCTCTTCCACTGGAGGGGCGGCCCCGCGCGAGGTGGCCCAGCCTTCGACCCAGGCCCGCACGATCTCGGTATCCATACGCCCTCCACATGTAATAGGTGCTAATAGTTAAGGCACATTACGTGCTAGGAGATGCCAGCCGATCGTGGGGCTACTTGAGCTCGCGCTGTCGCACCAGTCGACGGCAGCAGCCAGAGCGGACTCGGATCGAACTCCTGAAGGCGGGTGTCGCAGGTTCGAATCCTGCCGGGGGCACAGCAACAAGGGCCAGCTCAGGAGGGGTTTCCTCCCAATCTGGCCGTTCGTCGTGTTCGACGCCGTGCCACACGCGTGCCACTACGTCCCGTCGGCGCCCTCTCCGGAGGAGCCGGAGGCCCCTCCCCCACCGCCACGGATCAATGCGCCGAGCCGGTCGGCGATGGCCTGGTCACGGTCGCTGGTCATGTGCTGATAGATCGGGGCCGCGCGCGAGCTGCTGTGACCCATGCGGGTCATCAGCTCACGGGTGCTGGCCCCAGCCGTGGCGGCCAGCGTGTTGCCCGTATGCCGAAGGTCGTGGAAGTGCAGCTCGGCCGTGACACCAGCAGCGTTTCGAGCCTTGACCCAGTCGTCCCGGAAGTTGCTCCGCCGGAGCTGTCCGCCCTGCGGCCTGACGAAGACGTGACCGTCACGACCAGGAGCGGCGAACTGCTCCAGGTGGTGCGTGACCTCGTCGAGCAGCTCGGCCGGGAAGGAGACAGTGCGCACTCCAGCAGCAGACTTCGGCGCCTTGTCGGTGCGCTGGTGCTCTCGGGTGTGGTGGTAGGCCAGGTAGGCGTCGAGGTCGTCGCCGGCGTGGACGGCGCGGAGTTCGAGGACGGCTTCGGCGCTGTCGAGGCCCCAGCGGGCGCCGGTGATGTCCCTGCGGTTGCCCACGAGGTGTCGGCAGGTGACGCCCTCGGGCGAGCCGGTCGCGATCGGCCACCCCTGCTGCACCGGGGTGTCGTAGCGGACCTGGTGAACGCTCACTGCGGCTCGCTCGCCGCAGCCGCAAGCGATACTCGCGCTACGAGTTCATGGTGATCTGCCACACCCGCGACCAGCCAGCCATCCGCATCTGCCAACTCGACCTCGGTTCAGGCAGGTCGAAGGAGCAGGCGAATGAGTACCACTACCAGGATGTAGTGGCCGTCCGCACGTCTACCGTGCCTCTGAACATTTGGAGGCGCCACTCTCAACCCGCGCCCCTCCCGGCACGCGTACTCCACCCGCCTCGACACAGCCCGCCACATGCAGATCAGAGGAGGAGACACGGAGGTTGATCGCGGTGCGGTCGCCGCTGGAGCCACGTTGTCCACGCTTGGGCTCAGTGGATTCGGAGGGGGTTGCGTGGGAGGGTGGAGAAGGCGGACCGTCCGGGTCCGGTCAGGTCGATAGCCTGCCCGAGTGACGAAGAAGACCCTGATGACAGGCGTGCTGCTGGCCGCCGTGTGCGCGGGAGCCGGCGCCGCCGCGTACGCCGCCTTCGCCGAGGACACGTCCGTTTCCGTGCACACGCAACAGCCGAAGAGCCGTGCGGACTACATCGAGATGTGGAAGGCGGACCTGGCGAAGTCCGGCAAGCAACTGCCCGAGGACGTGGACTCGATGACGACGCAGGAGATCCTTGACGAGTGGGGCAAGGAGCTGGGCAAGCACGCCGAGCCGGAGTGACATGACAAAGGGCCCGCACCGACGCGGGCCCCTCCGCCCGTCCCGGGTCAGCTGGTTCTACTGACTCGGCGGGTCCAGTTGGTTCAGCTGATGCCGTTCGCGGTGCTCATCGTGTTGCCGGCCTTCGAGTCGTGCTCCGAGGAATACTGGTTGTCGTTGAGGCGGTTGCCGGAGCCGTCGGCTTCGTGGTGGCTGATGGCGCCGATGATGCGCGGGTCGCTGGTGTTCTTGTTCTCGACCCACGGGCCGCCGGACGACCCCTCACCCATGTCGCAGTCCATCTCCATGCGGTCGTCGAACGGGTCCCAGGGACTGCCGTCCACGGTGTTGCCGACGCAGTACATCATCCGCTCGCCGGTGAGGTCGGTGCGGTTGTAGCCCTTGCCGGGGTAGCCCGCCGCGTACACCTCGGCGTGGTCGGTGAGGTTCTCGGTGAAGGTGTAGCCGAAGGCGCCCACGTTGTCCTGGAGCTTGCCCCAGGTGGGGTGGTCGTTGAGGACCAAGGCGGCGTAGTCGGCGTCCTCGAGGTCGCCGCTGTCCATCCACTCGTCGTTGACGACCTTGGACTTGATGGTCCAGGCCCCGTAGGGGCCGCTGCCGTCGCGGTAGCCGGGGATGAACGCCGTCATGTCGTTGAACCCGGCGGTGCCGGTGCCGTCGCCCATGTGGACGCAGTGGCCTGCCGTCCACAGCGTGTTCCGGTTGTTGGAGACGATGACCGCTGCCGAGCAGGAGTGGGCTGAGCCGTCGGGCTGGTTGAAGAACAGTCGGCCCACCAGGGAGTACTGGGGCGCCGTGGTGTACGGGACCTCCTGCGAGACGGCTATCTCGGTGGCCGCCGTGGTGGAGGTGCTGCTGGTGGCGAACGTGCCGTTCACCGGCTTGACCGCGGGGGCAGAGAGGCCGGCCGAGTCCGCCACGGGCCTGGTGTCCTCGGCCGTGGTGTCCGCGGCGGCGGGGGGCCGCTTCTTCAAGTCGGGCAACTTCACCGGGTTGGCCGCGGCGGCCCGCAGGCGCTCCGGGGTCCAGTAGGCGCGGATCTCCCGGTCGGTGTGCTTCTCGGCGGCCACGGTGACTCCCGCCGGGACGTCCTGGCCGGCCGCGGGCGCGGCCTGGGCCGTGAGGGGGGTAAGGGAGAGCGCGGCCGTGACGGCGGCGAAGGGGACGGCGATGCGGTGCAGACGCACGAAGGCCTCGTTTCAGAAGCTCGATGATCTTGGACCAGCATGCAATCACCTCGTTGGGGTCATGACACGGTCACGCCGTGAACCGTCTGTGCAGAGAGGGCGATGGTTACGGGGAGGCGGCCGACCCGCCTTTCAGGTGCGGCGCAGGGAGTTGGCAAAGTGGGTCCAGCTGGCCGGGGAAAGGCGGAGTATGGGGCCGTGGCCCGGGTCGGGGCGGTCTCGGAGTCGCGGACGGCGACAACTCCCCTGATGTTGCGGGCGACCTCGACACACTCACCGCTGCCGGTACTGCAACTGGACTTCACGAAGTCGAAGCCGTTCATAACACCATGTCCCCTCGCTGCAGCTCCTGGGTGGTCGACTCACTCACTCCCTGGTGATCGGTTGGCCCGAGTCGGTGGGATTCCCAGGACGACCCAGCTCGGATCACCGCGCTAATGAAGCGCTACCGAGCGCAGAAGCTCTACGAGTTGAGCCCTGACGACCTCTTGGCCGAGCTCAATAGTCAGGCGGAGCTGGAAAGCGTGCTGGCCGACTGTCGCATATTGCCTCGCCGGACGGCCCCCGCCTCCGTATGGTCTGCGCTGGGGACGAGGTTGAACAACGGCGCGAGCTGTGCGGGGAGCAGGGGATGGTGAGCAGGAGACGCTATGTGGCCAGAGGGGTGCCGGGCGGCTACCGCATCTGGGACAACCGAGGCCGTCGATGGTGGGGCGATCTCTACGAGTTGTGCCCTGACGATCTCTTGGCCGAGCTCAATGGTCAGGCGGACCCAGCTCGGATCACCGCGCTAATGAAGCGCTACCGAGCGCAGAAGCGATAGGCACCACCGAGTAATGGACGACGACGGCGCGCACCACAAGCGCACCAGATCGACCGCCGGCACCCTCGTCGTCCTGCCCGAAGGAGCGCCGCACGCCGGAGCGGGCGTCGTGAACCGGATGGCCGCAATCGGCATCACCGTCAGCCACGCCGTGGAGCAGCCCGAGCCACGGCAAGCGACCGCCGAGGAGGCGTCACTTCTCGGCATCCAGAAGGCCGCTCTGGTCACGCACATCCGCCGGACGTACTACAGCGACCAGGGACGGCCCGTGGAGACGGCGGACATCGTGGTGCCCGCCGCTCACTGCGAGATCGTCTACGAGATCCCAATCAACCGTTAGAGGTCATTTCATTGGTGAGGCTGGGTGACTGATGAGCATGACGGCGAGGCCGGCCGAGCCACGTGATACTCAGGCTCGAATCCCTGAGCGCGACAGCTCCAGACCGTCATATCAGTCCCTGATCAGGGATTCTGCGTCGGCGCGAGCCGCCATTGCCCGGAATGGCCGGGTGGGAGCGCCAGGTCGCGCCGGACGGCCGCGTAATACCCTTCACGCGCGGCGCGCTGGCGCTCAAGCATGGCTGACCACGTTTCTGGGCTATGGGTCCCGTCGCGCAGGAATCCCTCCATGTCCATGACCGTGACAACCCATTCGCGGGCTTTCTCCACCACGTCCGGACTGCCGAGCATCAACAGTGCTTCCCCTGCCGGATCCCGGTCATCAGTGGCATCGGCCAAATGAGGCGCTGCCTCCTCAGGTGACAAGGGGTGCGGGTGAGGGTCGTTGCCGAGGTGCGCCGCGATCCGGTAGGTCAGAGTGACAGTCTTCTTCAGCGACCGGGCGTAGTTGGCGTAGGCCGTCAGCCGCCTTTCCTCCCATCGGGCCGCCTGCTCGCGACGGAAGCGGGCTTGATCACCGCGCATAACCACCAAGTACGATCCGAGGGCGCCGATTACCACGCCCATCAAGGCGGGGAGCTGTTGTATGAACGCGGACATAGCCACACGCTATAGCGAGGAGACAGAAGCCACTTGACGTCAGAGGGCTTGACCCGCGGGCCGCGGACGTACAGCCGACGGCAGCGCTGACGGCAACGAGCACGGACGACGACGGCATTCGGCAGCCTGTCGCGGAAGTGGCACGGCCCGCCGGGCCAGGCTGCGGGGGTGTGCCCGCATCTTCTAAGCGCTTGGCCGCAGGTTCGAGTCCTGCCGGGGGCGCTCACATCACTTGACCAGCGGAAACGCTGGTCTCTTTCTTTTCCCGACCTATGCACATCGCTATCAGGCCAAGCGCCTTGACTGTCCACGAGCGTGGACACACACCCCGACATCGGAGTTGCGGTTCGAGCCGACGGATGCCTGACTATCGCTCCTCGTCCAGCACCTGGGCAGCCGTGCGTGGGTCCATGAGGTTGGACCACTCCTGTTCGGGCCGGGAGCAGGTCCCGCTCAGCCAGGGCGTACTCCGGCTACCAGCCCTCAGTCTCGCAGCCGGGGACGTTGCGCAGGATCAGCACGGTCAGGTTCGGCGGTACGGAGCCGGTGATCCGGACGGCGAGGTAGGTCTCGTGACCGTCGTCCGCCCACACCTGCAGACCAAGGGTGAAGGTGTCGAACTCGCGTGTGTGCTCACGGCCGTCGCGCGGCGTGGCGTGCGCCAGGTCCAGCAGAGTCGCCCTCAGGCGGCGCACGGCCGCGTGTCTCAGCCGCGCAGCGTCACACCGTAGCGGTGGCGCAGGCGCCGGATCTCCCACCATGCCACCGCCGTCACCGAGGCCGGGCCGCCGAGCACGGCGCCGAACTGGACCGTCGGCGGACCGGGCGGCAGCCCTCCCGCGGCCACGCTGATGACCGCGAACTCCCACACAAGGACGCCGGTGAGCAGCGCGGGGAGCGCCGCATGCACGTCCGCCGTGTTGAAGGCGCTGCGAACGGCGGGGCCGGTGGCGAACACCACGAAGAACAGCAGCCAGAGCGCCGGCAGGAGCAGCCCGAACTGGACCCAGGCCAGCGCGGGAGGCTGTACGACGTCCTCGGCGAAGTTGAAGGCCAGGAAGAACAGTGGCAGCGCCGAGAAGGCACCGAAATACATCAGGGCCGACCGCCCGGCAGTACGCACGTAGGGCCGCATGGTTCGTCTCCTGTCCGCCGACGCCCAGCAGTAGAGCAGCCAGACGACCAGGGGCGCACTGAGGAGCAGCAGCCAGGGGGTGAACGCCAGGCGCATGATGAACAGCTCCTGCGCCTGATCCATGTCCCCGGGCTTGCCGTACACGACGAGGATCCCAGCGGAGATGGCAGTCGCGATCCAGGCCCGCGTCTTCTGCACGCGCAGCACGCCGGGGTCCGGGATCCGGCGGTGACCCTGCGAAGGGAAGACCGTGCGCGCCCTCTTGCGGGCCCAGCGGGCCAGCGGATAGCACACCATGAACCCCACCGTCATGGGCCACAGGCAGAACAGGAGCAGTCCCAAGCAGCCGCCCCTCCGCCGTCGCATCACCTCCCTCAGGGTCGGCCATTCGTCGTCATGCAGCTGTCGCCACAGGGAGGGGGGCAGATGAGGGCAGCCGGGCGGATGAGGACTGTTGGGCGGATGAGAGCAATTGGGCTGATGCGACCGCTGGTGCGGATTCTGTCCCCCGTAACTCAAGCTGCTGGCCTTTCTGTTGTTCGTGACGCTGCGACCGGTGCCCTTGGCGGTATCCGTGCTTCCACATAAAAGAGCGGAGCGATTCACTCAGGTCAACCCGCAAAGCCCCATCAGGACTTGACGCTGACTCACAAAGCCCGGTAAGCGCCCCGGAAACGCTTCGTCCGCCCCCGTCTGCCCCCTTCCGCCCAGCAAAGAATCCCCTCATGTGGACCATCAGCGTGTTCCAACCCGCTTGGGTTGAGAAAGGTTGGTGGGGAGACCAAGCGTGAAGCTCCTGCGGCTTTCGCGCCCACCTGCTTCGCCCCGCGCCCGCGCGCACCCTCGTCGAACGTGCCGACCAGCAAGGCCACCCGTTGGCGCGGCAGTCGCCGCCGGGGCTTCGACCGGCAGATCGACCGACCCCACAACTACATCCCGCGGCTTCCAACGGGCTGAAGAACTACCGGCGGTATCACGGCCCGCTACAGCAAGACGGGCCACCTCCTACGAGGCGACCCGGGGGCGTGACGTCACTCTGATCAGTTGGCGTGCAACCTCCGCCAGAACGCACCGAACTCGGGACCACCCTCTGTGACCAGGTGCCGGAACCGCTTGAGGAACCGCAGTTCCGCCTCGGTCTGGCCGAGGCGGTACTCGTGCTCGATGAGCCACAGCGGGTCGATGTCCGTCTTCGAGAGGCGGCCTTGCAACTCCACGACCTGCTTCTCCAGGTCCCCCCGACGTTGGTCGAGCAGGGCGGTGACCTCGTCCGGTGGCAGCACCGCGATGAGCGCGAGCGCCGCCGCGAAGCGGGGGTACTCCTTGGCGGGGACGGCCACCAACTCCCGCATCCGCTCTCGGTCAGCGCTCCGCCCGCTCCAGTGATCGACCCCGCCGGTGCGGGTGACGCCCATGCACGTCTCGGCCTCGCCGACTGCGCCTGCCTCGGCGCCGCCCCGATGCCACCCCGGCGCCGCCCCGATGCCGCCCGGGTGCCCGCGCCTGCACAGCCGAGGGCGGCCGCGCTCTCATCGACGCGGGCACGCTGGACTCGGCTCAGGTCTCCCTTTCCGGTGTGTAGTCGGCCTCATCCAGTCCGAAGGTCCAGGCGACACCCTCCCGGGCGGTCCTGGTCCGTGGCGGCACTCGTAGCCAGTACGTGCGGTGGGTGCCGTCGGGCTCCGGGGTGGAGTTGAGCACTTCGACCATCACCAGTGGCTCGTCCCCCGCCAGTGCGATACGCCACAGCACACCTGCGTCGTCCCGCTGCACGGGCTCGGCTCCGGACTCCTCCAGGTAGCACTCGTAGCCGTAGTGCTCCAGCATGACGCGGCGCAGCTCGGCGTTCTCCTCCTCACGGATCCGCTGCGGGGTCAGCCCCGCGAGTCCGTCGAGGAATTCGGCGGGGACCGGCATGCCGCGCCAGGCGTGCATCGCGAATCCGTCGGGGAAGGCGAGCGCCGGTCCGTCCCCGCGGTCGAGCCGGCCCGCCTCGTCCCGGTGCAGCTCCACGGGGCGTTCGCAGACGACCGCGGTCTTCTCGTACGGCCACCACCAGCCTGCGGCGCGGGCGACCGTGGCGATGCCGTCGAGCTCCTCCCCGCCGTCCTGGCCGTCGAAGGCTGCCAGCCACGCCGCGTCATGCTGCCCCAGGACCGCGTCGAGCAGCACCAGCCGGACAGCCTGCTCATCTCCCGGCACACCGGCCAAGGCCTCGACCACGCCGGTCCGTATGCGCTCGGTCAGCATGACCGTGCTGTCCCACAGCTGAGCGCCCGTCAGGGCCCAGCGCTCGGCCCAGCCGATCGGCCCGAGCCGGTCGAGGACGCGCTCCCGCGCGGCGGCCCACGGCCGGGTGCGCACCGCGTCGCGGACGCTTCGGCCGGCCGTGCCCTCCGCCGAGAGCCGTACGGCCAGTGCCGCGCCCTCGCGGGGCGAGCCCGCCCAGACGATGCGCTCCGGCTCGGGCAGGCCCGCCAGCCGGTAGGCCAGGCGCACGCCGCCCTCGGCAGCCGCGCGGTCCGCCGGGCCGGTCGCCGCAACCACCCCGCGCCACAGCACCATCGTGTCCACCTGCGCCGGCTGCATCTGCGTCGTCATCGTGCCGCTCCCCCGTTTCCTCAGTCCGCCACGACGCGCACCGCGCCAGGCACGTACTCACGCTGCCGCACCACCCGGTACCAGCCCTTGGCCAGCGGTATCGCCGCGTGCTCCTCGTGCACCACCCGCCCACCGTCCGGGAGATGGAGGTAGGAGGCGCCGAACGGCCCGGACTCCCGGACCAAAGTCCCTGGCCCGACCACCGCGTGGGCGTGCCCGGTGACCTCACCCAGCGCCAGCACGAGCCTCCCCCGCGCGTCCCGCGGCTGTCGCGGCAGCCGGTCCGTGCCCGGCGGCACGGCCCCCTCCGCGATGGGCACGATCAGGACATCCCCCTGCCGGTACATGCATGTCTCCCTCCGCCGTCGGCGCCTCGCCGACCGATGACCACGACGCTACGCCGGGGGTCTGACAACGCCCCTCGGACCGGGGCCCGCACGGCCCGTCGACGGTGTTGTCAGAGCGACTTGGTAGAACTCTCCGCACGAGCAGCGCCCGTCCACCTCAGGAGACCCGCGACCATGTCCCACGTCGAGCATCTGCAGGAACTTCACGGCCTCCCGGCCTTCGACTTCCCCGAGCCCGGCGCGGGCCGGGAGCTGCCGGAGGCGGGCGCCGTGGCCTGGCGGCTGGCCGTCGAACCGTACGGGGACTCCTCGGAGGAGGGGTTCGGTGACCTGTGGGACCGCTTTCTCGACTCCGTGGACCCCACGGGTGTCCGCGCGATCGTCGTGGGTCAATGGGGCGAGCCGTACGACAACGACTCCAGCGGCATCGTGCAGCGCCTCGTGGACGCGCGGGACCGGCTGACCGCACTTCGGGCCGTGTTCATCGGGGACCTGGAGATGGAAGAGGCGGAGATCTCCTGGATCGAGCAGTCCGATGTCACGCCGGTTCTCGATGCCTATCCGCTGCTGGAGGAGTTCGGGATCCGTGGCGGCACCGGACTGCGCTTCCCGGCGGTCCGGCACAAGCACCTGCGCACGCTCTGCTTCGAGGCCGGCGGCCTGCCCGGCGAAGTCGTGCGCGGTGTCGCCGCCAGCGAGCTCCCCGCGCTTGAGTACCTCGAAATGTGGCTCGGTGTCGAGGAGTACGGCGGCGACACGACGGTCGCCGACCTCGCGCCGCTCCTGGCCGGCGGACGCTTCCCGGCGCTGCGCCATCTCGGCCTGCGCAACAGCGAGATCCAGGACGAGATAGCCGCCGCCGTCGCCGGGGCCCCGGTCGTCGCCCAGCTGAAGTCGCTCGACCTGTCCCTCGGCGTGCTCACCGACGAAGGCGTGACGGCGCTGCTCGGCGGCCAGCCGCTCACCCACCTGACCTGGCTGGACCTCCACCACAACTTCGTCACCGAGCCCGTGACCCAGCAGGTCCGGGCGGCACTGGAACCGTCCGGCGTCGAGGTCGACCTGTCCGAGCCCGGCGACACCTGGGAGGACGACGGCGTCGTCCACCGCTTCACCGCCGTCGCGGAATGAGGCCGTCATGACCTTCGCCGATCACTTCGAGACCTTCCACGCGCTGCCCGTCTTCACCCTGCCCGAAATGCGCGAACCAGGTGAGGAGAAGCTTCCGGACGCGGACGCCGTGGCCTGGCGACTGGACTGCTACGAGGCCGGGGAGCTGCCGTTCGACGAGCTGTGGCGGAGCTTCACCGACCGGGTGCCGAGCACCGACGTGCGAGCCCTGGTCATCGGACCCTGGTGGGACGACGAGTACAGCGACCTGCGTCCGGCACTGGAGCTGATGGTGGCCGACGCGGAGCGCTTCCCCGCGCTGCGCGCGCTGTTCCTCGCCGACGTCACCGGCGAGGAGTGCGAGATCTCCTGGCTGCAGCTCACTGATGTCACCCCCGTCCTGGAGGCCTTCCCACAACTGGAGGAGTTCGGCGTCCGCGGCGGCGACTCACAGGGGCTGGGCGAGGAGCCCCTGTCGCTGCGCCCGGTGCGCCACGAGGCGCTGCGTGTGCTGCGGTTCGAGTCGGGTGGCCTGCCCGGGCAGGTGGTGCGGGCGGTCGGCGCGTGCGAACTGCCCGCGCTGGAGCATCTGGAGCTGTGGCTCGGAGTGTCGCAGTACGGCGGAGACACGACGGTCGCCGACCTCGCGCCGCTCCTGGCCGGCGGACGCTTCCCGGCGCTGCGCCATCTCGGCCTGCAGGACAGCGAGTTGCAGGACGAGATCGCGGCGGCTGTTGCCTCGGCACCGGTCGTGGCACAGCTGGAATCCCTGAGTCTGTCCATGGGCGCCCTCACCGACACCGGCGCCGAGGCCCTGCTCGAGGGCCAGCCCTTGACCCATCTCAAGCGGCTGGACCTGCACCACCACTTCCTGAGCGAGGCCGTGGCCGACCGGGTCCATGCGGCCTTCGACTCCGCCGGGACCGAGGTGGACCTGTCGGAACATCAGACACCGCACCGCTGGCGGGACGAGGAGTGGCGCTATGTCGCTGTCTCCGAGTAGTTCCCGGGTGCGGCGCTCCGTCCCCGGTACCGGCCTTCGGTTCGCCGTCGTCGGCAATCCCGAGAACCGGCGGACGACGATGTTCGCAGACGCCGTCCGCGCGGCGGGCCACACGGCACCACGCGTGCTCGCGTGGCGGGACGTACTGCGCGGGCGGTACGCGTTCACGCCGGGCGAGTTCGTACGGATCGACTCCCCCGGCGAGAACGCCGAGGTCGACCGGCTGCTGCGGGGCACCGACGATCCCGCCCGGGTCGAAGGAACGGCTCTGTGGCACCGCCGGTTCACCGCTGCGGTCCGGGAGGTGACGGGCGCGGCGCACCATGCGGGCGCGGTGCCTTCCGCCGACCCGGAAGATGTCGCGGTGATGTTCGACAAGCGGCGCTGCCATGCCCGGCTCGCCGCCGCGGGCGTCCGGGTGCCCCCGGCCCTGACGGGTCCGGTCGGCGGCTGGGAGGAGCTCAGGGAGCAGCTGAAGGCCGCCCGTATCTCGCGGGCGTTCGTGAAGCCGGCACACGGTTCGTCGGCCTCCGGTGTCGTGGCACTCGCCATGGCGGGCCCCGGCCGGGTGAAGGCGACGACCTCCGTGGAGACCGCTCCCGACGGCCGCCTGTACAACTCGCTCCGGGTGCGTCACTACACCTCGGAGCCCGAGGTCGCGGCCCTCGTCGACGCGCTGGTCCCCGACGGGATCCACGTCGAGCGGTGGCTGCCCAAGGCATCGCAGGGCGGCCGGGCCGCCGATCTGCGGGTGGTCGTGGTCGCCGGACGCGCCACGCACGCCGTCGTACGGACCAGTCGGCACCCCATGACGAATCTGCACCTCGGCGGCACCCGAGGTGACCTCGACACGGCACGCGAGGCAATCCGGACGGCGGGTGGCAGCTTCGACGACGCGCTGGAGGTGGCCGAGCGGTCGGCCGCGTGCTTCCCGGGCACGCTGTGTGTCGGCGTGGACATCCTGCCGGCCACCGGGTGGCGCCGCTTCACCGTCGGCGAGGTGAACGCGTTCGGGGATCTGCTGCCCCGGCTCACCGGCCTGCCCGGCAGCGGCGCCGAGGGCCTGGACACCTACGCCGCGCAGGTGGCCGCCGTACCGGCCGCCGTACGGCGCACAGAACGCGAGGAACACGACCATGACGCCACCGCTTGACATGAACGAGGTCGTGGGCAGCCACGACCTCCTGCTGGTCACCCTCGACACGCTCCGCTACGACGTGGCTCAGGAACTGGCGGCGGCCGGCCGTATCCCGAACCTGGCCCTGCATCTGCCCGGCGGCGTCTGGGAGCGCCGGCACGCCCCCGGCAGCTTCACCTACGCCTCCCACCAGGCGATGTTCGCGGGCTTCCTGCCGACACCGGCCACACCCGGTCCGCATCCGCGGCTCTTCGCCGCCCAGTTCGCGGGCAGCGAGACCACCGCGAACGGCACCTTCGTCTACGACACTCCCGATCTGGTGTCGGGTCTGGCCGACGTCGGCTACCGCACCGTCTGTATCGGCGGCGTGGGCTTCTTCAACCAGCGGGGGCCGCTGGGCTGCGTCCTGCCCGCCATGTTCCAGGAAAGCCACTGGGAGCCGGAGTTCGGGGTCCCCTCCCCGACGTCCTTCGAGGCACAGGTTGCCTGCGCCGAGAAGGTGATCGCCGGACTCCCCCAGGAGCAGCGTCTGTTCCTCTTCGTGAACGTGTCGGCCCTGCACCAGCCCAACTGGTTCCATCTGCCCGGTGCCACCCGCGAGGCGGGCGACAGCCGGGCCACCCACGCCGCAGCCCTTGAGTACGTGGACCGGCACATGGGACGACTCTTCGCGGCCGCCTGCAGCCGTCGTCCGTGCTTCGCCATCGTCTGCTCCGATCACGGCACCGCCTACGGCGAGGACGGCTACACCGGCCACCGCATCGGCCATGACGTCGTCTGGACCGTGCCCTACGCCCACTTCTTCCTGGACTTCCCCGACAAGGCTGCCCGATGACCCTCACCGAAATGGCGGCCCCGCCCGCCGTCCGCCCGTACCAGCACTACGTCTACGCGTATCCGCACAAGACGGCGTACCGCCCGCTGAGCCGGGAGCATGCGTCCTTGCGTGAGCTGTGGGCGGACGAGCCGAAGGACGCCCTGTCGCTCTACTTCCACATCCCCTTCTGCGAGGTGCGCTGCGGCTTCTGCAACCTCTTCACCCGGATCGGGGCGCCCGACGGCCTGACCGCTGCCTACCTGGACGCGCTGGAACGTCAGGCGGCCGCGGTGCGCGAGGCGCTGGGCGACGGGGCGCGGTTCGCCAACGCGGCCTTCGGCGGCGGCACTCCGACGTTCCTCGAGGCCGCGGAGCTGGAGCGGCTGTGCGATCTCGCCGAGCGTGGCCTCGGCGCCGATCTGACCGCGATCCCGCTGTCCGTGGAGGCCTCGCCGGCCACGGCGACCGCCGACCGGCTCGCCGTGCTGGCCGAGCGAGGCACCACGCGGCTGAGCCTGGGCGTGCAGAGCTTCGTCGACGCCGAGGCGCGAACCGCCGTACGCCCTCAGCGCCGGGCGGACGTCGAGGCGGCCCTCACCCGGATCCGCGACGCCGGCATCCCCGTCCTCAACATCGACCTGATCTACGGCATCGCAGGCCAGACCAAGGAGTCCTGGCGCCACTCCCTGGACGCCGCCCTCGCCTGGCAGCCGGAAGAGCTGTATCTCTACCCCCTCTACGTGCGCCCGCTCACTGGTCTTGGCCGGCATCACGGCCCGGCGCTCGGCGACGCGGAGTGGGACCAGCAGCGGCTGGGGCTGTACCGCCACGGCCGCGACCATCTGCTCGCGCGGGGCTACGAGCAGGTGTCGATGCGCATGTTCCGCCGCGCGAACGCCCCCAACACCGGCGGGGAGGACTACGCGTGCCAGACCGACGGCATGGTCGGCCTCGGCTGCGGCGCCCGTTCGTACACCTCCACGCTGCACTACTCCTTCGACTACGCCGTGGACATGCACCGCATTCGCGGGATCATCGACGACTACACCGGCCGCGCGACCGACGACTTCCGCCACGCAGACTTCGGCTGGCAGATGGGCGCGGAGGAGGCCCGGCGCCGCCATCTGCTGCAGTCACTGCTGCAGGCCGAGGGCATGCCCGTCGCGGACTACCGGACCCGCTTCGGCACCGCGCCCGGTGACGACTTCGCCGTCGAGCTGGCCCGGTTCCGAGACCGGGACTGGCTGGACGACTCGGCCGGTCCGGACCTCTTGCGGCTCTCCTCCGAGGGCCTGGCCCACTCCGACGCGCTGGGCCCCGAGTTGTTCTCCGCCGCCGTGCGGAAGCGCATGGCCACGTACGAAGCGAAGTGACGCAGCCGCATGGACCTCACGATCCTCTACCGTGGCCCGCTGGCGTCGTGCGACTACGACTGCCCGTACTGCCCCTTCGCCAAGCGCCGGGACACCCGCGCCCAACTGGCAGCGGACCGAGCCGCTCTTGAGCGCTTCGCCACCTGGGCGGCCGCACAGCGGGAGGACCGGCTCTCCCTGCTGTTCACGCCGTGGGGTGAGGGCCTGGTGCGCTCCTGGTACCGGCGTACGCTCGCGGAGCTGAGCCGACTGCCGCACATCAGCCGAGTGGCGATCCAGACCAATCTCAGCTGCCGCACGGACTGGCTGGACACCGCCGACCTGGACACCCTCGCCCTGTGGTGCACCTTCCACCCCGCCCAGACGCCGTACGACCGCTTCCTGGCCAAATGCCACGACCTGGCCACCCGCGGCGTCCGCCACAGCGTCGGCGTCGTCGGCCTTCCCGAGCACCTGGAGCAGGCACGTCGCCTCCGCGCCGACCTTCCCGTCCACGTATACCTGTGGGTCAACGCCGCCGAGGGTCACACGTACACGGACGCCGAGGCCGAGCAGTGGTCCGCCCTCGACCCGCTCTTCCCGTACAGCCGCCACCCGCACCGCAGCGCGGGCCTGCCCTGCCGGACGGGCGAGTCCGTCATATCCGTGAACGGCGAGGGCACGGTGCACCGCTGCCACTTCGTCCGGTCGGAGCTGGGCAACCTGTACGACGGCTCCTACCGGCGTGCACTGCGTCCCCGCGCCTGCCCACTGGCCGCCTGCGACTGCCACATCGGCTACGTCCACCTGGAAACCCTGCCGCTGTACGACGTGTTCGCGGGCGGCGTCCTGGAGCGAATCCCGGCAACGCTTCCTGAGCAATTCCCGGCGTAGGGCCCGCGCCTCCCCCCAGCGGAGAAATGCTGCCGAGAGTTGGGGAGGGCGATGAGGGCGAGGCGGAGGTGCGCCGGCTCCAGGCCGACCTGGTCATGGGTACTCAAACGCTTGTCTAGAATCAAGCAAATTGACACTAGCCCACATGTCGTATTCTCGCGGCGTGAGAGTGGATGGCGAGGAACCGGTCGCTGCCGACGCACTGGACCGGGTGACGTGGGCGCTGCGGCGGGCGGAATGGGCCGTGCAGGCTCGCAAAGACCAGCGACTACGTCCGCTGGGCATGGCAGCCGCGCAGTACTCCCTGCTGATCTGCATCCATACCGATCCCGGCCTGACCGGCGCGGAGCTGGCCCGCCGCCTGAACGTCACTCCACAGGCAGTGGCCTCCCAGGTGGCTCGCATGGAGGAGCGGGGCCACCTGGAACGCCGGCCGCACCCGCGCCACCGCCACGTGCAGGAACTCCATCTCACCGACGCCGGCCGCGACGCCCTGCGCCAGTCCGATGCCGTGATCGTTGAGATCGAGCAGCAGATCGCCGAGAAACTGGGTCCCGAGAAAGCCGCACAGTTGAGGGCACTGCTCGATCAGGTGGCTGACGTCGTCCGGGAGGCATGACCGGTCCCGCCCGCCTTCGGCCTGACTCCGGGCGGTGGACTGCCTGAAACATCGCCGACCTTCTCGACGGTCTAATTCCGTGTGGACCGCTCATCGTGGCCGGGGGGATGTCGACGGGGCTTGGCAGGGCGGAACAGGAAGTCCTCGAAGGCCTCCAGCGCGAGCATCAACAGCATCATGAAGACCGGTAGGAGCAGGGCTATCAAGATCACGGAGCCTCCCGAGGGAAGTGTGATCGGGCTCTGCGGCTGGTTGGTTCTCGCTCGATGTGCTCGCGAGAACGCCGCCCCTCAAGCCGCGCGTCTGAGGGTCACCGCACAGTCACCTCCTGTGTGAAACAGCCGGGTCCCCCTCAGTGTGGGGCTGAACGGAGTAACACGCATGCCGAGGTCCCGTGTAGAGAGCACTCATCCCGGGTGACCTCGGGGGACATGGGGCTGCAGGGCGCGGAGGACACCCTCGGGATCGGGGACCGAGAGGGCCAAGCGGCGAAACGGCGCACTGCGGCTCAGTTCGACGCAGAGCACCGCTCCCCCCTCTCGGACCAGCGCGAAGTCCTTGCCGTGCGGCAACTGCCGGACCCCCGCGTACAGCTTTTCGGGAATCCAGACACCGCTGCCGTGTACGCCGCGAAGAGCGCGCCACCAGTCGGCCTCGACATACACGCCACGCAGCGCGGCAACGGGTACGCGAAGACCCCGGCGGCGTGCTGCCAGCTTCTCCCACCAGGCGAGGCGTACGACGATGTCGGTGCCCTCGACCACTACGCGGGCCATAGCCTTCCTCCGGCCATCCGAGCTCACCGTCCCGAGCATGGCCGTATGGCCACAGCGTCGACGGTCCGGCCTGCGACGCTGGTCCGCTCTCGCTCGGGCTGTCCACGTTGCCCGAGGTCAGCCGGTGATCTCGAAGCGGCGTCGCTTCGACTTGGGGAGGTATGCGGGCGCCAACGTGCAGGGCAGGCTCGTTCCCCCCGTGACAGGTCTGCCCTGCCCGCGCAGGAACGCGGCCTGGCCACCCCACCGTGGTACGGCGCCCGGGCTGCGTTCACGAGCGCACGCTTCCGGGTCCCTCTGTGGGCCGCCTGACCCCTCATCTCTCGTCCAAAGCGCCGCCCGCAGCGTCGAGCGGCCTCCGGGTCAACTCTCGGCCCATCGGACTGTGCCGTGGTCCACATCGCGGTCAGGATCACGCCCACCACCACACCGACCCTCACCGCTTGCGCCAATGGGCCAACGAATACCCGGCCTTTGTCCTCTGTCATCCGGCAATGAATGTCATCCAGCGACGAATACGACGCGGAACATCTTGGGCCACCACTTGCCGGTGAGCAGGAACTGGTCGGTGCCGGACACGGCGGCGATCCCGTTGAGCACGTGTGCGTGACGCTCCTCCTCCTCACTCAGCAAGGGCGGCACCGAGATCTCGCCGGTCACCCTGCCGGTGTCGGCGTCGATGCGTACGATCCGGTGAGACGGCCACACATTCGCGTACACGGTGTCGCCGACGCACTCCAACTCGTTCAGCCGTGGCACGGCGCGCCCGTGGGAGGTGACGGCCACCTCACCCGTTTTGGTCAGCGTCTTCGGATCCCGGAAGGCGAGCCGGGAGGAGCCGTCGCTCGTCACCAGCCTCCCGCGGTCCCGCTGGTGGCACACCCCCCAGCCCTCGCCTTCGTAGCGGACGCGGCGCACCTCGGCCAGCGTCCGGGCATCCCGTTCGATCGCGATGCCGTTCCGCCACGTGAGCTGCCACAGCTTCCGGCCCACGACGGTGACGCCCTCCCCGAACAACGGGGCCGGCAACTCGACGCGGACGGCAGGGGCCTTGCCGAGCGGCCCAGCGCGGAGGGACGACTGTCCCGGCAAGCCCGTGCTCTCGTAGAGCATGCCGTCGGCAGTCTCCAAGCCCTGAGTGAAGGCCTTGGGGTCGTGAGGGAGGGTTTCGAGGACCTGCGCCCGCAACCGCTCGGGTCCTCCCGCAGCCTGCCGGCGCCCGTCCACGACGGGGAGCACCGCCCCACTCCTCGCCTGCCAGAAGTGGGCCAGCACGCTGCCGGCCAGCAAGACGGCTGCAACAGAGATCACGAGCCGGAGTCGCATGCCCTGGACCCTGAGCGTGGGTGTTCGTCCTGCAGTGTCGCCGGACCGGGCCGGCCGTTGGATGCGCCGGCCACGGTGACCGGACGCGCGTGGACAGGGGGTGCTGCCGGCCTGGACGGTCCGGGCAAGCCACCGATCGGCGCAGGCCGATAGCGGTCCCAGAACCGGCCCCAACGTCGTGAGGCGTTCGCTGGGCGGTACGAGTACTCGTACGAGTAGTGCTCCTTGTCACCCTTCGTGGAGGCCATGTTGAGGATGCCGCCGAGCATGGTGGCACCGACTCGGTGCAGGGTGCGAACCGCGTCGGCAACCTGACTGCGGCTGGTCTTCGCGAATCGCGCCACCAACAGGTAGCCGTCCACCGCCGCGGCCATCGCGGTCGTGTCCGCCACGGGCAGCACCGGCGCGGTGTCGACGACGACATGGTCGAACTTGTCCGCGAGCGAGCGAAGCACCTCCCGGAACTGCTCCGAGCCGAGCATCTCCACGGGGTTGGGAGGAAGGGCTCCGCTGGTCAGTACCGAGAAGGCGCCCGTCGACTGCATCACCTGCTCGGGCGCCGCCTGGCCGATCATGACGGTGGTGAGCCCCGCGTCCTGGACCAGGCTCAGGGTGCGCGCCACGTTGGGGCGCCGCAGGTCGGCGTCCACCAGGCACACCGAGGAACCGGCGTCGGCGAGCATGGCGGCCAGGTTCACCGAAATGCTGGTCTTGCCTTCACCGGGCAGGGCACTGGTGACCCCGATGATCTTGGGCGGGTGATCGATGTCCACGAACTGGAGACTGGTGCGCAGCCGTCGGAAGTCCTCCGCGCGCCGCCCGAAGGCATCGTCGTCGGTGGCCACCGGGCACTGGGAGGCGCGCGCGTCGTACGCAACGCTTCCCAGCAGGGCAGGCCCACCAGCCTGGGCAAGGCACTGCGTCAGGTCGTCGCGGCCGCGCACCGAAGTGTCAAGCGCCTCCCGTGCGAACGCCAGGCCGGTGCCCAGTACCAGTCCTGCCGCCAGTCCCAGCGCGACATTGACCGGGAGGTTCGGGGAGGAGGGCGCGGACGGCTTGACTGCCGGCTTGGTAATACTCAACCGCACTGGTGACGACGCAGCCTTGTCGGGCCGTTCGATGTCAGCGATGACGTGGGCGAAGCGGTCGGCGAGCGCGTTGCTGAGACGAGCGGCCTGAGACGGCTTGGTATCCGTGACGGTGATTTTGAGCAGGACGGTCTCGAGGGGGATTTCGGTGGTGATTTTCTCGGCGAGTTGAGAGGGCGTCATCTTCAGGCGCAGGCCCCGCACGACCGGCTCGGTCACCTTGGGGCTCACCACCACTTCCGCGTAGGAGCGAACGCGTGCCTGGGCGAAGCTGTTGCCTTGGTTGAGTTGGACCGTGTCGCTCCAGTCCTGCAGCGACACGAAGAGGGTTGAAGTGGCCCGGTACTGCGGAGTGGCGGCGAGGGCGGCAAGCACTCCGATCACCGTTCCCAGCAGCCCCAACACCACGACGGCGCGCCAGCGGCGGGCGAGGACGCGAAGGTAGTCGGGCAGGTCCAAGTTATCCGTCCCAGTTGAGGCATTCAGTCGGAGATGCGGCAGTTCACGAAGGCAAAGGGAGCGTACAGTCCCAAACCCGTTAATTCGCGCATCCTGACCCTGCCCCCGGGCCACCTGACACCGGTCCGGTGACCGGCATGCGCCATATGGCGCCTTATCAGGTCGCAAGGGTTACCAGACCCTATTTAGCGTCATAGATGCACATACCGTACTCGCGGGTCGCACCATGCCGTCGGCCTGATCTCATCTTGAGGAGCGTGAATGCGATGACGGCGTCATCGAAATGGCGTGCCGCCCTCGTGGCCACGGCAGCCTCTGCTGCCCTGGCTGCTGTACCAGTCGTGGGTGCACAGCCCGCCCATGCCCAGCCCTATCCGCCACCAGCCCCGGGCCTGACCCTCACTTCCGCCGTCGCCGCTCCAGGAGACCCGCTCGGCTTCACAGGAACAGGATTCGAAGAAGGTCAGGACGTAGAAGCGGCACTCTTCTCCAGCAAGGTCGTCCTGGGCCACTTCACGGCCGACGAGGCCGGCATTGTGGAGGGGACCGTCACCATCCCTGAGGACACCGAGCCGGGCAAGCACCTCTTCCGGCTCAAGGCCGAGGATCCGGACCGTGTTCTCAAGGCCGAGATCAAGGTGCTCCCGGACAAGCCCCACCTCGCCCGCACCGGTGAGGACAACAACTCCTCCGTCCTGCTGGGCGGGGCGGCCGGACTTGTTCTGTTGGGAGGCGGGGCGGTCATCGCTGCCCGGCGGCTGAAGCGTCACTGACTGCCGTTCCCGTCCGGCCCTCGTCACAGGCTGCTCGCCCGCACCGAACTACCGGACGTCCCATAGGAGTTGGAAGCACTCCGTCAATCCACCACGGGCCCGCCGGGTCCTGCCGCTCGGCGGGCCCCGGCTACTTCCGGACCTGCAACTGCCCGCAGCGCGCCCCGTGGAGCCCTCCCCCACCTCCGCCGGATACCGCGGCTGACCGAGACGTGCCTCACCCGGTCCGTACGACTGCGGTGATCCGCTCCACCAACTCCTCGATCCGCACAAGGCATTCCTGCATCTCCAGCGGATCCGCACCGAGAGGGTCGTTGACGTCGTCATCCCCCGGGTGCGCCCGCGCGGCGCCACGGCGAGCCGCCGCGCCCTGGACGAGAGCCGCAAACCGCGCGGCCGGATCCGCCACGCCCGCGGCGTCGTCGTCCCGCACCAGCCGGGCGAACTCGCGCAGGGTGAAAGCGCGGGACAACGCCCATACGGGAGACAGCCGCACGGCGGCCTCGCGATGCTCCGTCGCGGCCCCCAGCACCAGATCCGCGCTTTCGACCATCTCGGTGGTCAGTCGGCGGGAGACCGTCCCGGAGAGATCCACGCCACGCCGGAAGAGGAAGGACGCGACTGTGTCCGCCACCGGCATACCCGGGACGGCTTCGGTACCCGCACTGGTCAGCCGGATCGCCCACCGAGCCTCGGGCAGTTGTTGCCGGAGAAGGCACTCTGCAAGAGGTGAGCGGCAGAGGTTCGCGGTGCATACGACGAGTACGCCAAACCCGCGCACGCGCATGCCGGATACCGGGGAGGGAAACGATCCGCAACTATGGGACATGGCGCCAGCATTCATCTCACACTCAGGCGTCACACACACCGTACGGCAGCACCGTGGCTCGCAGTGGACGTACCAGCGGCTGGCGCAGCACGGTCGGGGCGCGGTCAGTGGGCCGCTCCAACAAGTGCAGTACCAGAGTGCGCGTGGTGCGCGCGGGCAGCTCCAGATCGAGGGTGTACACCGGATGGCCGCGCTCGGCGGCCTGATTCAACTGCGTCGGGCGACCGTCCAGGGCGGCCTTGGTCAGTGAGGTCCCCTCACTTGCGAAGTATGAGACCAGCAGCCGGTTGTCGCCGGGCTGGGTGCGGTAGGGCGGCTTGTCCACCCGCTGGGTGACATAGGAGGGAAGCCCGGAGTCCGGTGCTCGGTTGGTCAGGCGTACGGTCACGGCGACCTCCCGGCCGGCATCCGTGCACCGGCCCGGTGACCAGACCAGGCGACGGTCGAGGTAGTAGTCCAGCTTGGTGCCCGCCGCGTTGTTCACCACCAGCCCGGCCAACGGTGCGGGTCCTTCCGGCAGCGCGCCACCGAACGGATGCTTCCGCAGTTCACGCTGCTCGCCGGGGTGGGCGCTCCACACCTTGACCCGCCCTTCCTTCAACTGCCGCTGCAACGCCGCGAACAGCGCCTGGCGGCGCTCCGGGCGGTCCGCGGCATCCAGGAGCCGCTCAGCGACAGCACGTGCTACGTCGAGGAAGAACGCCTTGCGCTGCGGGACGTCCTCGTAGGTCGCATAACTGGCGCGCTGGGTGAGATCCACGACGTTGGCCGCAGTGACGGCGGTCCCGTCGGCCAGCCGGGCGGAACCGGACGCGGCTAGCAGCCCGGACAGCGCGCCGGGATCGAGCGAGAACACGCCGTCCACTTCCTCACCGGTGTGCCCGTGCCAGGCGGCGGACCAGATACGGCCCGCGTACGGGAAGTGCGGGCTGAGGTTGGTGTTGACCCAGGTACTGGTCGGGGCGCTGGGGCCGTAGAGCGCCTCGTACTCGGCTCCCAGGTCGACCTCCCCATTGATGTCGGACAGTTCCGTGTCATTGCCGAAATCCTCGAAGTGCAGTCGGCCCCGCTCCGCCGTGACCACCGCGAACGCCCCGGGCAGCCCGCCGGTCCCGCGCGCCTCGGCGGTGTTCTCGAACACGGCCAGATACCGCCTCGGCCCCTCCGCTCCAAGCATCGGCGGCAGTACGCGGGCCGCCATGGCTGCATCGTCCGCGACACCGCCGATCTCGCCGAGTTGTTCGGCGAGCCGGGCCCGTGCCTGATCCGCGGCAGGCAGCCATGTACCGCGCGGCAGTTCGTCAACTTCCGTACGTACTCCCGAGGCGCTGTGCGCGGCCCGCTCCAGCTGGGGAGCCACGCGGCGCAGCGCAGCGAGGTCGAGGTGCCCGCCGTCGTCTCCCGCGGCGGCACCCAGGCCGGCGGCGGTGCGCGCCAGCGGGGCCACCACATCGCGGGTCAGCCGGTCGGAGGCTTCCGCGATGCCGCGCACGGTGCGGAGCGGCCCTCCGAGAAGAGGTAGGTGCGCCGCCGTGTACCAGGCCGGACCGGTGGTGAGGTGGTGGGCTCGGGCCGCGTGCGCCGCGGCACTGCGCACAGCGGCCTCAGCGGTCCGCTTTTGCGCGGCGGCGCCCGCGGCGGGGCGTGCGGCCGTCTGTCCCCTCAACGTCTCCAGACTCTGCTGGGCGGCCAGCAGTTCATTGCGTGCGAGCACACAGGTGACGGCGATCCAGCCGGCGCCGGCCAACAGCAGGCCGGCCACGGCACAGACCGCCAGCAGAGAGCGGCGATCGTGCAACGGGCGGGGGAGGCCGAGCCGGCGTAGCTGACCCGGCAGCCGACCGGCGATGCGCGGGGCGAAGTTCCTCCGCAGGCGCGGCCTTCTCATACGCCGGCCCCGGTCAGCCCTGTGGTGTGGCAGCTGCGTACGCGGCGCACCACGGGCGAATACTCGGGCATCTGGTGTTTCTCTCCCTGGTTGATCTGGTTTTCGCCGGGGCATTGGCATAGGCCGGGGCAATCAGTAGGCACCGTCACCGCGCAGCACGGCAGGCAGGGTCCGGAAGAGGATCGCCAGGTCCCGTCCGACCGACCAGGTGTCGACGTATTCCAGGTCAAGGCGCAAGGCGTCCTCCCAGGCCAGGTTGGACCGGCCGCTGATCTGCCAGAGTCCGGTGAGGCCGGGGCGAACCTGCAGGCGACGGCGGGCCTCCCCGGTGAACGCCGAGTCCTTGACCGGCAGCGGCCGCGGACCGACCAGAGACATCTGCCCCTTCAGCACATTCACCAGTTGCGGCAGCTCATCGAGGGAGTAGCGGCGCAACCACCGCCCTGCCGCGGTCACACGGGGGTCTTCACGGATCTTGAACAGGTGCCCGTCCGCCTCGTTGCGGGCGGTCATGGCCGCCCGCAACTGCTCGGCTCCGACCCGCATGGTGCGCAATTTGAGGACATGGAACTCCTTGCCCCGCCAGCCGGTGCGGCGCTGGCGAAAGAGCAGGGGACCCGGAGTGTCGACCTTCACGGCGACGGCGGCCGCCAGGAGCACCGGCGCCAACAGCAGGAGCAGGACAGCGGCGCCCAGCACATCGATGGCCCGTTTGGCCATCCTGCCTCCCCAGCGCGCCCGCCGGTACGGGGCCGGTGGGCGGTGGAACGTCTCTGCAGCAGATACCGGCATGCAGCACCCCTTCTCCTCACTGCGGCAGAACGGGTGAAACGTGCCCTATCCAGGGGCATTTCTGCCCATCTGCGGCTCAAATCCACCCATATACGACTAATGAATAGAAACATGACATCAGTCTGAGTTTCGGCAGTGACACTGCAACTTGCCGCCGCCCAGCAGCCTGGGCGGGACGGCCGAGAGGATCTGCATGCGTGCGGTAGTGACGGGTGGGGCCGGATTCATCGGCTCACATCTGTGCGAGCGGCTGCTCCAGGAGGGGCACGACGTAGTCTGCGTCGACAGCTTCCTGACTTCCAGCCCTGACAACGTCGAACACCTCACGGACAACCGGCACTTCCAGTTCCGGCACGAGGACATCACCCAGGGCCTGGACGTGCAGGGACCGGTGGACGCCGTGCTTCACCTGGCCTCACCCGCTTCGCCCGCGGACTACCTGAGGCTGCCTCTGGAGACACTCCGGGTCGGCTCAGCCGGCACCTGGCACGCCCTTGACCTGGCCGCGGGGAAGGGCGCCCGCTTCCTGCTGACCTCCACCTCCGAGTCGTACGGCGACCCTCTGATTCACCCTCAGCCGGAGAGCTACTGGGGCCATGTGAACCCGGTGGGCCCGCGTTCGGTGTACGACGAGGGGAAACGCTTCGGCGAAGCGTTGACGACGGCGTACCGCAGGAGCCACGGCGTGGACGCCAAGATCGTGCGTATCTTCAACACTTTCGGACCACGGATGCGCCCGGACGACGGGAGGGCCATCCCCACCTTCATCCACCAAGCGCTGCGCGGGGAACCGATCACAGTCACCGGTGACGGCAGCCAGACCAGGTCCCTGTGCTACGTCGACGACGTGGTCGAAGGACTGCTGCTCATGCTGGCGAGCGACCACCACGGACCCGTCAACCTGGGCACCCCCCATGAGGTCTCCATGCTGGAACTGGCGCAGTGGATCAGCAAGCTTGCCCAGTCCCGCTCCGACATCACGCTGGTCCCCCGCCCGCAGGACGACCCGGAGCGGCGGCGTCCGGACATCACCCTGGCCCGCGAGCTACTGGGCTGGGAGCCCACGACTCCGGTGGAGCGCGGCCTGCGCGACACCATCGCGGATTTCCGCCGACGCCTGGCCTCCGCCGAGTTCACGGGGAGCGGCGCCCGGCCCGCCGGATCCCCGCTGGCCACCGAAGCAGACCGCTCATGACCGCCCCACCGAGCACACGAACGACATCGGTGACGCCGGCGGCGCCGGTGGCACCCTTGGTGCCCGCGACGCCGACGGCGCCCGTGGTCGAGTGCCTCGGCGTGCCCATCACCGCGCACACCCGTGAGAGCGCTGCCCGCCACGTCGTGCACCTGGCAGATCGGATGCGCGAGGCGCGCGAGGGGCACACCGGTGGACGGGACGCCTCCGGCGTCCTGCGCGGCAGCAACGTACACCTGTCCAACGCCTATACGCTCGCCCTCGCCGACCGGGACCCCGAGTTGCACGGCATCCTCCGCTCGGCCTCCCTCAACCTCCCCGACGGGCAGCCGGTCGTCTGGGCCAATCAACTGCTCCACCGCGGTACCGCACTGCCGAGCACCCGTGTGTACGGCCCCGACCTGCTCCTGGACGTCTTCGCCCTGAGCCGGCACACGGAACTGACCCACTATCTCCTCGGGTCCACGCCCCAGGTTCTGGACGCGCTGCACCGCGAACTGCGACGGCGCTACCCCGAGGCGCGGATCACCGGCACCTGCTCACCGCCCTTCCGCCCGCTGACCCGCCAGGAACTGCGGCAACAGGCGGAGGAGATCCGTTCCGTCGCGGCGGACATCGTCTGGGTCGGACTCGGCACCCCCAAGCAGGACCGATGGGCAGCCCAACTGTGCGAGGCACTGCCCGTGGTGGCCGTGGCCGTAGGCGCGGCCTTCGACTTCATCGCCGGTACAAAGCCGCAGGCGCCGGCCTGGATGCAGCACAACGGTCTGGAATGGCTGTTCCGTCTCGGCTGCGAGCCCCGCCGCCTGTGGCGCCGCTATCTGTTCGGCAACGCGCGTTTCGTAGGCGGGGTGGTGCGCCAGGCGACACACCCCGTACGGGTACGGGCAGACAGCGGGGCGGCGCATACGGGACGGCAGCCGATCGCCTGAATTCACGTCGACTCGTCGGCGTGGTCCCGGCGATTCCCGACGGGATTCCTAAGGTATGGCCATGACGATCAGCCCGGAGAAACCCTCGATGGGGGAGTTGCAAGAGCGCGATCACGGAATCGGGCACGACTACGCAAAGGGCTCCCCGCACATTCGCCACCACACGATTCGCGACCGGTTGATCGGAGACCTTCACGTCCTGGTGCAAGAGGTCATCTCCCGGACCGGGCAATGCCACGTGCTCGAACTGGGCGCCGGACACGGCACCTTCACCGACCATCTCCTGGCCGCAGGCGCCCGGGTCACGGTGACGGAGATGAGCGAGCCGAGCGTGCGCTTCCTCCAGAGCCGCTTCCACCACAACCCGAACGTCACCGTGCTCCACGACAAGGACGGCACCGCTGCCTGCCAAGCCGGGCCGCTCGACGCCGTGGTGTGCGTTTCCGTCCTGCACCACATCCCCGACTACCTGGGCACCGTGAAGCAGCTCGTGGAGCGCATCGTTTCCGGCGGTGCGTTTCTCAGCGCTCAGGACCCCCTGTGGTACCCGCGCCGGTCCCGGCTGTCCATGAGCCTGGACCGCAACGCGTACTTTCTCTGGCGACTCGGCCAAGGCCAACTCGGCCGTGGCCTCGCCACCCGCCTGCGTCGGCTACGCGGCGTCTACGACGACGCCAAGGAGGCCGACATGGTCGAGTACCACGTCGTCCGCGACGGCGTCGACGAGGAAGCCCTGCGGGACCTACTCGCACCGGCCTTCGCAACGGTGGAGGTCCGGCCTTACTGGTCCACCCAGTCGGGGTTGCTTCAGGCCGTCGGAGAGCGCCTTTTCCCGCCGACGACCTTCGGCCTCGTCGCCACGGAACGCGTGTGACGCACATGGCGGCGACACACCTCACCCGGCGGATCAAGCTGAAGACCGCGGAGGCCGTCGTGCCCTGGCTGACCCGGATTCTCCCGGGTCACGGTCTGGAGCGTTTCGGCAGCGCATACGGAGGGTGGTGGGTTCCCACCGACCTGACCGGCGAGGATTCCGTCGTCTACGCGGCAGGTGTCGGCGAGGACGTCAGTTTCGACCTCGCCCTCATCCGGCGCTTCGGGTGTGAGGTCTGGGCCATGGACCCCACACCCCGCTCGGTCGCGTTCGCCGGAGGAGTCACCGAACCGCGATGGCATTTCCTCCCCTTCGGGTTGTGGAAGGAGGACGCGGTGCTGCACTTCCATCCACCCGCCGATCCCGCGCACGTGTCCCACTCCGCGACCGAGGTCCGTGGCCAGGGGCCTGGATTCGACGCCCAGTGCCACACATTGACCACCTTCATGAGGAAGCTGGGACACCAGCGGGTCGACCTGCTGAAGATGGACATCGAAGGAGCCGAGGAACCAGTGCTTGACCGGATTCTGGCCGAGGGCACACTGCCGCGAGTTCTCTGCATCGAATTCGACACTCCGCAAAGCCCCTGGGCCCTGCGCCGACGGCTCCGCCGACTGGAGGCAGCTGGCTACGTGGTGCGCCACGCGGAGGCCCGCAACTACACCCTCACGCAGGGCTGATGGCTCCCGCCACGGCTTTGCCGCACGGCTCCTCACCTCTGCGCGTCGCCGTGGTGCACAGCTTCTACAGCTCGGCCACTCCCAGCGGCGAGAACCAGGCCGTGGCCGATCAGCTGGCAGCCCTCGCCAGGGCGGGTCACGAGGCGCACCTCGTGGCCGCGCACACGGACGAACTCAGCCGCTCCCCGTTCTACCCGTTGCGGGCCGCTGTCACCGTGAGCAGCGGGCGAGGCCGTTCCCCCCTGGCCGACCTGCGGGGGCTGCGTCCGGACGTGGTCCATGTGCACAACCTCTTCCCCAACTTCGGGAACTCCTGGCTGCGGCGCTGGCACGGCCCGATCGTCACCACGATGCACAACTACCGGCCGCTGTGCGCCGCCGCCACGCTGTACCGGCACGGTGCGATGTGCACCCGGTGCCCCGACGGCGACCGGTGGGCCGGACTGCGGAACGGCTGCTACCGCGGCTCGTCCGTGGCCACCGCGCCACTGGCGTGGGCCGGGCGCCGCGGAGCCGCCGCCCATCCACTGCTGCGTCGCGCAGACCGTGTCGTGGTGCTGTCCGCGACCAGCCGCCGGATGTACATCCGCGCCGGGATCGAACCGGAACGGCTGGACCTCGTGCCGAACTCCACAACCGACGCCGCACTCCCGGCCCTTGCGGAGACGTTCCGGCGCCCTACGGGCACGAACGAAGGCGCCTGGGTCTTCGCCGGGCGTCTGAGCCCGGAGAAGGGCCTGTTGGAGCTGCTGGCCCGCTGGCCGGCCGGAGAACGGCTGGACGTGGTGGGCGATGGCCCCCTGAACGACGACTGCCGCCGGGCCGCACCGCGGGCGGTCCGCTTCCTCGGAGCGCTCGAACACGCCGAACTCCGGCAGCGCATGTCCTCCTGGCGGGGTCTGGTCTTCCCCAGCCGCTGGTTGGAAGGCGCACCCCTGATCTATCCCGAGGCACTGGCCGCCGGACTACCGGTACTGGCGTTCGTCGGTTCAGCCGTCGCGGACTCGGTGCGGGAACAGGGCACAGGCACGGTGGTGCACTGGAACGAACCGCTGGAAGCAGCTCTCCGCCGCGCCGCCGAGTGCTTCCCTTCGCTGCGCCCCCACTGCCGGGACGTGTTCCTGCGTCACTACACGGAACAGGTCTGGGCGGAGGGCATTGAGGCCGTGTACGCCGCCGCTCTCGCGCACCGTGCCGCCCCCCGGCACGCCCCGGCCGTCGTCGGCCGAGCGAGCACAGCGAGGAACACGACGTGCTGAAGGTCGGCCACCACCCGAGGATCGTGATCGTCCAGCCCTACATCCCCAGCTACCGGACCGCATTCTTCGAACGTCTCAGGAGTGATCTCCAGGCCGAGGGGTGCGCCCTGGACGTGATGCACGGTCCTCCGCCACCCTCCCATGTGGCACGGCAGGACGCTTCGCACTGCTCGGGCGCGATCCAGGTCCCGGTTCGTCGTCTCGGCGTACCCGGGGGCCGTTCCCTCGTCTGGCAGCAGGTGCACCGACGAGTGGCCTCCGCCGATGTCGTCGTACTGGAACAGGCGTTGCGCAATCTCGAAGCGTATCCGCTCCTTCTCCGGCAACAGTCGGCACGCGTGACCGGTGGTCTCACTCCGCGTGTTGCGCTGTGGGGCCACGGCCGTACGTACACCAAGCCGGTGAGCCGCCTGGAGACCGCCGCCAAGGACGCCCTCACCCGGCGTGCCTCCTGGTTCTTCGCCTACACCGAGGGCGGAGCCGACCACCTCGCCTCCAGCGGCTTTCCGCGACAGCGCATCACCGTTGTGCGCAACTGCGTGGACACCGTGGCGCTCGCCGAGGTCCGCGAGCGCGCGGGAACGCCCGGAACCCAGGAGTTCGTAGAAGCGGCGGCGCTGCGGGGGCGCCACAGGTTGCTGCCCGGACGGACGGCCCTGTTTGTGGGCGGGCTGGACGCTCCCAAGCGCATCCCCCTGCTGCTGGAGTCGGCTGGGCGCATCGCCCGCGCGCTCCCGGGATTCCGGCTGCTCGTGGCGGGGGACGGTGCCGACCGGCCCTTGGTGGAGGCCATGGCCTCCACCGGCAAGAGTTCGGTGGTATCCCTGGGGCACATGACCGGAAGGCAGGTTGCGCTGCTCGGAGCGGTGTCGGACATCATGCTGATGCCGGGCAGAGTGGGGCTGTGCGCGGTGGACTCGTTCGTTCTGCGGACGCCTGTCGTCACCACGGACTGGCCCTGGCACGCACCCGAGTTCGAATACCTGCGGAACGGGCGCAACGCCGTCATCACGTCCGACAATCCGGCGGTGTACGCGGCGGCGGTGCAGGCACTGCTGACCGATCCGGCCCGTCTGGCCTCCCTCCGAGTGCGCTGCCGGGAGGACGCCGCCGCCTACACGACCGACGCCATGGCAACGCGTTTCTGTGAAGGGCTGCTCCGGCTGCTCAGCGAGACGCGAAAACACGCGGCGGACAAGCTGTGGTGAGGCGGTGATTCCTAATGCTGTTTGTCAAGCTGCCAGAGCGATCGGTGGCGCGGGCTCGTAGCAGCGCCCGTCGCGTAGGAGTGCCCAGAGGACGTTGACGCGGCGTCGGGCAAGAGCGAGAACCGCCTGTGTGTGACGCTTGCCCTCGGCACGCGGCGCCTAGAGTCCTGGCAGTACCGGGTGCTGAACAACGCCGAGGTGTAGAAGACGCGTTGGAGGCGGCGGTTGTATCGCTGAGGGCGCTTCAGGTAGCCGCTGATCCTGCCAGAGTCGCGGGGCACTGGGGTGACTCCGCCGAAGCCGGCAAGGCGGTCCGGTGTGCCGAAGACGGTCTGTCGCCGCCGATGGCGGCCAGGAACTCGGCACCGAGGATGAGGCCCAGGCCTGGCATGCTGGTGATCACGTCGAAGGCGTGGTGGTCGCGAAACCGGGCCTCGATGTCCTTGTCGAGATCGGCAATCGGCTGGTTGAGGGCCATCACTTCCTTCGCCAGCGTTTGCACCAGCCCGGCGGCCAGTTTCTCTCCGGCCGGTGGCCGCTCTTGTCGATCGCGACGCAGTGGTGGTGGGTCTTGCCGGCATCGATGCCGGCCCAGATTGCGGCCATGTGCTGCCTCCGCGCGGTCTGCTGCTGGTGCTTCGGACGACCTCGTTGTCGATTCCCTACGAGCGATCATTCGCAATTCCTAATTGACAGCCGAGTCGTCGTGGGGGCACCGGGCGGCCAATCACCGAGAGCCACAAGCGGGAGAGCCTTTTCAACCACACCCGCGCCCCTGGGTGGGTGAGCCATACGAAGGGCTCACCATCTCCCGCAGAACAACGTAGGGAGCCCTTTCAGCGTTGCCGCTCCAGGGCCACACAGTGACCGTGACCCATTCGACCAGGGCATGGGGCAGCCCGAATTTGCGAGGATAGGCGACCAATGGGGCTCCAACAGGCTGTGTGCGGGACGACCGGGCGGGTGGTGCATGCCGCATGCTGGGTGTGGCACCAAAGCCGGTCCGAGGCAGCGCTGTAGCGTCGCTCGCGTGTCCGTTGCGAAAAGCGTTGCAAGGTCGGTCATCGGCGCCGTCAACCGCCCCATCGCCAAGGCCCGGTTCGCACATGCGGCCAGGTCAGGGCCCCTCCTCAAGATCGAAGTGGGGAGCTTCCGGAGCCGTCGGCCCGGCTGGATCTGCACCGATGTCTGCTGGCACACGCGGTCTTATCTGGATGCCACCAGGACGTGGCCCGTCCGCTCCGGCTCGGCGAGTCACATCTACTCCGACAACATGATTGAGCACATCCGCCTCGAGCCCGCCCGCCGCATGTTCCGTGAAGCCCGGCGCGTTCTGGCACCTGGTGGGCGCATCCGGCTGTCGACACCCGATGTCGAGCACGCTGTGCGGCTGTACCTGGCACGTGACGACGAGACGCGAGGGGAGATGGAGGAGTGCCGGCGGAGGGGGTACCAGGCCGAGCATCCCGTTGATCTGCTGCGCATGACCTTCCAGGACTGCGGCCATCACGCCGGATTCCTGTGGGACTTCGAGGCGGTGGAGGCGGAGCTCCGGTCAGCTGGTTTCTCCGCCGTCCGCCGTTACGCACCCGGCCAGAGCGATGACCCTGAACTCCGGAACCTGGAGTCCCGACCCCAATTCGCCTTGATCGTCGAGGCGGCTGTTGCCTGATCCCCGTCTCGCGATGTTCTCTGACGAATGCCTGCGACAATCGGCACAGCAGATGTGAACCCCGAGCACCACCGAAGTCCCCGACGTCTCACTGCCAACCATGCACGAGCTTGTCAGAGGGCGTCTGAAAAGCCAGCCAGCGGGCAAGTCGCCTGGTAGCGGGGCGGTGACGCGCTTTCGGGGGCTAGCCTCGATCTTGCATGAGGGTCCGTCAGCAAGCTGACGGACCCTCATGCAAGATCGAGGCTAACAGACCGCATTAGGAATCACTGAGCCACATTCCGACAGCGCAACGACGCCGGGGAATCCGCCACCCAACGGAAACTCAGCGCGTGCGGCAGGATCATTCCATACGACCGTGACAGACTAACCGGGGCTTGGGATTTCATACGCCCCGGAGGAGGAGCTGTGAAAAGCGGAGTTGATTTGCAGCGCGCCGCGATGGCCGAAATCTGCAGCACCCGGGGCGACTGGTCCTTTCACGTGACCAGCGATCCGCTGACCCGTTTTCTGCGCGACCGGCGGCTGCAAACCGCGCTGCGCATGCTGCGCGTTCGAGGACTGCTCGATCCAGCGAAACAGAGCGTGCTGATCGTCTGCGGCGGTGTGGGCGGAGAGGGCATCTTCCTGAGGCGTTACGGCTTCACAGACATCACGGTCAGTGATCTGTCCGAAGAGGCACTCACCGTGTGCCGCAGCCTAGAACCGAGACTTCGAACCATGTCTCTGAACGCGGAGAACATGGCCGAGATTCCGGATTCCAGTTACGACCTGGTCCTTGTCCAGGACGGCCTGCACCACTTGCCGCGACCGGTTCTGGGTTTCACCGAGATGCTCCGGGTGGCCCGGAGGGCCGTCATCGTGATTGAGCCGCACGATGGTCTGGTGGGAAGGCTCATCGGCACCGAGTGGGAACGGCATGGAGACGTCGTCAACTATGTCTTCCGATGGAATCGCTCGATCCTGGACCAGGCCACCCGCAGCTTTCTGTTGTGCAAGAAGGCGATCGTGCTGCCGGGCAGGATGTGGGACCACAACGTGGTGGTCGGAAAGCTGGCATGCCGCTTCCCAGAGCGTTGGCGCCTGCCGGTGGCGAAAGCCGTCTACCAAGTACTGCGGCCGGTGAACCGGCTCGGCAACATGATGGTCGCGGTGGTGGTGAAGCCGGGCGGCAACCCGGCACATCGGAGCGGACGGTGAACTTTTCACAGCGGGCCTACGTCAGGGTCAGCGCCGCCTTGCCTGCCGCGATCTCCTTCCGGACGGATCTGCTGTTTCCACGCCTGAGCATGCTCGAACTGGGGCCGTTCAACGGGCAGCTCAGGCGACAGGAGATCATCCGCGAACTGCTGGCGGCGATCAGCTTCGACGAGATCGTCGAGACTGGTTCCTTTCGCGGCACTACGACGAGGTTCCTGAGTGATGTCTCAGGCCTGCCCGTCCACTCCGCCGAGATCGAAGAGAGGTTCTACAGATACGCTGCGGTGAAATGCCGCGGCCTTCCGGGGATCCGCCTGTACCACGCAGACTCACGGAAGATGCTGAAAATCCTCTCGAAGCGGCCAGGAAACCCCGCGCTGCTCTTCTATCTCGACGCTCACTGGCAGGAGGACGTACCTCGCTACCAGGAACTGGAGATCATCGAGGCGCTCTGGACCAGAGCCGTCGTGATGATCGACGACTTCCGCGTACCGGGTGACCCCGGTTATCAGTTCACCTCGTACCACGGAATCCCGTTGGACGTGAACTACCTCCCCGGACTCCCTGGCTGGAAGGCTTTCTACCCGAAGAGCGATTCGGCCGACGAGACCGGCGCGAAGCGGGGATGCATCGTCCTGGCGAGCCCTGAGATGGCTCCGGCCGCAGACGCCCTCTCCAGCCTACGCGCGGGCGAACTCACCCGGCAGAGCATCGCGAACGGCTGAAGTCTCGGACATGTCAGCGGCTCACCGTGCGACCGCCTCCGCCCGGCATCGATCTTCGGAAACCGCATCCCGGTCAGCCGTGATCAGCCTGCGCTGGAACATCGCCGGCTCCGTGGTGGTCGTGCTGCTCCAACTCGGATACACGGCCTACTCCGCCCGCGCCGTGGATGCCCATGCCTACGGCGCCTACGCCATCACGCTGACGGTAGTGCCGTTCTTCGGCTACTTCGCCAACGCCGGACTGTCGGCCTGCGTGCTCCGGTCAGAGCGCCTGACGCTGCCCTTCGTGCGCGCCGCCCGGCGTCTCGGCATGGTCTCCGGCGCCGTGTGTTTCCTTCTGGTGGAAGCGGTGGCCCCGGTCTTCGGCTCCGTCTTCCACATGCCGGACCTCACCGTCATGGCGCGCCTGCTGGCATGCGTGTTCCTCGTGCAGCCGAGCGCCAATGTGACCGTCACGGCCATGCGTCGCGCGGGTGCGGCCCCTATGGCGGTGCTGGCCGAGTCGCTGGGCCAGGCGGTGGGGGTGGCAACGGCGGCAGGTCTTCTCGTATGCGGCTGGAACCCATTCGCACTGGCCGTCGCACAGCCGGTCGCGGCGGCCGTGGCCCTGTCCGTGGGCACGGTCTGGGTCGCTCGCCGACCGCTGCCTCCCGGGCCTCCGGTCAGGGCTCGCGATCTCCTCGCCCCTTCGGGATTCATGACGAGCCACAGCCTGGGGCAGTTCATCACCAACAACATCCCGCTGTGGGCTTCGGGCCGACTGTTCGGTCCGGGCGCTACGGGATCGTACTCCCGAGCGTCCCTGTTCACCGGACTGCTTCTGACATTCCTATATCAAGGGATCAACTGGGCCGTGACTCCGCTGCTCGCCGAGCGGCGCGCCGAAGGGCTCAGTTTCGGCCAGGACGTGCAGCGAACGCTGTGTGCGGCGTCGGCCGTGGCGTTCATCGGCTTCGGCATCACGGCAGGCATCGGGCCGACGGTCCTCCGCCTGCTGCTGGGGCCGGGCTGGGAGCCGGCCGTGGCACTGGTCCCTGTCCTGTCCGCGGCGGCGGCCATGACCTTGCTGTGCTACTGCGGAGGGTTGATCGACCAGGTACGGAACGCGCCACGGGCCCTGCTAGGCACGCTGACGGTCACGGTCGTGGCGACCGTGGCGGGGGTTGCCGCGGCCGCGTTCGCGCAGGCCCTTCTGCTGGTCGCGGCCGCGGCCGCTGCGGGTCAAGGGGTGGGCCATCTCGTGCAGTTGGCGGCCTGGCACCGGTCCGGCCTGATGCGTGCCGGCGCCGCCCTGCGTATGCATGGGGTGCACCTCGCCGTTGGGGCGGCATTGGGCGGCGCTGCCGCGCTCGGCGCCGCGGACCGTTCCGCGGCAGCGGCCTTGGGGTATGGCCTGGTCGCGATACTGCCGGTCGTGCTCGTGTGCGTGTTTCTGCGCGGCTGGATCCCCGTGTTCACGGTTGCTGTCGCCATGGGCCTGCTGCGGAGCCGGAGATCGCTCACTTCCCCTCTCCCGTCGTCTGCGGCCACGGATCCGTCCGACCCACCGTGTTGATCACGGGCGGCCGAGTGCCCCGTCATCCGTGCTGCCGCGTCGTACCGCCCGCGTGCCTTCACGAAGGAACACCGCGTCGCACTGCAACATCTGCCCGGTCCGGCTGTCGCTGAAGCCGGGCACCAGTGTCGCCAGAGTCATCCCGTACCGGCGCTGCGCGATTCCCAGCGCGTCTTCCAGGAGCAGACTTCCCTCGTACAGCGGGACACACGAGACTTCCATCTGCAGTCCGGTGCACTGACCGACGCGGTCCGCGGCTCCTTCCAGGACGGCTCCTTCATATCCCTGGACGTCCAGTTTCAAGAACACGCGCTCCTCGGGCCCGGCTACTTGCGGCCAGACGGCGTCGAGGCGAAACTGCTCGGCTTCCTGGACGTCCACGTAGCGGGATTCCGGGCAGGCCTCTGTGTGCCTGGACAACATGGGCAGCACGGAACTGCTGGCACATCCATTACCGGCTACGTTGACGTTCACGGTGCAATTCCTGTCACCGAGGGCATACGGAAACACTTTCCACAGCGGGTCCGCCGCGGCGCGGCGGCGCAGCGTCCGCAAGGGCTCATGGAGCGGCTCGAAGGAGACGATCCTTCCGTGGTATCCGAACCGCCGCAACATCGCTCCGTAGTCACCGCGGTTCGCCCCCACATCGAGCACCAAATCGATGCGACTGCGGTGAATCAGCTGCACGATGCGGTAATCGAGTGAACACTGCGGAAACCGGTTCACATCAAGGCCGATTCGCTGCACGGCAAGACGGATGCGATGAAGGAGAGTCATTGCCCCATTGTCGGGGCTGCTTCCGTTTATTGCCGGTATTCACCGTGCTTCTGATTCGCCACTTTCCTGGCTGTGTCACCCCTCTGCTGGGCGACGAGCGGTTTTCTCCGCACATCGCTGAACCGGCCTGCCGCGTCGGCACGCAGCTGCCACAGACACAGCCCGAGGAGGATCCCTTGCTCGGGGAACGGAGAGTACGAGACGAAGAGTACAAGCTGGGAGACGACCACCAGACGCAGTGCCAGCGTGCCATTCCCGCAGCGACCGAGCCGCCGCCATACGAGAACGTACAAGGTCAGCAGCGTGAGCAGTCCGATAGCGCCCAGGCGAAGCACGACGTGCAGGTAGTAGTTGTGCGGGGAGACGGAGATCACCACGCCTCCGACCCACCGGTCGTAGCCGGAGCCGAACGGACTGCCCAGCAGCCATTCGGTCAGGGTCTTGGGCCCGTCCATCAGCTCCTGCCAGCCGAGAACCCGCCAGGAGAAGGTGCTGTTCGCGTCCTGAGTCTCCGCGAAGGAGTCGGCGAGGACGCTGCCGACCCCGCCGAACGTTCCGGCGGCGAACGCCAGCGCGACCACGCACAACGACACCACGGCTGTTGCCGATGAGGCCAGGCGTTGACCTGCTCGGGCAGGAATCAGCGCCCACCACACGACCGCCATCACGATGGTGGTTGCCCAGATGGTCCGGTGTTGCAGCAGTACCACGCAGACCAGACAGAGCAGCGCCGGCAGGATCTTGCCGCGGTCGCCGTCCGGCCAGCCTCTCCGCTCCCGCCGGTCTCTTCCCGGACTGTTCTCCGTGGTAGAGGCCGGGGCGGACGAGCCCCCGCCCCATGGGCACAGCAGGAGCACCGCACTCTGTGCGAGGACCAGAGCCGACCTGGCTGGCACCGGCCTGGGATCGTACACCTTCCCTCCTACGGTGGCGGCGTCGACGACCGAATGCAGTCCGGTGTTCAGCCATCCGACCAGGCTCAGTGCGGCGTACGCGGCGGCTGAGACCAGCCACAGCCGCACGACGGCCCGGGCCCTGCCGACGTGCAGGGGCGCGGTCGCGACGTACAGGGCCGCGGCGAAGACCTGCCAGAAGTAGACGCGGGCGTCATTGGCGGCGACGGGCAGGCCCCATACACCGACTCCCCGCTGGATCGAGCATGCGATCAGGAACATCACCGCCAGTACGAGCACCAACTCGGCCCGGGGCGGCACCCCCCGCCGCAGCAGCCGGGCGCTGGCCACGAGCACGGCGCAGGCGGCCAGCAGATCACTTGGGTAGATGCTGACGCCGACATCCAAGAGCGAGATCTCACCGTCCGCGGCGATCGCCCACACCTGTACGCCCAGGAGGAGACCGATGGCGGTATTGCAGTGCTGTGTGAAGATCCACAACAGGATGCCGAAGAGCGCCAGTCCCACGAAGAGCGTCTGAGTAATGTCCGAGGCGACGGCTAGGTCGTACACCGTTGGTCCGTCCTGGGGGGGTGGTGAGCCGGAGGCGGAAGCACGCGGCGGCACGCCGTGGCCGTGAATGGGTGCTTTAGAGGGGCAGGTGACGCTCGTCACCTGCAGTGGGAGTGGCGGCGCGGGTGCGCCGCCGACCGGGAGACCGTCTCGTCCGCACCGCGGTGACCAGTGTCTTCGCATACGGGGAACAGAAGACGACCGGCGACCAGACCCCGAAATGGCGACGGCAGAAGCGCCACCATGGCCCGGGGGGCTGTTCCCGCACCGATGTCGCCCGACGCAGCGCCGTGCGTGCCGTGATCCCGGTGGCCCGTGAAGTGCCGGGGGCGAACGGCGGATGGTCGTCACAGACACCCACGTGCCCCGGAGCCAACAGAACCGGGATGCCGGCCTTCCGTGCCCGCAGTCCGTAGTCGCTGTCCCCTATACGGTGTGGGAAGGCAGGGTCCAGGTCTCCAAGTGTCTGTCGTGCCGCATGGGTGACCAGAACCGCGTTGCCGTTGCAGGAGTCGCAGGCCAGGGGCCGACGGGGGTCCGGTTCGACCCGCTCGAGACGCGGTGGGCGCCAGGGGGCGCGGCGGAGCCGGTAGCCGCCGTAAGTGGTGCGGCTTCTGTCGGCGGAGACCATTGCGCCGGCGACCACGGCCGCCCGTTGGAGCGGCTCGGCGGTGCGCAGCAGCGCGGCGAGCGCGTTCGGGGCGAGGACTACATCATCGTTGAGCCACAGCACGTGAGCGCCGGGGTCCGCTCGTGCCGCCGCCATGGCCGTGCCCGTGCCCCAGTACACATCGGGATCCGCCCCGACCACATCGGTGCCCGGAAAGGCGGCGCGCACGGCGGCGCCGGTTCCGTCGGTACTTCCGGCGTCGACGAGGTGCACGGTCAGGGCTGTCCTCGGCGGCAGTCCGAGCTGCCTGTCCAATGACGCCAGAGCTGCCAGAGTGCTGTCCCGGCGGTTATGGCAGGTCATCAGGACGGCGACCTTCTGTGGAGCCGGGCTCCCTGTGCGCGTCACTGCCCGACCAACTCCAGAGCCGTCGGAGCGGCGGATGCACCGACGGGAGCGGCAGCCGCCGGGGACAGTGCCGCGATCTCGGCGTCGACCATGAGGTGGGCCAGTTCCGGGGCTCGCACCGTCGGGCGCCATCCCAGGACTCGCTCGGCCTTCGACGCGTCTCCGACTAGGTCGTCCACCTCTGTCGGACGCAGATATCGCTCGTCGAACCGCACATGGTCCCGCCAGTCGAGGCCGACGTGGGCGAAGCACTGCTCGACGAAATCGCGCACGCTGTAGCTGACGCCTGTGGCAATCACGTAGTCGTCCGGTTCGTCCTGTTGCAGCATCCGCCACATCGCCTCGACGTATTCGGCCGCGTATCCCCAGTCCCGTCGCGCGTCGAGGTTCCCCAGATAGACCACGTCCTGCAGGTCGGCCTTGATACGCGCGGCAGCCGTGGCCACCTTGCGGGTGACGAAGGTCGGTCCTCGGCGAGGAGACTCGTGGTTGAACAAGATGCCGTTGACCGCGTACATCCCGTACGCCTCCCGGTAATTGCGCGTCGCCCAGTACGCGTAGACCTTGGCGACTCCGTACGGGGAGCGAGGGTGAAACGGGGTGCCCTCGTGCTGAGGCGGCGGCGAGGCGCCGAACATTTCCGAGCTGGACGCCTGGTAGAACCGGCAGGGAAGGCCTGTCGCCCTGATGGCCTCCAGCAGTCGCGTCGTGCCGAGCCCGGTTGAGTCCCCGGTGAACTCCGGCTCGTCGAACGACACTCGTACATGGGACTGGGCGGCCAGATGGTAGACCTCATCGGGCTGCAGTCGCTTGAGCAGCCCCGCGATCCTGGTGCCATCGGTCAAGTCGCCGTAGTGCAGGAAGAGACGCGCATCCGGGTCGTGCGGGTCCCGGTAGAGATGGTCGATGCGTTGCGTGTTGAAGGTCGAGGCGCGGCGGACGATTCCGTGCACCGTGTACCCCTTCTGCAACAGCAACTCTGCGAGGTAGGAGCCGTCCTGGCCGGTGATGCCGGTGATCAGCGCGGTCTTGGCCGTCACGCGCACTCCTTTGCTGTGCTGCGAGGTCAGGAAAACTCACTGGGGCATGGAAGGGTGGTGGGCCCCGCGCGCGGGATGTGCTCGTGCCCCCAGTACTGCGAGATGGCGACCCGAGCCCGGAACGGGAGCCACTGGATTCCCGGAAACAGCCAGTGTGGTTCTACAGGGAAATAGCGGTAGGGAGTCTGTACCCAATGGTGGTCCGCATGGGCGTGCACCGTGTCGGCGAACTGCTGCCGTCGATAGTGCCCTCCCACGTGCTCCAGGACGGAGTTCGAGTACACGAGGTCGAACCGCTTGGTGGCCACGTGTGCGGGAAGGGAGAGACCGCACGCGTCCGCGACGACCGGCGTGATTCCGGCCTCCGCGTCCGCATGCCGGGCGGTGTACGGGTCGAGATTGACGGTCACCACATGCGCCGGCCGGACGGGTGCGGCGCTCCAGGCGGCCGGAGTGCCGCCGAGATCGAGAATGTGCATCTCGGCCAGGTCGGGAAAGCCCCGCAGCAGTTCGTCCCAGCGCTTGGCCCGAGCCGAGTGGGCCAGGGACCCGGGCCTTGTGGGGTCGGCGATCTTTGTCTTCAGCATGCTGTTCCTCGCTTGCCACGTAATGCGCGGCAATGCCCGTCCTGACGGTCACGCCGAGCGCCTCCTTGTGCTGGCAGAGCTGTCAGGCGGCAGATTTGCGGCTCCGCAGGCAGGCGCCTCAGGCACTCGGCCAGGATACGGAATCATCCTTCTTTTCCGTATTATGACGTCGTGTCGCGTTTGTGCTGATATTGCGTCAGCGAAGGAGGACAACGATGCCCACGGCCACCCGCGCGCATGCCGGTGCCACACACACGCCTGTCTCGGCGTCGACCGCCGTCGACAAGGAACAGAAGGGAAGTGTCCGCCGGCCCTTCGATCGCTCCGCACACGTATTCGTGGCCGGAGGCCGGGGGATGGCCGGTTCGGCGGTGTGGAGGGAGCTGCGCCGAGAAGGATTTACCAATGTGGTCGGGCCCGGCTCGGCGGACCTGGACCTCCGGGAGCGCCGGGACGTCTTCGACTGGTTCGCGGCCATGCGCCCGGACGTGGTGGTACTGGCCGCGGCGCGGGTGGGGGGGATCAAGGCCAACGCCACCCGGCCCGCCGAGTTCCTCTCCGACAATCTGCGCATCCAGGTCAATGTGCTGGACGCGGCCCTGGAGCACGAGGTGGAGCGGCTGCTGTTCCTGGGCTCCAGCTGCATCTACCCGAAGTTCGCCGACCAGCCCATCCGGGAGGAGGCGCTGTTGACGGGCCCCCTGGAGCCGACCAACGACGCCTACGCCATCGCCAAGATCGCCGGCATTGTGCAGGTGCAGGCGGTACGGCGGCAGCACGGTCTGCGGTGGATCTCCGCCATGCCGACCAATCTGTACGGGCCCGGGGACAACTTTCACCCAGAGCACTCCCATGTGCTGCCGTCACTGATCCGACGCTTCCACGAGGCGCGGCAGACGGGGGCGCCGCAGGTGGTGAACTGGGGCAGCGGCACTCCCCGTCGAGAGTTCCTGCACGTGGACGATCTGGCCAGGGCTTGTCTGCACCTACTGGAGCACTACGACGGGGACGAACCAGTCAATGTCGGGACCGGAACCGACCTGACCATCCGTGAACTGGCAGAGATGGTCGCCGAGGTGATCGGCTATCGGGGGCGCATCGAGTGGGACGCCGACCAACCCGACGGCACCCCACGCAAACTCCTCGACATCTCCCGGATCACCGCACTGGGCTGGGCGCCTCGGATCGACCTGCGAGAAGGATTGAGGCAGGTGTGCGCATGGTATGTGGACCGCCTCGCATCCGGCGACTTGCGGCACTGACCCGGCGAGGCTGAACAATTCGGCGCCCCGCAGCAGCAGCCACCGACGCTCCCCCGCTCCTGTCATCGACCAAGTGGCTGCCGAGGGCACGGCCCGAAGGCTCGTACTCGTACCCCGCCCCTGCGTACCGTGCCTACGCAGCTAACCCGTACCCGGCCCCTGCGGCCTACGCGTACCGGTAGATCGCGCTGAGGTCCTCCACCTCGCCCGGCGTCACGTCCCACGGCGGCATCCGCTCATTCCGCGCGGCGACCCGGCCGCGCTGTTCGTCTCCCCGGGCCAGCGGCTTGGCGGGGAGATAGCGGGCGCTGGGATGCCGCCGCTGCCAGCGGGACCAGAGGAGGTCGACAAAGGCGTGGTGCATCCAGAAGACGGGGTCGTTGACGGAGGCGCCGCCGACCATCTGGCCGCCGACCCAACGATGGACCCGGTTGTGGGTACGCCATGAGACGGCGCCCCGCCCCGGCCCCCACCCCTCCAGCTTGTTACGGAACCCCTTGGCCGACGTGGAATTCCAAGGAGCCGTGTCATAGACGGGGTCCTCAAGGGCCAGTTCCAGATCCGCGGCCGTGGGCAGCGCGATCGGGTCCCGCCAGCGGCCCAGATCGCGCGCGAGGAACTCGGTGTCGGTGACCCCCACCCGGATGGTCCACGCGCCGTTGCGGTAGGCGAAGGGTCCGGTCATGACCTGCCGGTCGGACCGCCGCCCGGTGCCGCCGAGCAGGTCCTCGGTCCACGGCACTGCCGTCGTGGTGCGGTTACGCGTCCAGTCCCAGTACGGCACGGTCACCGAGTCGTCCACGCGGCGCAGCGCCTCCTCCAGGTCCAGCAGGAACCTGCGGTGCCAGGGCAGGAAGGAGGGCGCCATATGGGCGACGCGCAGCCCTGGCTCACCGTCGGAGCGGTAGTACTCGATGTGCGTACGTACGAACTGGTCGTACTCGCCACGGCGTTTCACCTCGAGCAGCGCCTCGACGAACCGGCGCCGCTCTGACCCCGTGAGCGTGCTGACGTCCTTACGCGTGTACACCACAGCGGTGCTCCCCCTTGGTTCCCGTGTCCCCGCCCGGCGTACGGCCGCTCGTGTCATCCGGCGCGCCTTCCGGTGCGCCCAGCCCTGCGGTGGGGCCGAGTTCGTCGACGGCCGCGCGCGCGGCGGCGAGCGGAGTCGCGTACGACTGGTAGTGGTCGACCATGCTCACCCAGCTGCCGTCCGCTCGGCGCATCAGATGCAGCGGCCGGCCGTCCACGGCGATGTGCCACGTGCCGGAGCCACCGCCCCCGGACCGCCCGTCCTCGTGCCAGATACCGACGATCCGGCGACCGCGATGCGTCTGCTCGAACCGCGTCTCCTGCACCCCTGTCGCCCTCGACGCCACCACGAACGGCGCGGACGCCATCCCGACCACCGCCGCGAACGCCACCCGCAACACACGCCGCCGCCCCGCGGGCTCAGCCGCACTGCGTACCGGTCGTACTGGTGGAAACCTCATTGGTCTGTTGCTCAACACGATCTGCCTCCTCCTCGTCCCTGTGCGGAACACGCTGAACGCACGGAACACGCTGAACACGGTCAAAGGGCCGATCCCGCATGCGGCGGAATCGGCCCAGGGAGCCCAGGGAGCCCAGGGACGGTCACAAGAACCGATACACAGATCCGGAAAGGAACCCGGGCGAAGAATCCCAGCGAAGGCCTGAGACGAAAGTGCGCCCCAGCCCTTCACTTCTGCACGAGTTCTCAGCGCCCCAGCTGGCCATTACCCACGGTGCCCGTCGTCTTCTCGACGGCCTTGGGCACCAGGCCCTTCTCCGTGTCGAGCATCTTCTGACCGTCCAGCCCCGGCGCCTTGGCACCCTGAGTGAGGTTGCGCACGTTGCCATTGAGGTCGCCGGGCAGGCCCCCCGCGACGTCGGCGGCGACAGCGGGGGTGGCGAGACCAGCCACGACCAGGGAACCGGCAACGATGGCGGCAGCCTTCAGAGACTTCATCGCGTTCCTTTCTTCGGCAACCCGTAAGTCGCCAGCGGGAATTGCTTCACCGAAGCGAACGAGCCCCGGACACCACGGAAACCCCGAACACCGAAAATTCCGGCCCGCCGCAGAGAAGGTCACCCGAATGAAGGGCGCGTTTTATCCGCGTTTCTCATCCTCCTATGAACGCGACTACCTACACGGGGCAACAGGAGTCCGACCGCAGCAACGGACGCCGTACCGATCCGCAACGGCGTCGGTACGGCGTCCGGGCCGAGCTGTGCCTGCTTCGCCTCAGGCACAACTCCCGTTCTCAGGAGGGCTGCTCAAGGGGCAGGCCCGGGATGGGCAGGCCGGGGAGTCCGCCCAGGAGGGCGAGGACTGCGGCCACGAGCTTCTGCGACACGGTCTTGACCGCGGCGAGGGCGCCCGCGATGTCACCGGAGTTGGCGGCGGCGACCAAGTCGGTCACGGCCTGCTGCAGGGCGGCGAGCGCATCCTGCAGGCCGTCAGCGGGCAGCTGAGCCGACGTCGCCGGATCGGCCGGCGTCACCGGCGCCAGGGGCGCGGTGGGAGTCGTCACGCCCGGCGTGGACGGGGTCGACGGGACTGCGGAAGTCACCGGGTTCGCGGCGGCCTCGGCGATGGCGGCCTTGGCGGCGTCGCCGAGCCTCGTCACCTCCGCGGCGGAGAGCGGGGAGTTCTCGGCCTTCAGCACGGCGTTCTGAAGTTCGGTGACCGGGGCCACCACGGAGCTGACGGCGCCCAGCTGCTGGACCTGGTTCTGGAGGGTGGCCGCATCGTTGGCGGGGGCCGACTCGCGAGTACTTTCCCGCGCCGTGTCGGCCGCCAGGGTGGTGGGAGCCATGACACCGAGCAGAAACGTGGCGCAGAGTGCAGAGGTCGCGATGCGCCGTGCCGAAAGAGCACGCATTGAGGTTCCTTTCGCAAGGGTGCGTGGGGTCTTGTGGCCACCCTTAAACCGGTGGACACACACTGCAACCGAGCAGACGCACAGCGTCAACATCCATCCTCTCGTGACCGGACATCATCACTGGTGAGCAGCCATGTCGACCCCCTCTGGACACCTCGCCCCGTTCGGCGCAGCACCCCGACGGCACCGGCCGTACGGCCACCGACACGAGACGGGTGATTTAAGCATTTCGTCACTCTTGCCCGATATACGAGGTACTCCGGGATAGAGTGACGCACCGTCAGCAGAATTTGACGTTCCTCGCGAAAGGGCAACGCCGGTCATGCGTCATGCCCGGGGTCTTTCCACTGCGACTCGCACGGAGCTCCGCCCGTCCCATGGCCCGTCAGGGCGGGACGGCCGCCCTGCGGGTCGACTCGCACGGTGATGGTCAGCCGGTCTGCCGGATCGTTGCGCGGAGCGACGGGGCGAGGGACTTCGCCGCGCGTCCTCCACGTCACCCAGCCGGTGGACGGTGGCGTCGCCCACGTCGTCACCGAGCTGGTGCGGGCACAGCGTGTGGCCGGTTTCGATGTCACGGTCGCCTGCCCCGGCAGCGGCCTCGCCCGGACGCTGCGGGAACTCGGCGCAGACGTACGGCACTGGCCCGCCACCCGCGCGCCGGGATGGTCGCTTCCCGATGAGGTGCGCCGGCTCGCACTCATCGTCGACGAGATCCGGCCCGAGGTGCTGCACGCGCACAGTGCCAAGGCCGGGCTCGCCGCCCGGCTGGCGGTCAGGGGGCGGATCCCGACCGTTTTCCAGCCGCATGCCTGGTCGTTCGAGGCGGTCGGCGGGCTCACGGCGGCGACTGCCCTGGCGTGGGAGCGGTGGGCGGCGCGATGGGCCGCCCGTGTGGTGTGCGTCAGCGAGGCAGAGCGCGCGCGAGGCGTACGGGCCGGGGTGCAGGCCAACTGGCGACTGATCCCCAACGGGGTCGACCCGCAGCGTTTCCAGCCCGCCGCCGACACAGCCGCACAAGCCGACACAGCCGTACAAGCCCACGCCGCCGACACCCTTGTACAAAGCGAAACCACCGTACGAGCCACCCCGGCGCTCCTCACCACCCTCGATCCGTCCGACCTCCTGGTCGTCTGCGTAGGACGGCTGTGCCGGCAGAAGGGCCAGGACGTACTGCTCCAGGCGTGGCCCTCGGTCCTGCGGCACGTGCCCGGGGCCCGGCTCGCCCTCGTCGGGAACGGGCCGGACGAGGAGCTGCTGCGGCACCGTGCGCCCGAGGGCGTGCTGTTCGCCGGTGCTGTCGCCGATGCCCTGCCCTGGTACCAGGCCGCCGACCTGGTGGTGCTGCCGTCCCGCTGGGAGGGCATGGCGTTGGCACCGCTGGAGGCGATGGCGTGCGGTCGGCCCGTGGTGGTCACGGACGTGGCCGGAGCGCGCGAGAGTCTGCCGCCCCGTCACCGGACGCACTGCCTGGTACCCCCCGGCCGGCCGGGCCCGCTGGCCGACGCGCTCACCCGTGCGCTGCTCGATCCGCCGCTGCGCGAGTCGCTCGGCCGCCAGGGGCGCCGCCACGTTCTGACCGCGCATGACGTGCGGCACTCGGCCGAGGCGGTCGTGTCCCTCTACCGCGAACTCCTCGGCTCCGGGCGCCCGGTGACCCAGGTACCCATCGAGTGCAGGGAGTCCATCCGCTCGTGACCGTCGAACGCACCGTCTCTCCCCTCGCAGCCCAGCAACCGGAGCGGGGATTCCTGCCCGTTTCGGTCGTCCCCGCACTCGGGGCCCCCGGCGGCTCGGGGTTCGCCGCCAGGCAGCGGTCCGCCGCGCGGCGCGCCCCCGCGCTACCCCTGCTCCTCGTGGACGCGACGGCCGCGCTCACCGCCGCCCCGGCCCTCCCCCACCCCCTGCTGACCGCGCCACTACTGCTCGCCGTCCTCTGGCTGAACGCGCTGGCGGCGCTGTACCGCCCGGCCGCCGTGCCCGCCGTCCTGGACGAACTCCCCGCCCTCTGCGTCCGGATCACGGTGAGCTGGTGTGCCCTCGCGGCACTGGTCGCGGCGCTCTCCCCGGCCCACGCCCCGTCCGCCCGTACGCTGCTGACCGGCTGCGCCCTGCAGACGGCGGCGAGCTGCGCAGGCCGCGGCCTGCTGCACTGGCGCCGCCGCCGGATGCTGGTCCGCAACCCCGCCGCCGCGCTCGTCGTGGGCCCGGCCGCCACCGCCCAGCGCGTGGCCGCCGCCTTCCTGCGCCGCCCGGAGTGCGGTCTCAGACCGGTGGGCGTCCTCGCCGACGACCAGGCAGGCAGTGCGGGACTGCCCGTGCTCAGCACGGACGAGGAGGTGCAGCGGGCCGTCGTCCAGAACGGCGTGCGGTCCGTGCTCCTCGTCGGCCCCGTCGGTGAACACGGCCCGACGGTGCGGGAGTTGGCCGAGTCAGGCTGCGCGCTGTGGGAAATCGACGCGGAGGTACCGTCGTACGCCCCGGCCGTGAGCTCCGCGTACGAACAGGCCGACCGCACCGCCTACGTCCTGTCAGGAACCGCGACGGGCAAGGGCCCTGCCCCACACGACGGACCCGGCAGCACGGCACTCGCACACACGGGCCGCCCGGCCTCCAAGCCGTCAACCGGCGGCCTGTCCTTCCCCCGTACCCCCCGCGAGCGCATCGCCGGCTTCTCCTGCCGTCGCCTGGAGACCGGAAGCCGACACCCCGTCAGACCAGCCAAACGCGCCCTGGACGTACTGGTCTCCGGGCTGCTGCTCCTCCTCGCCGCCCCGGTACTGCTGGCCTGCGCACTGGTGCTGCGGATCAGCGAGGGACCGGGTGTCGTCTTCCGCCAGGAGCGCATCGGCGCGTACGGACTCCCCTTCACACTGCTGAAGTTCCGCACCCATCGCCCGGCCGACGAGCACGAGGCCGCCACCCGCTGGAGTGTGGCGGGCGAGCGGGACATGAGCCGGTTCTGCCGCTTCCTGCGCCGGACCTCGCTCGACGAGCTGCCCCAGCTGTGGAACGTCTTCCGGGGCGACATGAGCATGGTCGGGCCACGCCCCGAACGCCCGTACTTCGTCGCCGGCTTCAGCCGGACCTACCCCGGTTACGCCGCCCGCCACCGTATGCGGACCGGCATCACCGGGCTCGCCCAGATCCAGGGGCTGCGCGGCGACACCTCCATCGAGGACCGCGCCCGCTTCGACAACGCGTACATCGACGACTGGTCGCTGTGGCAGGACATCTGCATCCTGCTGCGCACGGCCGCCGCGCTGGTACGCCCGACGGGGAGCTGACCACCGGTGAGCCACACAAACGCCCTGCGGACCGCGCGCGGACTGGCGCCCGTCCTGCCGGTGGTAGCGGTGATCGCCCTGCTCGCGCTGCCCGTCGCACCGGGCGGCGAGGGCGGCGCGAGCCCCGCCGACGCCGCCTCCGGTGTCGTCGTCCTGTGCTGCGCGATTCGTCTGCTGCGGCACCGGCGGCGCCCCCTGTCCCGTACGGCCGTAGTGGTACTGGGCCTGCCCGTGGCCGGGTTCGCGGTGGCGGCAGCGGGGGCCATGACGCCGGGCGCGGCGCTCACCGGCTTCGCGCGCTGGCTGCAGATCTTCGTGCTCGTCCCGGCCGCCGTCCTACTGCTCGTCCGCGACCGGCGGGACGTCCGGCTGCTGGCCTGGTCGGTGGTGGCGCTTGCGATGTGGCAGGGGGCCGTCGGGGTGCACCAGTACGCGACCGGGACCGGCGCCTCGTACATGGGCCAGGAGATCCGGGCGGTCGGCACCTTCGGGCCGGGCGATGTCATGGGGATGGCGACCGTGGTGTCCTTCGGGCTGGTGTGCGCGGTGGGCCTGGCGCTCGCAGCCGGGTCCGTACGACAGCGGGTGTGGGCCTTGGTGTGCATGGTGCTGCTCGTCGTGCCACTGGCCGTGTCCTTCAGCCGGGGTGCGTGGATCGCGACGGTCGTCGCGTGCGGGGCGCAGCTGGTGCTCGCGGGCCTGCGGCGGGCGGTGGCGGCGGGTGCGGTCGTGGCCGCGGTCTCGGTGATCCTCGTCGGCGGGTTCGGAGTCGGCTCCACCCTGTTGCAGGAGCGGGTCAGCAGCATCGGCCAGGTCGGCGACGCGCCGGACCAGTCGGTCACCGACCGGTACACGATGTGGGCGGCGGCGGCCGACATGTGGCGTGAACGGCCGCTCACGGGCGTCGGTTTCAAGGGTTTCCCCGAGCACCGCGACGCTCACGCCTCGCTGGCGCTGTCGTCGGGCAGCGACATCGAGGGCGCGGGCACGGAGTACCGGAAGCAGCCGCTGCTGTCGCCGCACAACATGTACCTGCTGGTGCTCAGCGAGCAGGGCATCGTCGGGCTGCTGGCGCTCACGGGGAGCTGGCTGGCGCTGCTGGTGCCGGCGCTGCGAAGGCTGGTCCGCGCCCGTAGAGCGCGGGACCCCGGCGACGCCCCGACGGCGGAATCGTCCCTCGACTGCGGGCTCGTCGCCTGCGGGCTGCTGGTCTGGCAGCTGGTCAACTTCGCGTACGCCGATATCGGCGGGCCCACGACCGTCCTCACCGCGATCTGCCTGGGCCTGACGGCGTGGTGGGCATTGGGGGGCCGAGAGGGCTGTCCCGAACCGGCTGTCTCCGAGGCCTCCAAGGAGGCAGCTCCACGATGACGATCGTCCCACCTCCGCAAGCCGGAGACGCCACGGCCACCGCGGTGGCAGGCCCCGGCACGGACGCCCCCGCCCCCGCCCCCGGCAGTAGGACCACTTTCGTCTCGCACGGCTTCCTCGCCAGGGCGGCCTTCGTCACCGTCCTCCTCTCCCTGGCCGGTGCCCTGCTGGGCCTCGGCCGGGACCAGGCCCTGGCGCATCTCTTCGGGGCGGGGAGCGAGACGGACGCCTTCCTGGTCGCCTGGACCGTGCCGGAGTTCGCGGCGACGCTGCTGATTGAGGACGGGCTGGCCTTCGCGCTCGTACCGGCGTTCAGCGCGGTCGTGGCCCGTCGCGCCCACGGCGGCACGGGGGGCCACGGCGACCCGGTGCGCGCCCTGGTACGCGGCACGCTGCCCCGGCTGGCGTCGGCGTTCACTGTGGCGTCGGCGCTGCTCATCTGGGGAGCGCCGTACCTGGTCGAGATGCTGGCGCCAGGACTCCCGGACCCCCGCCTCGCGGTGGACTGCACCCGGCTCACCGGCACCTGCGTACTGACCTTCGGCCTCGCGGGTTACTGCAGTGCGGCCCTGCGCGCACACCGCAGGTTCGTCGCGCCCGCGGCCATCTACGTCGCGTACAACACCGCCATCATCACGGCGATGTTCGTCCTGGGCGGACGCTGGGGCGTGCGAGCGGCGGCTATCGGCGTCGCGCTGGGTGGGGTGCTCATGATCGTCACCCAACTACCCTCACTGCTACGGCAGTTGCGCCGCCGGCAGACGACCCTCGGACCGACCGGGACGAACGCGATGGCCCCTGCGGCCCCCGGAGATCCTGCTGCCGACCCGCGCGCCCTGAACCTCACCCTCTTCGTCACCGTGCTGCTCTTCGCCCTGTGCCGACAGTCCCAGGTCCTCATCGAGCGCTTCCTTGCCTCCCCGCTCCCCGCCGGCACCATCTCGCATCTCAACTACGCCCAGAAGGTGGCCCAGTTGCCGATGGTGCTCGCCCTGATGCTGTGCACGGTCACTTTCCCCGTCGTCTCGCAGGCACTGGCCGAGGGCGACACCGAGCGGGCCCGCGACCGCGTCGAACGCGACCTCGCAGCCGTGTCGTACGTCGTGCTGCTCGGCACCGCCGTCGTCGTCGCCTGTGCCCCGCAACTCGTCCAAGTCCTGTTCCAACGGGGTGCGTTCACCGCACAGGACACCGCGGCCACCGCCGCCGTGATGCGCGTGTACGCGCTGGGGCTGCTCGGCCACGCGCTGGTGGGCGCGCTCGTCCGGTCGTACTTCTCGGCGGGGCGCCCGACCTGGTACCCGGTGGCCGCCATGACCGCCGGTATCGCCGCCACCGCGGGGGCCGGCACGTGGGCGGTAGGCCCGTGGGGCGTGCTCGGCATCGCCGCCGCCAACGCGGCCGGCGTCAGCCTCACCGCCCTGATCCTGCTGTACGGCATGGGAACGCGCGGCGTGCCGATCCGCACCCGGCCGGTGCTGGCCGCGATGGGCAGACCGCTGCGCGCCACGGTGGTCGCCTGTGGGGTGGGCTGGCTCGGCGCGAGCCTCATCGACTCCCCCACCCTCGGGCTCACGGCCGGCGGCACGGCCGTCACCGTCGTCTTCCTCCTGCTCGCCGGAATGCCGGACGGGCAGGGCCTCGCCCCCACGATCCGCACCATCACCCGGAGGCTTCCCCATGCCCGTGTCCGCTGACCGCGGCCCTTCCGCCGCCCCCCGATCAGACTCGCCCCGGCGCAGACCCGGCCCGCCCCCGTGGGTGGCGATGTACCACTCCGTGGGCGACTGCTCCCACGACCCGTACCGCGTCACCGTCTCGCCCCACCGCCTGGACCGGCAGCTCGGCTGGCTCCGCCGACGGGGCCTGCGCGGCGTCGGAGTACGTGAACTGCTCGCCGCGCGCGCCCGCGGGGAGGGCCAGGACCTGGTGGGCCTGACATTCGACGACGGGTACGCCGACTTCCTCGCGCACGCCCTGCCGCTGCTGCGCCGCCACGCCTTCGGCGCCACCCTGTTCGTACTGCCGGGCAGGCTGGGCGGCGACAACGCCTGGGACCCCTGTGGCCCGCGCAAGCCGCTGCTGTCGGCGGACGGCATCCGCCAGGCGGCCGCCGAGGGCATCGAGATCGGCTCGCACGGCCTCACGCACCAGGACCTGACCCGGGCCGACGACGCGCTGCTCCGTGCCGAGGTGAACGACAGCAGAGCGCTGCTCTCCGAAGTGACCGGTGCTCACATCCACGGTTTCTGCCACCCGTACGGCCAAGCCGACCGCCGAACCGTCGACGCCGTACGGGAAGCGGGCTACAGCTACGCCTGCGCCACCACCCCCGGCGACCTGGCCGGCCCGTACGCCCTCCCCCGCGTCCACATCGGCGAGCGCGACACGGCCTGGCGACTGCACCTCAAGCGCCGACTGCACCGCCTGCGCCTGCGCCCCGTCGACGGAGTATGAGGCCCTCGCGATGCCCGGCTTGAAGGCCCTGCACATCATCACCGGCCTGGGCGTAGGCGGCGCGGAACAGCAACTCCGGCTGCTCCTACGCCACTTGCCCATCAACTGCGACGTCGTGACCCTCACCAATCCCGGCCCGGTCGCCGAGGGCCTGACGGCGGACGGCGTCCGGGTCGTCCACCTCGGCATGTCCGGCAACCAGGACCTCTCCGCCCTGCCTCGCCTCGCCCGCCTGATCCGGTACGGCAGCTACGACCTCGTACACACCCACCTCTACCGGGCCTGCGTGTACGGCAGAATCGCCGCCCGCCTGGCAGGCGTACGAGCTGTGGTGGCCACCGAACACTCCCTGGGAGGCACCCAGTTGGAGGGCCGCACCCTGACCTCCGGCATGCGCGCCCTGTACCTGGCCAGCGAGCGGCTGGGCCGGGCCACGGTCGCGGTCTCCCCCACGGTGGCCGACCGGCTCCGCGGCTGGGGCGTGCCCGAGCCGCGCATCGAGGTCGTGCCCAACGGCATCGACGTGGCCCGCTTCCGCTTCGATCCGGCCCGCCGCGAACGCACCCGCCGCCGCCTCGGGCTGCCGAAGGACGCGTACGTCGTCGGCGGCATCGGCCGGCTGACCGCGGGCAAGCGGTTCGGCGTCCTGATCGACGCCCTCGCCCAACTCCCTTGCGACTACATCCTGTTGCTGGTCGGTGGCGGCCCCGAGGAGAGCGTGCTGCGACGCGCCGCCCAGCGGGCCGGGGTCACCGGCCGGGTGCTGTTCACGGGCGAGCAGCCGTACGAACCCGACGGCACCCGCGACCGTCTGGATCTGCCCTCGCTGACCTCGGCGATGGACGTACTCGCCTCACCGAGCGCGGAGGAATCCTTCGGCCTGGCCGTCGTGGAAGGCCTGGCAGCAGGCCTGCCGGTGCTGTATGGCTCCTGCCCGGCCGTCGAGGACCTCCCGCCACGCCTCGCCACAGGGGCCCGCCGGGTACGCGGCGGCGCGGACGCGTTCGCCCGCGCCCTGGCCGAGACCCGCGCCCGGACCGGGCACGGCCCCTCCCGCCCGACGGACCGCCGGGCCCCCGCAGCCGCCCGCCACTACTGCATCACGCGCACCGCCGCACAACTCATGGACGTGTACGCGTCCGCCGTCTCGTCCCCGTCACCCCTCGGAGCAATCCCCTGATGACCACCAAGACCGACTCCCCCGCCGCCCAGGCACCCCAGGCAACCGCTCCGTTTCGTCGGCGGGCACTGAGACGCCTGCGCGCCCTGCCCCCCTGGTCCCTGCTGGCGGCCGGCACCCTCACCGGCGCCCTGGCCGGTACCGCATACGGCGCCCTCACACCACCCGCCTACTCCGCCTCGGCCTACGTCGTCGCCGTTCCCACCGCCGAGTCCGACCCACAGGCCGCACTCGGCTTCGCCCAGGCATACGGCCGGGTCGCCACGCAACTCGCGGTACTCGGCGACGCCCAGGTCTGGGCAGGCGTTCCGGCGCGGACGCTGCGCGAGAGCGTACGGTCGGCGACCTCACCGGACGCCCCGATGATCGCCGTGACGGCCACGTCCATCCGCCCCGACCTGGCCGCCGACATGGCCAACGCGGTCACCGGCGCGATGACCCGCCACGCCACCCGCACCAAGAACGCCACGCACATCGAACTCCGCCAGTTCTCCAGGGCCATCAAACCGACCGCCCCGTCCTCGCCGTCCCCGGCCCTGACCACCCTGGTGGGCGCGAGCGCCGGCGGCCTACTGGGCGGCCTCGCACTGCTGGCCCGCCCGCGCCACACCACCGCGGGCAGCGCGAACCCGGCCGTGGTCCCCGGCCCGGCCACCGCCGCCGACGCACACGGACAGCTGTGAGCGGCCTGACGGTACAGGCGGCCGAGGACACACTGCGGGCCGAACTGTGCACCGACGAGCGCGAGTTCACCGCCCTGGCCCCGGCATGGGACCGGCTGTACCGCAACTGCGGCACGGCAACCCCGTTCCAGAGCCACGCCTGGCTGCACTCATGGTGGACGTCGTACGGCACGCCGGGCCGACTGCGGCTGGTCCTGGTCCGCGAAGGCGCCGAACTGCGGGCGGCAGCCCCGCTGATGTGCGCAGGAGGCCCGCTGCCCCGCCTGGTCCCCCTGGGCGGCGCGATCTCCGACTACGGCGACGTACTACTCGACGACGACCACGCCGACCGCGCGGCAGCCGCACTCACCCAGACCCTATGGACAGCCGCCCGCACCACACTGATCGACATCCGAGAGGTCCGACCAGGCAGCGCAGTGGAGCAGGTATACGAGCACTGGCGCGGCCCCAGGCTCCAACTGCCCGACTCGGTGTGCCTGGAACTACCCGCCCACCCCCTGAACGAGCTGCTCACCCGCATGCCGACCAGCCGCGCCCGACGCGTCCAGACGAAGCTCCGCAAGCTCACCGCACTAGGCATCGAACACCGTTTCGTCCGCCCCGAAGAGGTGGCCTCGACCGTACGCACCATGCTGGACCTGCACCGGCTCCAGTGGCAGCAGCGCAAGGTGACCCCCGAACACCTCAAACCCCGCTTCCACGAGCACCTGTCTCGCGCGCTGGGCCCGCTGGTCCGTTCCGGGGACGCCGTGGTGACCGAGTTCCGAGCCGGTCCCGACGTACTGGCAGTCGACGTGACCCTGCTCGCGCGCCACCTGGCAGGCAACTACCTCTACGGCGCCCATCCACGCCTACGGGAATGGAAGACAGACATCGCCACCATGCTGCTGCACGCCTGCGCCGATCACGTATCCCGCGACGACCGCCAGGTACTGAGCCTGCTGCGCGGAACCGAGCCGTACAAATTCCGCTGGCGCCCCGACACCGTGGTCAACCAGCGCCTGCTACTGGCCCGACGCCGCAGCGCCCCACTCCTGTCAGCGGTCGCCTGCAAGGCCTACGCGCGCAACCGGGCCCGCGAACTCGTACGCGGGCAGAAGAACCCGCTCACCAACTGAACGACCACCAGTCACTCCGCCAGTCTTCGCGAATGCAGGGCTCTCCACCGATCCAGTACTCGACCCAGTCACCCAGATTCAACGAGCGGCAGCCTGAGGTGGTCTGGGGCTCGGGAGTGGGCTCAGGCTCAGGACTGGGCTCGGGCACGGGCGTTGGAACTGCCGTTGCTACTGGCGTCGGCACCGGCAACGCCGTCGGCGGCACGGTCCCGGTACGTCCGTAGAGCACGGCCCGATACACCTGAGCCGCCCGCGGATTCCGCCCGCACTGCCACACCCCGTGCGGGCAGTAGTCGGTGATCGTGTTGTACACCGGCTTGTGCTCATCCATCCAAGCAAGCATGCGCCGCATGTACTCCGGGTTGTCCCCGTTACGGAACAGCCCCCACTCCGGATACGAGATGGGCTTCCCATGCTCCTTGGCGAAGTCCACATGCTTCTGCAGCCCGTACGGCTCCGAAACCTGCTCGTCGAAGGACATCCCCCGCGGCTGGTCGTAACTGTCCATCCCGATGATGTCGACGGTGTCATCCCCCGGATAACACTCGGTCCACGGAACGGCATCACGCCCCCGACTGGGCGTGAAGTCAAACCGGAAGGCCTGCCCCGGCACCGACCGCATGGCGCCGACGATCCGGTTCCAGTACGCCTTCCAGGCCTCCGGGTCCGGCCCGCACCGATGCGTGTACGTGATGCCGTTCATCTCCCACCCCAGCACGAGCACGGTGTCCGGCACCCCCAACTCGACCAGCCGCTCGGCCAGCCGCCGGAAGTGCACATCGAACGCCCCGGCCGCGCCCCGACGCAGCAAGTGACGCACCTCGGCATCGGAGACGTCCTCCTCGTTACGCTCCATCATCGGCACATTGAGCACAAAGATCCGGTTGCTCTTCTCCCGCCGCCAGTTCGCCCAGTCATCGAGGAAGCGGGGCGCGCCCTCGATATTGCTCCAGAGGTCCCCGGCCAAATACGTACGCCCCACCCGCAACTCGGCCCCACCCAGCCACCGACTGAACCGGTCCGTCCGGACCACACCACGCCAGCTGTAGTCCAGGTAGGCCCCGAAGGCGGGGAAAGAGGTGGGGGTTGCACCGGTGGCTGTCGGTGCGGGAGTCGGTAGCGGCCCCGGTGCCGGTACCGAACCCGGCGTCCTGGCGTCCTCTTCCGCCCCGCTGCCCAAGAGGTGTCCAGTTCCCGCCAACAGGGCAGCCGCCGCAACAATGCCGGCCGCCACATACACGGGCCATCGTCTGAGGCGCCGATACCGTGCGGCCATGGCTGCTCCCGTCTCCGCTGATCAACGGCGGCCGTAACGGCTGCACTGCCGCCCATTTCTCCGGACTGTTCATGACATCGAGTCTTATGTGCGGCGATCCCGCCAGCGGAGTCCCTTGCCTGGCCACGCTTTGACCACCCAAGGAGTGAGCCCTGGCCGGGGACGAGTTCGGGGGCCGGACGAGTCTCCGTCCGGCCCCCGAGGGAAGCACTCCCGCGTGAATCCCCGTTACCTCCGCGAAGCGGCTCGACCTCGCCGGTACAGAATGGCGCCGCTCGCCAGCATCAGCGCGGCAGCACCTGAGGCCAGGAGCACCTGCTCATCACCACCGGTCTCAGCGAGCGAGGGCGGCTCCGCCGGGGGCTCAAACGCCGGAGGCTCGGCGGCAGGGGGCTCGGCAGCCGGGGTGGACGGGTGCGGCGACGTGGGCGTCGTCACCTCCGGCGGAGTGGTGGCAGGCGGTGACGTCGACGGCTCGTCGGGCGGCGTGTGCGAGTCGCCGCCGCCGTCCCCGTAGCCGACGTCGTCGTCGCCATAGCCACTGTCTTCGTCGTCCCCGTAGCCGACGTCGTCATCGCCATAGCCACTGTCGTCGTCCCCGTAGCCGCTGTCATCGCCGTGATCGACGCCGGGGGAAGCGCCATTCGATTCGCGTGAGTCCGAGCCACTGTTCCGGGGGTACTCGACGGAGGCATCGACCTCGGCGCTCACACCGACGGAATTGTCGTCGTCGTCCGCGTCAACGTCCACCGAAGCCTCGACGTCGCCGCCCGACAGGGCGCCGGACGATGCCCCGGAGGCTCCCTCGGCACGCGAGTCCGCGAACACCGGGGTGCCGTACAGGGACAGAATGCTCGTCGCGGCGGCTGCCACGACCATTCCCCTGCTCAGGTTCTGTCGCAATCTGGTCGTCTTCCTGCTCGAAATAAGTGGGAGAAGCCGGCATTGAAACCGAAGGAACCGGTCCAAGCCGACCTGTGCCTCAGCCGTTCGACTGGTCTTCCGACAGCGGCACGGTGGGGGCGAAAGAACTGGCTCTCTCGTCAGTTCCTCCCTCTCTTCCTACGACTGCGCCGGGGAGCGGCTTCACGCCTGCCATAGTTTCGCCGCGACTGGATTTTCTGACTGGTCAGATGATGCGACCCGGTGAAGTGCCAGTACCGGCACCCGGGGCACTGATAGATCCGGTCCGGAATCTTCTGGATCAGCGGCTGCCTGATGAGCCATGCACGAGCCTCGTCCTCCGCACGGAATGACGCCTTCCCCGTATCCGGGCAACGCGGCAGGATCACCGTGTCACTCATGTCCCCTCCGAACTGCGCTACGTTGCGCGATCACCTATGGCGTGGCGATTTCTCGCTGCTGGACACCTTGGGAAATGGAAAGCGCCTCCCCCTCGGCGGATGAGGTTTTCACCCCATCCACCTGTCAGGGAAAGACGCTTTCAGGTCGGGCCACGATCCCCAAGAGAATCGAGAGAGGCCCCTGACCGCCGAACTGGAGTCGAACGATCAAAACCTGGGCCCAGAGGGCTCAGGTCGTTCAGACGACGGGGAGCTCGACCGCGGCCGTGGCGGTGGCAGTGTTGGTGTTGGTGTTGGTGCTGGTGTTCTCGTTCGTGTTGTTGTTCTCGATGACGATGTTGGTCTCGTCGTCGCCGTAATCCCCAGCGCTGGCGGCCGAGGCGGATCCCGCAAGGAGGGCCACTGCCGCAACGGTCACGGCAGCGCTCCGCTTCATGCTCTTACGCATGTCATATCTCCGTTCTGTTTCTTCCCCGTTGGAAGAACGAAACCGATATTTCCCTGATGCGGAAGGTCGCACAACTTGAAAAGGGCCCTGCACCCCCAACTTCATCCAAATGGCCCTGCATCACAGACGGAATGGATTACCGAACTGCGACCGTCTGCCATTGTTCGTGGCAATGCCAGCCCATACCGCAGCAGCAGCCGCCCCTCCCACGCCTTGCGGTCATGGAAGAGTGGCGGCTACCGCGCCACCAGACGGGCGCCGACAAGGGGACGTGACCGCAGGCCGATCGGCAATACCACGCATTCGCCGTGACCCCGCCGCCAGTCCAGTGGAGCGCCTCTCCGACGGGCGGATGAGAATGTCACACCATCCGCCCGCCAGGGAAAGACACTTTCAGGCCGGGCCACAATCCCCAAGAGAACCGAGTGAACGCCGAACAGGACTCGAACGATCACAAACCGGCCCCACAGGGGTCAGAGCAGGTCGTCCAGGTCAAGGGCAGCGGTGGCCGTGGCGGTGTTGGTGTTGGTGTTCTCGTTCGTGTTGGTGTTGTTGTTCTCGTTGACGATGAAAATGTCCTTGTCGCCGTCGCCGCCAGCGCTGGCGGCCGAGGCGGATCCCGCAAGGAGGGCCAGCGCCGCAACGGTCACGGCAGCGCCACGCTTCATGTTCTTACGCATGCTATATCTCCGTTCTGTTTCTTCCCCGCTGGAAGAACGAAGCCGATATTGCCCCGATACGGAAGGCCATACAACTTCATATGCCTCTTGGCCCGGAACTTCATCCATATGGCCCTGCACTACGCGTGAGACGGTGCATCCGGCCGTCCACTCAATGGAACAACGACTGACGGGCGGGGAGCGGAGTTGAATCACCGTTCATTTCGAACTCCAGCCCGAACGCGAAGTGCGGTGCGGAAGTCAGGAGCACGATGGCCACCGAACGAAGCATGCGATGAGACATCTTTCCTCGTGGATAGCAATAGGGGCCGACCGCCATAGGCGGTCGGCCCCTAGGTTCCAAGTACCTAAAATATCCCTTAGGTTTTCGGGAGATGTGATCACGGGCGCACGGACCCGCAACACGCGTGCGCTGCCCAATTGGGTCACCGACGTTATGGCACGGCACAACCCAGCTCCAGAGGGCTCAGCCCACCCGTCACTACTGCGGCAGCCGCCAAGCAGCGGAATGCGCGGCTCGATGCCGCGCATTCGCCGTAGGCTCGCGGCGCACGACCGGAGCGTCTCTCCCTCGGCGGATGAGGATGTCACCTCATCCGCCCGTCAGGGAAAGACGCTTTCAGGTCGGGCCACGATCCCCAAAAGAATCGAGTGACCGCCGAGCCGGACTCGAACGTGCGCAAGCCGGCTCCATAGGGCTCAGCCCAGTGTCACAGCCCCAGGCCACTCAGGAGGCCACTCACGGCGCCAAGAGCGCCAGCATCCGCCGCGGCGGCGTCCGCAGCCCCGGCACCGGCGGCGAGGTCGTCGTCAGGCGTGATGGTGGCGGTGGCGGTGGCGGTGTTGCTGTTGGTGTTGGTGTTCTCGTTCGTGTTGGTGTTGTTGTTCTCGATGACAATGGTGTCTTCGTCGCTGTACTCCCCAGCACTGGCGGCCGAGGCGGATCCCGCGAGGAGGGCCAGCGCCGCAACGGTCACGGCAGCGCCCCGCATCATGCTCTTACGCACGTCACATCTCCGTTCTGTTTCTTCCCCGTTGGAAGAACAAAACCGATATTGCCTTGACGTGGAAGGCCGCACAACTTCAAAGAGCCCTGCACTCGGAACTTCATCCACATGGCCCCGCACTAAAGACGATGCGGATTATCGAATCCCCAGGCCACAACGGGTCGGTCGCCCAAATAGAGCAATGACACAGCCCGAACGCGCGGGGCGGTGGCCAGTACTTCAGCAGCAGTTCTCTATTCCTGCCTGAAACACGTACTGCTTTACCCAAGGAGGCGACCGTCTGCCATTCGACAGTGGCGCTGCTGGCCTAAACAGCAGCAGCCGCCGCTTCCCCACGCCTTGCGGCCATGAGAAGAGCGGCGGCTGCCGTGCCATCAGACAGGCGCCGACGAGGGGGCACCGTCAGGATGCGCAGATCGTGGTGCTCTTGCGGTCGGCCTCCAGCTCGGCGCAGACCTGCGGGACCTTGTTCACGGTGAAGGTGGAGTTTTGTCGAACACCGGCAGGAACGGTCTGTCGCAGCCTCGATTCGTTCCCGCCGGTGATGATCTTTGCATCGACGGTCTGATCCTTGGGGCAATCGATGGTGAGGGTGATCTCGCTGGTCGCCTCCTTGTCGACCTTCTGGATGTCGGCCTCGCAAGGAAAGCCCTGTTGCGCGGCCGCCTGCGCGGGCGCCGCGGCGAAGACCGGTGCGGAAGCCAGCAGCACGGTGACTGCCGACCGGAGCATGCGGTGAGGCATGGAGTACTCCCAAGTGTCACTGGGGCAGACCGCCACAGGCGGTCGCCTTCAATCACGGCGCCTAAGTGTCCCTTACACGCCATTTCGGGAAGATGTGATCACGGGTGCACGAATCATGCAAAATGCGTTGCTCCACTCAGGTGATCCCCCGCATGCCCGCACTTTCATGTGCGTCAGTGTCAGTTTCCGTACAGCGCTTCGATCTCAGCCGCGTACGTCCTTGTCACCGCGTGACGCTTGACCTTCAGAGAAGGAGTGAGCAGGCGGTTTTCCTCGGTGAACTCGCCTTCGAGGAGGACGAATTCACGGATCGACTCGGCGCGGGAGACCGCCTGGTTCGCGTAGTCCACTGCCTTCTGGACGTCGGCTCGCATGGCGGGGTCGCGGATGAGGTCGGACATGGGGGTGTCCGCGGGCATTGCGCGGACGTGGAGCCAGTGGGCTACGTCCTCGCGGTCGAGGGTGATCAGAGCGGCTACGTAGGGGCGGTTGTCGCCGACGAGTATGCACTGGCCTACCGGGGGGCGGCTGCGGAGGCGGTCCTCCAGGATGGCGGGAGAGACGTTTTTGCCGCCCGACGTGATGAGGATGTCCTTCTTGCGGCCGGTGATGGTGAGGTAGCCGTCCTCGTCCAGGGCGCCCAGGTCGCCGGTCGCGAACCAGTCGTCGGTCAGGGCGGCGTCTGTGGCGGCGGGGTTGTTCCAGTACGCGTTGAAGACGATGCCGCCCTTGATGAGGACCTCGCCGTCTTCGTGGATGCGGACCGCCGTGCCGGGGACGGGGAGGCCGACCGTGCCTGGGCGGGGTTTCAGCGGCGGGACGATTGTTGCGGCGGCTGTGGTCTCGGTCAGGCCGTAGCCCTCGTAGATGATGATTCCGGCCGCGTAGAAGAAGAGATTGAGGTTGCGGTCGAGGGGGGAGCCGCCGCTGATGGCGTAGCGCATGCGGCCGCCCAGTTCCTTGCGGATGCGGCGGTAGACCAGCAGGTCGTACAGAGCCCAGGCTGCGTACAGGCCCGGGTTCGGGCCCTGGCCGCGGCCGAGGAACCTGTTGAGGTGGGCCTCGCCGAAGCGGACGGCGATGCGGTCCGCACGGTCGAAGGAGGCGCCGCGGCCGATCCGTTCGGCGGTCGCGCGGCCGGTGGCGTGGATCTTCTCGAAGAGGTACGGGACGCCGACCAGGAAGGTGGGGCCGAACTCCCTGAGCGCGGGCCGGAGTTCGTTCGGCGTGATGCTCGGGAAGTGTCCCAGCTCGATACGGGCCATCAGGCAGGCGATCTGGATGGTGCGGCCCAGGATGTGGGCGAGGGGCAGGAAGAGGAGGGTCGAGGCAACCTCGCCGGTGATCTCTTTGAAGATGGGGTGCAGGAGTTCGACCGTGTTGGCGGCCTCGGCGTACAGGTTGGCGTGGGTCAGGACGCAGCCCTTGGGCTGGCCGGTGGTGCCGGAGGTGTAACAGATCGTCGCGGGCGTGCCGGAGGTGAGGTCCTCCCGGCGCTTGATGATTTCCTCGTCGGGGATGTTCCGGCCACGGGCGGTGAGTTCGGGGAGCGCGCCTTCGTCGATCTGCCATACGCGCGGGGGATCCGGGTGGTCCGCCGTGCCGGCCGTGACCGCTTCCGCGTTCTCGGGGGTCTCGGCTATGACGAAGCGCGCGCCCGAGTCGTGGACGATCCACTCGATCTGCTCGGCCGAGGACGTGGCGTAGATGGGGACGGACTGGCCGCCGGCCGCCCAGATCGCGAAGTCGAGGACCGTCCACTCGTAGCGGGTACGGGACATCAGCGCGACTCGGCCGCCTGGTTCGAGACCCTCCGCGATCAACCCCTTGGCAACAGCGGTGACTTCGCCGGCGAAGGCCTCCGCGGTGACCGGATGCCAGGTGTCGTTCGCGCTGCGGCGGAGGATCACGGCGTCGGGGGCCTCGGCCGCGTTGATGTAGGGCAGGTCGGCGATGCTGCCGGTGGTGGCCCTCGGTGCGAGGGGCGGCATACGGGCCTCGCGGACGACGCCTTGGTGGTCCCTGACGATCTCGACCTTGGTGCGGTTCGCCAGGTCGGTACGTTTCTTGGCCTGTTTCAGATCTTTGCGTACGCCCATGACGGCTCCCCGGTCGCGGCTCACTTGCGGTGGTGCGATGCGATACGTACTTACGCGGGCGTCAACTTACTCGTGCGTAGCGGAAGTTCAATCGGTTGTTCGGCTGTGTTCGAACCGGTTGCCCCCGGCGATGGCACGGGCGGCGCCTACCCAGGGGTGAGTTCGGTTCATGGGCGAGTGCAGTTCGTCGTGGCTTGTCGTGCCCACGCGGCGGAGCCGCACATTGATACAGCCCCGCCCCCAAAGACCTGCGGGCGCCCCCAGAGGCTTATGAGGCGGAGGAGGTCTTGCGCCCTGCGCGATTCCGTTCGACGCTGAGGCTTCGTGTTGCCTTCCGGTGGAGCCGCCGCATGAGCACATACCGTCCGAGCCGCCGCAACGTCCTCGTCGCAGGAGCGGCCCTCGCAGGGACAGCCGCGTTCGCCGCGCAGAAGCGGGCGTTCGCCGCCGAGGGGGACGAGTGGGACGCGAGTCCGAGGGTCTTCCAGGTCAACAGAGAGCCGGCCCGGGCCGCCCGCCTCGTGCCGTACGCGACCACCGCCGACGCCCGGCGCGGGCAGTTCGCGAAGTCGCCGTACTACCGCTCGCTGAACGGCAGTTGGCGCTTCCACTGGGCGAGAAACCCCGACCAGCGGCCCACCGGGTTCCACGCACCCGGCTTCGACGACAGCACCTGGGACCGCATCCCCGTCCCGTCGAACTGGGAGATCGAGGGCTACCCGGAGCCGATCTACCTCAACATCAAGTATCCGTGGATCGGTTACGAGAACCCGGCGCCCCCGCAGATCCCGCACGACTTCAACCCCGTCGGCTCGTACCGCCGTACCTTCACCGTCCCCGACGGATGGAAGAAACGGCGCACACTGATCTCCTTCCAGGGCGTGAAGTCCGCGTTCTTCGTGTGGGTCAACGGCAAGCGCGTCGGTTACAGCGAGGACAGCTACACACCCGCCGAGTTCGACATCAGCCCGTATCTGAAGTCCGGGCGCAACACACTCGCCGTGGAGGTCTACCGCTGGTCCGACGGCAGTTGGCTGGAGGACCAGGACATGATCGACCTGTCCGGGATCTTCCGCGACGTGTATCTGTACTCGGTTCCGCAGATGCACGTCGACGACCTGTTCGTGCGCACGGAACTTGATTCCGCGTACCGCGACGCCGTGCTGAGCGTCGATGTCGCATTACGCAACCGGGGTGGCGACCAGTCGGTCACAAGGCATCGCATCGTGGCCGAGCTGTTCGACGCCCGCGGACGGCGTGTGCTGAAGCTGGCCGACGCGGTCGAGGACGCGGTGACGCTGAAGGGCCAGGTGAAGGGGCCTGCTCTGTGGTCGGCCGAGCAGCCGAATCTCTACACCCTGGTCGTCACACTCAATGACGGCTCCGGTAAGGTCGTCGACATTCACAGCAAGCGGATCGGGTTCCGTCAAGTCGACTACGGCCCCGGCAAGTTCACCGTCAACGGCAAGCCGATCATGTTCCGCGGCACCAACCGCCACGAGAACGACCCCGACCGCGGGCAGGCCGTCGACGAGGCGCGGATGGTGCAGGACATCCTGCTGATGAAGCGTCACAACATCAACGCACTGCGCACCGCGCACTACCCCAACCATCCGCGGATGCTGGAGCTGTGCGACGAATACGGGCTGTACGTCGTCGACGAGGCGAACCTGGAGACGCACGGGGTACGCGACACCGTGCCGGGTTCGCTGCCCGAGTGGACCGACGCGTGCGTGGACCGGCTGCGTTCGATGGTCGAGCGGGACAAGAACCACGCCTGCGTGGTCGTGTGGTCGCTCGGCAACGAGGCTGGCCAGGGCTCGAACTTCAAGGTCATGGCCGACTGGGTGCACGCGCGCGACGCCTCGCGGCCCGTGCACTACGAGGGCATGAACGCGGTGACCGACGTGCACAGCGAGATGTACACCAGCCCGGCCGGCGTCGAGAGGTACGGCAGGTCCGGCAACCCGAAGCCGTACATGCTGTGCGAGTACACGCACATGATGGGCAACAGCGGCGGCAACCTCCCCGAGTACTGGGAGATCATCGAGCGCTATCCGAACCTGCACGGCGCGTTCTTCTGGGACTGGGCCGACCAGACGATACGGCTGCCTGTGCCCGGCGACCCGAAACGCACGTACCTGTCGTTCGGGGGCGACTGGAAGCCCGGCTATCCGACGGACGGGAACTTCTGCTGCAACGGCCTGGTGGCGAGTGACCGTGCCATACATCCGGGGCTGCTGGAGGCGAAGAAGGTCTACCAGCCGGTGGGGATCACGGCCGGTGATCTCGCCGCCGGTGTGGTGAAGGTGCGCAACAAGCACCTGTTCAGCGGCCTGGACGCGTACGAGCTGCGGTGGACCGTCACACGGGACGGCGCTCGCGTGCAGCACGGCACGCTCGCGGCACCCAAGGTCGTGCCGGGCGAGGAGGGCACTGTACGCATCCCGTATCGGAAGCCGCCCGCGCTCGAACCCGGGGCGGAGTACTTCCTCAACCTCTCCTTCGTGCTGCGGAAGAAGACGAGTTGGGCCGACGCCGGGCATGAAGTAGCCGCCGAACAGCTGGCGTTGGACTGGCAGGCACCCGCGCCCACCGAACCCGCACCGCGCGGCGACCTCACGCTGACGGAGACCGACAGCGAGGTCAAGGTGAGCGGTCGCAACGTGGAGGTGGTGCTGTCGAAGGCCTCCGGCACGCTCTCCTCGTACGTCTTCCGCGGCCGGCTTCTGCTCGCCGAGGGCCCCGTGCCGAACTTCTGGCGGGCACCGACGGACAACGACATCGGCCGTAAATTCCAGAACACGGCGCGCACGTGGCGCGACGCGGGAGCCAAGCGCACCGTGACGTCGGTCAAGGCCTCGCAGCCCTCACCCGGCGAGGTCGTCATCGAGGTCGGCTGTACGCTGCCCACCTCGCCGAGCGCCTCGACGTGGCGTACCGAATTCCGGGTACGCGGGGACGGCGAAGTGCGGGTGCGGCACACACTTGAGGCGGCCTCGGGGTTGCCCGATCTGCCCATGGTGGGCGCCCTGTTGACGGCTCCCGGGGGTTACGAGCGGCTCGACTGGTTCGGGCGTGGGCCGCACGAGAACTACTGGGACCGCAAGACGTCCGCGTTCGTGGGGCGTTGGCGGTCCACGGTCGACGATCAGGTGGCGCCGTACGTCCGTCCCCAGCAGACGGGGAACATGACGGACGTACGCCACCTGTCGCTGACCGACCGTGCCGGTGACGGGCTCACCGTGGCCGCCGATCCGGCGGACGGCGAGCCGTTGCTGGAGACGAGCGCGCTGCACTACTCGCCGTTCGATCTCGACGGGCCGCGTCATCCGTACGAGTTGAAGCGGCGCGACGAGACCGTGCTGGGCGTCAACCACCGGCAGATGGGTGTGGGCGGCATCGACTCGTGGGGTGCGGCCCCGCTGGAGAAGTACCTGCTGCACTCCGGCCGGTCGTACACGTACGCCTACCGGCTCAGGCCCGCCTAGTCCGCTACCGGCGCCCGGCCTGTTCGATCGTGTCGGCGAGTTGGCGTACCTCCTCGGACTCCGTGGTGTCGGCCAACTCGTCTGCGCGGTCGGACAGTTCAGGCAGTGAGGGGGCAGCGGGGAGACTGGACCAGCGGGAGTCGCCGGAGCGAAGGGCATCGGCGAAATAGGCGGCTATGGCGGTGACCTGGAGTCCGTTGCGGGCGTTGTCGCGGCTCCACAGGGGCTGGTTGAGGGCTTCGAACTCCAGCTGGGCCGACTCCTCGTGCGGGGTGCGGGTGTCGGGGTCGAGCCAGCGGACGGTCGCGGTGGCGAGGTGGCCGAAGGCGCCGGGCTTGGTGCGGACGGCGTATAGGGCCGTGACCGTGTGGCCGGGGCCGATCTCGCCGCCGTCGACGCTGTCGTTGCGGAAGTCCTCGTCGGCGACCTGGCGGTTGTCGTAGCCGATGAGCCGGAACTGCTCGACCGTCTGCGGGTCGAAGGCGACCTGCGCCTTGGCGTCACGGGCCGTCAGGTCGATGTTGCGGGGCAGACGGTCGACGAAGACCGTGCGGGCGTCCTTTTCGTTCGATACGTAGGTGGTGTGGCCGTCGCCCTTGTCGGCGAGCTGTTCCATCAGGGCGTCGCCGTAGTCGCTGCCGACGCCGACGCCGAACAGGGTGATGCCGTGCTCGCGGCGGGCGTCGGAGATACGGTCCAGGATCGAGTCGGCGTCGGTGTCACCGGTGTTGGCGAGGGCGTCGGAGAGCAGGACGACACGGTTGGTGGCGCCTTCGCGGCGGCCCTCGACGGCGGTGGCGTATCCGGTGTCGACGCCCGCGCCGAGGTTGGTGGAGAGGGTGGGTTCCAGCGTGTCGACGGCGTCGTGGACGCGGTCGCGGTTGTCGCCGAGGCGGGTCATTGGGAGTACGGTCTCGGCCTCGTCGCTGAAGGTGACGATCGCGACGGAGTCGTCGTCGCGCAGTTCGTCCGTCATCACGCCGAGGGACTTCTTGACCAGGTCGAGCCGGCCGGGCTCGCCCATGGAACCCGAGACGTCGATGACGAAGGTGAGGGCGGCGGGCGGCCGTTCCCCCCTGTCCTCGGCCGGGCGCGTGGCGAGACCGACGCGCACGAGCCGCCAGTCGTCGCTCTCCCCGCCTGCGTCCGTACGCGCGCCGTCGACCGTGACGGAGAAGCCGTCGCCGTCGGGACGCTCGTAGTTCTGGCGGAAACTGTTGATGAACTCCTCGGGCCGTATGGTCGCCGGGTCGGGCCGCCGGCCGTCGGCGAGGGTGCGGCGCGCGTACCCGTACGAGGCGGTGTCGACGTCCAGCGCGAACGTGGAGAGGTAGTCGGCGGGAGGCGGGGTGCTCTCGCGGATTTCGCCCTGCTGTTCGCCCGGGGTGGTGCCTTCGTCGGTGCCGGCGGGGCCGGTCGGCTGCGCGGGGGCTGGAGCCGGGAAGCGCTCGGTGTCGCTGGTCTTGTTGCTGCCGTCGTACGACGACTCGCCGGCGCCCGAGCCGCATGCGGCGAGCAGCAGGCAGCCCGCAGCCGTCAGAGCGGCAAGTGCGCCGCGCGGTCGCCGTGTTCGGTGTGTCGTCCGGTACTCGCCCATGTGGGCCCCCTCTGAGTTGACGTCGACGTCTGTGACTGTGACGCCGGAGAGGGCCGAGGTGTGCGGCACGGGGCGTTGCGGATCGATCTCGAAGCGGGCACGGCGGGCGCCTGTTGAGACCGGTAGGTGATCTTCCGGAGACCTGGGGGTGTCCGTAGCGGCCCTTACGACCCCGTGTTCTCAGCGGCAGATCGGGGCGAGTTCCGGCAGGGGCAGGTTCTTGGGCGGGTGGCATACGCGCATGAAGGGCCGTCTGGGCAGTCGCGGTGAGTCAACGGTCTGCGGGGCAACGGTCTGCGGGTCAGCGGGGTGCGTGGCGGGCGCCTTTCGCGGAGTGCCTTCGCTCGTGGGGGCAGGGGCCGGCGCGGGGGAAGTCGACGCCGGTGCCTCCGGGCGGGGGTGTGGGCGAGGGGAGGCGGGCCGGGGGCGTGCGGTGTCCACGGCTGGTGGGGGCGGGAGTGCGATGAGAGCACCGCTGCCGATGCTGGTTCGCTCCGGTGCCGGTACGGGGGAGGTCGGTGCCTTGGCCGGTGGCCGACTCGAGGTGGCGGACGCTTCCGGGGATGCGGTGGCCTCTGGAGTGAAGTCCGACGGCGTGGCTTTGGGGACTGCGGGGAGCTGCGTCGAGGGGCGGGCCGGCGACGACACCAGGGACTCCAGCGTCACCGCCGCCGCGGCAGCCAGGCCACCCCACCACAGGGGTGCCGGCACCCGGCCACGGATCCGGCGCAGGAATCCGCGCAGTGCCCCGCCGGCAACGCGCTTGCGCAGCATCCGGGCGGCGAGGCCGAGCAACTGCCACAGAATCAGGACCAGCCCGAGCAGGGGAAGCAGCAGGAAGAGGATCTGTACGCAGGCCGAGGCCACGCCGAGGACGGGGTTGCTGCCCGTAGTAGCGCCACTGGCCAGCGTGACCATGGTCTGCCAGGCAGTGGCTGCGAGATCCGGAAGCCGGACGAACACGATGCCGAGTTGGATCGCAATCGCCGGCAGCACCGTGAGCACCCAGACGGTGACGACGATCTGGGGCCAGCGCTTGAGGGCGTTGAGCCGTTCGTCCGCGGGCCGACGGAGGATGGTCCGCTTGAGAATGGGGCCGACGTACTTGAAGAGGTCCGGAATTCCGACCAGGTCGGAGACGATGTAGTACCCGTCGAACCGGAGCGTGGGCAACAACTGCTGTGCCATTTCCATGTTGACGAGCAGGAAGGTCACCAACAGCAGCGGGGATCCGGTGTGGAGGTACAGCAGGACCAGGCCGAGGATGAACAGGCCGTTGAAGTAGACGCCGCCCAGATCGGTGCGTAGACGTCCGCTCTTGCTCAGTCGGTAGGAGTTGGTGACGTCGGTGTAGAAGGCGGGCCACACCAGATAGATGCCGCATCCCATGGCTCCGGGCGGCACCTTCCCGTACCGGCAGGCCGCGGCATGACCGACCTCGTGGAACGCGGCGGAGGCCAGGGTCAGCAGCACCACGAGCAGGATGCCGGCCGGGTTGGCCATCACGTGCGCCATCGCCTGGCCCATGTTCTGCGTGCTGAACAGCCAGATCTCACTGGCGACGATCGCCGTGACGGCCACGACGAGGATGAGGGGCCGGTACAGCCAGGAGAACAGTCCGCTGATGAACCAGGTGGCCCGTTCGGAGACGAGTGCGGCACGAAAGCGCAGGCCCAGGAAGGGATGCTCGCTCTTGGTGACGGTGGGCTGCGAGCCGTCGGTGTAGGTGGTGATGCCCAGCGGCGCCAGCTTGCGGTCGATCAGGAAGGTCACGTGCTCGGCTCTGAAGGTGCGGCCCGTCGTACGACTGAGTTCGCGTGCGACACGCGACGTCAGCTGACGCCCATTCAACGGTCTTTTCGCTGCCCTGGAGAGCTCGTCCAGGATCTGAGCGGTCTGGTAGAGAAGGGGCGGTAGGTGGATCACCTGACCGTCGAAGCGGTAGACCAGTAGCGGAGGGTTGCGATATCCGGATCCCGCGAACTCGCCCACCAGCTCGGTGCCTTCGGTGAGGGTGGGCACCGCGGTGGAGGAAACGAGGCCGTCCCGGGCATCGGGCGTGGATACTCGCGTACTGATGTCAATCTCCAGACGTCGGGCGGTGGAACGCAGCCGGCCGCCACGCAAGGGCGAGGTCCCTCGCAGGTTCTCGCAGGGTTTCCAGGGCTCAGCGGCTGGTGACCGCGGCAGGAATACACGTCATGCTGCTGCCGCCGCCCAGACCCAAAGTGCCGAAGGCGTCCGGCACTCCCGGGGAGTTCGTGGCCTGGCATGCGTAAGCCACATTGCCCCCGCCCTGGGGAAAGTTGAATGTCGTATGCCTGCTGAGATCAATCAGTGACAGCAGAAACTTGCCGGGGATCAACTCACCGGAGAGTTCGTCGAGTTCCCGATAGTCGACGGCAGACATGTTTCCCATTCTTGATTCCTTGGAGTTCGAGCCCGCTGTGGGGTATTCGGCCGGACAATAGGACGAGCGGCCGAGGAATGGATGAGCAAGAGCCCGTCCATTCCTCGGCCGCTCGAACACGTTCCTAGAACACGGCAGTCGAAGCCGGAATACAGGTAAGGCTGGAGTTCGGGTACAGGGCGCCGCCGAGCGGAGTGCCGCCGTTGACCAGCCCGGGCGAGCCCAGGTTGTTGACGGACTGGCAGGCCGAGGTCGACAGGGCGCCGCGGGGAGCGGCGTCACCGCCCTCCGCGACCGCTGAGCTGGAGCTGCCCGAGCTGGCGGACCCGACACCGTCGCCGCCGCCGCCGTGGCCACCGAGGTTACCGACGGGAACCACCGTGGACAGCACCGAACGCTCGGGCAACATCTCGCCGGTCAGGCTGTCGAGCTCGTCGAAGCTGATCGTAGGCATGGAATTCCTCTCGTCTCCGCATGAATTACTGCTTGCGGGAGAAGTTCTAACAGACTGTCACCGCACCACCAGCGGCCACTGTGCCGCGCCGTCGCGGTAATTCACCTGTTCCGACCAGAAGGAGCTGCACCTCATATAAACGGGGTGACACCTCATGCAAACCTCATACAAATGGGCGAGCCCCGGTGGTGGGGAACCCCGGAAGTGGTTGACGTTGAGGGAGATGCATCGGCGATCCCGTCTGCTGGCAATCGACCAGCGATCGTCGGTGTCGGAAGGAATACGCGACCATGCGTTCTGCTCGAGTACTGCTCGGCTCAGCCGTGCTGGCCACGGCCGCTCTGACCCTGTCGGCGCCCGCCGCCTTCGCCGCGCCCGGAGACCACGCCGTCGTCCAGGGCCACGACGGCAAGGGCAAGGGCATAAAGAAGCACGGCCACGGCAACGGCGACGGGAACCCCAGTTCCAGCTCGAGTTCCAGCTCGAGCGCCAGCTCCAGCAGCTCCTCCGGGGGTGGTTTCGGCGGCGGTTTCGGCGGCGTGGTGAGCGTGCCTGCCTGCAGCGTCGTGACAAGCGAAGGATCTTCGGTGTTCACCTGCCTGCCGGGCGCGACCGCGGTCTTTTAAAGGGCCGCCTCTCGACTGACCGTTCCCGGACCGGGAACGATGGCAGAAGGACCGCCGCCTCGCATGAGGCGGCGGTCCTGTCACATGACTTGCCTAACTCGTTGCCGCGGTCGCTGTTCCGCACGTCGGGCAGCGGCGCCGTGCGGCGGCCTTTGTGGAGGCCCTTGCAGCGAGGGTGCCGAGGGCCTGCTGGAGGGCCAGTTCCACTGCGGCGGGGACGAACAGCGTCCCGGTGCCGTCGGGCGGTACCAGCCATCGGAAGCGTCCTGGCATCCGATCCGGCGCCGGCACCGTGATCCAGGCTCCCTTGCCCAGGTACCGGACATCCGAGCCGACCCAGCGGCCCTCGGGATCCGGCGGCAGGAAGAAGCCCACCCTGCGTGCGCCCGTGTCCGCGAGTACGGGGCCGGGCGCCTGCGGGATGCACAGCAGGGCGTCCAGAGCCGGCACGCCCAGTTCCTCCGGCACACTCAGCACGTCCCAGAACCGTCCGCAGGGCAGTACCGCGATCCCCTCGTATCCCTGCCACCGCCGCTTGCAGTCGCGCGGGTCGGTCGCGGCGGCGGCCAGCCACTCCGTGGCCTGCTTGGTGACTGTTTGCATGGTGCCCCTCCGGATCCGTTGGCCCCGCACATGCGGGACAGCGCTCTCCCCCTCACCGCCAGGGCTGGTCGGACCCTTGCCTGCTCATGCTGATGGATCTTTCTACTCTGCGGGAGGGGTGGCGCACCGTGGCGAATACGTCCCGGATGTTCGGGTCAGGAACAGGTGTTCCCTCCGGGCCCGGAAAAACCCACCGTCGGCCTACGAGACGACGTCCTTGCGGGCGAACCCGCGGAAGGCCAGGGCGAACAGCACCAGTGCGTATGTGACGGAGATGGCCGTGCCCTGGATCATCTCGCTGTAGTCCGGATCCGGCTGGATGACGTCCAGCCAGGCGTACTGCCAGTGCGCGGGGATGAAGTCGCGCCAGTCGCCGAGAGCCGTCACCTCGTCGAGGACGCTGCCGATGATCGTCAGGCCCACCGCGCCGCCGACCGCGCCCAGCGGGGCGTCCGTCCGGGTCGACAGCCAGAACGCCAGCCCGGCGGTGACGAACTGGGACACGAAGATGTACGCCATCACGATCAGCAGAAGCCGCGCGGCGTCGCCGCTGGGGAGGGTGCCGCCGACGGGCAGTTGGAGTGGGCCCCAGCCGTACGCGACCGTGCCGACGGCGAGGGCGATGACCGGCAGCAGCACCATCGCGGCCAGGCTGAGGGTGAGTCCGACGACGAGCTTGGACCACAGCAGCCGGGCGCGGGGCACGGGCGCCGCGAGCAGATAACGCAGTGACGACCAGCTCGCCTCCGAGGCGACCGTGTCTCCGCAGAACAGCGCCACGGGGACGACGAGCAGGAAGCCCGCGGACGCGAAGAGGTTCACCGCGGCGAAGTTCGCGCCGGACGCCGTGGCCGTGTCCATCAGGTTCACCCGGTCGTTGCCGTCGCCCGGTTCGCCGCCGACCTGGAAGGCGATGGCCAGGATGAACGGCAGGGCGGCCAGGACCCCGAACATGATGAGCGTGCGCCGCCGCTTCAACTGCCGTACGAGCTCTACGCGCAGTGGCAGCGTCCGCCCCGCCCGGTAGCCCTCCGCCACTTCTTCCTTCTCGACCTTCTCGGCCTTTTCGAGGGTGCTCATTCGAAGTCTCCGATCAGGGTGAGGAAGGCATCCTCCAGGCGACGGTGCGGGCCGATCGAGGCGACGGGCACTTCGAGCCGTACGAGCTCGACGAGCAGCGCGGCGCTCCGCTCGGTGACGCCGGGCGCGCCCTCGGATTCCGGGGCGCCGGAGACGGTCACCGTGCCCTGGGCGCGGTCCGCTCCGCCGGAAGCCCCCACGCCGGCGGTCTCGGGCACGGCGGCTGCCTCTGTGGATGCCGTCGCCGGAGTCAGCCGTACGAGCAGGCCGTCATCCGTCCGTACCGCCGACTCCACGTCCCGCAGGGCCGCCACCTTCTCCACCACCGGGTCGGCGATGTCGGAGGCCAGGCCGACGAGCAGGGTGTCGCCGCCGCCGATGATGTCGCCCACGGGGCCCGCCTGGACCAGGCGGCCGTGGTCCATGACCACGATGTGAGTGCAGGACTGCTCGACCTCGGCCAGCAGATGGCTGGAGAGGATGACCGTACGGCCGGCGGCCGCGTAGCGGATCACGACCTGGCGCATCTCTCGGATCTGCGGCGGGTCGAGGCCGTTGGTCGGCTCGTCCAGGATGAGGAGGTCGGGCAGGCCGAGCATGGCCTGGGCGATGGCGAGGCGCTGGCGCATGCCCTGGGAGTACGTGCGGACCGCGCGGGACAGGGCGTCACCGAGGCCCGCGATCTCCAGGGCTTCGTCCAGGTGCGCGTCCTCCGGCGGGCGGCCCGTGGCCCTCCAGTACAGCTCGAGATTCTCGCGGCCGGAGAGGTGGGGCAGGAAGCCCGCGCCCTCGACGAAGGAACCGACGCGGGACAGCACCGGGGCGCCCGGGCGGATCGCGTGGCCGAAGACCCGGATCTCCCCGCCGTCCGGCTTGATCAGGCCCATCAGCATGCGCAGCGTCGTCGTCTTGCCCGCGCCGTTCGGGCCCAGCAGGCCCAGAACTTGGCCCTTTTCCACCGTGAAGGACAGGTCCCGGACCGCGTAACGGTCGTTCGACTTGGCGTACTTCTTGCTCAAGTCCGTGATCTGGAGCGGGACATCGGCCAGTTCCGGGTCGGGGGCGGGTGCGGCGGTGGGGCGGCGGGCCGTCAGCAGCAGGGCCAGCGCCGTGAGCGCGCCGGCCAGCGGCAGCCACCACACCCATGCGGGCAGCGGTGCCGTCGCCTCCGAGTCGCCGAGTGGCATCGGCACCCTCAGGCCGCCGTCTCCCGCCATGGAGACCGTGTAGGTCGCCGGAGCCGTCGGTGAGGCGTAGCCGAGGTCCGTCGAGGCGAGGACCAGGCGCAGCCGGTGGCCGTCGTCCACCTCGTAGTCGATCGCCGGCAGAGTGAGCCGTACGTCCTTGCCGGCCTTCGCGTCCTCCACCCTGATCGGCTCGACCAGCTGGGCGGGCAGCACTTGCTGCGCGCCGCCGTCCGGTCCGACGTCGTACACCTTCGCGAAGAGCACGGCCTCCTCGCTGGTCGACTTCACATGGACCGTTGCCGTCGGCGAGCCGGTGATCTGGAGGTCCTCCACGAAGGGCTCGGAGTCGAATGCGGCGAACTGGCCCGGGAAGTCGAGGGACACACCGATCCCGAGCGAGGAGAGCTGGGAGAGGCCGCCGGCGCCGCCGAGGCCGGGCAGGGCGGAGACGGCGGGCGGGTTGGCGCCCGCCGGGTTCTCGAAGGTCTGCTCACGCCCGGACAGGGCGATCGGACGCGTCTTGCTCGTCAGGCCGGGATAGCTGTCCGAGCTCACGCTGGTCAGCCGTGTGGTGCCCTCCTGGGAATCGACGCCGCCGCTGCGCGTGACCTGGAACGCGGGGCCGGTGTCCGCCCCCGGCTCGTCCTTCAGATAGCGGTCGAACCAGTCGCCCACGCGCGCGGACACCCGGGCCGCCTCCATGTCGCCGCCGTCGTGACCGCCCGAGATCCAGTCGACGTCCACGGGCGCGCCGTTGGCCCGGATCGCCTTGGCCATCGCGTCGGCCTGGCCGAGCGGGAACAGGGAGTCGGTCTGGCCCTGCGTGATGAGCGTCGGCACGTTGATCTCGTCGCCGACGGCGGACGGGGAGCGGGCTTCCAGCAGCTCCCGCGCCTCGGCGTCCGGCTCGCCGGACTCCGCGACCCGCTGGTACATCTCGCACAGCGTGGCCTCGAATTTGTCGCAACCGCCGCCGGTGTTCATGAAGATCCCGGCCCACAGCTTCTTGAAGACGCCGTTCGGGAACAGTGCGTCCGCGAGGTTCCAGTACGTGATCGCCGGGGCGATCGCGTCCACCCGCTGGTCGTGACCGGCCGCGAGCAGCGAGACCGCGCCGCCGTACGAGGCGCCGGTGGCGCCGACGCGCGGGTCGCCGTCCCGGTCCAGCTCGACCTCGGGGCGCTCGGCCAGCCAGTCGATCAGCTTGGAGACGTCGGCGACCTCGCCCTTGGGGTCGTTCAGGCCGATCTTGCCCGTGGACTTGCCCATTCCGCGTGCCGACCAGGTCAGCACCGCATACCCGTCGCGCGCCAGGTCCTCCGCCTGGGACCGTACGTCTTCCTTGCTGCCGCCGAAGCCGTGCGTGAGGAGGACGGCAGGGCGGCGGCCGGAGCCCGATGTGAAGTAGGAGGTGTCGATCTTCACCCCGCTGCCCATGGCCATGACTCTGTCGGCCCGGTCCACAGGTGCGGCCTCGTCCGAGGCGACGGCCGTCCACGTACCGGCGCCGGCGAGCACGACCACGGCGGCCGCGGCGGCGATCAGCCGGCGCGGCCTCCGAAGTACGGCCCCGCGCAGTCGGGGCAGTCGAAGATCCATGCGTCAACGGTAAGTGCCGCCGCCGACAACGGATGCCGTCTCCGGTCGGAAGTGGCAGACCTCCCACGGTCGTACGGCCTTCATTGCGCATACCGCAACCGCGGTACGCGGGCCATGGGCAACCGCGCGATGAATCTGAACGACCCGGCCCAGATCGCCGCACTCACGGCGCGCCACGAGGCCGGCTTCGTGCGCTCAGTCGGTCAGCCGCGGACCAGCCCTTGAGTGACTGTCATGTCGTCGGATACTCCGGCACAGGTTCCGCCCATATGGGGTGACTAGTGGTCATCAAGGATGAAAAGCACCAATAGAGCATTTAAATGATCATCTGTCTGGTCATCCTCGGATCAGCAGCATCAGCGAACACCGTCACGGGTCCGCCCGAGGAAGGCTCTTCAGGATGAGAGAAATGTTCACCGCCCGGCGGCGGATCGCCGCGGCGATCGCCGCGGCGGCCGCGGCCGCCGTCATCGGGTGCGGTACCGCCCTGCCCGCCGAGGCCACCCCGGCCACCGGAAGGATTCTGCACGAGGATTCCGTCAACGCCATCGACAACAGCTACATCGTCGCGCTGAAGGAGTCCGCCGGTTTCAACGCGAACTCGACGAAAGGCGATGAACTGGCGGCCAAGTACGGCGCCACGGTGGAGCGGACCTACAGCGCCGCGCTCAATGGCTACGCCGTCCGTGTCAGCGCCTCCGGTGCGAGGAGTTTCGCCGCTGACCCAGCCGTCGCGTTCGTCGAGCAGGACCAGGAGGTCCACGTCAATGGGACGCAGATCCTCCCGCCGTGGGGCCTGGACCGGATCGACCAGGCCAACCGTCCACTCAACCTGACGTACACGTATCCGGATACGGCGGGCGGATCCGCGACCGTGTACGTGATCGACACCGGCGTGCGTATCACTCACAGTCAGATTGACGGGCGCGCCAGGTACGGCTACGACTTTGTCGACCGTGACCCCATCGCCGCCGACGGCAACGGTCACGGAACGCACGTCGCCACCACGGCCGCCGGCAGTACGTACGGCGTGGCGAAGCTCGCCGATATCGTGGCGGTACGGGTGCTGAACAACAGCGGGTCCGGCACCGCCTCCGGCGTCATCGCGGGCGTCGACTGGGTCACTTCGCGCCGCGTCGGGCCGTCGGTCGCCAACATGTCGCTGGGCGCCGGCGCCAGCACGGCGCTGGACACCGCGGTGAGGAACTCCATCGCCTCCGGTATCACCTACGCGGTGGCCGCCGGCAACTCGACCCGGAATGCCGCCAACTTTTCACCCGCCCGGGTGGGTGCTGCCCTCACCGTGGGGGCCAGCACAAGCTCTGACTACAGATCCAGTTTCTCCAACTACGGTTCCGTGGTCGATATGTTCGCCCCCGGTTCGTCGATTCCCGCCGGCTGGCACACCAGCGACACGGCGACGCGCACGCTCTCCGGCACCTCGATGGCGGCCCCCCATGTCGCGGGAGCCGCGGCGGTCTACCTCACCTCGCACCCCACCGCCCGTCCGGCGACCGTACACAGCGCTCTCGTCAACGGGGCCACGACCGGAGTTCTGAGCAACATCGGATCCGGTTCACCCAACAGGCTCCTCAGACTCGTGCCGTAGGTGACGTCGGCCGAGTGCTGAGGCGCAGGACCAGACGGGGCCCGCCCTGGTGGGTCTTGATCTCCCACCGCTGGGCGCACAGTTCATGAAGAGGTTGGCGAGCACGGGCGACACTGCAGACCCCTGGGGCCCCCAGGGGTCTGGCTTTTTGCTCCTACGAACCGCTCCGCCGGCGCTTGCCGCATCGGTAATCAGCGCAATGGCCAGCAGTCATTTAGGAGTTGCTGGTTGGTCTCCTGGCGCGGTTGATCTAACTGGCTGCGCCGCCAGTGATCGGCAGCCCACCGGTGGGCACGAACATCGCCATGTCGAAAGTCGTTCCCTCGGGGGTCGAGGCGACGGGGATGACGCTGAAGGCGTTGCCACCAGGGGGAACCGAGGTGGAGATGTAGTCGCCGAACATGCGGCCCTTTGAGGTTGTGGGAAGCCAGGAGAGGTTCATGGGACCGGCGACCTCGGTGGCGGAACTCCATGTGGAACCGCCGTCGGTGGAGGAGATGAAGCCGGCGAAGAGCTGACAGGTCGCCGAGGTGCAGTTGGCATTGGGGTAGTAGTAATAGGTCAGACCGATCCTGGCTGTGGCACCCGAGGTACTGGGGTCGACGCCGATGCCCGGCACGAAATGGTCGACCGTGCTGTTGCCGGCATCGATGGGAACGCGAAGCGGGGCCGCCCAGGTCGTTTCGCTGGTGGATTTACTGATCACGATGTCGTTGCTGGCGCAGGTGGTCCGGAACCGGCAGTCCGACCAGGCGACGTAGGCCGTGCCGTTGGCGTCGATCTCGGCAGAGGGCAGGGTGTGGGGGGCGCGCAAGCCTCCGGCCACTGTGTGGTGCCTGACGTTGGAGACGAGAACGCTGGCGCGCCAGCTCGAACCGCCGTTGATGGAGCGGAACGAGCGAATCGAGCCGCCGGAGGAGCGGAAGGGCACGAGCACTGTCCCATTGGGACGGACGATCGGCTGACCGCCGAGACCGCGGGCACTGTCGGAGGTCGACCTGGGCGTACCCCAGCTCAGGCCGCCATCTGTGGACGTCCGCATCCGCATCAGGCTGCCGGAGCTGGTGATGTCGTACTGGGTGTAACAGTTCCCGAAGAAGGGGCTGGTGGGGTGGTTGTCGCAAACGATCCAGTTCTTGTCGACGGAGCCGGACGCGGTGGTGATCGGGTTGCTCCAGGTCAGCCCGCCGTCGGTCGAGCGGCTGGTGAAGACCCGGCGGCCAGGGCAGTTCAAGGCGAGGCTGGAAATGAGCCAGACGTTGTGGCGGGCGTCGAAGGCCACCGAGGGATCACTGGCCTGCCCGCACGGCCCGGCCTCGTTTCGCGTGATGCCCGGGAGGTAGCCGTGGGTCCAGTTGGCGCCGCCGTCCGTCGAGCGCGCGAAACCGATGTTGGACGCGCCGCCGCCGTGGACCCGCCCTACTTGGAACGCCGAGACGATGGTGTTTCCGAAGGTGAACGTGTCTGGTTCGACCTCGGTGCGGTGCTGAGCCTGGGAATCGGTGTACGGGTCGGAACTGACCTGAGTCACCGGGACGTTCGCTGCCGCGAGCAACGGCTTCGCAGAGCCGGACGAAGCGCTCGGCGTCGACGTTGCCACCGGAGCCGACGTGAGCAGCGCGGTCACCATGAGCGGCAGCGCGAAAGTGGCGGCGAGAAACATTCTTGTACGGGACACGCTGCTGTCGCCTTTGCTCAACGGGAACTGTTAAAGCTGAGGCGGCAGCGAAGCACGGATCACCGGCGGCATCCGTCAGGCCACACCGGCCAATCGGGGAAATCCGCCGGGTGGGCGATGACGATCGGCTGTCATCTCTCAAGAGGCAGCGGCATGGAGGGGCAGAACTGGGATCGAGCCCGCATCGGCGCAACGCCTCGATCGACCTTCATCGAGGCCGACGGGTCCTTTTCGCTCGGCTTGAGCACGAAGGATCTCGGTCCGCCGGGCGAGCGAGGACTGCCCCAGGTCGCGTACGCCTCCTTGGCGGCGGCGACCACCGCGTCCACCTCGTCCACGGTCGCGAAGGCGACCTGAGTGGTCACGGCGCCGGTCGCCAGGTCGGTGACCGGCCCGTACGTACCCGACACACCCTCGACGGTCTTGCCACCGATCCAGTGGCTGACGGTCTTCGTCGTGTCCGGAAACGCCCTCACAGATGGCGGCGGCGAGTGGCCGCGTGGCGGTCGTACACCTCGCGTGCCTTGACCGCCGACGAGCGGGTCGCGGTCTCGGCCACGGGTACGTCCCACCAGGCCTGCGCCGGAGGCGCGCCCGTGACCGTGTCCGCCGTCTCGGTCTCCACGTGGACACATATGGGTGTGTCGGCGGCCCGCGCCTCGGCGAGGGCGGCCCGCAGATCGCGTACGGTCTTCGCGCGCAGCACCCGCATACCCAGGCTGGCCGCGTTGGCGGCGAGGTCGACAGGCAGCGGGCGCCCCGTGAAGGTGCCGTCCTCGGACCGGTGGCGGTAGGCGGTGGCGAACCGTTCCGCGCCCACGGTCTCGGAGAGGCCGCCGATGGACGCGTACCCGTGGTTCTGCAGGATCACGACCTTGATCGCGATGCCTTCCTGGACGGCGGAGACGATCTCCGTCGGCATCATCAGATACGTGCCATCGCCGACCAGCGCCCATACGGGACGGTCCGGCGCCGCCATGCGCACGCCGATCGACGCCGGGATCTCGTAGCCCATGCAGGAGTAGCCGTACTCGACGTGGTACTGGTCCCTCGACCGCGTCCGCCACAGCTTGTGCAGGTCACCGGGGAGCGAGCCGGCCGCGTTGATCAGGATGTCGTCCCCGGTGACCAGCTCGTCGAGCAGACCGAGGACCTGCGGCTGGGTGGGCCGGGTGTCCGGCTCGTCCGCCTCATAGGCCGCGTCGACCCGGTGCTCCCAGCGCTCCTTGTCGTCCGTGTAATCGGTGACGTACGCGGGTTCGGCACGGTGGCCGTGCATCGCGAGCGACTCGGTGAGAGCCTCCAGCCCCGTGCGGGCGTCCGCGATCAGCGGCTGGCCGGACAGCTTGTGGCCGTCGAAGGGGGCGATGTTGAGGTTCAGGAAGCGGACGCCCTGGGCGGAGAAGAGGGTGCCGGATGCGGTGGTGAAGTCGGTGTAGCGGGTGCCGACGCCGATCACCAGGTCGGCGGTGCGGGCCAGTTCGCAGGCGGTCGCGGTGCCGGTGTGCCCGATGCCGCCGACGTCCGCCGGGTGGTCCCAGGCCAGCGAGCCCTTGCCCGCCTGGGTCGAGGCGACCGGGATACGGGTGGTGTCGGCGAACTCCTTCAGCGCGTCCTCGGCCTCACTGTGGTGCACTCCGCCGCCCGCGACGACCAAGGGGCGCCGGGCGTCCCGTACGGCCCTGACCGCGGCGGCCAGTTCCTCCGGGTCCGCGCCCGGACGGCGGACGGCCCAGACGCGGTCGGCGAAGAACTCCTCCGGCCAGTCGTACGCCTCGGCCTGCACGTCCTGCGGCAGCGCGAGCGTGACGGCGCCCGTCTCGACCGGGTCGGTGAGCACGCGCATCGCCTGGAGGGCGGCCGGGATGAGGGCTTCGGGACGCATGACGCGGTCGAAGTACTTCGACACCGGGCGCAGACAGTCGTTCACCGACACATCACCGGCGTACGGGACCTCGAGCTGCTGGAGGACCGGGTCGGCGGGGCGGGTCGCGAAGATGTCGCCGGGCAGGAGCAGTACGGGGAGATGGTTGATCGTGGCGAGGGCGGCGCCTGTGACGAGGTTGGTGGCGCCCGGGCCGATGGATGTCGTGACGGCGTGGGTGCTCAGGCGGTGCGACTGACGTGCGTAGCCGACCGCCGCGTGCACCATGGCCTGTTCATTGCGGCCCTGGTGGTACGGCATGACGGGAGGTCCGGAGGGCGTCCCCCCGGAAGGAACAGTGGCGTACTCGAGAAGCGCCTGTCCCAGCCCGGCGACGTTGCCGTGCCCGAAGATGCCCCAGGTGGCGCCGATCAGCCGGCGGCGCACCCCGTCCCGTTCCGTGTACTGGGCGGCCAGGAACCGCACCAGCGCCTGCGCGACCGTCAGCCTTGTCGTCGCCGTTGACGTCTTCGGCTCTGTCATCGGAAGCCCTCTGTGCTTTCTACGTGTCCCGAGTGGAAGCAGATCCGCCCCCGCCTGTCCTCACCCGGGCCGGCCGTCACGTTCAAGTAGTACCTCGCGTGACCGGGCTGGGCGATGGACGGGCCGTGCAATCCGTCGAGTACGAGGAAGGCATCGCCGGTGCGGACCTCGGCGAGGACATCGGAACCGCCCTCACGCGAGGGAAATACGCGCCGGCAGCCGAATCCGTTCGCTCGTGGGTCGGACGGGAACCTCCGGCGCGGGGCCGTAGCGGGCGGGGAGTCGTCGCTCGCACTTCGCTCCTGCCAGGGCGAAGCGGCGTCCCACGCCGGAGGCGATCTGCACCCGGGCGTCGAAAGGGGCGTCCGCGAAGTCCGTCACTTCGCTGAACGCGCCCTCTCTGCCCGGGAGTTCAAGTGGTGTGGCCTCTGCTGGGGCGGTACGGGTGCCGTTGTTCACCGGACCGCCCCGTCTTCAGCGCGTCCTCGCTACTGGACTCCAGCACGCCGGATTCCAGCGCGCCGGATTTCAGGGCATCGGACACCGCGGACTCGTCCATCGGGTTCCCTTCGCTTCGCTTCGGCTGCTCCCAGGTCTAGCGGCGCTGCGCGATGCCTGTCAATTGGTTGTCCAGACATTCGGACTAGGTCTCAGTTGCCGCGGCGCGTCACCTCTGTCACAAATACCGCCGTTCTGTCACACCCGTCCCGGTCGCGCGGGGCTTGCGTCACACCCGGGCGACAGGCACAGGCCCACGGTCACGCGATGTCGTTGGACGGTCACAGCCATGTGATCGCCAGCGCAGTGCCTTCGCGGCGCGCGCGGGGAGGTGCTATTGATGACCGACCGACAGCTCTGGTCGTACAAGGACATCGCGGCGCACATTCAGGTGCAGCCGGACACCGTGCGGTCTTATCGCAAGCACGGGATGCTTCCGCCGCCGGACCATGTGGAGTCCGGCAAGCCGTATTGGTATGCGGACACCATCCGGGCGTGGGTGGCCTCCCGGCCGGGGAACAGGGGGCGGCGGGCCGATTGACCTGCCGGTTTTTTCGCCCCTGCCGCCCCTACCCGTCCCATCCCTGGGGCTGCGCCCCGGGACCCCGCCAGGGGGTGGGGGTGACACGTCGTGTCGCGGCTGCGGGTACGTCGTGGCCCAGTCGCGCAGTTCCCCGCGCCCCTAAAAGCAAAAGCCTGCGCCCCGACGAAACTCTTACTTGCTCACCGGCGGGAGGGGACGTGGGCCGGTGCGTCGTATGCCCGTCGCTTAGGTTCTGTCTCAGGTCACCTTCGCTCTGTACCGACACCGGGCCGTACGCCCCGCCTGCGACGGGCTGACGCACCGGCCCGCGGCCCCGCACCCACCAGCCACCCAGGGGCGCGGGGAACTGCGCGACCAGCCACCCACCACCCAGGCTTTGGAGAAATACCCCCTAGGGGTACAGTGGGGAGCGAACGGTACCCCTACGCCCCCGAGGAGCAACGACATGACCGCACAGACCACCGTCACCTATCAGGTGAAGGGCATGAGCTGCGCCCACTGCGAAGGCTCCGTCTCCAGCGAGCTCTCCGAGATTCCCGGTGTCAGCTCGGTGAAGGCCGTCGCCTCGACCGGTGAGGTCACCGTCTTCTCCGCCGCCCCGCTCGACGAGGACGCCGTACGTGCCGCGATCGACGAGGCCGGGTTCGAACTCGCCGGCAAGGTCTGACCACACCAACGGACGCCCGACATGAGCAGCACGGCAACACCCCCCGCCACGCACGAGAACGCCGAGGTCGAGCTCACCATCGGCGGCATGACCTGCGCCTCCTGCGCGGCCCGCGTCGAGAAGAAGCTCAACCGCATGGACGGCGTCACCGCCACGGTGAACTTCGCGACGGAGCGCGCGAAGGTCTCGTACGAAGACGGCATACGCGTCGCCGACCTGATCGCCACCGTGGAGAAGACCGGCTACACGGCCGAGGAGCCGGCACCCCCGGAGCCGGAGCTCGAAGCAGAGGTCCCCCGCGAAGACCCCGAACTCGCCTCCCTGCGCGAGCGCCTGACCGTCTCCGCCGTGCTCGCCCTCCCCGTGGTCCTCCTCTCCATGATCCCGCCCCTCCAGTTCGACAACTGGCAGTGGCTGTCCCTCACGCTCGCCGCGCCCGTCGTCGTATGGGGCGGACTGCCGTTCCACCGGGCGACGTTCACGAACGCCCGGCACGGCGCGGCCACCATGGACACGCTCGTCTCCGTCGGCACGCTGGCCGCCTTCGGCTGGTCCGTATGGGCGTTGTTCTGGGGCCACGCGGGGATGCCGGGCATGCGGCACGGCTTCGACTTCACGGTGGCGCGTGCGGACGCCTCGTCGACGATCTACCTAGAAGTGGCCGCGGGAGTCGTCACCTTCATCCTCCTCGGCCGCTATCTGGAGGCCCGTTCCAAGCGGAGCGCGGGCGCCGCGCTGAGGGCCCTCATGGAGCTGGGCGCCAGGGACGTCTCCGTACTGCGGGAGGGGCTTGAGGTACGCGTCCCCGTCGCCGATCTCAAGGTCGGTGACCGCTTCGTCGTACGGCCCGGCGAGAAGGTCGCCACCGACGGCACCGTCGTCGAGGGCACCTCGGCGGTCGACGCGTCGATGCTGACCGGCGAGTCGGTGCCGGTGGACGTGACCGTCGGCGACGCCGTGACGGGCGCGACCGTGAACGCCGGCGGCAGGCTCGTCGTCGAGGCGACCCGCATCGGCGCGGACACACAGCTGGCGCGGATGGCGAAGCTCGTCGAGGACGCGCAGAACGGGAAGGCCGAGGCGCAGCGTCTCGCCGACCGGATCTCCGCCGTCTTCGTCCCCGCCGTCCTGCTGATCGCCGTCGCCACGTTCGGCGTCTGGCTGGGCACGACGGACGAGCTGACCGCCGCCTTCACGGCCGCCGTCGCGGTGCTGATCATCGCCTGCCCGTGCGCGCTCGGCCTCGCGACCCCGACCGCCCTCATGGTCGGCACCGGCCGCGGCGCCCAGCTCGGCATCCTCATCAAGGGCCCCGAGGTCCTGGAGTCCACGCGCCGCGTCGACACGGTCGTCCTGGACAAGACCGGCACGGTCACCACCGGCCGCATGACCCTCCAGGAGGTGTACGCCGCTGCCGGCGCCGACGAGAAGCAGGTACTGCGGCTCGCCGGCGCCCTGGAGCACGCCTCCGAGCACCCGATCGCACGGGCCGTCGCGACGGGCGCGGAGGAAGCTACCGGAACCCTCCCGGCCGTGGCCGGCTTCGAGAACGTCGCCGGGCTCGGCGTACGCGGGACGGTCGACGGGCACGAGGTGCTGGTCGGGCGGGCGCGGCTGCTCGACGAGGCCGGTGTCGCGCTGCCGGAGGAGCTGACCGCGCTGAAGACGCGGGCCGAGGCGGAGGGGCGTACCGCCGTGGCCGTCGCCTGGGACGGGGTGGCACGCGGTGTCCTGACCGTCGCCGACGCGGTCAAGGAGACCAGCGCCGAGGCGGTCCGCGAGCTGCGCGCCCTGGGGCTGACGCCCGTCCTGCTGACCGGGGACAACCGGACCGTCGCCGAGTCCGTGGCGCGCCGCGTCGGCATCGACGAGGCGTTCGTCTTCGCCGAGGTGCTGCCGCAGGACAAGGTCGAGGTGATCAGGCGGCTCCAGGCCGAGGGCCGGGCCGTCGCGATGGTCGGCGACGGCGTCAACGACGCGGCCGCGCTCGCCGTCGCCGATCTGGGGCTTGCCATGGGCACGGGGACTGACGCGGCGATCGAGGCGGGCGATCTGACGCTCGTACGCGGGGATCTGCGGGTGGCCGCGGACGCGATCCGGCTGTCGCGGAAGACCCTTGCCACGATCAAGGGCAATCTCGTCTGGGCCTTCGGCTACAACGTGGCCGCGCTGCCGCTGGCAGCGGCGGGGTTGCTGAATCCGATGATCGCGGGCGCCGCGATGGCGTTCTCCTCGGTGTTCGTGGTGACGAACAGTCTTCGACTCCGGGCATTTCGGTGATGTCGAAGTAAGAACCCCTCTAGAGTCCGACGCGAGCCTCACATAAGCTCTTCACAAGGCCCGCGCATCTTCCTTACTCTTGGGCTCCGATAGCGATATCGGGTCTCTTGTGCATCTTCAGGACATATGCAAGAGACGCAGATCACAGTGATGTGAACGTAACCCTCGAAGGAGTTCGTGAGTCTAAGTTGGCGATGTCAGAAGCGTCTTGGGGGGCGTGACTGACATCTGGGGATGTCTTGGGGGACGTTCCCGGAGCTGCGTTGCCGGGACACGTACACGGGGAGCTTGAGCGGCCCTCCCGTACGGGTCCCGGCAGACCGCACTCGCTTCAGTACGGACAGTTCAGCAGCACACGCAGTACATCGAGTTCTGCTCGTTTAGATCACAGCGATTCAGGCGCTGTCCTCAGGCGCCCGGCCGGATCCCGTGGGGGGAATCCGAACCGGGACAAGGAAGGCGCCCCGACTCCGGCCCGTGGGGGGACCGGCAGCGGGGCGCCTTCCGTTTTGCCACGTACTACGTACAGGCGTCAGCGAGACTCGACCGGGACGAAGTCCCGCAGAACCTCGCCCGTGTAGATCTGGCGCGGGCGGCCGATACGGGAACCCGGTTCCTTGATCATCTCGTGCCACTGGGCGATCCAGCCGGGCAGACGGCCGAGCGCGAACAGGACCGTGAACATCTCGGTCGGGAAGCCCATGGCGCGGTAGATCAGACCGGTGTAGAAGTCCACGTTCGGGTAGAGGTTGCGCGAGACGAAGTAGTCGTCGGAGAGCGCGTGCTCCTCCAGCTTGAGCGCGATGTCCAGCAGCTCGTCGGACTTGCCGAGAGCCGAGAGGACGTCGTGCGCGGCGGCCTTGATGATCTTGGCGCGAGGGTCGAAGGACTTGTACACCCGGTGGCCGAAGCCCATCAGGCGGACGCCGTCCTCCTTGTTCTTCACCTTGCGGATGAAGGAGTCGACGTCGCCGCCGTTGGCCTTGATGCCCTCCAGCATCTCCAGCACGGACTGGTTGGCGCCGCCGTGCAGCGGGCCCCAGAGCGCGGAGATACCGGCGGAGATCGAGGCGAACATGTTCGCCTGCGAGGAGCCGACCAGGCGGACGGTGGACGTCGAACAGTTCTGCTCGTGGTCCGCGTGCAGGATCAGCAGCTTGTCGAGCGCGGAGACGACGACCGGGTCCAGGTCGTACTCCTGCGCCGGGACCGAGAAGGTCATACGCAGGAAGTTCTCGACGTAACCGAGATCGTTGCGCGGGTAGACGAAGGGGTGCCCGATCGACTTCTTGTACGCGTACGCCGCGATCGTCGGAAGCTTGGCGAGCAGGCGGATCGTGGAGAGGTTGCGCTGCGTCTCGTCGAACGGATTGTGGCTGTCCTGGTAGAAGGTGGACAGCGCGGAGACCACCGAGGACAGCATCGCCATCGGGTGGGCGTCGCGCGGGAAGCCACGGTAGAAGTTCTTGACGTCCTCATGCAGCAGGGTGTGCTGCGTGATGTCGCCCTTGAAGGCGGCGAGCTCGTCGACCGTGGGCAGTTCGCCGTTGATCAGCAGGTAGGCCACCTCGAGGAAGGTGGAGCGCTCTGCCAGCTGCTCGATCGGGTAACCGCGGTACCGGAGGATGCCCTGCTCACCGTCGAGATAGGTGATGGCGGATTTATAGGCGGCGGTGTTGCCGTAACCACTGTCCAGCGTGACCAGACCGGTCTGAGCACGGAGCTTCCCGATGTCGAAGCCCTTGTCACCGACGGTGCTGTCTATCACCGGGTAGGTGTACTCGCCGTCGCCGTACCGCAGTACTACAGAGTTGTCGCTCACGTCATCCCTCACCGACGTTGTGCCTCTTCTTCGAGGTGCCCTGACTGCTTCTACCATCCCCCATTTGGCGCAGGAGAGTGCACTCGGGGTCGACCATGGGGCCTATTGGCGGCACTCAGTGCCGTCACCCTGCTCATCCTGCCCCCCTTCGCCCTGCTTCCGGAAGTGCTCTGTGACCCTTGCGACTCATTTGATCGATCAAATCTCGCTCACGGGTCGAGAGGCCGGGGTGAGAGCCGGAAATCCAGGGCCGTACAGCGCCGTCCCGCCGACACCGTGCGCACCGCCTGGCCTATCGCCCTGCGTGAACCGACCAGCACCACAAGCTTCTTGGCGCGGGTGACCGCCGTGTAGAGCAGGTTGCGCTGGAGCATCATCCAGGCACTGGTGGTCACCGGGATCACCACCGCCGGGTACTCACTGCCCTGGGAGCGGTGGATCGTCACCGCATACGCGTGCGCCAGCTCGTCGAGCTCGTCGAATTCGTACGGCACCTCCTCGTCCTCGTCGGTCAGCACCGTCAGCCGCTGGTCGTCCAGGTTGAGGGAGGTGACCACGCCGACCGTGCCGTTGAAGACACCGTTCGTGCCCTTCTCGTAATTGTTGCGAATCTGCGTGACCTTGTCGCCGACGCGGAAGACCCGGCCTCCGAAGCGCTTCTCCGGGAGGTCGGGCCGGGCAGGGGTGATCACCTGCTGGAGCAGACCGTTGAGGGTGCCGGCGCCCGCCGGGCCGCGGTGCATGGGGGCGAGGACCTGGACGTCGCGGCGTGGATCGAGGCCGAACTTCGCGGGAATGCGGCGGGCCGCCACGTCCACCGTGAGCCGGCCCGCCTCCTCCGTGTCGTCCTCGACGAAGAGGAAGAAGTCCTTCAGGTCCTGGGTGACCGGCTGCTTGCCCGCGTTGATCCGGTGGGCGTTCGTCACCACCCCCGACTGCTGGGCCTGCCGGAAGACACGGGTGAGGCGGACGGCCGGGACCGGGCTGCCGTCGGCGAGCAGGTCGCGCAGGACCTCGCCGGCGCCGACGCTCGGCAGCTGGTCGACGTCGCCCACGAGGAGCAGATGCGCCCCCGGAGGCACCGCCTTCACCAGCTTGTTGGCCAGCAGGAGGTCGAGCATCGATGCCTCGTCCACGACCACCAGGTCGGCGTCCAGCGGGCGGTCCTTGTCGTACGCCGCGTCCCCGCCGGGCTTGAGCTCCAGGAGCCGGTGCACGGTCGAGGCGTCCGCGCCCGTGAGCTCGGCCAGCCGCTTGGCGGCCCGGCCCGTGGGCGCCGCCAGCACGACCTTGGCCTTCTTGGCGCGGGCCAGCTCCACGATGGAACGGACCGTGAAGGACTTGCCGCAACCGGGGCCTCCGGTGAGCACGGCGACCTTCTCGGTGAGGGCGAGACGGACGGCATCTTCCTGCTCGGGGGCCAGCTCCGCTCCCGTACGGTCCTTGAGCCAGGCCAGGGCCTTGTCCCAGGCCACGTTCCGGAAAGACGGCATCCGGTCCCCGTCGGTGCGCAGGAGACGCAACAGCTGGGCGGACAAGGAGAGTTCGGCCCGGTGGAAGGGGACCAGGTAGACGGCCGTCACGGGGTCGCCGCCGTCGTGGCCGGGGACCTTTTCCCGTACGACTCCGGGGTCGCCGTCGTCCTCCTGGGGCGCCGCCAGTTCCCCGAGGCACTCGATGACAAGGCCGGTGTCCACCTGGAGCAGCTTCACCGCGTCCGCGATCAGCTGCTCCTCCGGGAGGAAGCAGTGGCCCTGGTCGGTGGACTGCGAAAGGGCGTACTGGAGACCGGCCTTGACGCGCTCCGGGCTGTCGTGCGGGATGCCCACGGACTGGGCGATCTTGTCGGCGGTCAGGAAGCCGATGCCCCAGACGTCGGACGCGAGCCGGTACGGCTGGTTCTTGACCACCGAGATCGAGGCGTCGCCGTACTTCTTGTAGATGCGGACCGCGATCGACGTCGACACCTCGACGGTCTGGAGGAAGAGCATGACCTCCTTGATCGCCTTCTGTTCCTCCCAGGCGTCGGCGATCTTCTTGGTCCGCTTGGGGCCGAGGCCGGGGACCTCGATGAGCCGCTTCGGCTCCTCCTCGATGATCTGGAGGGTGTCGAGCCCGAAGTGCTGGGTGATGCGGTCCGCGAAGACCGGACCGATGCCCTTGACCAGGCCGGAGCCCAGATAGCGGCGGATGCCCTGGACGGTGGCCGGCAGCACCGTCGTGTAGTTCTCCACCGTGAACTGCTTGCCGTACTGAGGATGGGAACCCCAGCGCCCCTCCATCCGCAGGGACTCCCCCACCTGGGCACCGAGCAGCGCTCCCACGACCGTCAGCAGATCGCCGCCGCCCCGTCCGGTGTCCACCCGGGCGACCGTGTAGCCGTTCTCCTCGTTGGCGTACGTGATCCGCTCCAGCACGCCCTCGAGAACCGCCAGGTTCCGCGCCCCGGTGCCCGCCTGGTTCCCCGCCAGATTCGACATGATCCGACGCTACCGCCCGCCTCTGACAACGGGCGAAGCCTGTGGACAACTTCATCACGATCCGGTCCCGGGGACTTGCGAAGTTTCGTGGAATCGATTCCAATCTCCCGTGGAATCGATTCCACGAGGAGGTGGGGCGGTGATGGCGAGCATCAAGGACGTCGCCGCGGAGGCGGGCGTCTCCGCTGCCACGGTGTCCCGGGTACTCAACGGCCACCCGTCCGTCAGCTCCGGAGCGCGCACCCGCGTCCTCGCCGCCGTCGACGCTCTCGGCTACCGCCCCAACGCGGTGGCCCGTTCCCTGCGCACCGACCAGACCCACACCCTCGGCCTGGTCATCAGCGACGTGCTCAACCCGTACTTCACCGAACTGGCCCGCTCCGTCGAGGAAGAGGCCCGCGCCCACGGCTACAGCGTCATCATCGGGAACGCGGACGAGCAGCCGGAGTTGCAGGACCACCACGTCCGCAACCTCCTCGACCGCCGTATCGACGGCCTCCTGGTGTCCCCCACCGACGGCGGCTCCCCCCTGATGCTGGACGCCGCGCACACGGGCACCCCGATGGTGTTCGTGGACCGGTGGATCCCGGGCGTGGACGTGCCGGTGGTCAGGGCGGACGGGCGCGAGGCGGTGCGCGATCTGGTCACCCATCTGCACGGCCTCGGGCATCGCAGGCTCGCCATCATCGCGGGCCCGGCGGCCACCATGACCGGCAGCGAGCGCGTCGAGGCGTTCCAGGAGGCACTGCGCGAGTACGGGCTTCCGCTGCCCGACGCGTACGTAGGGCAGGGCGACTTCCAGGCGGCCAGCGGACGCCGGGCCACCGAGGCGTTCCTGAACCTCCCCGAGCCACCCGAGGTGGTGTTCGCCACCGACAACTTGATGGCCCTGGGTGCCCTGGACGCCATCCGCGCGCGCGGGTTGTCGGTTCCGCACGACATCGCGCTCGCCGCGTTCGACGACATCCCGTGGTTCGTGCACACCGATCCGCCGATCACGGCGATCGCCCAGCCGACGGGCGAGCTGGGCCGGGCCGCCGTACGCGCCCTCGTCGACCGCATCGAGGGGCGGCCCCCGCAGTCCGTGACCCTCACCGCCCGTCTCGTCGTCCGCCGCTCGTGCGGCGAGCCCCCGCCCATGCAGCCTTCGTCCATGCAAAGGAGCATCACGTGAGCGATCAGGACGAGTTGCCGCGCAGCGAAGGCGAATTGCCGCCCGGCAAAGGCGAATCGCCGCATCCCGAAGACGAGTTGCTGCGTATCGAAGCGATACGCAAGACCTTCCCCGGTGTGGTCGCGCTCGACAGCGTCGACTTCGATCTGCGCCGCGGCGAGGTGCACGTGCTGCTCGGCGAGAACGGCGCGGGCAAGAGCACCCTCATCAAGATGTTGTCGGGCGCCTACCGGCCCGACGCCGGGCGCGTGGTGGTCGGCGGCAAGGAGGTCCGCGTCCATGGTGCTCAGGACGCCGAACGGCTCGGGATCGCGACCATCCACCAGGAGTTCAACCTCGTCCCCGATCTGACGGTCGCCGAGAACATCTTCCTGGGTCGCCAGCCTCGCCGCTTCGGGTTGATCGACCGTAAGCGGATGGAGGCGGACGCCGCCGAACTGCTGGAGCGGGTCGGCGTGCACGTGTCGCCACGCGCGCGGGTGCGTGAACTGGGTATCGCCCGCCTCCAGATGGTCGAGATCGCGAAGGCCCTCAGCCTGAACGCACGCGTCCTGATCATGGATGAGCCGACCGCGGTGCTCACCTCCGAAGAGGTCGACAAACTCTTCACCATCGTGCGCCGGCTGCGCGAGGACGGCGTCGGCATCGTCTTCATCACGCACCACTTGGAGGAAATCGCCGCCCTGGGAGACCGTGTCACGGTCCTGCGGGACGGCAGGAGCGTCGGGCAGGTACCCGCGACCACGCCTGAGGACGAACTCGTACGCCTCATGGTGGGCCGCTCGATCGAGCAGCAGTATCCGCGTGAACGGGCCGACGCCGGCACCGCGTTGCTCACCGTCGAGGGGCTCACCAAGGACGGTGTCTTCCACGACGTGAGCTTCGAGGTACGGGCCGGTGAGGTCGTCGGCATCGCGGGCCTGGTCGGTGCGGGACGTACCGAGGTCGTACGGGCGGTCTTCGGCGCCGATCCGTACGACCGGGGCCTCGTGGAGGTCGCGGGTGCGCGGCTGCCCGGGCACGACGTCGGCGCGGCGATGACCGCGGGCATCGGGCTCGTCCCCGAGGACCGCAAGGGGCAGGGGCTGCTCCTCGATGCCTCCGTGGAGGAGAACCTCGGGCTCGTGACGATGCGCGCGGCGACCCGTGGCGGGTTCGTCGACCTCAAGGGGCAGCGGGAGGCCGCCGCGCGGATCGCCGGGCAGCTCGGCGTGCGGATGGCCGGACTCGGCCAGCATGTGCGCACCCTTTCGGGCGGCAACCAGCAGAAGGTCGTCATCGGCAAGTGGCTGCTCGCCGACACCAAGGTGCTGATCCTCGACGAGCCGACGCGCGGTATCGACGTCGGCGCCAAGGTCGAGATCTACCAGCTCGTCAACGAGCTCACGGCCGCGGGCGCCGCCGTCCTGATGATCTCCAGCGACCTGCCCGAGGTGCTCGGCATGAGCGACCGGGTGCTGGTCATGGCCCAGGGCCGGATCGCGGGCGAGCTCTCCGCCCAGGACGCCACGCAGGACGCCGTCATGGCCCTCGCCGTCAGCACGACCCCGGAAAACACCGCGGGCACGAGCGGTACGGACAGCACGAACAGCACGAACAGCACGGACTCGGAAAAGAAGGAGGCCACCGGTGGCCACTGACACGCTCAAGAGCCGGGTAGGCGCGAGTGGCGCCCCGGGGCTGGGACGCCTCCTGCTCGACAACGGGGCACTCACCGCCCTGATCGTTCTCGTCATCGCGATGTCCGCTCTCTCCGGCGACTTCCTGACGACGGACAACCTGCTGAACGTCGGCGTCCAGGCGGCCGTGACGGCCATCCTCGCCTTCGGCGTGACCTTCGTGATCGTGTCGGCGGGCATCGACCTCTCGGTCGGTTCGGTCGCCGCGCTCTCCGCCACCGTCCTTGCCTGGAGCGCCACTTCGGAAGGCGTCCCGGTCTGGATAGCCGTGATTCTCGCCGTCGCGACCGGCATCGCCTGCGGTCTGGTCAACGGCATCCTGATCTCGTACGGGAAGCTGCCGCCGTTCATCGCGACACTGGCCATGCTGTCGGTGGGCCGCGGTCTGTCGCTCGTCATCTCGCAGGGCAGCCCCATCGCCTTCCCGGACTCGGTCTCGCACCTCGGTGACACCCTCGGCGGCTGGCTGCCCGTCCCGGTCCTGGTGATGATCGTGATGGGCCTGATCACGGCCGTGGTCCTGGGCCGTACGTACCTCGGCCGTTCCATGTACGCGATCGGCGGCAACGAGGAGGCGGCCCGCCTCTCCGGTCTCCGTGTGAAGAAGCAGAAGCTCGCGATCTACGCGCTGTCGGGCCTGTTCGCGGCGGCCGCGGGCATCGTGCTCGCCTCCCGCCTCTCCTCCGCACAGCCGCAGGCCGCCCAGGGTTACGAGCTGGACGCGATCGCCGCGGTCGTCATCGGCGGCGCCTCGCTCGCGGGCGGTACGGGCAAGGCGTCCGGCACCCTGATCGGGGCGCTGATCCTGGCGGTGCTGCGCAACGGGCTCAACCTCCTTTCGGTGTCCGCCTTCTGGCAACAGGTCGTCATCGGTGTCGTCATCGCGCTCGCGGTGCTGCTGGACACGGTGCGACGCAAGGCGGGCGCGACGCCGGGCGCCGCAGGGACCGGCGCCTCGGGCCGCAAGGGTCCGCAGGCCGTGAAGTACGCCCTCGCGGTCGTCGTCGTGGCGGCAGTCGTGGGCGCGACCTCCCTTCTCAACGGAGGCTCGTCCTCGTCTTCGTCCAGCCAGAAGATCGGTCTGTCCCTGTCGACACTGAACAACCCCTTCTTCGTGCAGATCAGGCAGGGCGCGGAGGAGGCCGCGAAGAAGGCGGGCGCGGACCTCACCGTCACGGACGCCCAGAACGACGCGTCCCAGCAGGCCAACCAGTTGCAGAACTTCACCAGCGAGGGCGTCGGCTCGGTCATCGTCAACCCGGTGGACTCGGACGCGGCGGGCCCGTCGGTGCGCGCCGCCAACAAGGCCGGTATCCCCGTCGTCGGCGTCGACCGGGGCGTGAACAAGGCGGAGACGGCCGCGCTCGTCGCCTCCGACAACGTCGCGGGCGGCAAGCTGGGCGCCAAGGCGCTGGCCGAGAAGCTGGGCGGCAAGGGCACGATCGTGATTCTTCAGGGCCAGGCCGGCACCTCCGCCAGCCGCGAGCGCGGGGCGGGCTTCGCCGAGGGCCTGAAGGCCTACCCGGGCATCAAGGTCGTCGCCGAGCAGCCCGCGGACTTCGACCGCACCAAGGGCCTCGACGTCATGACGAACCTGCTCCAGGCCCACCCCGACGTCAACGGCGTCTTCGCCGAGAACGACGAAATGGCCCTCGGCGCGATCAAGGCGCTCGGTTCGAAGGCGGGCAAGTCCGTCCAGGTCGTCGGCTTCGACGGCACACCGGACGGTCTCACGGCCGTCAGGAACGGGACGCTGTACGCCTCCGTCGCCCAGCAGCCGAAGGAACTCGGCCGCATCGCGGTGGAGAACGCGCTGAAGGCCGCGGACGGTGAGAAGGTCTCCGCGACGGTCAAGGTCCCGGTGAAGGTGGTGACGTCCGGGAACGTCGCCGACTTCGCGTCCTGAGCCGGTCCACACGGGGATTCACGGGGATTCACGGGGATTCACGGGGAACTGCACAAGGAGAGAGTGATGTACGACTACGACCTGCTGGTCGTCGGGTCGGCCAACGCCGACCTGGTGATCGGTGTCGAGCGCCGCCCCGGCGCCGGGGAGACCGTCCTCGGCTCCGACCTGGCCGTCCACCCGGGCGGCAAGGGCGCGAACCAGGCGGTCGCGGCCGCCCGCCTCGGGGCCCGTACGGCGCTGCTGGCCCGCGTCGGCGACGACGCGCACGGCCGTCTGCTGCTCGACTCGCAGCGGGACGCCGGCGTCGACACGGCGGGCGTTCTCGTGGGCGGGGCGCCCACCGGGGTCGCGCTGATCACGGTGGACCCGTCCGGCGACAACAGCATCGTGGTGTCGCCGGGCGCGAACGCGCGCCTGACGCCCACGGACGTGCGAGCCGCCGCTGCCCTCCTCACGGCCTCCCAGGTGGTGTCCGCCCAGCTGGAGATCCCGCTGGAGACGGTCGTGGAGGTGGTGCGGAGCCTGCGGCCCGGCACTCGCTTCGTACTCAACCCGTCGCCGCCGCGGGAACTACCGGAGGAGGTGCTCGCGGCCTGCGATCCGCTGATCGTGAACGAGCACGAGGCGCGGGTGGTGCTGGGTGCTGATGCGGGCCCGACGCCCTCTCAGTGGGCCGAGGCGCTCCTCGCCCTCGGCCCGCGTTCGGTGGTCGTCACCCTCGGCGGGGACGGCGCGCTGGTCGCGGACGCCACCGGGCAGACCCACGTCCCGTCCGTGAAGGTCGACGCCGTGGACACCACGGGTGCGGGCGACTCCTTCACAGCGGCGCTGGGCTGGCGGCTGGGGCTCGGGGAGTCCCTGGCGGAAGCCGCGAGGTATGCGGCACGCGTGGGCGCCGTGGCGGTCACCCGGGAGGGCGCCCAGGCCTCGTTCCCCACCGCCTCGGAGGTCGCCGCCCTGTGCAGTGCCATCCCGGGGGACAACCCCCGGACCCCCGGCCGAAAAGACGGGTCGGGCACCGCGCCCGGAACGTCCCCGCGAGGCGAGTCGCAGTGAAGAAGGCCGGAATCCTGAACCGTCACCTCGCGGGTGCGATAGCCGAACTGGGCCATGGTGACGGCGTACTGATCTGCGACGCCGGCATGCCCATCCCGGCCGGGCCGCGGGTTGTGGACCTGGCTTTCCGAGCCGGGGTGCCGTCCTTCGCGGAGGTTCTGGAGGGCCTGCTGGAGGAGCTGGTCGTGGAAAGGGCCACGGCGGCAAAGGAAATACGGGACGCGAATCCGGTGGCGTCCGCCCTGCTGGCCGACCGCTTCCCGGTCGCCCTGACGCACGTCTCCCACGACGACCTGAAGGCCCACTCGGCGAACGCTCGCCTGATCGTGAGGACCGGCGAGGCCCGCCCGTACGCCAACGTGCTGCTGCACTGCGGAGTCTTCTTCTAGGAAGCACGCCGAGAAAGCCCCGAAAAGGCTTCGAGGGGGCCGGTCCGTCGACCGAGCCCCCTCGTTCTACCCCTCCCCAACATCAGAACCCCCGCGGATCCCCCCAGATCCCCCCTCCAGAAGCCCTGATGCCAAGTACGACCCGCGGGGTGGGCGGAGGGTTGCACGGTCTCCGGAGATTTTTTCGGGAGACGCGGGAACACCCGTCACGTTGCCGATGGCCGTGGCTGTTCCGGCGGGACCGACCCCTCGGCGACCGCCATCCACTGGTCGAGGTCGGCCTGCGTGAACTCCGGCCATGCCGGAATCTCGGGAAGCCGGCGGAGAAGGTCGAACGCCTCCGCAGTCTGCGGCCCGCGAAGCACCGGCGAGTGACAGCCGGCGATGACCTCGGCGTCCAGCCGCTGGAAGTCGTCCACCACCGCCCGGAACTTCTGGCCGTCGAGCAACGCGACCCAGGGCGAGACCAGGCGCCCACCGAAGAACTGGCCGTCGCGAAATTCATCGGCGGACAGGTCGCCGATTTCGGGGACGGGAGTGGGCACGTTCGTCGCGAAGGTGTCCACCGCCCACAGGACATCGGTCTTCGGGTCGAAGAGGGCGCGTGTTGTGGGGTTGTCGTACAACGGCGGCCGCTTGGCCACCAGCGTTCGGTCACCCACATCCACCGTATCGCCGTCGATCATGAAGCGGCACCGGTTGATGGGCGTCTCCCATTCCTCGGCCATGCGCCCGATCGAGAACCACGTCGTCAGCAGCGTCGCGTTCGGGCATTCAGCGAGGACCGACAAGAGGTTGCCGGCGTGGTCACGGTCGTCGTGGGTGAGGAAGATCCACCGCACGTCCAACGGATCCACCACGGACCACGCGGCCTCCAGCCACTGCGCCCGCACCGCTGGTGCCCCGGTGTCCACAAGCACCGGTTCGGCTCCCCGGATCACCATCGAATTCATCGGGAAGTGGCCGACCGGCGGGGCTTCCAGGGCCCACGGGATGACGAACGTCTCCTCGGCAATCCGGTACGGCCGCAGAAGATTGAAGGTTTCCATGGTCGTCATCGCTGCTCTCCCTAGAACGGAGTCCGGCCACAGCACCCGTGATTCCAGTCCAGCCCCACGGCAGGCCGTCGTCAAACGCAGACAAGCGCCCACCGCAAGGAGCAGCCGTCGGCAGTGGACGTCCCGTGGGGCGCCCCTTCCCTCGCAGGGCGCCCCACGCGCGTCAGCTCCACGCACACCCCTTACGAGGCGTGCTCCACGAAACATGCCGCCGTCTCTGCCAGCACCTCGCGGCCGTCCCGTGCCCACAGGCCGGTGTTGAAGAGCTCGACCTCGATGGGGCCGGTGTAGCCCGCCTCCTCGACGTAGCCCTTCCACTCGCGCATGTCGATCGCGCCGTCGCCGATCTGACCGCGGCCGGTGAGGACGCCCTCCGGGAGCGGGGTCGTCCAGTCGGCCAGCTGGAAGGTGTGGATGCGGCCGGTGGCGCCCGCTCGGGCGATCTGGGCGGGGGCCTGGTCGTCCCACCAGATGTGGTACGTGTCGACCGTCACGCCGACCTGGTTCGCCGGGAAGCGTTCCGCCAGGTCGAGGGCCTGGGTGAGGGTCGACACCACGCAGCGGTCCGAGGCGTACATCGGGTGCAACGGCTCGATGGCCAGCCGTACGCCACGCTCCTGGGCGTACGGGCCCAGTGCGGCCAGCGCGTCGGCGATGCGCTCCCTCGCCCCGTGCAGGTCCTTCGAGCCGGGCGGGAGGCCGCCCGAGACCAGGACCAGGGTGTCCGTGCCGAGGGTGGCCGCCTCGTCGATGGCCGCCCTGTTGTCGTCCAGCGCCTTCGCCCGCTCGTCCGGGTCGATCGCCGTGAAGAAGCCGCCCCGGCAGAGGGTCGTGACCGTCAGGCCCGCGTCACGGATGAGCTTGGCCGTAGCCTCCACGCCGTACGACTGAACCGGCTCTCGCCACAGGCCCACGCCGGGTACGCCCAACTCCAGGCAGGCGTCGACCAGTTCGGGCAGAGACAGCTGCTTGACCGTCATCTGGTTGATGGAAAAACGCGACAGGCTCACTGTTCCACCCCGTACAGCGACAGCAGGTTCTTCATCCGCGCCGCAGCCTGCGCCGGGTCCGGGAACAGGCCCAGCCCGTCGGCCAGTTCGTACGCGCGGGCGAAGTGCGGGAGCGAGCGGGCGGACTGGAGGCCGCCGACCATCGTGAAGTGCGACTGGTGGCCGGCGAGCCAGGCCAGGAAGACCACGCCCGTCTTGTAGAAGCGGGTCGGGGTCTGGAAGAGGTGGCGCGACAACTCGACCGTGGGGTCGAGGAGTTCACGGAAACCCTTCACGTCACCCGTGTCGAGGACCCGTACCGCTTCCGCCGCGAGCGGGCCCAGTGGGTCGAAGATGCCGAGCAGCGCGTGGCTGAAGCCCTGGTCGTCGCCCGCGATCAGCTCGGGGTAGTTGAAGTCGTCGCCCGTGTAGCAGCGGACTCCCTTCGGCAGACGGCGGCGCAGGTCGATCTCCCGCTGGGCGTCCAGGAGGGAGACCTTGATGCCGTCGACCTTGTCGGGGTGCGCGGCGATGACCTCCAGGAAGGTGTCGGTCGCCGCGTCCAGGTCGGACGAGCCCCAGTAGCCCTCCAGCGCCGGGTCGAACATCGGGCCCAGCCAGTGCAGGATCACCGGCTCGGCAGCCTGGCGCAGCAGATGGCCGTACACGGCGAGATAGTCCTCGGGGCCGCGGGCCACCGCCGCCAGCGCCCGTGACGCCATGAGGATCGCCTGCGCGCCCGTCCCCTCCACGAGCGCGAGCTGCTCCTCGTACGCGGCCCGGACCTCCGCCAGGGGGCCCGATGCGAGCTGGTCCGTGCCCACCCCGCACGCGATCAGACCGCCGACGGCCTTCGCCTCGGCGGCCGAGCGGCGGATCAGCTCGGCCGCCCCGGCCCAGTCGAGCCCCATCCCCCGCTGAGCCGTGTCCATCGCCTCCGCGACCCCGAGTCCGTGCGACCACAGGTGCCGGCGGAAAGCGAGTGTGGCGTCCCAGTCGACGGCCGCGGGCGAATCGGGGGACACGTCGGCGTACGGGTCGGCCACGACGTGCGCGGCGGAGAAGACCGTACGGGAGCTGAACGGGGCGCCCGTGGTGAGGGCGAGCGGTTCCGTGCGCGGAGTATAGGACCTCAACACCCCGTCCACACCGGGCAGTTGGATCGTCACAGCGAGATCTCCGGTACGTCGAAGCGGCGGCCCTCGGCCGAGGACTTCAGCCCCAGCTCGGCGAGCTGGACACCGCGGGCGCCCGCGAGCAGGTCCCAGTGGTACGGCGCGTCGGCGTACACATGCTTGAGGAACAGCTCCCACTGCGCCTTGAATCCGTTGTCGAACTCGGCGTTGTCGGGCACCTCCTGCCACTGGTCGCGGAAGACCTCGGTGGCGGGGATGTCCGGGTTCCACACCGGCTTGGGCGTTGAACTGCGGTGCTGGACACGGCAGTTGCGCAAGCCCGCGACGGCAGAGCCCTCGGTCCCGTCGACCTGGAACTCCACGAGTTCGTCGCGGTTGACGCGTACGGTCCAGGAGGAGTTGATCTGCGCGATGGCGCCGTTCTCCAGCTCGAAGATGCCGTACGCGGCGTCGTCGGCCGTGGCGGCGTACGGCTTGCCCTGCTCGTCCCAGCGCTGCGGGATGTGGGTCGCGGTCAGCGCCTGTACGGACTTGACGCGGCCGAACAGCTCGTGGAGTACGTACTCCCAGTGCGGGAACATGTCGACGACGATGCCGCCGCCGTCCTCGGCGCGGTAGTTCCAGGACGGGCGCTGGGCGGGCTGCCAGTCGCCCTCGAAGACCCAGTAGCCGAACTCACCGCGGATGGACAGGATCCGCCCGAAGAAGCCGCCCTCGATGAGGCGCTTCAGCTTGAGCAGGCCGGGCAGGAACAGCTTGTCCTGGACGACGCCGTGCTTGATGCCCTTGTCCGCGGCCAGCCGGGCCAGCTCCAGGGCACCCTCGAGGCCGGTTGCGGTCGGCTTCTCGGTGTAGATGTGCTTTCCGGCCTCGATCGCCTTCTTGAGGGCGTCCTCGCGGGCGGAGGTGACCTGTGCGTCGAAGTAGATGTCGATGGCCGGGTCGTCGAGTACGGCGTCGAGGCTGGTGGACCAGTGTTCGAGGCCGTGCTGGTCCGCGAGCGCCTTCAGCGCGTGCTCGCGGCGGCCGACGAGCACCGGCTCGGGCCACAGCACGGTGCCGTCGCCGAGATCGAGGCCGCCCTGTTCGCGCAGGGCGAGGATGGAGCGGACAAGATGCTGGCGGTAGCCCATGCGTCCCGTCACGCCGTTCATCGCGATGCGCACCGTCTTGCGTGTCACGTCATTCCCTTCGTACGCGTCCTGCGCCGCGTACGCCCCACAGTGAACAGGTGAGCGTTGCAGCAAGCGCTTTCTATATGTGAAGAAGCTAGCCTCTGTGCAGCGGATCGGACAACCCCGCGCGGTGATGAGATATGCGACGAAGATGCCCGAGTAGATGCCTGACCGGAGGACGATAGATGACCGTGACCCTGGCGGACGTGGCGGCTCGCGCGCAGGTCTCGCCCGCCACCGTGTCCCGCGTGCTGAACGGCAACTACCCCGTGGCGGCGACGACCCGCGAGCGGGTGCTGCGGGCCGTGGACGAGCTGGACTACGTACTGAACGGCCCGGCCAGCGCGTTGGCCGCCGCCACCTCCGACCTGGTCGGGATCCTGGTCAACGACATCGCCGACCCCTTCTTCGGGATCATGGCGGCGGCGATCCAGTCCGAGATCGGCGGGCCGGGCGGGCGCGCGGGCGGGGAGCGGCTGGGCGTCGTCTGCAACACGGGCGGCTCCCCGGAGCGTGAGCTCACCTACCTCACGCTCCTTCAGCGCCAGCGCGCTGCCGCGGTCGTACTGACCGGGGGTGCCGTCGAGAACACCGAGCATGCGGCGGCCGTCGCGACGAAGCTGCGGAAGCTGGCGGACGCGGGGACGCGGGTTGTCTTGTGCGGGCGTCCGCCTGCGCCTTCCGACACCGAGGCGGTGGCGCTCACGTTCGACAACCGCGGGGGCGGGCGGGAGCTCACCGAGCACCTGATCGAGCTCGGGCATCGGCGTATGGGGTATATCGCGGGGCCTCAGGAGCGGACGACTACGCGGCACCGTCTCGAAGGTCACCGGGCCGCGCTGGCCGCGCACGGCATTCCCGACGAGCCCGCGTGGACTGTCCACGGCCGCTACGACCGGCGGGCGGGTTACGAGGCGACCCTCGAACTCTTGCGCCGTGAGCCGTCGTTGACGGCCGTTGTCGCCGCGAACGACACGGTGGCGCTGGGCGCGTGTGCCGCTCTGCGCGACTCCGGGCTTCGTATCCCCGATGACGTCTCCGTTGTGGGCTTCGACGACCTTCCCTTCAGCGTCGATGCGGTGCCCGCGCTGACGACGGTGCGGTTGCCGCTCTCGGAGGCGGGGGCCCTGGCCGGGCGGATCGCCATGGAGCGGGAGGAGCCGCCGGAGGGGGGGATTGTGACGGTGCGGGGGGAGTTGATGGTGCGAGGGTCTACGGGGGTCCCCAAGGAGTGACGGCTCGCTCCGCTGGGAGTGCGGTTTGAAGCTGCGGGCCGTCGGCGGTTGAGCAGGGCGCCTACCGGGAGGGTGGGTGCGGTTCATGGGGCGAGTGCAGGCCCGTCGTGGCTGGTCGCGCAGTTCCCCGCGCCCCTAGAAGCAAAAGCCTGTGCCCCGACGAAACCGGCACTCTCCCACGGCGGGAGGGGACGTGGGCCGGTGCGTCGTATGCCCCTCGCGTAGGTTCTGTCTCGGCCCACCTGCCGCCCTGTATCAGCAAAGGGCCGTATGCCCTGTTGGCGACGGGCTGACGCACCGGCCCGCGGCCCCGACCCACCACGCACCTAAGGGGCGCGGGGAACTGCGCGACCAGCCACACCCAACCCGCACTCAACAACGAACCCACCCGCCCAACCGCCGGAGGCACCCCGTGGGCGATCCATGGACGGGGAGCCGGAGGCGGCCTACTCTCGGAATGGCGATATCTCTGACTGAGTCAACCATCTTGAGGTGGGGCCATGACCATCCAGGACATCCGCTCGTTCAACCGGTTCTATACGAACGTCATCGGCGCGCTGGACTACAGCCGTCAGCTGTACGCCCCGTACACGCTGACCGAGGCCCGTGTGCTGTACGAGCTCGCGCACTCTCCCCGTACGGACGCCGCCGATCTGCGTGTCGAACTGTCGTTGGACGCCGGGTACTTGAGCCGGATTCTGGCGAAGTTCGAGCAGGACGGGCTGATCGAGCGTGTGCCGTCCGAGAAGGACACCCGGCGGAGGCACGTCACGCTCACCCCGCACGGGCGTGAGGCGGCCGATCTGCTCGACGAGCGGTCGCAGGAGGCGGTCGGGTCGCTGTTGGCGACCGTTCCGGCGGGCGAGCGGCCCCGGCTCGTAGAGGCGATGCGCACGATTCGGGACGTGCTGTCCGACGGCCGTGCGCCGCGCGGCGAGGACGTCGTCCTGCGGGAGCCCGGCCCCGGCGACCTCGGCTGGATCGTGCAGCGCAACGCCGCGCTGTACGCCGCCGAGCACGGGTTCAACACGGACTATGAGGGCCTGGTCGCCCGGATCGTCGCGGACTTCGCGGAGGATCACGACCCGCATCTGGAGCGGGTGTGGATCGCGGAGCTGGACGGCCGCGCGGTGGGCTGCGTGATGTGCGTACGGGACGAGGCGCCGGGCGCCGCACGTCTGCGGCTCCTCCTCGTCGAACCGGACGCCCGCGGCCTCGGCATCGGCGACCGGCTCGTGCGTGCCTGCATCGAGTTCGCGCGGGGTGTCGGCTACCGCGAGATGGTCCTGTGGACGAACGACGTACTGACCTCTGCCCGCAAGATCTACCAGCGCCACGGCTTCGTCCTCCTCGCCGAGAAACCGCACCGCTCCTTCGGCGTGGACCTGGTCGGCCAGGACTGGCGCCTGGACCTGCACGGCGCACAGGACTGAGTCTGCCCAGCATGCGGGGGCGGCAGGTAGGGTCCGCAGCATGAAGTTGGCCTTCTCCACTCTCGGCGTTCCCGGACTCCCCATCTCCGACGTGGTGCGGCTCGCGGCCGCGCACGGCTACCACGGTGTCGAGCTGCGCGCGCACCCCGAGGAGCCGGTCCACCCCGGTATCGAACTGAGCCGACGGGCCGACGTCGCCGCCGAGTTCAAGGCGGCCGGCGTCGAGATCCTGGGCCTTGCGGGGTACGCGCGCGTGGCCGCACCGGGCGACGACGAACCCGTACTCCAGCAGATCCGCGAACTCCTGGAGCTGGCCCGCGACTTGGGCGCCCCCTTCATCCGTGTCTTCCCCGGCGGCGGAACCGACCAGAGTCCGGAGGAAGCGGACGCGACGGCCGCGCGGCGGCTGGGCACGGCAGCGGAGTACGCCGCCGATCTGGGCGTACGCATCCTCCTGGAGACCCACGACTCGCACCGCACGGGCGCGGATGCGATCCGTGTCCTCGGCCTCGTCGGCCATCCCCGCGTCGGCGCCCTCTGGGACGTCATGCACACCTGGCTCGGCGGCGAACAGCCCGGCTCGACGTATGTGGCCCTCTCCCCCTACCTCGGCTACGTCCAGGTCAAGGACATCGCCTCGGCCGACGACACCACCCCGCTGCCGCTCGGCTCGGGCGTCCTCCCCCTCACCGAGTGCGTGGAACTCCTCTCCCGCGAGGGCTGGGACGGCTGGCTGTGCTGGGAGTACGAGAAGCGCTGGTACGAGTCGGCTGCGCCGCTGGAGGGCTTGCTGGGGGCGGGCCGGGAGCACCTTTCGCGGTTGCTGAACGAGTCGGCGTGAGCCTGGGCAACCAGGGCTCCGACCGCACCCCGCTCCTCTGATCGTCTCCGTATACGCCATTGGCATGCACCTGTAACACCTCTGGCGGAGGCTCGTAGGGCACTCCGGCCTCACCCGCAACTCACCTCCCACTGGGCCGGGTTGACCCAACGATGCGGCCCCGGCCCGGCACGGCCGTGGGCTGCGGGCGAGGAGAAATTGATGGTTGCAGAGGCATCTCGCCGTGGCTTTCTGAGATCGGTCGGGGTCGCGGGCGGCGCCGGAATGCTGTACTCGGCGATGGGGGCCCTGGGGCTCGCGCCGGTCCCCGAAGCGAGGGCCGAGGAGTACCGGGCGCCCCGGAGCGGCGACTTCGCGCTCACCGGACGGAGCCGCAAGAAGGTCCTGGTACTCGGCGGCGGCATAGCCGGCCTGGCGACGGCGTACGAACTGGGCAAGGCGGGCTACGACTGCCGGATCCTGGAGGCGAAGGACCGCCCGGGCGGACGCAACTGGACGGTCCGCGGCGGCACCACGCTGACCGACCTGGACGGGCGTACGCAAAAGGGTGCGTTCTCCAGAGGCCAGTACATGAACGCGGGTCCGGCCCGGCTGCCGCAGACCCACGTCACACTCGAGTACTGCCGCGAACTCGGCGTTCCCCTCGAGGTGTTCACCAACCAGAACGCCAACGCGTACATCTACCACGAGAAGAGCGCCGCCCTCGCGGGCAAGCCGGTCCGCTGGCGCACGGCGAAGGCCGATGTCTACGGCTATGTCTCCGAGTTGCTCGCCAAGGCCACCGACCAGGGCGCCCTGGACAGGGAACTCACCGCCGCCGACAAGGAAGGGCTCATCGCCTTCCTGCAGAACTTCGGCGCCATCAAGGGCAAGGCGGACGGCTTCGCGTACACCGGCAGCGACCGTCGCGGCTACTCGGTCGAACCGGGAGCCGGCTTCGAGGCGGGCACGGTGCTCGGCCCGGTGCCGTCCCTGTCTGACGTGGTCGCGAGCGGCGTCGGGCAGCGCTTCTCCTTCGAGTTCGGCTACGACCAGGCCATGCTGATGTTCCAGCCGGTGGGCGGGATGGACGCGATCCCGTACGCCCTCGCCAAGGCCATCGGCCAGGACCGGATCACCTACGGCGCCAAGGCGATGGAGGTCAAGAACCTTCCGGACGGCGCCGAGGTCACGTACGAGGACGCCGAGGGCCGTATCCGCACCCGGCGCGCCGACTTCGTCGTGGCGGCGGTCCCGCCCATGGTCATGGCCCGGATCAAGCACAACCTGGGAGCGGACGTCACCGCGGCGCTGAAGTACCCCGTCGCGACCCCCGTCGGCAAGATCGGGCTCGAGTACCGCAGCCGCTGGTGGGAGACGGACGAGCACATCTACGGCGGCATCACACCGACCGACACGGACCTGGCCACCATCTGGTACCCGTCGTACGGCTATCAGGGCCGCCGCGGCACGCTCATCGGCTACTACAACTTCGGTGACAACGCTGTCGCGTACAGCGGTCTGCCGCACGCCGAGCGGCTGAAGCGGGCGGTGAGCCGGGGCGTGAAGATCCATGGCGACAAGTACCGCACCGAACTCGACAACTCCTTCAGCGTCGCCTGGCACCGCACGCCTCACATCGAAGCGGGCTGGGTCGGCTGGCCCTCACAGACCGGCCCCGAGTACAGGCTGCTCAACCAGCCCGCGGGACACGTCTACTTCGCCGGTGACTGGCTCAGCCATGTCATCGCCTGGCAGCACGGAGCGTTCACCTCGGCACGCAAGGTCGTGACCGGGATCCACGAGAGGGTGATGGCCGGATGAAGCGGCGTACGAAGGTTTTCGTCGGTACGGCCCTGACCGGGGCGCTGCTGACCGGCTCGGCGACGCTGGCGGGCGCCAAGGGCTGGTGGTCGCCGGGCCCGCAGGAGGTACGGGTCATGCTGCCCGAGGGGCAGTCCAACCCGGCCATCGCGAACGGCGTGGCGACGGGCGGGGAAGTCGCCGTCTACCAGAGCAGCGGTCTCGGCCCGTCCGCGCTGAACCCGGCCGCGCCGGAGGGCACGCCCGAGCGCTACACCGACCCCGCCCTCACCGAAGGGGCGCAGGGCGTCACGATCACCGAGGCACAGGCACTCGTCGTCCTGAGGAACATCAAGACCAACCTCGAGACCGCGGGCGTGAAACCGGCCGACGTCATCACGATGAAGGCATACCTGATGAAGCCGCCGGGCGCCCCGATCGCCGACTACGCGGGCTGGAACCGCGCATACCGCCAGTACTTCGCCAACATCGACCTGAAGTCGCTCCAGGTCGTGCCGGTACCCATGGGCACCTCTGCCCCCAAGCCGCCGCTGCTCGCCAACAAGGCCCGCCCGGCGCGGGCGACGATGGAGGTCGCCTCGCTGGCGGTGCCGGGGTGGCTCGTGGAGGTCGAGGTGACGGCGACGTACGACAAGAAGCGTTGATCGGCGAGTTCACAGGTTCGCTGCGGCGCCACGGCCCAAAACAGCGCCGCAGCGACCCCATCGGACACGGTGGTGCACCCCCGTACCAATTTCCGGGAATCGGCCCGATCCGGGGAACCCATCCGCGCCACCGCCCGTCCAATGCGCAGGCTGCCGGATGAGTCTCCGCTGCGCGGTGTCGGCCCTCGCTGCTGGCTGCGATCGCTGACCCACCCTCTCCAACCGCCTGCGGCCGGCAGCATGCCGTCATCGGCGCGCCCCCCTCCAACAGCGCCGATGACGGCCCCTCTTGGGGCCACTTTCGTTCGAGCACTCCGCTGGAAGCACAGTTGAACCCGCGGATTCGTTGTGGCCGGTCGCGCAGTTCTCCGCGCCCCCTGAAGGAAGGCCTGCGGGTCTCCTTCAGGGGGCGCGGTGCCGCGCCGGACATCTCTAGTGGCGCGCGCTCTTGACTGGCAGAAAGTTCCCGGATATCCGTGACTTCTCGGAAGTTTCCTTCATACTCGCCCCTCCACGGGCCCCCTCGGGCCCTCTCCGGAAGGAGCGCACGTGTACGAACGCACGAGGAAGTCCGGCACCTCCAGACGTACGCTGCTCGCCGCCACGGCGGGCACGGCGGCGGCCGTCGCGATCGGCCAGACCCCCGCCCGGGCGGACGGCCACGACAGGCGGCTGCGCGCTCTCATCTCCCGTATGATTCTTGAAGAGAAGGTCGGCCAGCTCTTCGTGATGCGGGTGTACGGGCACTCGGCGACCGCGCCCGAGCAGGCCGACATCGACGCGAACCTCAAAGAGATCGGTGTACGGACCGCCGCCGAGCTGATCGCCAAGTATCACGTGGGCGGGATCATCTACTTCGCCTGGGCGCACAACACCCGTGACCCGCACCAGATCGCGGACCTCAGCAACGGCATCCAGAAGGCCTCGCTGGAACTGCCCCGCGGGCTGCCCGTGCTCATCTCCACCGACCAGGAGCACGGCATCGTCGCCCGCGTGGGCAAGCCCGCGACGCTTCTGCCGGGCGCGATGGCGCTCGGCGCGGGCCGCTCGCGGTCCGATGCCCGCAGGGCCGGGCAGATCGGCGGCGCCGAGCTGCGCGCGATGGGCATCCGGCAGGACTACGCGCCGGTCGCCGACGTGAACGTGAACCCGGCCAACCCGGTCATCGGCGTACGCTCCTTCGGCGCCGATCCGCAGGCCGTGGCCGCCCTGGTCGCCGCCCAGGTGAAGGGCTACCAGAGCTCCGAGGTGGCCGCCACGGCCAAGCACTTCCCGGGGCACGGCGACACCGAGACCGACAGCCACTACGGCTTCCCGGTCATCGAGCACACCGAAGCGCAGTGGGCCGAGCTGGACGCGCCGCCCTTCAGGGCCGCGATCGCCGCCGGTATCGACTCGATCATGACCGCGCACATCATGGTTCCCGCGCTCGATCCCTCCGGCGACCCGGCCACGCTCTCCCGCCCGATCCTCACCGGCATCCTGCGCGAACGGCTCGGCTACGACGGAGTGGTGGTGACGGACTCGCTCGGCATGGAGGGCGTCCGCACGAAGTACGGCGACGACCGTGTGCCGGTGCTCGCGCTCAAGGCCGGTGTCGACCAGCTGCTCAACCCGCCGAAGCTGGACGTCGCCTGGAACGCGGTCCTGGCGGCCGTACGCGGCGGCGAGCTGACCGAGGCCCGCCTCGACGAGTCGATCCTGCGCATCCTCCGGCTGAAGTCGAAGCTGGGGCTGCTGAAGGACCCGTACGTGTCCCATCGCGGCGTCGACCGCGTCGTCGGCATCCCGGCGCACCGGAGGGCGGCCGACCGGATCGCCGACGGTACGACGACGCTGCTGGTCAACTCGGGCGGTCTGTTGCCACTTTCGCGCCGTACGCATCAGAAGGTGCTCGTCGTCGGCGCCGATCCCGCCTCCCCGTCAGGGACCACCGGGCCGCCGACGACCGTACTCGCGGGTGCGCTCAAGGAGCTGGGCTTCGCCGCCACCGCGCTGTCCACCGGTACGGCTCCCTCCGCGGCGACCATCGCGCAGGCCGTGGCGGCGGCGCGGGACGCGGACGCGGTGGTCGTCGGCACGTACAACGTCACGGCGGCCGGCTCGCAGAAGACACTCGTCGGCGAACTGCTCGCGACCGGCCGCCCGGTGGTCGCGGTGGCCGTTCGCAACCCGTACGACGTGGCGCAACTGCCCGACGTTCAGGCCTGCTTGGCGACGTACTCCTGGACCGACGTCGAACTGCGCGCCGCTGCCCGGGTGATCGCGGGCCGTATCGAACCGGCGGGCAGGCTGCCGGTGCCGGTGCAGCGGGCGGACGATCCGGCGCAGGTGCTGTATCCGATCGGGCACGGGCTGAGTTACTAGCTCCTAGTCGGACAACGGGCTGAGTTACCAGGCCCTTGTCGGACATCGGACGACGTACGGCTGTACAGTCCGCCGTACGCCACGTACGCCGCACACCCGGCGCACCGCCCCCAAAAGACGCAAAGCACCCCGCACGTCTGGCGTGGGCCCGTTGTGGCGGGTCACGCTGGGCGGGGGTATCGGGGGGAGCATCATGTACAAGGCACGGTGTGGGTGGGTGGTGTGCGCGCTGCTGATGCTGGTGGCGGCGCTCACCGGATGCGAGCGGCTTTCGGGATCCGCGGATTCCGGGGAGGGCCGGCTCGGCGAGAGCGGGCAGGTGACGCCGACGCGGACCGTTGGGTTCGGGGCGGAGTTTCTGGGGGTGGACGAGTGCAGTTCGTTCGGGCGCACGTCGTTCACCGAGGTGCCGTGCAGCAGTGAGCGGGCGGCGGCTCGGGTCGTCGCGCGCCACGACGGCAAGGTGAGCGAGGGCCCCGCGTGCCCCGCCACCACGGACTTCGTGCTGCACATCAGCGAACAGAAGCCGTCCGCGGACGAGGACGGCGACGGCGCGGTCCCGCAGGGGTACGCCTGTATGCGCAATCTGGAGAAGCCGCATCCCGGCGACCCTGGCGGCGGCGGAGGCCCGCGCACGATCGTCGGCGACTGCGTCTACAGCGCGGGCGAGGGCGAGGTCCGCGAGACGGCGTGCGACGGCAAGGGCGAGAAGTCGCCGGAGTACAAGGTGACTTCGGCGGTCGAGAAGCGTACCGAGTGTCCTGCGCCGACGGCCCTGTACGTCCGGCTCGGCGGGCCGAAGCCGGTGGGCTGCGCCCGCCCGCTGTGATCAACGGACGGGCGCAGCAAGGAAGTCGGAGCAGACCGGGCAGTTACGGCTTTACGGCCGCAGCTGGCGCTCCGCGCTGTGCTTGTCCAGCTTCCTGTCGTACTTGGCCAGCGGCTTGGCCTTCGACGGGTCCTCCTGGACCGTGGCGGAGGCGACGCCCGCCCACTTCAGGATGCGGGCCGTGGCGAGGGCCTTCTCGTCGGCGACGAGGCCGGCGACATTGGCGCCGTGGTTCGCCCCGGGGGCCGTGAAGATGTACGAGTCACGGGCGCCCTTGCCCAGGTGGAACGGCTCGGCGCCCCACGGGTCGTTTTCGCCGTACACGAACAGCATCTGCTCGGCGTTGTGCTTGACCCAGGTGTCGACGTCGCGCATCGCCCACGGCTGGAACTTCATGGAGATGTCGCGCGGCACGAAGTTCCGCGGCGGCTGGTAGCCGTAGCGGATCAGCCCCGACTCGATGTGCGGGAACTCGATGGTGGGCGCCCCGAGTTGCGTACCCGCCTGGTAGTAGTACGGCGTGTACTGCTCCAGGCCCTGGTCGGCGTAGGCGGAGAAGCCGACGATCGTGTCGATCGTGCCCCAGATCTCGTCGTCGGTGGCGTTCGCGGCGTCCGCCGGGATCGTGTCGCAGTCGCCGAGCAGGCTGTACTGCCAGAAGCCCCACACGTAGTCGAGTACGACGGCCTCGTACGCCTTGTCGAGGCTGCCGACGGTGTTGAAGGTGAGGCCCTCGGCCGCCGCGTACTCCTGGTAGCGCTTCTCCAGCGGCTCACGGCGTACGAGCGCCTCGCGCTGCACGGCGTTCAGCTTGTCGCGGCACTCCTTGGTGCCGACGCCCGCGAAGAACCGGTCGTACGCCGAATCCTCCTTGTTCACCACGTCGTTGGGGGCGACGTACGCGACGACGCCGTCCATGTCACGCGGATAGAAGCGCTCGTAGTACGTGGCGGTCATGCCGCCCTTCGAGCCGCCCGTGGAGAGCCACTTCTTGTCGTAGACCTTCTTCAGCGCCTTGAAGATACGGTGCTGGTCGCTGGCCGCCTGCCAGATGTCGAGCTTGGACCAGTCGGCCGGGTCGGGGCGGGACGGAGTGAAGAAGCGGTACTCCATCGAGATCTGGTTGCCGTCCACGATCTGGGTCGGCTCGCTGCGGCGCGGCGTCGTCGAGACGTTGTAGCCGCTGGTGAAGAACACCGACGGGCGGGCCGTGTCCTTGTGCAGCACCGTGATGCGCTGCTGGAACGTGCCCTTGGACGGGCGCCGGTGGTCGACCGGCTGGGTGTAGTTGAGGACGAAGTAGCGGTAGCCGGCGTAGGGCTTCTCCTCGATCAGGCTCATGCCCGGTATCGCGAGAAGGCGGTCCTTGATGTCGGCGGTGTCGTCCGTTATGGCACTGGTGCGGGTGCCGGCGGCCTCCGGCTGCGCGGCGGTGGCCGCGCCGGCCGTGCTCACCGTGCCTATGAGCACCACGAGCGACAGCAGCCATCTGAGCGTCTTGCGCATGCACACTCCCCTGGAAAACACAGATGTCCGCCGGAACCTAGCGGAGCAACTCCGTTGACACCAGGGGATGTTGGACGCATTCCGGACAGAAATGCTCTGCTGGGAGTGGGATTCGAAGCTGCGGCTCCGCCATGGCTGGTCGTGCCCCGCGGCGGAGCCGCATATGTCACAGCCCCGTGCCCCTGAACAGAGGCCTGCGGCCTCTGTTCAGGATCGCGGTATCGCGCCGGACTTCAGCAGAGGATCCAGCCCGAGCTCACCGAGCCCGAGCCGACGGTGCCCTTCACCAAGACGCAACGGTGGCCGACGTGCACGGTCACCGGGCCGGCATGGTGCGTGAAACGCCCCTTGTCGACGGCCGGCCGGGCACGGGCCGCCCGGACGCTCACGGACATGTACGTGCGGGCACCCTGCCTCTTGCGGATGGTCACCGCGCAGACGTACCCGCGCTTCTTGTAGATCTGGACGGATCCGGTGGAGAAGGGCAGCGTACGGACCTGGCGGCCGGCGCAGAGCGCCGCCGCCTCCGCGGTGCCCGTGCCCGGGCCCGCGAGGGACAGCAGTCCGGAAGCGGTCAGTACAGCCACACCGAGCGCCATATGACGGCGTATCGCGCTCTTGTCCACTGTTGTTCCTCCCGCAGCAATCGGCGTACTCCGTCTACGGACGCATGACGGAGGCCGTCTGGTTGCTTGGCGGAAGAAAGGCGGAAGAAAGACTACGACGCTACGACAGCGGGACTGTGGCGGGCTCCCCGACGAACATGCGCCACAACTCGGCGTACCGTCCGCCCCGTTCGAGGAGTTCCTCGTGCGTGCCGTCCTCCGCCACCCGGCCGTGGTCCATGACCACGACCCGGTCCGCACGGGCCGCCGTCGTCAGACGGTGGGCGACCACGAGCGTGGTGCGGCGGCCCGCGATGCGGTCGGTGGCCTGGTTGACCTGGGCCTCGGTGGCCAGGTCGAGGGCGGCGGTGGCCTCGTCGAGCAGGAGGATGTCCGGGTCGACGAGTTCGGCGCGGGCGAGGGCGATCAACTGGCGTTGCCCGGCGGAGAGGTTACGGCCTCGCTCGGCGACCTCGTGGAGGTAGCCGCCGTCGAGCGTGGCGATCATGTCGTGTGCGCCGACCGCGCGGGCGGCGGCCTCCACCTCGGCGTCGGTGGCGTCCGGGCGGCCGTACGCGATGGCGTCCCGGACCGTGCCCTGGAAGAGGTACGCCTCCTGGGGGACGACGCCCAGACGGTGCCGGTACGAGGTGAGATCCAGCGCGCGCAGATCCGTGCCGTCGACGGTCACCCGCCCGCCCGTCGGGTCGTAGAACCGGGCGACCAGCTTGACCAGCGTCGACTTGCCCGCGCCCGTCTCGCCGACGAAGGCCACGGTCTGCCCGGCGGGGATGCGCAGGGAGACCCCGCTGAGCGCCTCTTCATTGTCGTTGTACGCGAAGTCGACGTCCTCGAAGGCGACGTCGCCCCGCAGGGACGGCACCTCGCGTGCCGCGTCGGCGGCCTTGGTGGAGGTCGGCTCCTGGAGGAGTTCCTGGACGCGGCCCAGCGAGACGGTCGCCTGCTGATAGCCGTCGAAGACCTGCGAGAGCTGCTGCACGGGGGCGAAGAACAGGTCGATGTAGAGCAGATACGCGACCAGCGCACCGGTGCTGAGCGTCCCCGCGTCGATCCGCCCCGCGCCCACGATGATCACCGCGGCCGCCGCGGCCGACGAGAGGAGCTGCACGAAGGGGAAGTACACCGAAATCAGCCACTGCCCTCGGATCCGCGCCTGGCGATAGCTGTCGCTGCCTGCCGCGAACCGCTCCCGGCCGCCCCGCTCACGCCGGAACGCCTGCACGATCCGCAGTCCCGCCACCGACTCCTGAAGGTCCGCGTTCACCACGGACACGCGCTCACGGGCGAGTTCGTACGCCTTCACACTCGCCCGGCGGAAGAAGACCGTGCCGATGATCAGCGGCGGCAGCGTGGCGAAGACGACGAGCGCGAGCTGGATGTCGATCACGAACAGCGCGACCATGATGCCGAAGAAGGTGACCACCGAGACGAAGGCGGTGACGAGTCCCGTCTGCAGGAACGTCGACAGAGCGTCCACGTCGGTCGTCATCCGGGTCATGATCCGGCCCGTCAACTCCCGCTCGTAGTAGTCGAGTCCGAGCCGCTGGAGCTGCGCGAAGATCTTCAGCCGGAGCGCGTACAGGACCCTTTCGCCCGTACGTCCGGTCATGCGGATCTCACCGGTCTGCGCCGCCCACTGGACGATCACGGTGAGCAGGGCCAGCAGGGAGGCCGTCCACACCGCGCCCTCGGCGACCTTGGTGACACCGTCGTCGATTCCGTTCCGGATCATGATCGGCAGCAGCAGGCCCATGCCCGCGTCGACGGCGACGAGGCCGAGGCTGACCAGGAGGGGGAGCCCGAAGCCTCTCAGCAGTCGTCTCAGGCCGTACGACTCCTCCGGGGTGACCGCCCGCGCCTCGTCGATGCCGGGCTTGTCGTCCGCCGGGGGCAACGCCTCGACCTGGGCGAGGAGTTCGGGTGTCGCCGGCATCCCGTCCATGGCCGCGTCCCGGGGCTCACGGTCGCCGGTCCACAGCTTGGGCGTGATCCCGCGCTCGGCATCGAACTCGGCGTCCAGCTCGTCCCGTACGGACGTGTCCTCGACGGGGCAGGCGGGCTGGGTGTGCCCCGGCGAGACGCCGCCCAGCTCGTCCGGGTCGGTGAGCAGCCGCCGGTACAGGGGCGAGCGCTGCTGGAGCTCTTCGTGCGTACCGATGTCGGCGAGGCGTCCGCCGTCGAGGACGGCGATGCGGTCGGCGAGGTTGAGCGTGGAACGGCGGTGGGCGATGAGGAGGGTCGTACGGCCCTCCATGACGTGCTTGAGCGCCTCGTGGATCTCGTGCTCGACGCGGGCGTCCACGGCCGAGGTCGCGTCGTCCAGGACCAGCAGGCGCGGGTCGGTGAGGATCGCGCGGGCGAGGGCGACGCGCTGGCGCTGCCCGCCGGAGAGGGTCAGGCCCTGCTCGCCGACCTTGGTGTCGTACCCGTCGGGCAGCTCGTCGATGAACCGGTCCGCCTGTGCGGCCCGCGCGGCGGCGTCGATCTCCTCCTGAGTGGCGTCGGGGCGGCCGTAGGCGATGTTGGCGCGCACGGTGTCCGAGAAGAGGAAGGAGTCCTCGGGGACGAGCCCGATCGCGGCGCGCAGTGATTCGAGGGTCAGCTCGCGCGCATCGTGGCCGCCGACGAGGACGGCGCCGCGCGTGACGTCGTAGAAGCGCGGAAGGAGCAGGGAGACCGTCGACTTGCCGGACCCCGAGGAGCCGACGACCGCGAGGGTCTCACCCGGCCGGATCTCGAAGCTGAGCCCGTCCAGAACGGGTTGCGAGGCGTCGGCGTACCCGAAGCTCACATCGTCGAACTCGACGGTCGCGGGCGCGTCGGCCGGCAGCGGCTTCGTGCCGTCCTCGATGGACGGCTCGGTGTCGATCAGCTCAAGGACGCGCTCCGCACCGGCGCGGGCCTGCTGACCGACGGTGAGCACCATGGCCAGCATGCGGACGGGTCCGACGAGCTGGGCGAGATAGGTCGAGAAGGCGACGAACGTACCGAGCGTGATGTGCCCGCGTATGGCGAGCCAGCCGCCCAGCGCGAGCATCGCGACCTGCCCGAGCGCGGGCACGGCCTGCAGTGCCGGGGTGTAGCGGGCGTTCAGCCGGATGGTCCGCAGCCGCCCCGCGAAGAGCCGCCGCCCGACCTCTCTCAGCTTCCCGGTCTCCTGGTCCTCCTGCCCGAACCCCTTCACCACGCGTACGCCGCTGACGGCGCCGTCGACGACTCCCGCGACGGCGGCGGCCTGGCCCTGCGCGTACCAGGTGGCGGGGTGCAGCCGGGTGCTGCTGTGCTTGGCGATGAACCACAGAGCGGGGGCGACGGCCAGCGCTACGAGGGTGAGCGGCAAGGACAGCGAGGCCATGATCCCGAGGGAGATCAGGAAGAGCAGCACGTTCCCGATGGTCATCGGGAGCATGAACAGCAGGCTCTGGATCAGCTGGAGGTCGCTGGTCGCCCGGCCCACGACCTGCCCGGTCGACAGCTCGTCCTGCCGCCGTCCGTCGAGCCGGGTGATCGCCTTGTACATCTCGGTCCGCAGGTCGTGCTGGACGTCGAGGGCGAGTCGGCCGCCGTAGTAGCGCCGGATGTACGTGAGGACGTACACGAGGAGGGCCGCACCGATGAGGGCGCCTGCCCACGGGGCCATGTCCCGGCTCTTGTCCCCGATGACGTCATCGATGATCACCTTGGTGACGAGCGGGACCAGCGCCAAGACCGCCATACCGGCGAGCGAGGAGCCGAGCGCGAGCACGACGTCCTTCGGATACCGCCACGCGTATCCGGCGAGCCGCCGCGCCCAGCTGCTCGTCTCCCCCTGTTGCGCTGCCACGCCGGTGCCTCCCGAGATCCTTGTCCGCCGGAAGGCACCAACGCGATCGGAACCGGATTTCATCCCTCCGCAATAGTCAGAGGCGTACGCGCAAGGAGTAGAAGCGGGTGATCTGCGCCGTGTTCTGGTTGTCGTCGCTGGCCAGGAGGACCTTGAGGCGGCCGTGGCGGTGGCCGGTGACGGTCATGGCCTCGATGTTGTCGAGGAGGGGGTTGGGCTGGGGCTGCTTGGCGGTGGCGCCGAGGGTGGGGCAGTTCACGAGGTCGGCGAGGAGGGTTTTCCTGACCAGGCGTACGTCGTTCTGGCCGGTCAGGTTCTCGACGCCGCTCGTGTCCGTGGCGCGGCGGAGGTCGGCGGCGTAGAGGCGGACCGTGTTGCCGACACCCGACGTGAAGCCGCGTTCCAGGACGAGGAGGCGGCCGTCGGGGGTCGCGGTGGTCTCGACGACGCCGAGCCCGGTGTCTGCGCGATAGCCGTACTGGGCGGCCAGGCGGAAGTCCTGGGAGCCGTGGCGGTGCCAGGTCTGGAAGCGGACGATGCCCGGGGTGTCACCGGAAAGGGAGCCCTCCATGCCGGCCAGCAGGGTGCGGCCGCCGTTGAGGAGGGTCAGGGCTTCGAAGGTCTGGTTGGTGGCGGCACGCCCGGCGGGGGCGACGCGAAGGTCGTTCGGCACGGGGAGGCGGCCCAGGATCGCGCCGTCCCGCCCGTACCGACGGACCGCCGGCTCCCCCTCGGACGACACGAGCCGCGTACCGTCCCGCTCGACGGCCAGCCCCTCGGAGTCGAGCGCGGCCTTGTTCTCATCCGCGAGCGCGACGACGGAGCGGGGCTGGAGCGTCTTCGGGTCCAGGGTGAAGAGGGATGACCGGTCGGAGAGGGCGGCGAGCTTGCCGTCCCGGTCGACGGCGAGCGCGGAGAAGTTACCGACGTAGGAGCCCTCGTACGTCGTCTTGTCGAGGGCGTCGGAAAACCCGTCGATGGAGACGGAGGGCGAACAGGCGTTCCGGGGAGCGGCTGCGGCTCCGGCGGGCCCGGCGGCGGTGAGGCAGGTGGCCGCGGTCAGGCCGGCGGTGAGGGTCGCGAGTATGGATCTCAAGCGCATGGGATCACGGTAGGGCGGGGGTGGTTGAGAGGGAGACGGAAATAGCGTGAACAGTTCTCCCTGCTGCGTTCAGATGCCGCTCGTTGCGCAAGGGGGGCGGCTCGGGTTTGTCTCGCCCCCGCCGCCCTTACCCGTCCCATACCAAGGGGCTCCGCCCCTGGACCCCGCTGGGGCTCCGCCCCCGACCCCACCATGGGCTCCGCCCCCGACCCCACCATGGGCTCCGCCCCCGACCCCACCATGGGCTCCGCCCCTGGACCCCCTCGGTGCTGCGCCCCGGACCCCGCTGCGGGGGCCAGCCCCCGGACCCCCGCTCCTCAAACGCCGGAGGGGCTGATTTTCAGCCCGTCCGGCGTTTGAGGGCGAGGCCGCCAGGCCGATGGGGGTCTGGGGGCGCAGCCCCCAGCGGGGCCCAGGGCCGGCCCCGGCATGGGACGGGTAGGGGCGGCGGGGGCGAACCCCCTGCTACGCCAAGTCCGCCGCATCCAGCAGATAAGCCGTCATCGGGTCATAGTGCCGAGGACTCGTGACGTGGTCGTCCAGGGGAATCGTCACCTGGAGCGTGCCCTCGGATTCCGCGAGGAACAGCGCGGGGTCGTTGCAGTCGGCGTACCCCATGGAGTCGATGCCCTGCTGGCCGGCGAAACCCGCCCAGCCGTGGTCGGCGACGACCAGATCCGGCAGCGGCCGGCCCTCGCGCTCGAGCCCCGCCAGGATGGCCCGCATCGGCTCACCGGAATGCGTGTGCCAGAGCGTGGCCCCCTGCTCCAGGACCGCCACATCCGCGAACTGCATGACGTACCCCTCGTCCGTCTGCAGCCCGTCCGGGATCACCACGATCTCGCACCCGGCGGCACGCAACCCCGCCGCCGTCGCCCGGTGCACATCCAGCAAGCCGCCCGGATGCCCCGTCGCGAACAGCACCCGCTGCTGCCCGGCCGCCGCCTTCCGCAGCCGTGACGCCATCCGGTCAAGGGCATCGACCGTCAGCTCCGGATCGATGGTGTCCTGCCCGTGGCGGTACTCCGGGTCGTCGTTCACTCCGCAACGCTCCGCCATCACCGCGAGCACGTCCTGCTCGTCGGTCCAGCGGTCACCGAGCTCAAGGCCGAGCCAGAAGTTGCGGTCGCCGTTCGACAGTTTGCGGTAGTGGGAAAGGTTGTTCTCGCGGGGGGTGGCGACATCGCCCGCGATACGCGTCCGTACGAGGTGGTCGACGAGCTCGGCGCGGCTGGGGGTCCCGGGTATCGGCATGGCCCCTATTCTGCCGGTGCGCTCCGCGTGGCGAACTCGTGTTGCGCAGCCTGGGACGGGGGGTCACGTGGTGTTCGTCACCCGCGGCCCGTGACCGGACCGCGGGTGACACTACTGTCGGTCAGTCGTCGTCGGACTCACGCGGGTCGAAGGACTCCGTGTCGACGGTCAACGGCGTGGGGAAGGCCGAGGCCAGCGCGTCCCAGCGGACGAACTTGAAGTTCGTGGCGTCGCGGTCGCCGTCCTCGGGGGCCGCGTGCCCGTCGTGCGTGACCAGCAGGCCCTTGGGGAACGCCCCGCCCAGCGGGACGTTGACCACGGTGGCGCCGTCCGACTCCTGCACGCTGTCGGCCGCCGGGCCGTCAGTGATCTCGTACTGGCCCACGTAGGCGTTGCTGCCCTCGCGGCGGTAGACGGCGAAGGTGTTGTCGCCCTGGCTGGAGGCGAGGACGTAGCCCTTGCCGTCAGCCGCGTGGTACACGGTGATGCCCTCGGCGTCGGCGGACAGATGAGTGCCGCCGTAGCCGGGGTCGTTCGCCGTGTCGATCACGCACTCCTCCTCCGCCGTGTCGTACGTCCACGGGACGCCGTACTCACGGACCTTGTCGAGAAGGGCCGGCTTCTCGAACTCCGCGTCGTCCAGAGGGATCCGCCACAGGCCGACGTCCTCCTGGGCCGCGTACAGCGTGTGCGTCTCCTGGTCGACGGTCATGCCCTCGAACTGCGCACGGTCACCCGGGTCGGCGCACGGCGTCCACCGCGTGCCGTTGGGCAACGTGAACGTGCCGGGGATGTCGAGGGTGTCCGCGGTGCCGTAGCCGACCTTGCCGTTGCTCGCGGTCAGCTTGAGGAGCTTCAGCCGGGTCTCGGAGCGGCGGCTGACCACGATGTACACGTCGCCGTCATCGACGTATGCGGCCAGGCCGTAGGCGGTGCGCTGCTCGTCCACGGCCGTCTCCGAGGCGGAGAACACCGGGGGCACCGTGGCGGCGGTGACGTCGGTCAGCGGGGGGCGGCCCTCGGCGACGGCCTTCGGGTCGATGGCGTAGATCCGGATCCGGTCCCGGCCCCGGTCGCTCACGAGTGCCAGGTCGGTCTTCTTCCCGCCGAGGTCGAAGCCGTAGACGACGTCGATGTTGTTGAAGCGCCCCGCCTCGGCGTCCGGGCCCGGCGCGGCCGGGGCGGCGATGTGCTGCAGCCGCTGCCCGTTCAGCCCGTACACGTCGAGGCCGGCGTTCTTGAGCGTTCCCACAACGATGCTGCGTGCGGGGGCGGCGGGGTCCACCCACACCGCCGGGTCGTCCGCGTCGGCGTCACCGCCGGCCTCGTCGTCGTACACCGCCGGCGTCTCCACGGCCGCGGTGACCGCGACCGGCTGCGCCCCCGAGTCGGCCAACGCGACCGGGGCGGAGCCGGCTAGCAGCAGGGCGGCGAGTACGGCGGGCACACGGGCGCGGCCGGCCCGGTGGGACCGGGGCAGTCTGGAGGCTTCCATGAGGGCTCCTCTGTCAGGGGCAAGTCAATTGCGACGCTGCGGGAGGGGGCGCTCGGAAGCCAACCACCGGTGTTGGATCACGGAAGGAGCTGTTCTGCGAAGCGGGAGGAAACAGTGGGCTACTGCCGGGAGACGCCGTCAGTCCAGGTGCGTAGGCGCGAACATCCGTAGCACCGCCGGCAGGACGATCACCGACGGGCCGGGCGTTGACAGGGCCTTCGCCAAGTCGTCTTCGAGGGTCTCGGGTGCCGTACGGACACCCGGTACCCCGAACGACTCCGCCAGGGCCACATAGTCCGGGCGGGCCAGTTCTGTGGCCGTCTCCGTGGCTGTGGCCGTCGCCGTCGTCTCGCCGAAGGTGTCCGTCATGTACTCGCGGAGGATGCCGTAGCCGCCGTCGTCGATGATCAGCCAGGTGACGTCGAAGTTGTGTTGCTTCGCGGTGGCGAGTTCGGCGATGGAGTACAGGGCGCCGCCGTCGCCGGAGACCGCGAGGACCGGGCGGGTGGGGTCCGCTGCCGCGGCGCCCAGTGCGGCCGGGAAGGCGTAGCCGAGGCCGCCCGCGCCCTGGGCCGAGTGCATGGTGTTCGGGTGGCGGGCGTCGAAGGCCGACCAGGCCCAGTACGCCAGGATCGTCATGTCCCAGAAGGAGGGGGAGTGCGGGGGCAGAGCTCGGCGTATCGACGCCAACATGTCCTGTTCCAGGTTGAGTTCCTGGGCGGCGATGCGTGCACGGACCCGTTCCAGGAGCGTACGTACCCGCTCGGGAGCCGCCGCGTCCGTGCGCTCTTCCACCGTCTCCAGCAGGGCGGAGAGCGCGAGCCTGGCATCGGCGTGGATGCCGAGCGCCGGGTAGTTGGACTCCAGCTTGCCCAGGTCCGCCTCGATCTGGATCAGCCGGCCCCGCGGCTTGAACGTGCGGTAGTTCGACGACATTTCCCCCAGGCCCGAGCCGACGACGAGAAGTACGTCCGCGTCCTCCAGGAAGTCCGTGGTGTGCCGGTCCTCCAGCCAGGACTGCAAGGACAGCGGGTGCTCCCAGGGGAACGCGCCCTTGCCGCCGAAGGTGGTGACCACGGGCGCCTGGATCCGCTCCGCCAGCGCCCGCAGCTTTCCGGACGCGTCCGCCCGTACGACCCCGCCTCCCGCGATGATCGCCGGGCGGGCCGCCCCCGACAGCAAGTGGGCCGCCACCGCCGTGAGTTCGGGGCGCGGGACCAGTTCCTCGGGCGTCGCGTCGGCCGCCGTCACCTCCGGCAGCTGCGTCTCGGCCAGCAGTACGTCCTGCGGGATCTCCACCCACACCGGCCCGTGCGGAGCCGTCAGCGCCGACTGCCACGCCGCCGCGATCGCCGACGGGATCTGCGACTGCGTACGGACCGTATGGACCGACTTGACGACGCCCCTGAACGAGGCTGCCTGGTCCGGGAGTTCATGGAGATAGCCGTGACGGCCGCCGCCCAGGCCCGCCGTCGGGATCTGACTGCTGATCGCCAGCACGGGCGCGCTCGCCGCGGCCGCCTCCTGGAGTGCGGCCAGGGACGTCAGCGCGCCCGGGCCCGTCGAGAGCAGCAGCGGGGCCGCCTCGCCGGTGATGCGGCCGTACGCGTCTGCCGCGAAGCCCGCGTTGTTCTCGACGCGCAGGCCGATGTACCGGAGCGAGGAGCGGCGCAGTGCGTCGAACAGGCCCAGGGCGTGCTGGCCGGGGAGACCGAAGACCGTCGTCGCGCCGAGACCGGACAGGGTTTCCACGACCAGGTCTCCGCCGATGCGGCCAGTGATCACGTGGCGCGTAGCGCCTCCCTGAGGGGTGGTGGTCGGGCGACGGGCGGGCGGGTTCAGCGCGGCTGATGTCTGGGCGGGCGTGGGGCGGAGCACCAGGTCGTGGTCGTGCGTCACTTGGCCTCGGTCTCCTTACGAGCCCGCGCGATCTGGCGGGACATGATCGTCGTCAGTTCGTACGCCGTGTGGGACGCGGCGACCGACGTGATCTCGGCGTGATCGTACGCGGGCGCGACCTCCACGACGTCCGCCGAGACGAGGTTGCAGGACGCCAACCCACGGAGGACCTCCAGGAGTTCACGCGACGTCATGCCGCCTGCCTCCGGCGTACCCGTGCCGGGCGCGTGCGCCGGGTCCAGGACGTCGATGTCGATGGAGATGTAGAGCGGACGGTCGCCGATGCGCTGCCGCAGCTGGTCCGCCACCTCGTCGACGCCGCGTCGCATCACGTCCGCCGACGTCACGATGCCGAAGCCCATCTTCTCGTCGTCGTCCAGGTCCTTCCTGCCGTACAGCGGACCGCGCGTGCCGACGTGCGACAGCGCCGACGTGTCGAGGATGCCCTCCTCGACCGCCCGGCGGAACGGTGTCCCGTGCGTGTACTCCGCGCCGAAGTACGTGTCCCAGGTGTCGAGGTGCGCGTCGAAGTGGAGCAGGGCGACCGGGCCGTGCCGCTTCGCGACCGAACGCAACAGCGGGAGCGCGATGGTGTGGTCACCGCCCAGGGTCATCAACCGGGCGCCAGTGCCGAGCAGTTCGTCCGCCGCCGCCTCCACCGTCTCCACCGCCTCGTTGATGTCGAAGGGATTGGCCGCGATGTCGCCCGCGTCCGCGACCTGGGCCAATGCGAACGGAGACGCGTCCTGCGCCGGGTTGTACGGCCGCAGCAGCCGCGAGGCCTCCCTGATCGCGTTCCCGCCGAAACGGGCACCCGGCCGGAACGAGACGCCCGCGTCGAACGGCACGCCCACGACCGCGACGTCGGCGCGGCCGACCTCGTCGAGGCGGGGCAGCCGGGCGAAGGTCGCGGGACCCGCGTACCGCGGAACGCGGGAGGAGTCGACGGGGCCGCGGGGCGTCTCGTTGCTGCTCATGGTTGTTCTGCCTTCTTTCCTACGCTTCGTCGCGTATGTACTGCACGGCCGACTCTAGTGGGGAGCCGGAACGGGTTCGGACACGGGTTCGGGAGCCCGGCCCGCCAGTCGCTCGCGCCAGGCGGCGAGCACGGCGGCGTCGGTGGCGGGCGTGGCCAGCGAGACGATCACGTACGTGGCCAGCGAGGCCGGCAGCCCGTAATAGATGGGCTCGTTGGCGAGGATTCCGTACGCCGCCATCAGCGCGATGACCGCGAGGCCGCCGACCGCGACGGAGGCCAGCGCGCCCTGAGCGGTGCCGCGCTTCCACAGCAGGCCGCCGAGGATGGGGACGAGGAGGCCGCCGACGAGGAGGTTGTAGGCGACGGTCAGGGCCTCGACGACGTTGTTGAGCGCGATGGCGGTACAGATCACCGCGAGGCCCATGATGAGGATGAAGGCCCTATTGCCCCTGACCTCGTCGTGCTGCTCCTCGGACGGTCGGACGGCCCCTCGCAACCGCGACCAGATGTCGTTGTTGGCGACGGTCGCGCAGGCGATGAGAGCGCCGGAGGACGTCGACATCACGGCGGCCAGCGCTGCGGCGAGCACCAACCCCCGTACCCCCATGGGGAGTTCGTCCTTCACGATGGTCGCGAAGGCGTCGTCCGCGCTGCCGAGCTTCGGGTAGAGGACCTTGGCCGCCGTACCGATGACGGCGCCGGCGAGCGCGTACGCCAGGCAGTAGGTGCCCGCGATCGTGCCGCCCCACTTGGCGGTCCGGTCGCTGCGCGCGGTGAACACGCGCTGCCAGATGTCCTGCCCGATCAGCATGCCGAAGGTGTAGATGAGTACGTACGTGAAGATCGTCTCGCCGCCGATGCCCAGCGGATCGAAGTACGACGTCGGCAGTTCGTCCCTCATCGCGCCGAAGCCGCCCGCCTTGACGACCGCGATGGGGAGCAGCAGGAGCAGTACGCCGATCGTCTTGACCACGAACTGCACCATGTCCGTCAACGTGATGGACCACATGCCGCCGAGCGTCGAGTACGCGACGACGATCGAGCCGCCGAGGACGATCGCGACCGTGCGGTTCATGTCGAAGAGGACGTCGAAGATCGTGGCGTACGCGATGGTGGACGTGACCGCGAGCATCAGCGTGTACGCCCACATGACGACGCCGGAGATGACACCGGCGCGTCCGCCGTAGCGCAGGTCGAGCATCTCGGAGACGGTGTAGACCTTCAGCCGGGCGATGCGGGCGGAGAAGAAGACGGACAGGGCGAGGAGCCCGAGGCCGATGGTGAAGACCATCCAGGCGCCGGAGAGCCCGTACTGGTACCCGAGGCCGACGCCGCCGATGGTGGACGCGCCGCCGAGGACGATCGCGGCCATGGTGCCGGAGTACATGGTGGGGCCGAGGCGGCGGCCCGCCACCAGGAACTCGCTCTTCGACCTGGCGCGGCGCATGCCCCACCACCCCATGGCCAGCATGCCTGCCAGATAGACGACGATGACTGCGTAGTCGACGGCCACGGGGCCCTCCTTCACTCGGTGTCGCCGCCTGCGGGTGACGAGCACCGACACTAGGTGGCCGGAAAGCGACTGCGAAGTGTACGTTTCATCCATTCGAGCCGCTTCGAGTGGAGGGAACGTCCACCGTGCCGGACCCTTCCGTCCCTCCCACCCCACCGGTCCCACTGGCGGCTCTCCTGGCCCGCGAGGACCTCGCCCTCCGCCAGATCGCCGGGCCGGCCGATCCGGACATCGTCATCCACTGGGCGCACACCTCGGAGATGGCGGACCCGTACCCGTACCTGCTGGGCGGCGAGCTGCTGCTGACGGCCGGGGTGCACATCCCGGAGGCGGCGGGTTCGGGGACGTACTTCGAGGACTACGTGTCCCGGATCGTCGCGGCGGGCGGCGCAGCCCTCGGCTTCGGGGTGGCGCCGGTGCACGACACGGTGCCGCGGGCGCTGGTCGCGGCCTGCGAGGCGTACGAGCTGCCGCTGGTCGAGGTCCCGCCGCAGACCACCTTCTCGGGCGTGGCCCGGGCGGTCTGGCAGCTCATGGCCCAGGCCCGGCACGCGGAGCTGCGCCGCGTGACCGAGGCCCAGCAGAGCCTGGCCGCGGCGGCCTCCCGGCAGGACCCGGTGCCGTCGGTCCTGCGGCAACTGGCTCAGCGGGTGGGCTGCCGGGCAGTGCTGTACGGAACCGACGGGGCGGAAGTCGCAGTTGCGGGGCGGGAGTTGGGGCCGGGAGTGAGTGGTGCGTTGGTGGAGCTGGCGGCGATCGTGCGGCCGGTCGAGGGCCCCGGGGCCACGCCCACGCCCGCCCCTTCCTCCGCCACCGACACCGTGGACGGCACCCATCTCGCCGCGTACGCCCTCGGTACGGAGCAGAGGTTCGTGCTCGCAGTGGCGGCGCCCCGGCGCGAACCCGGCGACCACACCATCGCCTCCGTCGCCGCCGTACTCCTGTCCCTCCTCACCGGCGAGCACCAGAGCGGTACCGGCGCGGCCCGCTCCTCAGCTCTCGTACGGCTGCTGCTGGGCGCCGCACCCGAGGACGTGGCGCCTCTCCTGGGCGGGAAGCGGTGGGTCGTGGTGCACGCGTGTCCGGACGGCCCCGCGCCGGATGCCGTCGCCGCGTCCGCGCTGGGGGCGGCACTCGGCTCGGCGCTCGTGGACGTGGACGGGGAGGTCGTACGCGTCCTCGTGCCCGCCGACCGTGAGCCGGTCCCGCAGTCCGGCTGGACGTGCGGGGCGAGCTCGGCCGTCGGCCCGCAGGAATGGGCGACCGGCGATACGCAGGCGGCCCGCGCGCTGGCTCGCGCGCGGGCCACCCGTACGCCCCTGGTCCGCCACGGCGAACGCCCCGGCCTGGCCGGTCTGATTCCGCCGGCCGAGGCCGAGGCTCACGCCCGTACGCTCCTCGCCCCGATCGCCACGAACCCGGCCCTCCCCGAGACCCTCCGCACCTGGCTTTCCCTGCACGGCAGTTGGGACCGCACGGCGGTCGCCCTGTCCGTGCACCGGAACACGGTGCGGCAGCGGGTCGCGCGGTGTGCGGCCCTGCTGGGCATGGACCTCGACGATCCGGACGTACGGATGGAGCTGTGGTTCGCGCTCAGGCACGAGTGAGGCCCAGGACAGGCGCGGGCGCCTGTCCTGGGCCTTACGTTTCCTCAGCCGCTCAGCGCAGGTCCGAGCCGAACAGTGCGTCCGCGGACGGTGCCGACAGCGTCCCGGGGCCGAAGGCGAAGGCCGACGTGGTGGTGAGGCCACTCGTCTTGCCGCGCAGGAGCCAGACCGCTCCGGCGTCGGCGTTCTCAGCCGTCGAGGAGACGGCGAGGTCGCGGTGGCCGTTGCCGTCGACGTCCAGGAGCGAGGCAGCCGCGCCGAACCCGTCGTTCGTCTCGGCGACTCCGGGCACATCCTCGGTGTTCTGGTGGAAGACCTGGGTGCCGGTGCCCGTGACGCCGAAGGCGCTGCCGGGGACCAGGGCGAACGAACCGGCGTCGGTGAGGCCGCTGAAGTCCTCGCCGGAGATGCCGAGCGCGATGTCCGCGTAGCCGTCGCCCGTGACGTCGGCGACCGAGACCGCGGAGCCAACGTTGTCACCGGGCTCCTGGGCGCCGTGGAAGCCGGGCAGGCTCTGGTCGAAGGCCTGATCACCGGCGTCGTTCAGGCCCTGGGCCGAGCCGAACGCTATGCGCACCTTCTCGCTCGCGTCGTCGGCACCGACCACCACGTCGTCGATGCCGTCACCGTTCACGTCACCCACGCCGGTGCCCGGCTGGGGACCGCCCGCGGTGTCTCCGGGTGCCCGCACGGTGGTGAATCCCGAACTGCCGCCGTACAGCACCCGGTTGCCCCAAGTACCGTCGCCGGTGTAGGCCCACTGGACGATGTCGTCCTTGCCGTCACCGTTGACGTCGCCGACCTGGCCGGAGACGACAGGTCCGGTGATCGAGTCGGGGCCGTCCACGCAGCCGCCGTTGGTGACGCATGAGGCGTCGTCCGCCTCGTAGCCCCACCATTCGGACTTGTCGAGGATGTTCAGGGTGGCGGCGGGCTTTCCGGTGCGTGTGATCGGGCCCTTCCACAAGGTGGCCGGGGCGCCCTCGGGGTCGTCGCCGCCGACGTCCTGCTTGGAGAACAGGGCCAGGTCCGTCGTGCCGTCCCCGTCGAAGTCACCGGCCTGGGGGGCGGCCCCGTATCCGGCGATGTTCGTGCCGCCGGTGAGGCCCGAGGGGGAGCCCCAGAGGATGACGGATCCCGCGGTGCCACCGGCGATCACGAGGTCGCCGTAGCCGTCGCCGTCCAGGTCGCCCTTGGTGAAGGTGGACCCGAAGCGCTGGTCGGCTGTGGCCGAGCCGGGAACACCGCCGGTGGAGCGGCTGATGAGCTTCTTGTTGGTGGCGGAGAGGCCGCTGGACGAGCCGTACGTGACGGCCACGTAGCCGGCCTTGGCAGCGCCGGAGATCGTGGCGTTCGGCGCGCCGACGACCAGGTCGGCGTAGCCGTCCCCGTTTAAGTCGTCCTTTACGTCAACGTCCGCCGATTCGGCCGTGGGGGCGGCCTGGGCTGCATGGGCGGAGGCCCCGGTAAGGGCCAGGCTGCCGATCCCTCCGGCGAGCAGCGCCGCGGCGGCCACAGGGGCGGTCAACCGGGCGGTGGGGGTCCTGCGTCGTGCTCGGGACATGCATGTGCCTTTCGAGTCGATCCTTTCAGCGCGTGGGGGACACGCCTTCATGGGATGAGACTCGGACGGTAGGTCACCGGTTGTTCGACCTGAAGACATTCATTGTTCATTTGTAAGCTTGGCTTGAATCGAACTCCCCGGTAACCCGGGGAGTTCGAGCCTCTGCGCGGTGTACTACCAGGCCGGATGCGCTACCAGATCGCCTCCACCCACTCGGGGTGGTCGATGAACGGGTTGCGGTTGTGCTGGTAGTTGTCGTAGATGATCTCGTTGCGGTTCTCCTCGAAGACGCTCGGCGGGTCCTCGGCGTTCCACTGCTTCAGGACCGAGAGGCGGCCGTGGTACGGGGAACTGCCGTTGGTGACCGAGTCGTTGGGCTCCAGGTCCGCCCAGCTGTCGTCGCCCTCGTAACGGACGGCCATGTAGAGGATCATGCGGGCCACATCGCCCTTGACGGCGTCGCGCGGCTCGAACGAGTTCGAGTCGGTGTAGTTGCCGGCCGCGCCGCTGACCGCGCTGCCGCCGTTGTCGAAGTCCTTGTTGCCGCGGATGCTGTTGATCCGCACGTCCTCGGGGCGCAGATGGTGCAGGTCGGTGCCGGGGCCCGCCGAGGTGCCGAAGTCGCCGTGGGACTGGGCCCAGACGTGCTCGCGGTTCCAGTCGCCGGTGTCGCCGCCGTTGAGGGACTTGCTGCGGGAGGTGCCGCTGTAGAGCAGGATCACGTTGTTGCTGTTGTTCGGGTCCTGGTCCGTGGCCTTGAGGGCGTTCCAGACCGAGGAGTACGAGATCCTGGTCTGGTCGCTGATGATCGTGTGCAGCGCGTCCTTCAGCGCCGGACCCGTCTTGCCGATCGCGCCCTCGTAGTACGTGTCGTCGTACGCGGTGGTGGTGGCCACGGCGGGGCTCGCGGCGGCGGTCGGCAGCGTGATTCCGACGAGTACGGCGGCGGCGGTCAGCGCGAGCGGCTTCCAGTTGCGTATTCGTCTGCCGGTCCGACTGCCTGTCTGCGTAACGGACATGGGGGTGCCCTTTCCCGGGGACGGCACGCGAGCCCGCCCGGAGCCTGACTCGAGCGCCGGGCGTTCTACGCGAGTTGACCGTACGGTCAAGCGGGAGCGTGGCACGGGAGAGGGGTCCGCCGTGTAACCGGGAAGGGGCGTTTGTGTGACGTTCCCGTATAGCTGCGTGGGGCGCGGGTTTTCCCCAACTGGCTGAGGGTTTGCCCTGGTTGACGGCTGATGGAGTCAGGCGGTAGGGCGATGCGGTGCCGTCACCTGGGCGCAGCGGGCCGGGTCCGGTATCGCGCGAGGACGGCGGCGCCGGTCTGCTCGGCCGACAGGCACTCCAGGTACGCGGGCGGGTTGCCGGCGGGGAAGAGCCGCCGGCCGGTACCGAGGGCTGTCGTACCGGTCGCGGGCCTTCCAGGCGCGCAGCATCGTCTCCTGCACCAGGTCCTCGGCCTCGTGGAACGAGCCCAGCATCCGGTAGCAGTACGCCACCAACTCACCCCGGTACGGCTCGAAGTCCACGGGCTCATCATGGCGTGCCCGCTGGGCGTTGGGCCTCTCACCGCCCAGAACTTCCGTGCGGGAAACGTGTGTGCAACTTTCGGCCACTCAAATGAGTCACAAGAGGCAGTGCGCCGGAGCGCGCTCGTGTTCTCCAAGGGATGGGAAGCCTTCATGACTCACCGGATGTCCCGGCGTGCCCGTGTGCTGTGCGTGGGGCTCGGTGCCGGAGTGCTCGTGCCGTTCGTGGCGGGCGCGGGGCCCGCCGTCGCGGCGACGCCGCAGGTCAGTTGTACGTCCGCGAAGGCGGGCCTGGCCGCCAAACTGCAGCGGGACATCACGACCGCCCTCGCGAACCGCAACGGCACGATCGCCGTCGGCCTCTACGACCGTACGACCAGGACGACTTGCACGCTGCGGTCGGGTACGGCGTACGACTCGGCCAGCATCGTGAAGGTGACCGTGCTCGCCACGCTGCTGTGGGATGCCAGGAAGCACAACCGGTATCTCACTCAGCGCGAGACCGATCTCGCCACCGCCATGATCACCAAGTCGGACAACTCCGCGACCAGCACGCTGTGGAGACAGCTGGGCGTGACCAAGGTGAGGGGCTTTCTCGCCGCCGCCGGGATGACCCAGACCCAGCCCGGCGCGAACGGCTACTGGGGACTCACCCAGATCACCGTCCGCGACGAGCAGAAGCTGCTCGCCCTCATCACCGCGAGGAACTCCGTCCTGAGCGACAACTCCCGTGCGTACATATCGAAGTTGATGGGGAGGGTCATCTCCTCGCAGAGATGGGGTACGCCGGCGGGGGCGCCCTCCTCCGTGTCCGTGCACGTCAAGAACGGCTGGCTGTCGCGGTCCACGTACGGCTGGCGCGTCCACAGCATCGGTACGTTCAAGGGCGGCGGCCACGACTACATGATCTCCGTCCTCACCCACGGCAACAGCACGATGACCTACGGCGTCAACACGATCCAGGGCGTGGCCCGCGCGATCCACAGGGACGTCGTGCCGACGACCGGCTGAGCCGTCCGAGCCGGGCTCCGCCCCACTCACAGCCCCCGCCTAGACCAGTGTCAGCGCTTCCTTCAGGTTGTGTTCGGCGATGTTCTTCATGAAGGTGCGGTCGGGGAAGTCGCCGTCGAGGAGTCGCAGTGGGCCCGCCGTGAGGGAGAGGCGTTGCGCGAGCGTGTAGAGGGCGAGGCGGTTCTCGTCCAGGCCGGACACTGCCAGGGGGCCGTACTCGTCGTTCAGGCGGATGCGCAGGAAGACGTGCTCCCACTCGACGTCGAAGTACATCAAGCCCTCGATGTCGATCAGTACGGGGTTGCCCTCCGCGTCCACCTGTACGTGGTCCGGGCCCAGTTCGCCGTGCACGACCGAGTACTCCGTGCGCGGCTGCACCTGCTCGGCCAGCACGAGCAGCCGCTCCTCCAGTTGGTCGCGGGCGGTCGCGATCCTGGGGTCGCGGGAGGCTGCCTCGGTGAGGTCCCGTAGCGCGCGATCGAGGACGACCGCCTCGCATGACGTTCCGCGCGAGGTTTCGCCGGCGTCGACCACGGCCACCTTGCCGTACGTCGGTGCCCGGTGGTGCCGCATGGCCTCCAGCGCCGCTGCGAGGCGGGCCATGACCGGGGCGGCCGTGCGTGGGTCGCGCACGAGGAGTTCCTCCAGGTTTTCGCCGGGGACGTCCTCGACGATCGCCAGGTCGGCCCGGTAGTGCGTGCCGTCGCGGTCGAGCAGGCGTATTGCCGGGACGCGGACGCCGAGCGCGTCCAGTCGCGTGTGGGCGGCCTCGAACAGGTCGAGACCCAGGCCGGGCGAGAACGGATCGGTGAGGTCGTCGTCGCCGTCGGCCGACGGCCAGTAGTTCTCGGCGGCGTCCCACACGTAGGCGATCGCCGTTGTCGCGTCGTCCATCGTCAGGCGGTAGACACCCTTCTTGCTGCCGCCCGCAACCCGTTCGACTCCCTCCAGCCGCCGCCCGGCTCCCAGCGCCGCCCGCGCCGCGCCTGCGAGCTGATCCCGTGTCACAGTCCCCGGTGCCATATTCCGGACCGCCTCCCCATCGCCACAGCCCGTGCACCTTACGGGAGTTCGATATCGCTCGGACCAAGCCCCGGCCCTCCGCGCCCCCGGAGGGCCCCGTCACCGAGGAACCCGTACCACACCCTCCTGGATCACCGTGATCGCCAACTGCCCCTCCCGCGTGTAGATCCGGGCCTGCCCCAGCCCCCGCCCGCCCGACGCCGACGGCGACTCCTGGTCGTACAGGAGCCACTCGTCCGCCCGGAACGGCCGGTGGAACCACATCGCGTGGTCCAGTGAGGCCCCGACCACGTCCCCCACGGCCCAGCCGCCCCGCCCGTGGGCGAGGAGGACGGAGTCGAGGAGGGTCATGTCGGAGACATAGGTGGCCAGGCAGACGTGCAGCAGGGGATCATCCACAAGCTTGCCGTTCGTGCGGAACCACACCTGGGAGCGCGGCTCACGTGGCTCCCCGACGCTGGCGAGCGGCGGTGCGTCCACGTACCGGAGGTCGACCGCGGCGCGGGCCTCCAACAGCCGCTCCAGAACGCCCGGTTCCCAGAAGGCGTCCGCGTACGCCGGCAGGGTCTCCGCCGCGGTCGGCAGGCTCTCGGGGTCGGGCGAGTCCGGCATGGGGGCCTGGTGCTCCAGGCCCTCCTCGTACGTCTGGAAGGACGCGGAGAGATGGAAGATCGGCTGCCCGTGCTGGACCGCGACGACCCTCCGGGTCGTGAAGGAACGGCCGTCGCGGATCCGGTCCACGGTGTAGACGATGGGCGCGCCGGGGTCTCCGGGGCGCAGGAAGTACGAGTGCAGGGAGTGGGCGAGCCGGTCCTCGGGAACCGTACGCCCGGCGGCGACCAGCGCCTGCGCCGCGACCTGTCCGCCGAAGACGCGCGGGACGACGGAGGAGTGGGAACGGCCGCGGAAGATGTCCTGCTCGATCCGCTCGAGGTCGAGCAGATCGAGCAGGGAGTCGAGTGCCTCGCGTGGCCGGCTCGCCTCGCTTGCCTGGCTCATGATGTCGGTTGTGCCGTGCGGCAACTGCGCACGGCCTACAGCCCCATGTCCTTCGCGATGATCATCTTCATGACCTCGCTGGTGCCGCCGTAGATACGGTTGACGCGGTTGTCGGCGTACAGGCGGGCGATCGGGTACTCGTTCATGAAGCCGTAGCCGCCGTGCAGCTGGAGGCAGCGGTCGATGACCCGGTGCGCGACCTCGGTGCAGAACAGCTTGGCGCTCGCGGCCTCGGCCGGGGACAGCTCGTCCGCGTCCAGGGCTTCCAGCGTGCGGTCGGCGACGGCCTGCGCGGCGTCGACCTCGGCCTGGCAGGCGGCCAGCTCGAACTTGGTGTTCTGGAAGGAGGCGACCGTCTTGCCGAAGACCGTACGGTCCTGGACGTACTCCTTGGCGAACCGGACCGCCGCCGCTGCCTGCGCGTACGCGCCGAAGGCGATGCCCCAGCGCTCGGAGGCGAGGTTGGTGCCGAGGTAGGCGAAGCCCTTGTTCTCCTCGCCGAGCAGGTCGTCGACCGGCACCTTCACGTCGACGAACGCCAGCTCGGCGGTGTCGGAGGTCTTCAGCCCGAGCTTGTCCAGCTTGCGGCCGACGGAGTAGCCCTCGGACTTGGTGTCGACGGCGAACAGGGAGATCCCGAAGCGGCGGTCGTCCTCGCGCGGAGCGGAGGTGCGGGCGCAGACGATGACGCGGTCGGCGTGCACACCGCCGGTGATGAAGGTCTTGGCGCCGTTGAGCACATAGTGCGTGCCGTCGTCGGAGAGCTTCGCGGTGGTCTTCATGCCCGCGAGGTCGGAGCCGGTGCCCGGCTCGGTCATCGCGAGGGCCCACATCTCCTCACCGGAGACGAACTTCGGCAGGAACCGCTTCTTCTGCTCGTCGGTGCCGAGCATCTTGATGTACGGCAGACCGAGCAGCACATGCACACCGGAGCCGCCGAAGGAGACACCCGCGCGGGCGGTCTCCTCGTACATGATGGCCTCGAACTTGTACGAGTCGATGCCCGCGCCGCCGAACTCCTCGGGGACGCGGATCCCGAAGACGCCCAGCTCGGCGAGCTTGTAGTAGAAGTCGCGCGGCGCCTGGCCCGCGGCGAACCACTCGTCGTACACGGGGACGACCTCGGCCTCGATGAAGGCTCGCAGGGTCTCCCTGAACGCCTCGTGATCCTCGGTGAAGACGGTACGGCGCATCGTGTACGGCTCCTTGGCTCGCGCTGCTCGGTTTCAAGCGCCGAGTGTCTTTTCTAAGCGCTTGCTCAGGCCACGTTACCCGCCGGTCACTACAGTCGTCCAGAGACGTAGGTCACGCTGACGGCAGGTCACACGGGCACCGCGCCACGCCGGAACCAGTCACCGCAGGACCGGCTCACCCCGGAGCCGAGACGGCCGCCGCCTCGAACGCCCCCCGCGCCATCCGGTGCAACAACGCCGCCGTCCCCGCCCGGCCGGGCAGCGAGCCCGGGCGCCCGAGGTGCGGCGTCGAGTTCAGCAGCCCGAACACCGCGTGGACGGCGGCCCGGGCGGCCGGCTCGGCGAGGTCCGGGTACACCTCGCGCACGACCTGCACCCACAGCTCTACGTACTGCCGTTGGAGCTGCCGTACGAGCTTGCGGTCGCTGTCCCGGAGGCGGTCCAGCTCGCGGTCGTGCAAGGTGATCAGAGGGCGGTCGTCGAGCGCGAAGTCGATGTGCCCTTCGACGAGCGAGTCGAGGACCGCCTCCGGGTTCCCGGCGACCTCGGCGGACCGCCGCTTGCCACCGGTCAGCAGCTGCTCGCTGATCCCCACGAGCAGCTCGGCGAGCATCGCGTCCTTGCCCGCGAAGTGCCGGTACAGGCCCGGTCCGCTGATGCCGACCGCCGCCCCTATCTCGTCGACACCGACGCCGTGGAAGCCTCGCTCGGCGAAGAGCCGGGCGGCTTCCTTGAGGATCTGTTCGCGGCGGGTGAGGGCGTCGGTTCTGATGGCCATGGAGGCAATTCTAGACAGCGAGGTTAGCGCTCGTTAACCTGATGGAAACGGTTAACGCTCATTAACAAGGTGAGGGGACTCCACGATGCAGGAGGCACCGGAGCTGACCAGCGCGGCTGACCCTGCGTCGGCGGCCTGGCGGGCCAACGAGGTGGCGCACCGCGCCCTCGTGGACGAGCTGCGGCAGAAGCTGGCCATGGCGCGGCTCGGCGGCGGCGAGCGGGCGCGCGCCCGGCACACCGCGCGCGGAAAGCTGCTGCCGCGCGACCGCGTGGACACCCTGCTGGACCCGGGCTCACCCTTCCTGGAGCTGGCCCCGCTCGCCGCCGACGGGCTGTACGACGGCCAGGCTCCGGCGGCAGGGGTCATCGCCGGGATCGGGCGGGTGAGCGGCCGCGAGTGCGTGGTCGTCGCCAATGACGCGACCGTCAAGGGCGGCACGTACTACCCGATGACGGTGAAGAAGCACCTGCGCGCCCAGGAGGTGGCGCTGGAGAACCGCCTCCCCTGTGTGTACTTGGTGGACTCCGGGGGCGCGTTCCTGCCCATGCAGGACGAGGTCTTCCCCGACCGCGAGCACTTCGGGCGGATCTTCTACAACCAGGCGCGGATGTCGGGGGCGGGGATCCCGCAGATCGCGGCGGTGCTCGGCTCCTGCACGGCGGGTGGGGCGTATGTCCCCGCCATGAGCGACGAGGCCGTGATCGTGCGCAATCAGGGCACGATCTTCCTCGGCGGCCCGCCCCTGGTGAAGGCCGCCACCGGAGAGGTCGTCACCGCCGAGGAGCTGGGCGGCGGCGAGGTCCACGCGCGCGTGTCGGGTGTCACCGACCATCTCGCGGAGGACGACGCGCACGCGCTGCGGATCGTGCGCACCATCGTTTCCACCCTCCCCGCGCGCGGAGCACTGCCCTGGACGGTCGCACCGGCCGTGGAGCCGAAGGCGGACCCGGCTGGGCTGTACGGCGTGGTGCCGGTGGATTCCCGTACCCCCTATGACGTACGCGAGGTCATCGCGCGCGTGGTCGACGGCTCGCGCTTCGCGGAGTTCAAGTCGGAGTTCGGGCAGACGCTGGTGACGGGGTTCGCGCGGGTGCACGGGCATCCGGTCGGGATCGTCGCCAACAACGGCATCCTGTTCTCCGAATCGGCCCAGAAGGGCGCCCACTTCATCGAGCTGTGCGACCAGCGCGGGATCCCGCTGCTGTTCCTGCAGAACGTCTCGGGCTTCATGGTGGGCCGTGACTACGAGGCGGGCGGTATCGCCAAGCACGGCGCCAAGATGGTCACGGCGGTGGCCAGTACGCGCGTACCGAAGCTTACGGTGGTGATCGGCGGCTCGTACGGCGCGGGCAACTACTCGATGTGCGGCCGGGCGTACTCCCCGCGCTTCCTGTGGATGTGGCCCAACGCCAAGATCTCCGTGATGGGCGGCGAGCAGGCCGCGTCGGTCCTCGCGACCGTCAAGCGCGACCAGTTGGAGGCCCGCGGCGAGTCCTGGCCCGCCGAGGAGGAAGAGGCCTTCAAGGAGCCGATCCGCGCCCAGTACGAGCGCCAGGGGAACGCCTACTACGCGACGGCCCGGCTCTGGGACGACGGGGTCATCGACCCGATGGAGACCCGGCAGGTGCTGGGACTGGCCTTGACCGCGTGCGCGAACGCCCCGCTGGGCGAGCCCCAGTTCGGCGTCTTCCGGATGTGAGGGTGAGGGACTCTTGACCATGTTCGAGACAGTGCTTGTGGCCAACCGGGGCGAGATCGCGGTCCGTGTCATCCGTACGCTCCGGTCGCTGGGTGTGCGCTCGGTGGCCGTCTTCAGCGATGCGGACGCCGACGCACGGCACGTCCGGGAGGCGGACACGGCCGTACGGATCGGTCCGGCGCCGGCGGGTGAGAGCTATCTGTCGGCGGAGCGGCTGCTGGAGGCGGCGGCACGGACGGGCGCGCAGGCGGTGCATCCGGGCTATGGCTTCCTCGCCGAGAACGCCTCCTTCGCGCGTGCCTGCGCCGACGCCGGGCTCGTCTTCATCGGGCCGCCCGCCTCGGCCATCGAGCTCATGGGCGACAAGATCCGGGCCAAGGAGACAGTGCGGGCGGCCGGGGTTCCGGTCGTGCCGGGAGCCGCCGATCCCGAACTGGAGGAGGCGGCCCGCGAGTTGGGCGCCCCCGTGCTGCTCAAGCCCTCGGCGGGCGGCGGCGGCAAGGGGATGCGGCTGGTGCGCGACCTGTCGGTGCTGAGCGAGGAGATCGCGGCGGCCCGGCGTGAGGCGCGGGCATCCTTCGGTGACGACACGCTGCTCGTGGAGCGGTGGATCGACCGGCCCCGGCACATCGAGATCCAGGTCCTGGCCGACGGCCACGGCCATGTGGTGCACCTGGGCGAGCGTGAGTGCTCCCTCCAGCGCCGGCACCAGAAGATCATCGAGGAGGCGCCGAGTGTGCTGCTCGACGAGAAGACGCGGGCGGCCATGGGGGCGGCGGCGGTGGAGGCGGCGCGGTCCTGCGGGTATGTGGGCGCGGGCACGGTCGAGTTCATCGTGCCGGGCGACGACCCGTCGGCGTACTGCTTCATGGAGATGAACACCCGGCTCCAGGTCGAGCATCCGGTGACGGAGATGGTCACGGGGGTCGATCTTGTCGAGTGGCAGCTTCGGGTCGCTGCGGGTGAGCGGCTGGCGTTCGGGCAGGGCGACATCGCGCTCACGGGGCACGCGATCGAGGCGCGGATCTGCGCGGAGGATCCGGCGCGGGGGTTCCTTCCCTCCGGGGGGACGGTTCTGACTCTGCGCGAGCCTCAGGGCGACGGTGTTCGCACCGACTCAGGGCTCAGTGAAGGCACCGAGGTCGGCAGCCTGTACGACCCGATGCTGTCCAAGGTCATCGCGTACGGGCCGGACCGCGCGACCGCGCTGCGGAAGCTCCGGGCGGCCCTCGCCGAGACGGTGACGCTGGGGGTGCCGACCAACGTGGGTTTCCTGCGGAGGCTGTTGGCTCACCCTGCCGTCGTGGCCGGGGAGTTGGACACGGGGCTGGTGGAGCGGGAGGTTGACGGGCTGGTCTCGGCTGAGGTGCCGGGTGAGGTTTACGTGGCGGCGGGGTTGCTGCGACAAGCGGAACTTTTCCCCAAGCCCGCCCCTCCCCGAAGCTGGGGGCTGCGCCCCCAGACCCCCCTTCGGCCTGAACGGCCTCGTCCTCAAACGCCGGACGGGCTAGATGGGTGGACCGATCCTTTCTCGGTACCCAGCGGATGGCGACTCGGCGGGGAGCCCGCCTGGACCGTGCACCACCTCCGCGTACCCGGCCACGACCCAGTCGAGGTACGCGTACGCGGCACTCTCCGCGACGCGGAAGTCTCGTGGGGGTCTGGGGGCTTGCCCCCAGCTTCGGGAAGGGGCGGGCTTGGGGAAGAAAACCCACCCACCCGCACCGGCACCGTCACCCTCCACCTCAACGGCGTCACCCACACCTTCGCCACCCTGCCGACAGGCACCTGGCTCGGCCGCGACGGCGACGCCTGGAACGTCCAGGACTACGACCCCGTCGCCGCCTCCCTCACCGGCGCCGCCCGCACCGGCGTCGACTCCCTCACCGCCCCCATGCCCGGCACGGTGACCGTCGTGAAGGTGGCCGTCGGCGACGAGGTGACCGCCGGACAGAGCCTGCTGGTCGTCGAGGCGATGAAGATGGAGCACGTCATCTCCGCCCCGCATGCCGGCACCGTCGCCGAACTGGACGTCACTCCGGGCTCGACCGTCGCCATGGACCAGGTGCTGGCCGTGATCGCGCCCCAGGAGCAAGAGCTGGGGCAGGAGCAGGAGGAGGCCACATCATGACCACTCCCGAACTGGGACTCCCCATGGCCGTCCCCGCCCGGGGCCTCCCGGCCGCCGTCCGGATCTACGAGGTCGGCGCCCGCGACGGCTTGCAGAACGAGAAGGGCACGGTCCCGACAGAGGTCAAGGCCGAGTTCATCCACCGCCTCGCCGACGCGGGCCTGACGACCATCGAGGCCACCAGCTTCGTACACCCGAAGTGGGTGCCCCAACTGGCGGACGCGGAACAGCTGTTCCCCCGCGTCAGCGAACTCCCGGTCGCGCTCCCGGTCCTCGTGCCGAACGAACGCGGCCTGGACCGCGCCCTGGCGCTCGGCGCCCGGCAGGTCGCCGTCTTCGCCAGTGCCACCGAGTCCTTCGCGAAGGCCAACCTCAACCGCACCCTCGACGAGTCGCTGGCCATGTTCGAGCCGGTGGTGAACCGGGCGAAGACGGAAGGCTGCCACGTCCGCGGCTACATCTCCATGAGCTTCGGGGACCCGTGGGAGGGCGCGGTCCCGATCCCCCAGGTCGTCCGGGTCTGCAGGACCCTGCTCGACATGGGCTGCGACGAACTGAGCCTCGGCGACACGATCGGGGTGGCGACAGCCGGACACGTCCAAACCCTCCTCGCCGCTCTCAACGAAGAAGGCGTTCCCACGCACACCCTCGGCGTGCACTTCCACGACACCTACGGCCAGGCCCTCGCCAACACCCTCGCGGCACTTCAGCACGGCGTCACGACCGTCGACGCGTCCGCCGGAGGCCTCGGCGGCTGCCCGTACGCCAAGTCCGCCACCGGCAACCTCGCCACCGAAGACCTCGTGTGGATGCTGCGGGGCCTCGGCATCGACACCGGGGTCGACCTCGACCGTCTTATCGCCACGAGCGTGTGGATGGCCGACCGACTGGGCCGGCCCAGCCCGTCCCGTACCGTCCGCGCCCTCTCCCACAAGGAGCAGTGAAAGAACGATGGATCACAAGCTCTCCCCCGAACTCGAAGAACTCCGGCGTACGGTCGAGGAGTTCGCACACGACGTGGTCGCCCCGAAGATCGGTGACTTCTACGAGCGGCATGAGTTCCCGTACGAGATCGTGCGGGAGATGGGCCGGATGGGCCTGTTCGGGCTGCCGTTCCCGGAGGAGTATGGCGGTATGGGCGGCGACTATCTGGCGCTGGGCATCGCGCTGGAGGAACTGGCCCGAGTGGATTCCTCGGTGGCGATCACGCTGGAGGCGGGCGTCTCGCTGGGCGCGATGCCGGTCCACCTCTTCGGTACGGAGGCCCAGAAGCGGGAGTGGCTGCCCCGCCTCTGCACGGGCGAGATCCTCGGTGCCTTCGGCCTGACCGAACCGGACGGCGGCTCGGACGCCGGCGCGACCCGTACGACGGCCCGTCTCGACGAGGCGACGAACGAGTGGGTGATCAACGGCACCAAGTGCTTCATCACCAACTCCGGGACGGACATCACGGCTCTGGTCACCGTCACGGCGGTCACCGGCCGCACTCCGGACGGCAAGCCGCGCATCTCAGCGATCATCGTCCCGTCCGGGACGCCGGGCTTCACGGTGGCGCCCGCGTACTCGAAGGTCGGCTGGAACGCCTCGGACACCCGCGAGCTGTCCTTCGACGACGTCCGCGTACCCGCCGCGAACCTGCTCGGTGAGGAGGGCCGCGGTTACGCCCAGTTCCTCCGCATCCTCGACGAGGGCCGTATCGCCATAGCGGCCCTGGCGACGGGTCTGGCGCAGGGCTGCGTCGACGAATCCCTCAAGTACGCCAAGGAGCGCCACGCCTTCGGCCGCCCGATCGGTGCGAACCAGGCGATCCAGTTCAAGATCGCCGACATGGAGATGAAGGCCCACACGTCCCGCCTCGCCTGGCGCGACGCGGCCTCCCGCCTGGTGACCGGCGACCCCTTCAAGAAGGAGGCGGCCCTGGCCAAGCTCTACTCCTCCACGATCGCCGTGGACAACGCCCGCGACGCCACCCAGATCCACGGCGGCTACGGCTTCATGAACGAGTACCCGGTGGCCCGCATGTGGCGCGACTCCAAGATCCTGGAAATCGGCGAGGGCACGAGCGAGGTCCAACGCATGCTGATCGCACGGGAGTTGGGCCTGGTCGGCTGACATCTCTCTCGCTCAGAGGAGCAGCTCCGCCCACACTGCCTTGCCAATCCCATGCCGCCGCGGACAGCACCCCCACTTCTCCGCCAGGGCAACGACGAGAGCAAGGCCACGCCCGCACTCCTCATCAGCCTGCGCCTCCCTGTATCGGCAAGGGGCATCGACGTCCGCGACTCAAAGGCCGTACCAAGCCCCTCACTCGCCTCCTCTCCCGCCTCATGGAGCACGTTCCTCCGTGCCCTCACCGCCGACACTCTCATCCATGGCGGCCAAGGTGTCGACCGGTCTTGATCTTGGCGGTCAGTACGGTTTCACCGGCTCTTCTCTCTGCGGTTTCCCGGGACGTCACCTACGGCGAAGACGCCTCCCGCGTCCGCACCGGCAACGCACCCCGCGTCATGGCCAGCCTCCGAAACCTGGCCGTCAGCCTCCAACGACTCGCCGGCCACACCAACATCGCCGCCGCGCTCCGCGCGGGCGCACGCGACGCCACCCGCCCGCTCAAACTCCTCGGAATCCTCACCTGACCAGGCATCAACGAATTTGCCGGAACCCTGTCGGGGCGTGGTCGATCATCGGTGCTCGTTCAGCGCGACAAGCAAGGTGTCCGTGGGCTGCACGTCGGACAGTGTTGGCCCGTTTGTGAAGCGAAAGACCGGTGTGGATTCGATACCGAGTTCGCGGCCGCGCGCGAGTGCGCCTCGCAGTTCTTCTTCGCTGACGCCTGTTGGCTCCACTCCGGTTTCAGCAGCAAGACGCGTGAGTTCGGCCCGGTCAGACAGGTGCGTGCCCTCGGTGAAGTATGCCCGAAAGAGGCGTTCCGCCATGTCCTCACCCCGGCCTTGGGACGACGCCTGCAAAAGTAGCCGATGCGCCTCGAACGTATCGGTGAACAATGCCTTTCGGAAGTTGAACACCAGGCCCTCAGCAGCGCCGAGGGTAGTGTCGTCGGCAATCGCTCGAGCGGTTTGTTCGCCGCGTTCACGCCTGAGCAGATCGAAGTGCGTCCCTCCGTCAAGCGGCGCATCGGGGCGCAGTTGGAACGGCTGGAACCGGACGTCGACCACGCCCCCGTCGGCCCGGTAGCGAATGGCGGCGCGTTGGAGTCGAGTGAAGCCAAGGTACGAGCCGGCACAGACGAAGTCGAGGACTATCTCGACGGTTCGCGCTTCTGACATGGATCTCCTCAGGTCCGAGTTCTTGTGTCACCAGGGAAGGGGGCCCGCATTGCCGTAGAAGCCGCCCGTCGGACCTTCTTTGTCGATGGAGGCCAGGGCGACGATCACGGCTGCGCCCTCCGTGACGGTCTGGGCCCCCGGCCTTGCTATCTGACCTGGGTCGGAGTCGGTGAGTCCGGGGTCCACTGTGTTGATCCGCATCTGGGGATAAGCATGGGCGTACTGAACCGTCACCATGTTGAGCGCGGCTTTGGCCGAGCCGTAACTCACCGAAGGCACCCACACCGGTATTTCCGCGGGATAGCCGGTCGGGTCCACCGCCGCGGCGATCGAACCCAACCCACTGCTCACGTTGACCACGACGGGGTTGTCGCTGGCGGCCAGCAGCGGGGCAAACGCGTGCGTCATACGAACGACACCGAAAACGTTGGTGTCATAGACAGTCAGCATGTCCTCGGCCGTGATGTCGGCGGCCGCTTGCCGAGAGCCGAAGATGCCGGCGTTGTTGATGAGCACATCCAGCCGCTCGACCTCCTCGCCGATCCGCTTCGCGGCGGCGACGACCGACGCATCACTGGTCACGTCGACCTGAACCGTTCGACCGCCGACACGCCGCACGGCCTCGGCGCCGCGCATGGGATCGCGGGCGCCCAGGTAGACCTCATGTCCGGCCTCGATGAGCTGACGGGCCGTCTCCAGACCGAGGCCGCGGTTCGCACCGGTGATCAGTGTTGTGGTCATGTCGCCAGCCTGCCGTTGTTCAGCGAGGTATGCAGGCCCCAGGACTTCCTAGGAAAAGCAGTACTAGCCTCGCCGTTTCGGTTGGGGTGATGAGACGTCGCTGATCGTCAGATGTCGGGTGGGCGAGGTGTTTTCGCTGCTTGGGCATGGTGGAGTCCCGGCGCGGTGGTCGGGTTCTCCAAGGTCCTTCGGGTTGTGGGCGGTCGGCTGGGACTGCCGGTCAGCCGGCGGGACGGGGCAGTGCGGCGAGGCGGTGGAAGGCCGTGGCGAGTTCGTGTTTCCAGGGCCAGGTCGCCGAGATCCGCAAGCGCAGACGGCGGCCGCCGCGGGTGAGGCGGGCGGCGACGTGCAGCAGCCGGTAGCGGAGCTTCTTCGGCTCGGCAGCGGCGAGTTCGCCGTCCAGCAGCAGGACGCGCATCCAGGCCAGCAGATCGATCGCCGTGAGGCTGAGTTCGAGCCAGACGGTATTGACGTTGAAGTCGCGGGAGGGGAAGCGGCCGAAGCCGGTGATCTTGCCGCACCGGATGTGGTCCTCGACGGAGGCATGCCCGCGGTGACGGACCTCCAGGAACTGGGCGGACCCGCCATCCGAGTAAGGGGTGTCGGTGAGGAACACTTGATGCCGTAGGCCCTCGTCCTGGTCGAACGAGGACGGTGGCATCGAGATCGCCCCCCTCGGTCCTGGCGGGCTGCTCGACGGGCCGGTGCGGCGGGTCTCGGACCCCGCCGAGGCCGTGCGCGGCCTGCCGGACGTCACACGCTGGGTGTGGCGGTCGACGGCCGAGACGTATCCGCGCCTGCTCGCCGCGGGGATGCGAGTGGAGCGGTGCTACGACGTCGAGGACGCGGAGACGCTCCTCCTCGGCCACGAGGGGCGGTACGGCGAGCCCCGCTCGGCGGCCGCCGCCCTGGCCCGGCTGCGCGGCGGCCCCGTACCGCCCGATCCACCCCAGCGGTCCGCCGAACCCGGCTCGCAGTCACCCCTCTTCGAGCCGCAGGCCGCGCACCTACCACTGGCCGACCTGGTCGAGGTGTACGCCGAGCAGCAGCGCCGCCATGACGCCACCGCCCACCCGGACCGCATGCGGCTGCTGACCGCCGCCGAGTCGGCGGGGATGCTGGTGGCCGCCGAGATGAACCGGGCCGGACTGCCGTGGAGCGCCGAGGTGCACCGCCGGGTGCTGCACGACCTGCTCGGCGAGCGGTACGCGGGCGGGGGCGAGCCCCGGCGCCTGGCCGAACTCGCCGACGAGGTGTCCGCCGCCTTCGGCCGGCGCGTACGCCCCGATCTGCCCGCCGATGTCATCAAGGCGTTCGCGCAGGCCGGAATCAAGGTCAAGTCGACCCGACGCTGGGAGATCGAGTCGGTCGACCATCCGGCCGTGAAGCCGCTGGTCGAGTATAAGAAGCGGTACCGGATCTGGGTCGCCCACGGCTGGTCCTGGCTGCAGGACTGGGTGCGCGACGGCCGCTTCCGGCCCGAGTTCCTGGCGGGCGGGACGGTCACGGGCCGATGTGTCACCAATGGCGGCGGTGGCCTCCAGATCCCCAAGGTCATCCGGCGTGCGGTGGTCGCCGACCCCGGCTGGCGGCTGGTGGTCGCCGACGCCGACCAGATGGAGCCGCGCGTGCTGGCGGCGATCTCCCGCGACCCCGGTCTGATGGAGGTCGCGGGCCGCGAGACCGACCTGTACCAGTCGGTGTCCGACCGCGCCTTCTCCGGCGACCGCGCCCAGGCCAAGCTCGCCGTGCTCGGCGCGGTCTACGGCCAGACCTCCGGCGACGGCCTGAAGAACCTCGCCGCGCTCAGACGCCGCTTCCCCAAGGCCGTGGCGTACGTCGACGAGGCCGCCCGCGCGGGCGAGGAGGGGCGGCTCGTACGGACCTGGCTCGGGCGGACCTGCCCGCCGGCGGCCGGGGCGACGGAGGACACGGCGGAGGAGGCGGGCATCCCCGCCGCCGAGGAGGACTCCGACGATCGGCAGCCGGCCCGGTCGGAGTGGATACCCGGATACGCCTCCCCCAACGCCCGCGCGCGGGGCCGCTTCGCCCGCAACTTCGTCGTCCAGGGCAGCGCCGCCGACTGGGCCCTGCTGCTGCTCGCCGCACTGCGGCGGACCTGCGCGGACATGGCGGCCGAGCTGGTCTTCTTCCAGCACGACGAGGTGATCGTGCACTGTCCCGAGGAGGAGGCGGAGACGGTCGTGGCGGCGATCCGGGAGGCGGCGGACCTCGCGGGGCGGCTGACGTTCGGTCAGACGCCGGTGCGGTTTCCGTTCACGACGGCGGTGGTGGAGTGTTATGCGGATGCGAAGTGATCGTGCCGGTGATCAGCCGGCCTCGTACGTGTCCTGGGTCCGCCTCTGCGGCTGAGTGACCGGCCCACCCCGCACCCCTGCCGCAGAAGTGGGAAGTTCCCCATGGCGTGCCATCAAAACGATCCGACGCAGTACCCGTGGACAGGAAGGGGCGGGCGAGGGCTTGGTCGTCAGCCCAACGGGTCTGGCCGTACCGGGATCCGCATCCTGCACGGATGTCACACGCTTGCTCACCGCGTCGTGCGTCGTACTCGGCAAGCCAACTCCGCGCACCGCCTCCTGAGACGTCCCACGACTTCCCGAGTTCGACGGCATCCTTCAGCGCGTGGTGCATGCCTGACACCTCGAGCGGACGTGCCGGCTGCGCGATGTCACCGACCAGCGCGACCCTGCCGCGTACCCGGCCCGAGGTGGACTTGCGGCTGAGGACTGTCCATGCCCGCCAATGCTCGCCCATCGTAAGAGCGTTGCGGGCGGCGTATCCGATGTCCGGGAAGGCTGCGAGCACTTGCTCCAGGTCCACTCGTGCACCGGACAGGCTGTCGCCGGTGTGACGGTGCCGGGTGGCAGAAAGACTCAGGTACCTGTAGTCAGGCAAGGGGTAGTGCGATACATGCCATCCCACCCCCACCCAGGACGTGGCTGCGCGCCCCTGCCATCGACTGGCGACCAGTTCCATCGGAATGACGGCGCTATAGACCGCAAGCTGCTCCTGCGAAGCACCGCAGGCCTGTTGCGCATCGTTGTGGACGAGGGAGCGAGCACCATCTGTGAGGATCAGGGCATCCCCTGTGACGCTACGTCCGTCGGCGAGTGCGGCAACCACTGACTCACCATGCTGGGTGTAGCCGACCACGCGGCTGTCCGCACACAGCTGGACAGAGTCCAGATCCCAGCACGCCTCGAGCAGCGGTTCGTACACATCCAGCCGGTGAGCTGTCGCGTGTGCCGAGCAGGACCACCCGCAACCAGCAAGCAGCGACTCCGAGGTGACCGGCTTCCCGGTCGAGCCGTCCATGATGCGGAATTCGTTGATCGTCAGCGACCGTGCGCGTACGGCTTCGCCGACTCCCAGCCGGTCCAGGAGCTGGAAGCCCTCAGGCGCCAACCGGACCCCCGCTCCACTCTCGGTGAAGACCGGCCGCTGCTCCAGTACGAGAACGTGATGGCCCCTCTTTCCCAGAGCAACCGCTGTGGCCAGACCACTGATGCCACCACCAGCAACCAGAATGCGCATGGCTCGATCATGGGCCCCGAGGGGCGACGCGGGCGATGTGATCAAGGCCCTTGTGTCAGAACTTCGCGGAGAGGTGACACAGACCGGAGAAGGATGTTTAGTCGACACGGTGTCCGTGTTAGGCATTTATGCCCCATACTCGATGCGCTCCATGGAGTCCATGCACTGGCTCCATGGGCGAACACGGGACCTGGCGGCCGCGACCACCTGAGCGACGTGCGCAGCCGCCGCCAAGGTCATGTGCCGATGCCAACCGTCGGAAGTCCGTCCCTCGTAGTCGAGGGTCCCCACGTGCGATGCGGAACTGGCGAAATCCCGCTCAACGCGCTGCGTGGACTTGGCAAGCCGCAGGAGGACCCCCAGGGGTGTTGCCCTCAGGTTGGTGAGCCAACACCGAACCGGCTGCTCCTGTCCACTGTCCCACTGCCCCAACAGCAGGAGCGGACGGTCGGCCCATTCCACCCGGACACCGGCGACCAGGCTTCTGCGCACGTCGCCCGTCGCCGGGTCCGTCCACTCCACCGGACGCCGAAGCATGCGGCTGAGCTGGAGCAGACGGGCGGCGGGAAGCGAACGGCGTGCCCGTCCCTGTGCCTGATCCAGCACCGACAGGTTGGCGGGCACGGCGGACAGCAGAGGGGCGCCTGCGTCCATGTACCGATCGAAGGCCGGACGCAGGTCGGCCCCTGGGATGTCCAGGACCACCGGACGGGGCCCGACCGCACACTGGTCGAATCCCAGAGTTGCCGATGCGACGCACTCCGCGGCCTGTTGGCCGGAACGCAGCAGGTTCCATTTCACGGGGACGGTGACGTCCTTGGCCACACCCCACACTCCAATGGCCTGCCCGGTCCCCCTGGGGATGGGCCGTGACTGCACCACCCAGGCGGCGAACCGCAGCTCGTTGTCGGCATAGCGCTGAAGAGCGCTGCTGACCGGCTCCCAGTCCCAGGTGGAGGAGGCGATGAAGTGGTGCAGGCTCTGCGCCAGTTCGGGGCCGCCGACGTGCGAGGCGATGTTCCGGACCGACTTGCGGCCCTCGGCCGCGATCAGTCCGCTCAGATACTGGGCACCCTTGATTCTTTGATCGCTGCGAGGCAGGGGGGCGAAGAGCGACTCGGACAGCTCGTCCAGGACCCTGCTGCTCTTCGCACCGGCCGACACGAGCGGTTCGGGTCTTACGGGCCTTACGGGCCTCCCGGGTCGTACGGCCTGCGGAACGCGGCGCATAGGAATCCCCCTCAAATCATGGCTTCGTTGTTTCGGATGTGGCGTGAGCGGGCGCCGTCCGAGGGCCTGTACCCGGCCGAAGAGAAGGGAAAGGGCTGTTGCGAGCAGCGCCGTGAGCCCTGTGATCCGCTTTACACTTCGCCCAGGGTGACGACACAGGTGAAGATCTCTCCATCGTGTTGCCGGGCAGTGACCAGGACGCGCCGGCGGCCTGCCGCGTCACCGTCGAGCGGGCGGGTGTCGATCCAGCACGGCGCGTCGAGCTCCGCATAGCGCATGAACTCGGTTTCCATGCCTGTGACAACCGTGGCGCGAGGGTACGAGGTGGCCTGTGCGGCCTGGCGTGCCGCTTCCAGGAGCAGCATGCCCGGAGCATGGTCGACCAGATGGTCGAAGAGGATCGGGTGTGACGTATCCGCCCGCAGCCGCCACCGGTTGTCACCGTCGGCAGGCGAGATGACGACGTCCTCGACGCGCTCTCTCCCCACCACGTGCGCGGGGGCCGGGGGCGGAGCGGGGATGGCTCGGGCGTTGGCGATGCCGATGTCGGCGTAGGCCCCGCGGAGCCGGGCGTATGTGGCGCGGTCCTGGACGGTGAAGTTCGTCCGGGCGCTGCCCAGTTGGGAGCCCTCCCGCCAGGCCTGCGCCGAAAGAGCCACGGCTGCCGCTCTCTCCTTGCGGTACCTCACATCCGTGCACGTGATGCGTAACTCGACGTCGACCGCCCGCCCTTCGGAGCGCAGCGCACCCGGGTCGAGGTCCCAGTGGAAGCTGTGCCAGAGCAGCTGGTGGCCGAACGGCACGTTGTACGCGGCGTGCGACAGCAGGGGCAGCGTCTGACGGACCGTCTCGCTCAGCAGCAAGGGGTCGTGCAGCCCATGGCGGACTTGGTAGAACTCGTGAGTCCGCGGCCAGTGGGCGCGCACCGTGAAGGCGCCGGGTGCGGGCCGGCACCAATCGGTGAGAAGGACCTCTGCCGGGTTCGCCTTGTGGGTGTAGGCCTGGGGCACAGGCGTGCGAGGTAAGTCCGCCTCGTCGTAGGCAAGCTGAAGCGATGGCAAGGTGATTCTCCCCCGCTGACTGGCTCTTGAGCGCGTACACGCTGATGGTTCAACGTGCAACATACATAAGATAGCGACTATTATTTTTGTTTGTCGAGAGGACAAGGTGCGGGGTGAATCGGACCACACGGCCGATGCAGCAGCGTGCGGTGCGCACGCGGGAGGTGCTCCTGAGGGCTGCGGCGGAGGTGTTCGACGAGGTCGGCTACACCCGGGCGAGCATCACCAAGATCATTGACCGGGCGGGGCTGACCGCCGGTGCCGTGTACTTCCACTTCAAGTCCAAAGAGGGGCTCGCCCGTGCCGTGATCCACGAGCAGGCAGCGGATCTGCTGTTCCCCCAAGGGGAGGCCGGGCTCCAGCGCCTGATCGACATGACCGGCTACCTGGCGGTGGAGATGCAGCAGAACACGCTGTTTCGCGCGGGCGTCCGACTCGCGGTCGAGCAGAACGAGGCCGACCTTCACGAGTACGCGATCTATGAGTGGTGGGCTGAGCGCTTCCGCGAGGAACTCGTCGCCGCGCGGCGCAAGGGGCAACTGCTCCCGTCGGCCGACGAGGACGCCTTCGCCTCCCTGCTGGTCGCCGCGTACACCGGTACGCAGATCATGTCGCAGCTCTCCACCCAACGGGCTGACCTGCCGGGACGGATCGCCGACATGTGGCACTGCCTCCTGCCCGCGCTGGCTCCCGCCGACGTCATCGCACAGATCACGATTCCTGTTTCCGAGACGGAGGCCGGGGCATGAGACGGCCGCAGGTCGTCCTGACCGGGGGGACCGGATTCATCGGGTCGAGGGTCCTGCACCGCTTGCTGGACCCGGAGCCGACGGGCCACCCGGTCGAGGTCCGGGCGCTCGCGCGCACCGAGCAACGGTCGTCTGCCGCGCCCCGCCTGTCCTGGGTGCCCGCGGACCTGACCCGCCCGGCGTCGCTGGACGGCGTCGGCGAGGACGCGGATGTCCTGATTCACCTCGCCGCACGGATCAGCGGGAGCGAGGCCGAGTGCGCGGCCGTGAACGTCCACGGCACCACCGCGCTGCTCGAGGAGGCCCGGCGTCGCGGCGTGGGCCGGATCATCCAGCTGTCCACCGCCGCGGTGTACGGCCCCGGACCGCACCGCGGGATCACCGTGAACGAGGTGGCCCCGGCGCCGGTCTCCCCGGCCAGCCGTACGCGGCTGGCGGGAGAGCGGGTGGCCGTGGACGCGGGGGCCACCGTTCTCCGACCGGGACTCGTGACCGGAGCCGGCGATCGCTGGGTCGTACCGGCCCTGGCCGATCTGCGGGAACAGCTGCCTGTCCGGTGGAACGGCGGCAAGGGGCTGGCGTCCATGGTGGACGTGGACGACCTGGCCCGCCTGATCGTGCGGCTCGCGACCATGCCCGACGGCCCGCCCAGCGGGATCTTCCACGCCAGCCACCCCCGCCCGGTCCGCAATCGAGACCTGATGACCACGCTCGCCGACCTCGGGGTGCTGCCCCCGGCCCCGGCGGAGGACCGTTCCTGGGAAGCCTGCCTGGAGCACCTCCGGCGATCACCGCACGGCGTGAGCGAGCGTCAGTTCGAGCTGCTGGCGGGCGACCACTGGTACGACAGCGACGACATCTGGCGGATCGCTGAACGCCCCGCGGGCCCGGGGCCGTTGGCCCGTCTCTCGGCGGCCTCGCCGTGGTACGCGACTCACCTCGCCGAACGGCGGAGAGCGCCGCGCGCCTGACGGCTGCGGCGCGGGTGTACCCGGGGTACGGGCGGCCCGGTTCCGCCGTACCCGGGGTATCCGTTGTTCCTCAGCCTGCCACCGGCTGTGTCCGCGACTGGCCGCCGCTGTCGTCCGGCTCAGTCATGGGCGGGGTGGCTGCCGGCTTCCGGGAGCGTCCCCAACGCCGCATCACCGGACGCTCGACGCCGATGTACAGCAGCCAGCCACCCACCATGGACACGCCAAAGATCACGGCAAGGACGGCGAACCCAGCGAGCGTTCCCACCCGGCCCTCATCCATGATCATCGTACGGACCACGTACATGACGACGTAGTGGATCACGTAGAAGCCGAAGGAGATCTCACCCAGCCAAATGGCGGCACGGCTGCGCAGGGCCGTACGCCGGCCGGCGGTGTCGACCTGGGCCACGGACACGATGAGCAACGCGAGAGGTATCGCGGTCACCGCGTACAGGCCGTACAGCCACGGGGCCGCCAGAGCCGCGGCATACGACAGCGCCACCAGAGCACCGGCCGCGCCCAGGGGCAGTCGGATCCAGCGGCCGGCCAGCACCGCACGCGCCGTGATCATGCCCAGCAGGAACTCGAAGAGCCGGACCGGGGGGAAGTTGTACGCGAACCACCACTGCACCACGGACAGCGGATACTTCTCCGGCGTCTGCGGCGAGCTCGGCAGCAGGAACTGCACCACGAGCTGAATGCCGATCATTCCCACCACCATGGCGCCGGCCCAGAGCCACAGCTGACGGACCGGGATCTTCCGCACCAGCTTCAGGAAGAAGGGGAAGAGGAGGTAGAAGAGAAGCTCACTGCACAGCGACCAACTCGGCAGGTTCACGCTGATGAACGTGTCGTGCTGCGGGAACCACGAGTGGATCAGGAACAGGTTGGGAACCCACGCGGACGGCGGGGTGAACTGCGCGGCGAACAGCAGCATCGCCAGGGCCCACACCACGACGTGGTTCGGATAGATCTTCAGCAGGCGCCGCCGCCAGAAGGAGGTGAGGGTGTCACTTCCTCGCGCCGACCACGTCAGCACGAATCCGCTGAGGATGAAGAAGAAGGACACCCCCATCCAGCCGGCTTTGCTGAAGAGCCACTCGTAGCCGTGCGCGACATCCTCGTCGGCGAACGGGCTCAACGGGAAGTTGGTCAGCGAGGAGTGGAACGCGAAGACCAGCGCGGCCGCGATGAAACGCAGGCCCGTCAGCGACGGAAGCCGGGCGGCGGCGGTGCGCGTGCCACCCCGTGTGTCACCACCTATGTCGCCCCGTGTGTCGCCACGCATGACGCCCCGTGTGTCGCCACGTATGTCGCCGGGTTCGGACGACGCGTCCGACTGTCCGCCGCTCGATGTTGCAGCCATGGCTCACACGCTCCTGACGGCCGCCGCGACGGCCTCTTCCTCGGGGCGCGTCGCCGCCTTCGCGCGCCGCCGCTCGGAGAGCGCCAGCTGAAGGATGACCGCAGTGCCGAGCGCGGTCAGCAAAGCGGCTGCCAGCGGCACGCCACGGACACCGAAGCCGAGATCGATGACCTCGCCGCCGTACCAGGACCCCACGGCTGCGCCGACACCGAAGGCGGACATGTTCGCCGTGAGCGACAGCGTCGGAGCCTCGGCCGCCGTGGACAGCACCCGGGTCTGCAGGCCCGGGATCAGCGCGAAGGTGGCCACGGAGAAGAGGAACACGAAGACGCCGCTGAGCGCCATGACGGGGCTGACCAGCCAGTAGAGGGCGCAGGTGAGGGTCAGCAGGGCGGACAGGCCGATCATGCTGGCCATCAGAGAGCGGTCGGCCAGCCGTCCGCCGATCATGTTTCCTACGATCGACCCGACTCCGTAGGCGATGAGCAGTCCCGGCACCCAGGAGTCGGCGAAGCCGCTGACGTCCGTGAGCAGGGGCACCATGTAGGTGATCAGGGTGAACATGCCGCCCGAGCACAGGGCCGTCGCCAGGACGGTGCCCAGGACGTTCCACTTCTTGAAGACCTTCAGCTCGCGCGACACACCGGAGTTGTCCGTGGCACCCTTCGCCTTCGGCACGGTGACGAATACCAGGAGCGCGGCGGCCACGCCCAGGACGGCGATGGTGCTGAACGTGGTGCGCCAGCCGAAGTGCTGTCCCACGAAGGTGCCCAGGGGAACACCGAGGACCGTGGCCAGGTTGATGCCGAGCTGGGTGGCGGCCACCGCGCTGCCGGCCTTCTCCTTCGGCACCATCGAACCGGCCGCGACCACACACAGAGCGACGAACGTGCCGTGGATCAGCGCGGTGATGATGCGCCCGACGACGAGGACGCCGTAGGAACCGGCACTTGCGGACACGATGTTGCCGATGACGGAGCCCACGAGGAGGCCGGTCATCAGGGTGCGTCGTTCGATGCGCGTGGTCAGCAGCGTGACCACGGGCCCGCCGAAAGCCATGGTGAGGGCGTACACAGCCACCAAGAGACCGGCTGTGGAGATGCTCACGGCGAGGTCGTCGGAGAGCTCGTGCAGCATGCCGCTGGGGACGAGTTCGGCTGTGCCCACGCAGAAGATGGCCAGGATCAAGCTGACTAGACGAATAGGCATGGATTTCCCTTGGGGGTGCTGATGGGGGGAAGGTCGGCTGTCGCGGGGGTTACGGCGTCTTCTGGCTGAGCGCGACGTCCGCGGTGCTCGCGTCGAGCGCGGGAAGTTCCGGCGATTCGCGGCGACCGCGGGCCCACATCGCCAGCGAAAGGACCAGGGCGATCGTGGTGGCGAGGGCGGCGGTCAGGGTCACGGACCGGACACCGAAGCCGAGGTCGATGGTCGTACCCCCGAGCCACGCGCCGAGTCCGTTGCCCAGGTTGAACGCGGACACGTTGGCCGACAACGCGAGGGCCGGCGCGGCGGAAGCCACCGCGAGGATCCGCGCCTGGAGCGCCGGAATGATGGAGAAGCCGGCGGCACCGAACACGAAGAGCGCGACGGCCGCGGGGATCTGGTGGGGGGCGGCGGCCCAGAAGAGCAGGAGCGCGGCCAGCAGGGCGGTCTGGGCGCGCAGCACTCCGCGCATGACGTTGGCGTCCGCAGACTTGCCGCCCAGGATGTTGCCCAGGACCGAGCCGACGCCGAAGACGATGAGCAGGATGCCCACCATCGCAGGAGCGAAGTGGCCGATGTCGCGGAGCAGGGGCGCCAGGTAGGTCGACGTGGTGAAGACCGCTCCCTGGGCCAGCACGGTGATCAGCATGGAGAGCTGGAGGCTTCCCTTGCGGAACACCTTCATCTGTTCGCGCAGTGAGGCGGGCTCCTCGGCCGTCTCGTCGCTCTCGGTGGACAGAGCGCTCGGCACGAACTTGTAGATGAGGAGATGGCACATCACAGCGAAAGCTGTGACGTAGGCGAAGGTGGCTCGCCATCCGAACTGCTGCCCGATGAACGTGCCGATGGGGGAGCCGAGCACGTTGGCGAAGTTGAAACCCAGCGCGATCTTGGCCATGGCGGTCGCCTGCTTGTCCGGGGGGGACATGAGAGCGGCGACATGCCAGGCCACGGCGGCGAAGGTGCCGTGGCTGAGCGAGGTGAAGACGCGTGCTCCCATCAGCGTCGCGTAGTTGGGGGCCAGCGCGGCGATGACGTTACCGGCGATGAAGACGCCCATCAGGCTGAGCAGCAGCGCCTTGCGGGACCACTTGGTGGTCAGCAGGGTGATGACCGGACCACCAATGGTCACCCCCAGTGCGTAGCCGGTGACCAGCAGGCCGGCCGACGGGATGGACACGTCCAGATCGGCCGACATCTCGGGCAGGATCCCCGCGATGACGACCTCGGCAGTGCCCACACAGAAGACCCCGAGCATCAGGGCCAGGAGGGGCAGTGGCATGGCGACCCGAGCCTTTCGTAGGAAGCCAGTTCCAGTGATGATGCATGCGATTGCATGTAAATGATGGCCTAACATGAGGGTGTGGTCAACTGCCGCAAGGAGTTACGCTGGGCGACGGTGACGGATGGGTAAGCGGATCGTTCGAAAGACTCAGTGAAGGGCCTGGTCAATGGAGACTTGGGGACCGGAGGGTGGGCGGGATGAGATCGCCCTCTGGCGGCAGCTCGCGCGCTTGATGGAGCAGGTCAACGCGACCGCGGGCAGGCGATTGACCCGCAGTCACGGGATCTCCATGAACGAGCTGCTTCTCTTGCTCTCCCTGACAGAGCAGCGGGACGGCACGCTGCGGATGTCGGACCTCGTCAAGACACTGGGGGCCAACCAGCCGGCCGTCAGCCGGACGGTCGCCCGGCTCGAGGACGTCGACTGGGTGGTGCGCCGCAGCGCCCTCGACGACAAGAGGGGGGTGGATGTGCAGGTCACCGAGACAGGCAGGCAGCTCGCCAAGGCGGCACAGCAGACCCTGCGCAAGGCCCTGACCGAGGCCCTCGACGCGGCCGCGCTCAATGACTCCACGGCCTCGCTCGTCGCCCGGCTGAGGTATACGCCGGCCGTGCCGATGGACTGAGCACACCGCGCCCGCTTCCGACAGCGGCCCCGGCCGCAGGTTTCCCACCTGCGGCCGGGGCCGCGGCTTTGGGTTCACAACAAGACTGTTCAGCAATAAACATGCATCGGAATACATAGATTGTGACGCCTGCCACGTTGCGATGTATGCACATGAAGCAATAGCGTTCGAACCTGATGGGCGGACCGGTCGGTTGGTTTTGCCGACTCGGTCCTCATGGACCCCCGTGGTTCCCTCCCCGTCCGCGTCGCCGCGGCCACTCCGTACGACATCCGGGTGGCTCCCCGGCCACGGCGATGCCGCGCGCTTCCAGTTACCCGAAGACGCTCATGGAGGTCTTGTCATGTCCCATACAGAATCGCCTCGACCTGCCGGTCTGAACCCGGTTGCCGATCTCCCCAAGCCACCCGGACTTCACTGGAACGTCCGGGCTGAACAACCCGTCGCATACAGCGTCAGCATGGTGCGCGGACTGCTGGATCTCGAGAACCCCACCCTTGCCCGCGCCTGCGGCGGCGGTCAGGGGCACCCCTTCCGCTGCCTCCTAGTGATCGATGCCGCGGTCGACAGCCTCTACCGAGAAGCGTTCGCGGAGTACCTGGACCGCTGGCAGATCGAAGCAACCTGGCAGGTCGTCCAGGGCGACGAGGACGCGAAGTACCTCGAGCAGGCCGTCCGCGTCACCGAGGCCATGTCGCGGATGGGGATCCTGCGCCGTGCCGAGAAGGTGGTCGCCGTCGGCGGCGGTGTGGTCCTGGACATCGTCGGCTTCGCGGCGAGCATGTACCGCCGCGGTGTGCCCTACCTCCGCATCCCCACCACGCTGGTCGGCCAGATCGACGCCGGGATCGGGGTGAAGACCGGGATCAACTACGGACACCACAAGAACCGCCTGGGGGCCTACTTCGCGCCGGAACTCACCCTGATCGACCCGGAGTTCCTCCGCACCATCGATCCGCGCCACGTGGCCAACGGAATGGCGGAGATCATCAAGATGGCTCTGGTCAAGGACGCCGTCCTCTTCGACCTCCTGGAGGCGACGGTCGGCTCCATCACCCGTTACACCCTGGCCGGCTGCGGCTCGGCGGTGAGCGAGGTCCTGTCCCGGGCGATCTCCGGCATGCTCGACGAACTGGAGCCGAACCTCTGGGAGCAGGTACTGGAGAGGTCCGTCGACTACGGCCACACCTTCAGCCCGTCCCTGGAACTGCGCGCCGACCCGCCACTGCTGCACGGTGAAGCCGTCGCCGTCGACATGGCGATCTGCCTTGCCCTCGCCCACCTGCGCGGGCATCTCTCGAAGAGCGACACGGACCGGGCGCTGAAGCTGCTCCAGGGTTTCCAACTCCCTATCTCGCACCCGATCTTCACGCAGGAGCTCCTCGAAGAGGCTCTCGCCGACGCGGTCAAGCACCGCGACGGGCTCCAGCGTGTTCCCCTCACACGGGGCATCGGCTCCGTGGTCTTCGCCAACGACCTCACCGCGGAAGAGCTCGGCCGTGCGCTGGAGTTCGTCGACTCCTGGAAGGCGGCCGCGGACGGGGAACTCGTTGGCGCGGCGGTATGAGCACGGCCATCACTGTCTTCGACGTCGGCGGAACCCATATTCGCCAGGCGTGGTGGCTGCGCGGGGGAGAGCTACGCGCCCGTACGTCACGCCCCTCACCCAGTTTCAAGCGCTTTCCCGGTGCCACGGTCTCCGAGCTCCAGGACATGATGGTCCGGGACCTGTGCGATGCGGCTCCCGAGACACCGGATGCCGTTGTCGGCATCTCCTTCGGAGCCGCGCTCGACCACCGCTCGGGCATCGTCTACGCCTCCGCACCGCTGTGGGGTGAGCACAGCGCGCCGTACGACCTGCGGGCGGCGTTGGCGTCCCGGCGACGTGACGTCCGGTGGCACATCGTCAACGACGTCACGGCCGCACTCCTGCATGCCGCGGCGGCCTCCAGCCGTCGCGGACACCGCAAAGTCCTGCTGGCCACCATCAGCACGGGCATCGCCTGCCGAGTCATCGACCAGCGGCAGGGCCGGATTCCGGTGGACGGCTGCGGACTGCAGGGCGAGATCGGTCACCTGCCGGCCAACACCGAGCTGGCCGGACGCCCGATCGAGCTGGAGTGCGACTGCGGGAAGACGGGGCACGTGGCAGCGTACGCATCCGGCCCCGGCATCGCACGGATGGCGCAAGCCCTCAAGCGGCGGGAACCGGGCCGCTGGGCAGCGTCTCGACTCGGCCTGCTGACGGCCGACGGGACGGACTTCGAAGCATCGTTACGCCGTGCGCTGGACGAGCAGGACGACCTCGCGGTCGAGCTGCTCGACGCGGTCACCGCTCCCGTCGCAGCCGTCCTGCGCACCGCGTTGTGCCTCGATCCTGAGATCGACGAGGCAGTCCTGACCGGCGGCGTCGTACACGGCCTCGCCCAACACTACCAACGTGCCCTGATGGGACACCTCACCCGGCAGGGGCTGTATCTGACCAGCGACCGCACCCCCGACTGGTTGGAGCAGCGCATCACCGTCACTGGTCCTGGTGAAGCCGACAGCCTGGCGGGCGCAGGGATCGCAGCATGTGCCGGAGTGCCGGCATGAGGACAGCTCAGAACATCCCGGATCACCAGGCACTCGTACGTGAGGCAGGAAGAGTCAGACTGCGCCTTCGTCCCACCCAGCAACCAGCACCGGGTGAGCTGCTGGTGGCCACACAGGTGGCAGGGCTGTGCGGAACCGACATCCAGATGCTGCGCGGGTTGCGCGATGACCCCGCACCGGTCATCGGCCACGAAGGCATTGCCCGGGTAGTCGCTGCCGGGGCGGGTGTCCCGGACTCATTGCGGCCGGGCATGCCGATCGTGGTCAACCCCACCCACAGGTCGGACCCGTCCTTCTTGCTGGGACACAACGTCGACGGCCTGTTGCAGGAGCGCACCCGCATTCCCGCGACAGCGGTGCGGGACGGCCTCGTCGTGCCCCTGGAGCAGCCGCCCGACGCTGTGCTCGGCACGCTGATCGAGCCACTGGCAGCCGTCCGGTACGCCTTCACCCTGCTGGCCACGGCACACCCTCGCACCCTGGTGGTGTACGGCGACGGAACAATCGGGCAGCTCGCCGCACGCGCTGCCCGCCGATGGCTCGGGGAGGGCGTACGTGTCCTCCTTGTGCATCACACCCGTGACGGACTGGCATGGAGCGCCCAACGCCACGTACCCGGCGTGGAGTTGCTGCTCGGCGGGGAGCGGGGTGAGGTACCCCCGCTCGGCGGGGAACCGGTCGCCGCACTGCTCGCAACACCGCGCGACGGCACGCTGGACGCACTCGAATCCGCCCTGCGCCTCGACAGCGGCGACCTGACCGTCGACATGTTCGGCGGTCTCCCGCCGGGCGCCGCCAGCGCACTGCTGCCCGGAGTCGATCTGGCTGCCGTCCGGGCCGCCAACTGCGCGGGGCATCCCGTGCCGGCCGCCTGCACGCAGGTGAGCACCGCCCAAGGCCGACGCGCACGCCTGACGGGCCACCGCGGTGTGGGCAACGGCCATCTCGCCGAGGCGGCCGCCGAGTTGTGCCGGGATCCGGCGTCCTACCGCGACCTGGTGACCCATGTCGTGGGGCTTCGGGAAGCCGCCCAGATCATGAACGACCTGTCGGCCAGTCGCAGCCGGACCGTCGCCGGGAGCCGGCTCATCAAACTCGCGGTGCGTTTCGTCCCAGTGCCGCCTTCTCCCCTGGAGACTCAGTGACAGCACATGGTCAGAACCGCCGCCGCGCACTGGTGGTCGGCGGGTCCACGGGTATCGGCCGCGGCGTCGCGGACGCCTGGGCCGAGGCACGGCTCGACGTCATGGTGCTCAGCAGATCGGCTCCGACCGGGGCCGGTGCCGACCGCCTCCGCTGGGTGGCCACGGACCTCACGGACGCCGCCCAGGTCGCTGAGAGCCTGGCGCTGGCTACCTGCGAGCCCCTGCACTCGGTCTGCTACTCGGCGGTTCACTACGGTGACCGACGAGCCCTCTTCAGGGACTGCACCGAGGCGGAGTGGCGACGCCAGATCGAAGTCAATCTGCACGGCCTCTGGCTGACGCTCTCTCAGACGCTGCCGGCACTGCGCCGTGCCGAGGCTCCCGGAGTGTTTCTCGGGGTTTCGTCCGAGGTCGTCTACAACGCGGGTCCGGGGCGATCCGGATACGCCGCCTCGAAGGCGGCCGCCTCGGCTCTCCTCGACTCCATCGCGCAGGAGGAAAGCGCCGAAGCCCTGCGCGTCGTACAGGCCCTCCCGGCCGGCATGGTCGACACCGCCGGGATCCGGCGCAGGCGCCCGGAGGGGTTCGACTACAGCACCTACATGAGGCCAGCGAGCTTTGCCCCGCTGGCCCGGGAGCTGGCGGCAACGGCCGGAGCCGAACTGCACGGTGCCCATCTGGTGGTCGACGGCGCGGGCGCCTGGTACCCGGTGAGCGAGAAGATGCCGGTGTCCCAGAGCCGCACAATCTCGTCGGGGACGGGATCGTGACGCGGTTCCCCCTCGTCGGGCTTGCCGGCTGGCGGCTGCCGGGGGATCACTTCGACGCGGTCGAACTGGCGCGCAGGATGGGCACCGAGAGCCTCCAACTCGACCTCGGGGGCCCCGGCAGAGGACCATGGCTCGACGCGGCGGGAACCGTGGACCGGCTCCGGGACGATTGCGCCCGATACGGGGTGAAACCGCTCGCTGTCTCCGGCAACACACTCAACGACATCGGGCTCAACGCGCCGGTGGGCAGCCAGGACGCGCTGCGTGCCCGCCACATCCTGACTCGCGTGCTCGACACGGCCCTGGCCCTGGGAACGCCGCTGGCGTTCGTACCGAGCTTTCGCCGCAGTGCCATCAACGACATGCAGGATCTGAGGCGGACCGCGGCCGTGCTGGCCTGGGCGGCGCGGGAGGCAGAATCACGCGGACTGCTCCTGGCCAACGAGAACGGCTTGGACCCGCAGCGCGCGCGAACTCTGGTCGATGAAGTGGCGGCACCCTCCTTCCGACTGCTGCTGGACACCTACAACCCGCGTGCGTCCGGCCTCGATGTCCTGGCACTGATCGAGGCGACCCATGAGTGGATCGCACCCCAGATCCATCTCAAGGACGGCACGAACGGCGTCGTGGCCCGGGAACTCCTCGGAGATGGAGACGGCCGGGTATGGGAGGCACTCGCCGCCCTTCAAGCACAGGAATACACACCCGAAGCACTGATCCTCGAAAACGACTACCGCGACGGCGACATGAGACGTCTCGCCCTCGACGTCGAACGCGTACGCGTACGCGCCCGGGCTGCACACACGGACGCGCGAGATACTGAAATCCAAATGAGGAGTTGAATTGCCAAGCCTCCCGCCCGCATATGTAACGACCACACTGATGGACGGCGTAGTGAGCCTTGGCGCTCACGTCTTCCCGCAGGACACGCTCGGCGACGACACCGTCGTGATCAAGCCTGACTACATAGGAATCTGCCGGGCTGACGCCAAAGAGATACTCGGCTCACGCGATGTCATGGAAGACCGCGGTCCGCTGTTCGGTCACGAACTTGTCGGCGTCGCCGCCTTCGCAGGTGCCCGGACCGGGTTCCAAGAAGGCGACCTGGTCACCCTCAACCCCAACATCACTCCGACGCGCACGACCGGCTTCGCCGAGTACATCTTTGTACACGGTACGAAGGAGCAGCTGGACCAAGCCGTAGTGCGGGTGCCGGAGCCGCACATCCGGGACAACATCTGGATGCCCGAGCCGTTTGCCTGCATCGTGCACGCGCTCAGGAATCTGCTCGAACTCACGAAACTGCCCTCTCTCCAGGGCAAGAGGGTGGGCATCATCGGCGCCGGCTGCGCAGGGCTGATGTTCGCCATGTACGCCAGGCACCTGGGAGCGTCGGTCTCGGTGTTCAACCGCGGAGAGACGCGACGCGCATTCGCACGGGACCAGGAGATTCTCGCCGAGGGCGAAATACATCCCCTGGCGGACGCGAAGACGGAGGCGCACCGAAACCAGTTCGACATCGTGATGGTGACGCCCACCATAGCCACGACAGAACTCCTCGAAATCGCCGCCGACATGGCGACGGACGGAGCGGTTCTGTTCGTCTACGGCGGCACACGCAAAGGTGACAGCTTCCCCATCGGCCAGGCGGACATCGACGCCATTCGCCGACAGGAACGCATCGAGTCCGTGGAGTATCTCGGGAAGCGGCTCGACATATCGGGTGCCTACGGATGCCTCAGGGAAGACTACGAGGAAGGCTTCAGGCTGCATGCGGAACACCCGCACGACTTTCCCCTCGAAAAACTGACGTCAAGGCAGATCAGCCTCGATGATTTCCCGCACCTTGTCATGGATATCGCTGCGGGGAAGGAGGACTACCCCGGAAAGGTACTGATCAAGGTCACCTCCCAGGGCTGATTGGGTGGGGCCGCGACGCAATCAAGGAAGGTCATACCGGCGTAGATCACCAGCCAGCCGGAGCCGGGAGGCGAGAGCGGGAGCGGCAGCGGCAGCGGCAGCGGCAGCGGCAGCGGCGGGATCACACTGGCGACGACGAACGGCGCGGGCATGTGAAGGGAAGATCGAGCTGAGACCGGGGACCGGCGCGCGGCCCGCGCCCGGCGCCACCGACGCGTCTACTGAACGCAAAAGCCCAGCTCAGACACTGTCTGAGCTGGGCTTGGAGAGAGCCGCCTTCGGGATTCGAACCCGAGACCTACGCATTACGAGACCATGAGCGATCATGTTGCCCTGGTGCCTTGTCGTGCTCTCCGGTGGCGTTTTTCCTGATCAGAGCAGGTACGACAGGTTGACCAGTGCTACGCCGTGATGCACTGTCCAAAGGCGTCTGTCCACCGGCTGTCCAACGGCGGGGCTCTCACCGGCCCGCCAGCGAGAATGCCCTAGGCCGCCAGCGATGCTGCCGAACGGTCGGAGAGAGACGAGCGGAGGTCACTGTGGAACCCCACAAGCCACCCGCCAGCGAGGCGAGGGCGCTCTCGTCAACATCGGCGAGCAGCCGCCAGGCCGTTGGTGTCGAGGCGACAGGGCCGAAGACTGCTGGCTGGTCCCGCAGTACGGCCAGGGCCGCGATGGCCTCGCCGCCGTTGGCGAGCATCACGGCCAGGTCGGTGGCGATCCGGCCCGGGTCGTGTCCGGTCCCGCGTGGCCGAAGCGGCCTGAGCGCGGCAGAGTACGCGGCGGTCAGGCCCGTGGCATCGGCGAGTTCCGCCAGCAACCGTGCCCCGGCATGCCCGACCACCCCCGAACCATCGGCACAGACCTGGACCTTGGGACGCAACCCGATAGCCTGCACGTAGAAAGTGCCCTCCGCCTGGACCGACAGAACCCCTCAGCAAGGTTCATCGTCCCAGGTCAGGAAGGCACTTTCGTATTTCCGCCTCAACAGCCGCCGTACCCAACCGAAACGGCGAGGCTAGGTTCAAGCCGCCGACCTGTCAGTCAGCCCATACTTGACAGATGAACAAGGCTGTGGAGCTAGGCCACGCGTTACGGACCTGGCGGGACAGGCTCGACCCGACGGCTGTCGGCTTCCCCGCAGGCCGCAACCGCCGCACGCCCGGCCTGCGGCGGGAGGAGCTCGCGCTGCTCGCCGGGATCTCGGCCGACTACATCATGCGCCTGGAACAAGGCCGGGTGGGGACGCCATCGGCCCAGATCCTGAACGCACTGACCAGGGCGTTGCGGTTGTCTGAGCAGGAACGGCGCCACCTGTTCATCCTCGCTGGGAAACAGCCGCCGAACGACGGTCAGGTGACCGCCTGGATCACGCCGAGTGTGCGACGGCTCATCGACCAGATGCAGGACGTTCCATTGGGCGTCTACGACGCGATCTGGAACCTGATCGCCTGGAACGGACCCTTCGCCGCTCTGCTGGGCGATCCCTCCGAGGCGTCCGAGCGGGAACGAAACGTGCTCTGGTCGCATTTCCACCGGCGGCCAACCACAGTTACGCACGAACCGCATGAGGAAACACGCTTCGAGCAAGCCGTCGTAGCCGATCTGCGCGCCGCCACCGCCCTGTACCCGGCAGACGCACGCGTGGCCGACCTCGTGGCCGAACTGAGTGAAACCAGCGCCCACTTCGTCGAGCTATGGAACTCCCATGCGGTAGGTGTACACAGCACGTGCACCAAGACCGTCCATCACCCCGAGATCGGCCCATTGACCCTGGACTGCGACGTTCTCACGGTACCGGGCAACGACCTACGCGTCGTGGTCTTCACAGCCCCACCCCACACCGACTCGGCCAGCGAGCTACGCCGAGTCGTATCAACGGAACGCTACCGAACGCACGAAATAGGCCGCCCGGCCTAACAAAGCCGCGTCAGCGGCAAGCAGGATTCGCCACCTCGCGGTCAAGGGCCTGAAACCCGAATCGAGCCGGTGACTACTCGTCGGGTCGGTGCCGATGGCGTACCCGAGGCGAGGGGCCTACGATGCACAGCAGTGGTCATGCACGACAACTGTTGCGGATCCTGCGGCCCGGCTTCGAAGCGACTGGCGCGCCGACCCACACGGATAGCAGAAGTGCGGTATCCGACGTCGGACCGGGCTACTGGACACCGCGACGCCAGCCAAAGCCGCCAGAGTCCGGGATCGCTGCCGATCGGCAAGATCGCTAATGGTGTCGAGCAGGGCGTTGAGTGACAGCCGCTGGCCGCGCGCGGTCAGCCAGTGCCGGTTTCGTGGCCTCGATGTGGTCGGCGGCCGTGTTGGAGTCGGCGTGGTCGCGACAGTGGCATGCTCCGCCGACTGCTGGGTAAGCGGGATCCGACGGCTCGCCAGCCGACCACTGAGGCGTCAGGTCGGCCTTGCCATTCGCGGCACAACCGGCTGCACTGCGTCCCGATGGAGGGGCAGCAACCTCGCCCGCCTTCGATCCACAGGCGGCTCACAGCAACGGGCATACATCGCTCCGGGTGTCTCAGCACCCGGAACCACCTTCTGGATTTGCAGTTAGGTTAGGCTAACCTGACTTGATACTTTGTCCCGCAATCCAGCCCCGTTCGAAAGCAGCCACACATGTTCAACGCCCGTTCCGCCCACCTCACCCGCCGCGGCGTCCTCGCCGCGGGCGGCGCCCTCGGCCTCGGCGCTGTCCTCGCGGCCTGCGGCGACGACGACGCGCAAAGCGGTGGCTCGGCCGACTCCAAGGAGGCCGCCAAGTCCGGCCCCTGGAGCTTCAAGGACGACCGCGGCGAGACCGCCAAGACCGACAAGGTCCCGGCGAACATCGTCGCGTTCACCGGCGTCGCCGCCGCGCTCCACGACTACGGCATCGAGGTCAAGGGCGTCTTCGGCCCCACCAAGACCAAGGACGGCAAGGCCGACGTCCAGGCCGGTGACCTCGACATCAACAAGGTGACCATTCTCGGCAACGAGTTCGGCCAGTTCAACGTCGAGAAGTACGCGACCCTGGCGCCCGACGTGCTGATCACCACCATGTTCGACGACGCGGGCACGCTCTGGTACGTCCCCGAGGAGTCCAAGGACAAGATCGCCGCCCTCGCCCAGAGCGTCGGCATCTCCGTCTACGACCGCCAGCTGACCGGGCCGCTGCAGCGCATGATGGCGCTCGCCGAGTCACTGGGCGCCGACGTCAAGGCCGCCAAGGTGACCGCCGCGAAGAAGCGTTTCGAGGACGCCTCCGCCAAGGTGCGCGCCGCCGTCAAGGCCAACCCCGGCATCAAGGTGCTGGCCGGCTCCGCGAGCCAGGACATCTTCTACGTCTCCACCTCGAACCTCTCCGCCGACCTGGAGTACTACAAGGCGCTCGGCGTGAACTTCGTCGAGCCCCCCGCCGACGTACTGAAGGCCAGCGGCGGCTGGTTCGAGAATCTGAGCTGGGAGAACGTCGACAAGTACGACGCGGACCTCATCATGATGGACAACCGCTCCTCGGCCATCCAGCCCGCCGACATCACGGAGGGCACGTGGAAGCAGTTGCCTGCCGTCAAGGCTGGGCAGGTCATCGCGCGTGACCCGGAGCCGATCTTGTCCTACGACAAGTGCGCGCCGCTCCTCGAGAACCTGGCCGAGGCCATCGAGAAGGCCAAGAAGGTCAGCTGAGCGGGGTTGGTCGACTGCGGGCCGTTTGGTGGCTGGTCACGCAGTTCCCCGCGGGTGCCTCCGGCGGTTGAGCGGGTGCGTATTCGTTGTGGTTGCTCGCGCCCACGCGGCGGAGCCGCATATTGACACAGCCCCGCCCCCTAACGGAGCGCCACCGGCCCTTCTGCCAGCGGCGCGCGGGCCGGCCCCTTTCGGGCGGTCGCCGGCAGCAGCGCCCCTCCAGGGGCGCGGGGAACTGCGCGACCAGCCACAACGCACCCTCAGCCCGGACTCAACAGCACCCCCTACCCCCTGACGAAAAACTCAGGAGCCCGCATGGCAACAGCCATAGCCACCCCGTACCGTTTCTTCTCCCTCCAGGTCGTACGGACCAGGCGGCTCAGCCCGTCTCTCGTCCGAGTCACCTTCGCGGGCCCAGACCTCAAGGCCTTCGCCTCCAACGGCCTCGACCAGAGCCTCTCCCTCTTCCTTCCGCGGCCGGGGCAGGAGCACCCAGTCATGCCGATGGAGTACGGCGAGGGCTGGCGCCAGGCCTGGATCGACACCCCCGAAGACGTACGCGCGATCATGCGCTCGTACACACTCCGCGCCCTGAGGCGCGACCCCGACGAGATCGACATCGACTTCGTGCTGCACGGCACGGAACCCGGCGCCCCCACCCCGGCCGGCCCGGCCTCCCGCTGGGCCGCCGATGCCGAGCCCGGTGACCGAGTCGTGCTGCTCGGCCCCGCCGTCGCCGACAACACAGCGATCCGTTTCCGCCCGCCCATCGACACCGACCTGATCGTCCTGTGGGCGGACGAAACCGCCCTGCCCGCCGCCGCAGCCATCCTGGAGTCCCTGCCGGCCGGGACCAGGGCAGCCGCCTGGCTGGAAGTCCCGCACGCAGGCGACCGCCTCGAACTCATCAACCCCGCCGACGCCGACATCACCTGGCTCGTACGCGACAAGGGGTCCCCCATGGCCCACGACGCGATCCGAGCGGCCCAACTCCCGCCCGCAGAAAGTCCGTACGCCTGGATCGCGGGCGAGTCCGGCCAAGTGAAGGAGCTGCGCCGGCACCTCGTACGCGAGCGGGAGATCGACCGTCGACGGGTCACGTTCGTCGGTTACTGGCGGCGCGGGCTGACCGAGGAGCAACTGCGCGCGCAAGCAGAGTGACAGGGAGAGTGATTCACCCAACACACACAGCCACCAAAGGCAAGCAAACGCGCAACTAAAGGGACATGAGGGCCAGCGGCCATTGAGAAGTTAGGTTAGCCTTACCTAAGTAAGGCGCCCACGCACTCTCAAGGACACCGCTCTCCCCACCCCCACCCTCTCCTGCCCCGGAGGAAACACCCCCATGCGCTCGCACCTGCTCAATGACACGACCGCGGAGCGGTACCGCAGCTCCGTGACCGAAGGAATCGAGCGGGTGGCGGCCAAACTCGCCACCACCAACCGTCCGTTCACCGGCGTCACGGTCGACGCCCTCGCGCCGAGCATCGACAGGATCGACCTCGACCGGCCGCTGCTCGACACCACCGCGGCCCTGGACGAGCTCGAAGAGCTCTATCTGCGCGACGCGATCTACTTCCACCACCCGCGCTATCTCGCGCACCTCAACTGCCCGGTCGTGATCCCCGCCGTCGTCGGCGAGGCGGTCCTCTCGGCCGTCAACTCCTCGCTGGACACCTGGGACCAGTCCGCCGGCGGCACCCTCATCGAGCGCCGGCTCATCGACTGGACCACCGAGCGCATCGGCCTCGGCCCGGCCGCCGACGGGGTGTTCACCAGCGGTGGCACCCAGTCCAACCTCCAGGCGCTGCTGCTTGCCCGCGAGGAGGCCAAGCCAGGGCGGGCAGGGTGGGAAGAGCCGGCCTCGTACGCCAAACTGCGCGTCTTCGCCTCCGAGGTGAGCCACTTCAGCGTCAAGAAGTCGGCGAAACTGCTCGGGCTCGGCGAGGACTCCGTGGTCTCCATCCCCGTCGGCCACGACAAGCGGCTGCAGACCGTCGCGCTCGCCCATGAGCTGGAGCGCTGCCGCCGCGACGGGCTGATCCCGATGGCCGTCGTCGCCACCGCGGGCAGCACCGACTTCGGCTCCATCGACCCGCTGCCCGAGATCGCCGAGCTGTGCGAGCAGTTCGGCGCCTGGCTGCACGTCGACGCGGCGTACGGCTGCGGGCTGCTCACCTCCCGGAGGAACCGCCACCTCATCGACGGCATCGAGCGCGCCGACTCCGTCACCGTCGACTACCACAAGTCCTTCTTCCAGCCGGTTAGTTCATCCGCCGTGCTGGTCCGGGACGCGGCCACGCTGCGGCATGCCACGTATCACGCGGAGTACCTCAACCCGCGCCGCATGGTGCAGGAGCGCATCCCCAACCAGGTCGACAAGTCCCTGCAGACCACCCGCCGCTTCGACGCGCTCAAGCTGTGGATGACGCTGCGCGTGATGGGCGCCGACGGCATCGGTGAACTCTTCGACGAGGTCTGCGAACTCGCCGCCGACGGCTGGAAGTTGCTTGCCGCCGATCCGCGCTTCGACGTGGTGGTTCAGCCGTCGCTGTCCACGCTCGTCTTCCGCTACATCCCGGCGGCCGTCACCGACCCGGCCGAGATCGACCGCGCCAACCTGTACGCCCGCAAGGCCCTGTTCGCCTCCGGTGACGCGGTCGTCGCGGGCACCAAGGTCGGTGGCCGCCACTACCTGAAGTTCACCCTGCTCAACCCCGAGACCACGACGGACGACATCGCCGCCGTACTCGATCTGATAGCCGGCCACGCCGAGCAGTACCTGGGAGAGTCCCTTGACCACGCTTCCTGAATCCCCCGAGAAGACCTACGACTTCATCGGGATCGGCCTCGGCCCCTTCAACCTCGGCCTCGCCTGTCTCACCGAGCCGATCACCGAACTCGACGGCGTCTTCCTGGAGTCCAAGCCGGACTTCGAGTGGCACTCGGGGATGTTCCTGGAGGGCGCGCACCTCCAGACGCCGTTCATGTCGGACCTGGTCACCCTGGCCGACCCGACGTCCCCGTACTCCTTCCTCAACTACCTGAAGTCCTCCGGGCGTCTGTACGCGTTCTACATCCGCGAGAACTTCTATCCGCTGCGCGTCGAGTACGACGACTACTGCCGCTGGGCGGCCGGGCAGCTCTCCAGCATCCGTTTCAACACGACGGTCACCGAGGTCACGTACGTCGATGACGTCTATGTCGTACGGACGGAAGCCGGCGAGACCTACCGCGCCCGGCACCTCGTGCTCGGCACCGGAACGCCGCCGTACATCCCCGAGGCCTGTCAGGGTCTCGGCGGGGACTTCATCCACAACTCCCGCTACCGGCAGCACAAGCAGGAGCTGCAGGCGAAGAAGTCGATCACCCTGGTCGGCAGTGGGCAGTCCGCCGCGGAGATCTACTACGACCTGCTGAGCGAGATCGACGTCCACGGGTACCGGCTGAACTGGGTCACGCGCTCGCCGCGGTTCTTCCCGCTCGAGTACACCAAGCTCACGCTGGAGATGACCTCCACGGAGTACATCGACTACTTCCACGCGCTGCCGGAGCGGACCCGTTACCGGCTCCAGTCGGAGCAGAAGGGCCTGTTCAAGGGCATCGACGGTGAGCTGATCAACGAGATCTTCGATCTCCTCTACCGGAAGAACCTCGGCGGTCCGGTCCCTACCCGGCTGCTCACCAACTCCTCGCTGAACAGCGCGAGTCATGAGAACGGCACGTACATCCTCGGCCTGCGTCAGGAGGAGCAGGAGAAGGACTTCGAGCTGCTCTCCGAGGGCCTGATCCTGGCGACCGGCTACAAGTACGCGGAGCCGGAGTTCCTGAAGCCCGTACGGGACCGGATCCGCTACGACGAGCACGGCAACTACGACGTGACCCGCAACTACGCCATCGACACGACCGGGCGCGGCATCTTCCTGCAGAACGCGGGCGTCCACACGCACTCCATCACCTCACCGGACCTCGGCATGGGCGCGTACCGCAACGCGTACATCATCCGGGAGCTGCTCGGCACCGAGTACTACCCGGTGGAGAAGACCATCGCGTTCCAGGAGTTTGCCGTATGAGCACTGTGATTCGCGGGTCGCTCTCGCTGCGCCCCCTCGACCCGCTCACCGACGCCGAGCTGCTGCACTCCTGGGTGACCCATCCCAAGGCGGCCTACTGGATGATGCAGGGCGCCAAACTCCAGGACGTGGAGCGCGAGTACATGCGGATCGCCGCCCATGAGCACCACGACGCGTTCATCGGGCTGCACGACGGCGAGCCGGCGTTCCTGATGGAGCGCTACGACCCGCGGTACGTCGAACTGGTCGGCCTGTACGAACCCGAGCCCGGCGACGTCGGCATGCACTTCCTGGTGGCGCCGACGGACACGCCCGTGCACGGCTTCACCTTGGCCGTGATCACCGCGGTGATGGAGTCCCTGTTCGCCGACCCGCGCACCCGGCGGGTCGTCGTCGAACCGGACGTGACGAACACGGCGGTGCACGCGCTGAACGAGGCCGTCGGCTTTGTGCCCGTACGCGAGATCCAGAAGCCGGAGAAGCGCGCGCTGCTGTCCTTCTGCACGCGGGCGCACTTCCTTGAAAGGCACAGCTTGGCTTCGCGAGGAGTGGCGATATGACCCTGACCACCGACACCGCAGCCGGACCGCATCTGTCCGACGCCGTGGCGCACCTGACCCCCGAACGCTGGGCGCGCGCCAACCGCCTCCTCATCCGCAAGGCCCTCGCGGAGTTCGCGCACGAGCGGCTCCTCACGCCTGAGGCCGGCGACGACGGCTCGTATGCCGTACGCAGCGACGACGGTCTCACCCGCTACCGCTTCACCGCCGCCCGTCGCGCCCTCGACCACTGGCAGGTCGACGCCGAGTCGATCACCCGGCACCGCGACGGCAGAGAACTCCCCCTGCACGCCATGGAGTTCTTCATCGAGCTGAAGGGTGCGCTGGGCCTGAGCGACGAGGTGCTGCCGGTCTATCTGGAGGAGATCTCCTCCACCCTCTCCGGCACCTGCTACAAGCTCACCAAGCCGCAGCTCACCTCCGCCGAACTCGCCAGGAGCGGCTTCCAGGAGATCGAGACGGGGATGACCGAGGGCCACCCCTGCTTCGTCGCCAACAACGGGCGGCTGGGCTTCGGGGTCCACGAGTACCTCTCGTACGCCCCTGAGACCGCGAGCCCCGTACGGCTGATCTGGCTGGCGGCGCACCGCTCGCGGGCGGCGTTCACTGCGGGCGTGGGCCTGGACTACGAGTCCCTGCTGCGGTCCGAGCTCGGGGACGAGACGCTGAAGCGGTTCTCCGTCACCTTGACCGAAAAGGGCCTCGACCCGGACGACTACCTCCTCATCCCGGTCCACCCCTGGCAGTGGTGGAACAAACTCTCCGTGACCTTCGCGGCCGAGGTCGCCCAGCAGCACCTGGTGTGCCTGGGTGAGGGCGACGACGAGTATCTGGCCCAGCAGTCGATCCGGACGTTCTTCAACAAGAGCGCCCCCGAGAAGCACTATGTGAAGACCGCGCTGTCGGTCATCAACATGGGCTTCATGCGCGGTCTTTCCGCCGCGTACATGGCGGCGACGCCGGCCATCAACGACTGGCTGGCCCAACTCGTCGAGAACGACCCGGTGCTGAAGTCCACCGGCCTGTCGGTCATCCGCGAGCGCGCGGCCGTCGGCTACCGGCACCTGGAGTACGAGGCCGCCACCGACCGCTACTCCCCGTACCGCAAGATGCTCGCCGCCCTATGGCGCGAGAGCCCGGTCCCCTCCCTCCGCGAGGGCGAGCAACTGGCCACCATGGCGTCCCTCGTCCACGTCGACCACGAGGGCGCTTCCGTCGCGGCGGCGCTGATCGAGCGCTCGGGCCTCGCGCCGACGGAGTGGCTGCGCCGCTATCTGCACGCCTACCTCACGCCGCTGCTGCACAGTTTCTACGCGTACGACCTCGTCTTCATGCCGCACGGCGAGAACGTCATCCTCGTCCTCGAGGACGGCGCCGTGCAGCGCGTGATCTACAAGGACATCGCGGAGGAGATCGCGGTGATGGACCCGGACGCGGTGCTGCCGCCGGTGGTCGAGCGGATCCGTGTCGAGGTGCCCGAGGACAAGAAGCTTCTGTCGATCCTCACAGACGTCTTCGACTGCTTCTTCCGTTTCCTGGCCGCGAACCTCGCCGACGAGGGCGTCATCGAGGAGACCGACTTCTGGCGGACGGTCGCCGACTGCGTACGCGACTATCAGGCAGCCGCGCCCGAACTGGCCGACAAGTTCCGGCAGTACGACATGTTCGCGCCTGAGTTCGCGCTGTCGTGCCTCAACCGGCTGCAACTGCGCAACAACAAGCAGATGGTCGACCTCGCCGACCCGGCCGGAGCACTCCAGCTCGTCGGCAACCTGAAGAACCCCATAGCCGGGCTGTAGCAGCAGCCCCACAAGCAGGCGGGCGCCCTCGAGTACGGTCCCAGGGGGCGCCCGCCGTCGTACAGAATTGCCGTATGGCGGAAATCATCCAAAAGGACGGTACTTGGACCTTCGACGGCGATGCCCTGCACCTGACTCCGGGGCGCGACAAGAGCGTGAGCCTGTTGCGCAAGACGCTGGGTGAACTGACGGTCCCGCTGGGCGCGTTGGCGGGGATCTCCTTCGAGCAGGGCAAGAAGTCCGGGCGGTTGAAGCTCCGGCTGCGAGAGGGCGCGGACCCGTTGCTGCAGGCGACCGGCGGCAAGCTCGCCGAACCCAACGACCCGTATCAGCTCGCCGTCGACTCCGACCGCTACGGCGTCGCCGAGTACTTCGTGGACGAGATCCGCAACGCGCTGCTGCTGGACCAGGTCCCGGCCACCGCCGTCGACCGCTATCTGCTGCCGGGCCCGTCCGTGCCGCTGTCGGTGTCCGCCGGGGACGGCACCGCGAGCTTCGACGGGGAGCGCGTACGGCTGGACTGGAACTGGAAGACGGAGGAGGCCAAGGCGGCGTCCGGTCCCCGCACGCTCTACTTCGCGGACATCCAGTCCGTGGAGTGGCACCCGGCCGTCGGCCTGGAGAACGGCTGTCTCCGCTTCACCGTCCGCAACGCCCCGACCAAGGCCCCGCCGAAGTACGACCCCAACTCCGTTGAGCTGTGGGGCTTCAAGAAGGACCCGCTGATGGCACTGGTCGCGGCGGCGGTACAGGCTCGCCTGCCGCACCCGTCGGCGGCATCCCTGGAGGACAGGGTGCCCACACCGTCCAACTCCCCGGTCAAGGACGCCGAGCCGCCCACCGAGCCCGACCACGACGCCCTTCTGCGCCGCCTGCGCGAACTGGGCGAACTACACAAGTCGGGCGTCCTCACGGACGAGGAGTTCACCCTGGCCAAGCAGGCCATCCTGAAGCGCCTCTGAGACGACCTCCGACCCGACATAGATCTTTTGCGGCCAGGGCAGGTTCTTTGAGACAGTTCCGCCACAGCACTGCCCGATATCGGGCAGATTTCTTGCGATCACCCGCCCCATCATTCAGGATCATCGAGTGCACGACGAACTCGTTGATCATCTGACGCGCTCCACCGCCCTGAGCCGGGGCGAGGCACTGCGGGTGATCCAGGACGTGCTCGCCTACTTCGACGAGACGACCGAGGAATACGTCCGTCGCCGCCATCGCGAGCTCCAGGTTCAGGGCCTGGTGAACGCGGCGATCTTCGAACGGATCGCGGCAGACCTGAAGTACCGCGCGGTCGCACCGCCCGAGCTCACGCTCAGACAGCTGCGCCGCATCGTCTATGGCTAGATCGTCTAGGGCTAGGGGCCTTCTGTATGTGTGGAATCGTCGGATACATCGGCAAGCGTGACGTGGCGCCGCTGCTGCTCGAAGGCCTGCAGCGCCTGGAGTACCGCGGCTACGACTCCGCCGGCATCGTCGTGACCAGCCCGAAGACGGCCGGCCTCAAGATGGTCAAGGCCAAGGGCCGGGTGCGCGACCTGGAGGCGAAGGTTCCGGCCCGCTTCAAGGGCACCACCGGCATCGCCCACACGCGCTGGGCCACGCACGGCGCACCCTCCGACGTCAACGCGCACCCGCATCTGGATGCCGAGGGCAAGGTCGCCGTCGTCCACAACGGCATCATCGACAACGCCTCCGACCTGCGCAAGAAGCTGGAGGCCGACGGAGTCGAGTTCCTCTCCGAGACCGACACCGAGGTCCTCACCCACCTCATCGCCCGCTCGCAGGCCGTGAAGCTGGAGGACAAGGTCCGCGACACGCTGCGTGTCATCGAGGGCACGTACGGCATCGCCGTCATGCACGCCGACTTCCCCGACCGCATCGTGGTGGCCCGCAACGGCTCCCCGGTCGTCCTCGGCATCGGCGAGAAGGAGATGTTCGTCGCCTCGGACATCGCCGCCCTGGTCGCCCACACCCGGCAGATCGTCACCCTCGACGACGGCGAGATGGCCACGCTGAAGGCCGACGACTTCCGTACGTACACCACCGAAGGCACCCGTACGACGGCCGAGCCGACCACCGTGGAGTGGGAGGCGGCCTCGTACGACATGGGTGGCCACGACACGTACATGCACAAGGAGATCTCCGAGCAGGCCGACGCCGTGGACCGGTGCCTGCGCGGCCGCATCGACGACCGGTTCTCCACCGTGCACCTGGGCGGCCTGAATCTGGACGCCCGCGCGGCGCGCAAGATCCGCCGCGTGAAGATCCTCGGCTGCGGCACCTCGTACCACGCGGGCATGATCGGCGCCCAGATGATCGAGGAGATGGCCCGTATCCCCGCGGACGCCGAGCCGGCCTCCGAGTTCCGCTACCGCAACGCGGTCGTCGACCCCGACACGCTGTACGTCGCGGTCTCGCAGTCCGGCGAGACGTACGACGTACTGGCCGCCGTGCAGGAGCTGAAGCGCAAGGGCGCGCGGGTGCTGGGCATCGTGAACGTGGTGGGCAGCGCCATCGCCCGTGAGGCCGACGGTGGCATGTACGTGCACGCGGGCCCCGAGGTGTGCGTCGTCTCCACGAAATGCTTCACCAACACCACGGTCGCCTTCGCACTGCTCGCGCTGCACCTGGGCCGCACCCGTGACCTGTCGGTCCGGGACGGCAAGCGGATCATCGAGGGCCTGCGCAAACTGCCCGGCCAGATCTCCGAGATCCTCGAGCAGGAGGACGCGATCAAGAAGACGGCCGAGCAGTACGCCGAGGCCCGCTCGATGCTCTTCATCGGTCGCGTACGCGGCTACCCGGTGGCCCGCGAGGCCTCGCTGAAGCTCAAGGAGGTCTCGTACATCCACGCAGAGGCCTACCCGGCATCCGAGCTGAAGCACGGCCCGCTGGCGCTGATCGAGCCGGCCATGCCCACGGTTGCCATCGTCCCCGACGACGACCTGCTGGAGAAGAACCGCGCCGCCCTGGAGGAGATCAAGGCCCGCAGCGGCAAGATCCTCGCGGTGGCGCACCAGGAGCAGGAGAAGGCCGACCAGACGATCATCGTCCCGAAGAACGAGGACGAGCTGGACCCGATCCTGATGGGCATCCCGCTCCAACTCCTCGCCTACCACACGGCGTTGGCCCTGGGCCGGGACATCGACAAGCCCAGGAACCTGGCAAAGTCCGTGACGGTGGAATAAAAAGATCCACAAGACGGCCGAAGCGATAATTGAGCAACCCCGACGGCGATCAACCAGCTCCGCGAGAGCGGCGCCGGTTTAGGCGCAAAAGGGGGCGCGAACGGCCTCCCGTGTGTGCCACCAGCACACAGGAGGCCGTTCTTTGCGGGAGCCGAGGTCGCCCATTACCTCGGCTCGTGGCTGCCTCAGCCGGTAGCCGTCATCCTCCGGCCGGCAGCGCGTCGTGGGAGTGCGGTGGGCCAGTGGGCCAGGAACGCCGTCGCGACGTACCAGGCCACGGCGCCGCCCGCCACGGCGAACCAGCCGCCGACCTTCCCGAGCGCTTCGTTGTCCGCGAAGCTCGAGATGGCGAGAAGCACAAGCGCGACGAAGAACAGCCCGTAGGCACCCTGTGCGAGCGGTCCACGGGCCGCCGCCCCGAGGGTCAGGCTCAGCGCGACAAGGGCGAACAGCAGGAAGAACAGCCCTGCGGCGTTGTCCGACAACGCGCTACCGGCGGTGACTCCCCAGTCGCCCGTCATCGCACCCCAGGCGAACCACAGGGCCCCGAACCCCGCGAAGGCCGTGCCGGTGACGATGTCACGGTCGCGGAACGCGAACAGACCCGCGATGAAGAGCGCGATGCCGCCCACGTACGTGGCGAGGCCCACGGCGTCGGCCGCCGTCACGCCGTCGATCACTTCTGTGTGACCGAGGCCGAAGAACAGCAGGGTGACGCCGAGGGCGAGATGACCGAGGGTGGTGATGGTGCTTCCCGCAGTGACGTCGTTGTTCACGGCGGGCCCCCTTCCGTGCAGGAGCGCTTGCGCGATGCCCTGTGCCGGGGCCGTGTCGGCCCAGCGACCGGTATGTACCCTTCACAAGGACACAAACCACCTCTACGCGCGAGTAGGTTTATGCCGCGTCACGAGCGCGCCGGCACCCGGCCGCGCCTCGCCTCACCTGGGACAACGCCTGGAGCAACGGGGACGATGACGCGTCACGGGATGACGATGACAGGGCGCTGCGCCCGCTTCGCCAGCCGCCCCGCGACCGAGCCGAAGATGCGCCCGACGATGCCGTGCGTGGAGCCGACGACGATCGCGTCCGCCTCGTACTCCCGCCCGACCTCCTCGAGCTCGTGGCAGATGTCGCCGCCGCGCTCGACGAGGATCCAGGGCACCTCGGCGAGATAGTCCGCGCAGGCGAGTTCGAGCCCCAGCACCTCGGTGCGATGGTCGGGGACGTCGACGAAGACCGGGGGTTCACAGCCCGCCCACACCGTGGTCGGCAGCCGGTTGGCGACGTGCACGATGATCAGGCCGGAGCCGGAGCGGTGTGCCATTCCGATCGCATAGGCGAGGGCGCGCTCGCTGGACGTCGAGCCGTCGAAACCGACGACGACGCCGTGTTTGAACGCGGGGTCACAGGATTGACGTGTCTCTTCCGCCGCGAAGGGCTCGGACGTCGTGGGATCGACGACGGGGCGCTTGCGGTCCGCGGGATCGTAGAATTCTTGACCGGCCATGGCTGTCTCGGCGTTTGGATCCTCATGGGTGGGACGACAGGTGCTACGGAGCTGTGTCCGGGAATCATCTTCCCAACCCCATACCCCCAAGGGTACGGCGGCACGCCTCCTCTGCCCAGATCCCGCGACGGCCGCGGGAGGGTTCCAGGGAGCATGCACGAGAGGGCACCCGCAACGCAATGGTTGCTGCCACGTACAGGCTGTTTGCACAGGGTTTCGATCGCCGTGGCACGGCAGTTGCTCGGTTTGCCACGCTTCTCGGTCTGTTTCCGCCGCCCGGTTCGTCCCGGCGGACTCCCGCCGCGGTGCGGATTCCGTGACCGGCGGGTCGAACAGGCGTTGAACTCCCGTAAGCCACCGCTCCAGGGAGGCCCACCGTGTCCGCACCCCAGCCCTCCTCCGGGAAACCCGCCGCACAGGACCCCGTCGGCGACTCCGTGAGCGATGTGGTGCGCTGGGCGGCCTTCAGTTGCGTACTGGTCCCCGTGGTGCTCGTCTTGTACGGAACCTCCCTGGCGGGCGCCGCCGGCACCACCCTCGGGCTGGCGGCCGTGACGGCCGTGTGCCGGGCCTTGCTCAGGCGGTCCGAGCGGTTCGCGGCGGGCACGGTGAGCGAGAAACCGGCCGGGAAACGGACAGCAAATCGCCGACGGCGCGTCAGGGGCGGTACAGGAGCGCACAGAGGGGGTCGGAGAGCCTCAGAAAACGCGCCGGTCGACTGACCGGTTTCCGCTCACGCACCCGGTGCTTTTCAGCCAACTTCCGTCTCCTGTGCATTCCTTGGCCGAAGGGGTCTCCACGCCCCGTTCCACCTGCACCGAAAGGGGCACCAAGGGGCGTCGCACCCTACGGGGACCGGCCACGGAGCCGAGGCGCACTTCCCTGTACGGCCCACGAGTGCAACGCTTCGTGATCGAATGCTTCACGCCAAGTTGCCATGTCGACAATGTGCCGAGTGCTGAACTGGCCACGTAGGCACCATGGGACACAGTAGATTCGATCATGCTGTCTTACGGCGGGGGACTCGTGCAGGACCGAGGGGAAACGTGCAGGAGCGACACAACCGAGGAGCCGCGACCACCGAGGGGGGCTTAGCAGTATGAGCCACGACTCCACTGCCGCGCCGGAAGCCGCGGCCCGGAAACTTTCCGGGCGACGCCGCAAGGAGATCGTCGCGGTGCTGCTGTTCAGCGGCGGCCCCATCTTCGAGAGTTCCATTCCACTGTCGGTGTTCGGGATTGACCGCCAGGACGCCGGCGTACCGCGCTACAGGCTGCTTGTCTGCGCCGGGGAGGAGGGGCCCCTGCGGACCACAGGGGGACTCGAACTCACAGCGCCACAGGGGCTGGAGGCGATATCCAGGGCGGGCACCGTCGTCGTGCCTGCCTGGCGGTCGATCACCTCGCCGCCGCCGGAGGAGGCGCTCGACGCACTGCGCCGGGCCCACGAGGAGGGCGCCCGCATAGTCGGGCTGTGCACCGGCGCCTTCGTACTCGCCGCGGCGGGGCTGCTGGACGGCCGGCCGGCGACCACCCACTGGATGTACGCGCCGACGCTGGCCAAGCGCTATCCGTCCGTCCATGTCGATCCCCGCGAACTGTTCGTGGACGACGGCGACGTACTGACATCGGCGGGTACGGCTGCGGGCATCGACCTCTGTCTGCACATCGTGCGGACGGACCACGGAAACGAAGCAGCCGGAGCGCTGGCCCGCCGTCTGGTGGTCCCGCCCCGGCGCAGTGGCGGTCAGGAGCGCTACCTCGATCGGTCTTTACCAGAGGAGATCGGCGCCGACCCGCTCGCGGAGGTCGTCGCCTGGGCGCTGGAACATCTCCACGAGCAGTTCGACGTGGAGACGCTGGCGGCACGCGCATACATGAGCCGTCGTACGTTCGACCGCCGGTTCCGCTCGCTCACTGGGAGCGCTCCGCTGCAGTGGCTGATCACGCAGCGGGTGCTACAGGCGCAGCGGCTCCTCGAGACGTCCGACTACTCGGTGGACGAGGTGGCGGGCCGCTGCGGCTTCCGCTCCCCGGTGGCCCTGCGCGGCCACTTCCGCCGGCAGCTCGGCTCGTCCCCCGCCGCGTACCGGGCCGCCTACCGCGCCCGGCGCCCGCAGTCCGACAAGCCCTCGGACGCGGAGGAACCGCCACCGCCGCAGCCCCCGCAGGAGTCCGCCCCGGTCCCCCAGCAGACCCGCCGCACGGCCGCCGCCCACGCGGTGGGCCCGACGGCGTCCCTGTCCACGGAGCCGGGCAAGAGCGGCAACGAGATGTACGCCAACGGCCGGCCCAGCCTGCCGGGGCAGCGGAGCGCGCCCTAAGGGACGTAAGGCCGTAGCGGGGTGGGATGCGGCCCTTTCGGGCCGGCCGCCCGCCCCGCCCGGCAGCCGGCCTGGTCCCGCGCCTGCCCCCCGGTATGGCGGGGCCGTAGGGTAAGGCATATGAACGATCGCATGGTGTGGATCGACTGCGAGATGACCGGCCTCTCGCTGTCCGACGACGCGCTCATCGAGGTGGCCGCACTGGTCACCGACAGTGAGCTGAACGTGCTCGGCGAAGGGGTGGACATCGTGATCCGCCCGCCCGACACGGCGCTGGAGACCATGCCGGAGGTGGTGCGCGCCATGCACACCGCCTCCGGTCTCCTCTCCGAGCTGGCCGCCGGTACGACACTCGCGGACGCCGAGGAGCAGGTCATGGCGTACGTACGGGAGCACGTGAAGGAGCCGGGCAAGGCCCCGCTGTGCGGCAACTCCGTGGGCACGGACCGCGGTTTCCTGCTGCGGGACATGCCGAGCCTGGAGGAGTACCTCCACTACCGGATCGTCGACGTCTCCTCCGTCAAGGAGCTGGCCCGCCGCTGGTACCCCCGGGCGTACTTCAACAGCCCGGAGAAGAACGGCAACCACCGCGCCCTGGCGGACATCCGCGAATCCATCGCCGAACTCCGCTACTACCGTGAGGCGATCTTCGTCCCACTCCCGGGCCCGGACTCGGACAAGGCCCGCACGATCGCCGCAAAGCACGTTCTGCCTGCGCAGTAGGGGCCCCGTAAACGCGGGCGCGAGCACCCCTCGGGACCCTGTACACTTTTTCTCGGCCGGTCGGGAAGTCCACGCGGATAACCGCCGGTCATGGTGGGTGTAGCTCAGCTGGTAGAGCACCTGGTTGTGGTCCAGGATGTCGCGGGTTCAAGTCCCGTCACTCACCCTCAAAGATCAAGGCCCGACCTGCACTGACAGGCCGGGCCTTCATCATTCCCGAACCACGGGAACACCGCCCCTCACGACGAGGCGCGCTCCACCAACGTCGCGGGAAGTACCAACTGCCGCTTGTCCAGGCCACGCGAGACCGCCGGACGGCGGTCCGCGATCTCGTCGAGCAGGAGGTCGAGCATCGCGCGGCCCATGTCCTCGATCGGCTGGCGGACGCTGGTCAGCGGCGGGTCCATGTGGCGGGCGATGGCGGAGTCGTCGTAGCCGACGAGGGCCACGTCGTCGGGTGTGCGGCGGCCCACCTCGCGCAGGACCTGGCGGGCGCCGGCCGCCATGACGTCGGAGCCGGCGAAGACGGCGTCCAGGGTGGGGCGGCGGGCGAGCAGTTCCGTCATCGCGCGCCGGCCACCCTCCTCCGTGAAGTCACCGGTGATGATCAGGTCCTCGTCGACTCCCCGGCCCGCGTCGCGCAGCGCGTCGCGGTAGCCGTCGATGCGGCGCTGGGCTCCGAAGACGTCGAGGCGGCCCGCGATGTGGGCAATCGTGCGGCAGCCCCGGCCGAGCAGGTGCTCCACCGCGGCCCGGCCGCCGCCGTAGTTGTCCGAGTCGACGGACGGCAGCGTCTCCTCCGCGGATCTGCGACCACTGATCACCGCCGGGATCTCCAGCTGGGACAGCAGATCCGGCAGCGGGTCGTCCGCGTGGACCGAGACCAGCAGGACACCGTCCACCCGGTGCGCCGCCAGGTACTGGGCCAGCCTGCGCCGCTCCCGGTCACTGCCGGCGAAGATCAGCAGGAGCTGCATCTCGGTGTCCGAGAGGGCCGCGCCCACGCCCCGGAGCATGTCCGAGAAGTACGGCTCCGCGAAGAAGCGGGTCTCGGGCTCGGGGACGACGAGGGCGATCGCGTCGGTGCGGTTCGCGGCGAGAGCGCGGGCCGCCGTGTTCGGGACGTAACCGAGTTCCGCGACCGCCGCCTCGACGGCGGCTCGTGTGGCGTCGCTGACCCGCGGGGAGCCGTTGATGACGCGGGAGACCGTGCCGCGGCCCACTCCGGCGCGCGCGGCGACCTCCTCGAGGGTCGGCCGCCTGCCGCTGCGGCCCCGCGCTCCGTGGACTGCCATGCCCCGCCTCCCGTCGGACGCGGCTCGCACCGCGTGTGGCCTGGAATCTAACAGTGTCGGTCCGTACCGGGCTTCCGGCGCCCATCTCCCGGCGTCGGCGCCGGACTTCGATCACTCCCCCGGCGTTAGCTAACAGCCCGATAACTGAAGACATATCTCGCTGCTCGGTCCCTTGACACCCCCGCGTCGAGCGGCGAACCTTCAACACATCACTTGTGGGAGCGCTCCCACAGTACCTGGCACATACACATCCCGCACGTTCCCCGCCCGAGCCGCAAGCGAGAACACACGGGCCCAGCAAGACAGTTGGCCGGGGGGTCGGCACGTCAGGGCAACAGGAGGACGACAATGCGCGCACGTACCCGAACCGGCCGCCGCAAGGTGGTAGTCCTCGCGGCCGTGGCGTCGCTGGGCGCCGGACTGCTGGCCGGCTGTGCCGATGACGGTGGCGACGAGGAGTCGACCGGCAGCGGCAGCGGCGGCGGCAAGACCAAGATCACCCTGGGTCTCTTCGGCAGCTTCGGCTTCGAGGAGGCGGGCCTCTACAAGGAGTACGAGAAGCTCAACCCGGACATCAGCGTCCAGCAGACGGTGATCGAGCGGAACGAGAACTACTACCCGCCGCTGGTCAACCACCTCACCACCAACAGTGGCCTGCAGGACATCCAGGGCATCGAAGTCGGCAACATCAACGAGGTCGCGAACACCTACGCGGACAAGTTGGTGGACCTGTCCAAGTACGGCAAGGAGAGCGACTTCCTGGACTGGAAGTGGAAGCAGGCGACCACCGAGAGCGGCGAGACGATCGGCCTCGGCACCGACGTCGGCCCGATGGCCATCTGCTACCGCAAGGACCTGTTCGAGGCGGCCGGTCTGCCCACCGACCGCGAGGAGGTCGGCAAGCTGTGGGCGGGCGACTGGAAGAACTTCGTCGAGGTCGGCAGGGACTACAAGGCGAAGGCCCCGAAGGGCACCACCTTCATGGACTCCCCCGGTGGTCTGCTCAACGCCATCATCGGCAGTGAAAAGGAGCGTTTCTACGACTCCTCCGGCAAGGTCATCTACAAGTCGAACCCGGCCGTGAAGGCCGCCTTCGACCTGACGGCCGATGCCGCCGAGGACGGGCTGGTCGGCAACCAGACGCAGTTCCAGCCCGCCTGGGACACCACGATCGCCAACAGCAAGTTCGCCGCGATGTCCTGCCCGCCGTGGATGCTCGGCTACATCGAGAGCAAGTCGAAGCCCGAGAACGCCGGCAAGTGGGACGTGGCCACGCCGCCCAAGGCCGGCAACTGGGGCGGTTCCTTCCTGGCCGTGCCCAAGTCGGGCAAGAACGCCGAGGAGGCCGCGAAGCTCGCCGCCTGGCTGACCGCGCCCGAGCAGCAGGCCAAGCTGTTCTCGAAGCGAGGCAGCTTCCCGAGCGCGCAGGCGTCGTACGATCTGCCGCTGGTGACGGGCGCGAAGAACAAGATGACCGGTGACGCCCCGATCGGCGAGATCTTCGCGCCGCTGGCCAAGGAGAGCCCGATCCAGACCATCGGCCCGAAGGACCAGATCATCCAGCAGGGTCTGACCGACAACGGCGTGGTCCTCGTGACGCAGGGCAAGTCGCCCAAGGATGCCTGGGAGACGGCCGTCAAGACCATCGACAACAACCTGGAGAAGTGACCGGTATGGCCACCCGGCACGACACCGCCGCGCCCCCCGCCAAGGAGGGGGGCGCGGCCCCGGGCCGTCCTCCGGCCGACGCGGTACCACCGGAGGTGGCGAAGAAGCGCGCCCGGCTCTCCCGCCGATGGCAGCGGGACATGCGGTGGAGCCCGTACGTCTTCGTCTCGCCGTTCTTCCTGCTGTTCCTGGCGTTCGGTCTGTTCCCGCTGATCTACACGGCCTGGGCGTCCCTGCACACGGTGGAGCTGACGGCGCCGACCGACATGGAGTGGGCGGGGCTGCGCAACTACACCCGCATCTTCGACGACGAGTTCTACTGGAACGCGGCGCGCAACACCCTGACCATCGGCATCATCTCCACCGTCCCGCAGCTGCTGATGGCAATGGGCCTGGCCCATATCCTCAACTACAAGCTGCGTGCCTCGACCTTCTACCGGGTCATGATGCTGGCGCCGTACGCGACGTCGATCGCTGCCGCCTCCCTCGTCTTCGTGCTGCTCTTCGGCCGCGACTACGGCATGATCAACTGGGCGCTGAACTTCATCGGCATCGACAACATCGACTGGCAGAACGAGAAGTGGGCCTCGCAGCTCGCGGTCTCGACCATCGTCATCTGGCGTTGGACCGGCTACAACGCGCTGATCTATCTGGCGGCGATGCAGGCCATCCCGCAGGATCTGTACGAGTCCGCGGCACTGGACGGCGCCTCGCGCTGGAGGCAGTTCATCCACGTCACGCTGCCCCAGCTGCGCCCGACGATCCTGTTCACCGTGGTCGTGTCGACCATCGGGGCGAGCCAGCTGTTCGGCGAACCGCTGTTGTTCGACGCCAACAAGGGCGCGTCCGGCGGCTCCCAGCACCAGTTCCAGACGCTCGGTCTGTACATGTACGAGCAGGGCTGGCTCAACCAGCACCTGGGCCGCGCCTCCGCCATCGCCTGGACGATGTTCCTGATTCTCATCGTGATCGGCATCGTCAACTACGTCATCTCGCGCCGGCTGCGCGCCAGTAGTTAAGGAGAACCGGCCGTGACGACGACCCTGACCAAACCTCCGGCGGACCCGGAGCCCGGACCGCCCAAGCGCGTACGGGGGCCCAAGGCGGCGCGCGCCGGCGGGCAGATGCACGCCGGGCCCATCGCGTACATCGTCCTCGCCCTGTTCACCATCGGCTCGTTGTTCCCGCTGGTGTGGACGGCGATCGCCGCGTCACGCGACAATGCGCGGCTGGCGGAGACACCGCCGCCGTTCTGGTTCGGCGCCAACCTCTTCGACAAACTCGAACTGGCCTGGACCGACGCCAATCTGGGCGAGGCGTTCCTCAACACCACTCTGGTGGCGGGCGTTTCGTCGCTCACCATCGTGTTCCTGTCCACCATCGCCGGCTTCGCCTTCGCCAAGCTGCGCTTCAAGGGCCGCAACGCGGCACTGCTGATCGTCATCGGCACGATGATGGTGCCGCCGCAGCTCAGCGTGATCCCGCTGTACATGATGGTCGCCGAGCTGGGCTGGACCGACCAGCTCCAGGCGGTGCTGCTGCCGTCGCTGGTGAACGCCTTCGGGGTGTTCTTCATGCGGCAGTACCTCCTCCAGGCGCTGCCGGACGAGCTGATCGAGGCGGCCCGCGTGGACGGTGCGAGCAGCTGGCGCGTGATCTGGCACGTCGTGTTCCCGGCGGCCCGGCCCGCGATGGCCGTGCTGGGCATGCTGATGTTCGTGCAGACCTGGAACGACTTCCTGTGGCCGTTCCTGGTGCTCACCCAGCTGGGCAACCCGACCGTGCAGGTCGCGGTCGCCGGCCTCGGCCGCGGCTACACCCCCGACCAGGCCCTGATCATGGCGGGCGCACTGCTCGGCACCCTGCCACTGCTGATCGTCTTCGCCATCTTCGGCAAGCAGATCGTCGGCGGCATCATGCAGGGCGCCGTCAAGGGCTGACCCCGCCGACTGTCCCCGCGCACGGGGGCCGGGCCATCGCCGCCCCGGCCCCCGCCCTCCCCCACCTACCCCTCGGCCTCCACGACCCCTATGGGAGCGCTTCCATGCCTGAGCCTGTGACCTTTCCCCCCGCCTTCCTCTGGGGAGCCGCGACCTCCGCGTACCAGATCGAGGGGGCGGTGCGGGAGGACGGCCGTACGCCCTCGATCTGGGACACCTTCAGTCATACGCCGGGGAAGACGGCCGGTGGCGAACACGGTGACATCGCTGTCGACCACTACCACCGCTACCGCGACGACGTGGCCCTCATGGCGGAGCTGGGCCTCGGCGCATACCGCTTCTCGGTGTCCTGGCCGCGCGTGCAGCCGACGGGCCGCGGCCCCGCCGTCCAGCGCGGCCTCGACTTCTACCGCCGCCTGGTGGACGAGCTGCTCGCGCACGGCATCAAGCCGGCCCTCACCCTCTACCACTGGGATCTGCCGCAGGAGCTGGAGGACGCGGGAGGCTGGCCGGAGCGCGACACGGCGCTGCGTTTCGCCGAGTACGCGCAGATCGTCGGCGAGGCGCTCGGCGACCGCGTCGAGCAGTGGATCACCCTCAACGAGCCCTGGTGCAGCGCCTTTCTGGGGTACGGGTCCGGGGTGCACGCTCCGGGTCGTACGGACGCGGCGGCCTCGCTGAAGGCAGCCCATCACCTCAACCTGGCGCACGGGCTCGGCACTTCGGCCCTGCGCACCGCGATTCCCGCCCGCAACACGATCGCGGTGAGCCTCAACTCCTCGGTGGTCAGGACGGTTTCGCAGGACCCGGCGGACCTGGCGGCCGGGCAGCGGATCGACGACCTGGCGAACGGCGTCTTCCACGGCCCGATGCTGAACGGCGTGTACCCCGAGACGCTCTTCGAGGCGACGTCCTCGGTCACGGACTGGTCGTACGTCCTCGACGGCGACCTGCAGCTGATCCACCAGCCCCTGGACGCCCTGGGTCTCAACTACTACACCCCGGCACTGGTTTCAGCCGCCGAGTCCGCCCCGGCCGGCCCGCGCGCGGACGGCCACGGCGCCAGCTCGTACTCGCCCTGGCCCAGCGCGGACGACGTGATGTTCCACCAAACCCCGGGCGAGCGCACGGAGATGGGCTGGACGATCGACCCGACCGGCCTCCACGAGTTGATCATGCGCTACACCAGCCTGGCACCCGGACTCCCTCTGTACGTCACGGAGAACGGCGCCGCCTACGACGACAAGCCGGACCCCGACGGCCACGTCCACGACCCCGAACGGATCGCCTACCTCCACGGCCACCTCTCGGCCGTCCGCCGCGCGATCGCCGACGGCGCGGACGTCCGCGGCTACTACCTCTGGTCCCTGATGGACAACTTCGAATGGTCGTACGGCTACGGCAAGCGCTTCGGCGCGGTGTACGTCGACTACTCGACCCTGGCCCGCACGCCCAAGTCGAGCGCCCTCTGGTACGGACAGGCGGCTCGCACGGGGGAGCTGCCTCCGGTGACCACTGAGTAGGGGGAAACAGGGGGAACGGGGGAACCGGGGGGGACCGGGGGATGGGGCGCGGCGCTTGAGGGGGGTGCCGCGCCCCAGTCAGAGGTCGCCCGGGGGCGCGAGCCACTGAGTCGGCTGCCCGGTGACCGAGGCGATGGTCTCGAAGTCGTTGTCATAGTGCAGCATGGTCAGCCCCTGGAGTTCGGCGGTCGCGGCGACGAGCAGGTCCACCGCACCCGCGGAACGGTGCCTGCCCTTGTCCGTGAGTTCCCGTTGCACGTCCCAAGCGCGCGTCACCGCGCGGTCGTCCAAGGGAGTCCAGCCGAACAGCGCGTCCAGGTCCTGGACCAGATCCGCCCGGTCTTCCGCATTCCTGGCGCTGTAGAGGAACTCGACCTCGGTAAGCGGGCAGCGGGCGATCAGCCCCTCCTCCAGAGGCTTCTCCCAGCGTGCTCGGGCGGGCCGCTTCAGGATGCGGACCAAAGCGCTGGTATCGATGAGGTAGGCGGCCGCACTCATCGACGGTAGTTCTCCTTGTCCAGCAACGTGTCGAAGTCACCGGCGTCGGCCCGCGCCGCGAGCCGGGCCAGGGCGAGCGCACGCTTCTTGCGCTCGACGCCTTCCTTGAGCGCGGCGTTGACGGTGTCCTTCTTAGTCTTGGTTCCGAACGCTATGGCCGCCTCGGCAAGCAGTTCCTCGTCGATGTCGATCAGCGTCTTGGTCATGAGCGGACCTCCTGGATATCCATCGATGGCCTGAGTATATCCGCCGTGGTCGCAGTCGGTCGCGCTCATGGCCCCACCTCAGCGACCGCGAGGCCGATGACCTGGTCACCTGAGCACGCCGGTACGTCCGCTCCCCGCGCTCCAAGCTCGAACCAGATGACCTTGCCCCGCCCCGGGCCGTGCGTGCACACGCACCAGAGCGGCTCTCCGAGCTGGCGCTGGATCCGGTCGACCCGGAATCGGCACCGGAGTCGCACGAGTCACGCGATTCGCCGAGTCTGATCCAGCACGTCATGTACACCCTGTGAAAGGAACCTCGATGCCCCAACTCGCTTGGCAGAAGTCCTCGTTCAGCGGCGGCGGCGAAGGCGAGTGCGTAGAGCTGGCGGCAGCCGCAACCCCGTACCGCATTCACCTCCGCGAGAGCGATCAACCGCACGGGATAGCCACGGCCACACCTCACGCCCTGGCACACCTTCTGCACGCCATCAAGGCCGGAGGCCTCAGTCGCTGAGCGTCAGCCCCAGGTACCCGAAGACGACGTCCCGTACGCGGAGGACGGCGTCGGGGTCAATCGCGGCGAGGACCGGCGCGGCGTAGTGCCAGCCGTCCGGGGTCAGGGCTTCCGCGAGGAGAGATCTTGCGCGCGGGATGTCCGGGCCGGACGAGGGCGGGGCCAGGAGGCCGGCCAGGCGTCGGACGATCAGGATGTCGGCCCAAGGCGTCTTTCTGATCTGGGTCAACCGGAGATCCGCGGGTAGGCACGCGACGTACTCGGCAAGGGCGGCGAGTGTCTCCGAGCGTTCCTCTTCGGTCTCCTGGCGCCATGCGACGGCCCGGGCTGCCTCGTGGTCGCCGAGTGAGGTGTACGCGAGGGCCAGGACGGTGCCCGTCCGATGGTGGAACACGATCGGCCGCGCCCGACATCCCCTCCCATGCGTCTCGTTCAGGATCCGGGTCGTCGGGTGGAGGCGAGGTGACACCGAGATCGAGGGTGCCCTCGCGCCGGTTGGACAGGACCGCGCAGGTGGCATGCACGTGCTCGGCGTCGCGGAAGCGTGAACCATCCTCGTCCGTACGGAGTTTGAAACGCGGGAAGCCGAGAGCCGTGCAGTGCAGGACCGCGTCCTGATCGCCGACGCCCGTACGCGACACGATCGACGTCCGTGTCGTCTCCGTCCGGGAGAGCGAGCACGGCGACGTCGATACCCTCGTGCCGCCACACCACGCCCGCCTCGACGATCCGCTCGCCCGGCCGGTCGGCCTGAAACCGAACCCTGACGCCCGCCGCACCCATGACGACATGCGCCGCGGTCAGCACCTTGCCGGGCGAGACGAGATATCCGGATCCGCGCCGCCCCGCGCCACCGCCGTGCGGCGCAACGATGATCTCGGCGACCCGCTCCGGCCGCAGTCCTCGATCAGCGTTCGCCGTCAACCTCGTCGCCCACGATCATCGCCGCCGACTGCGTCAAGCTGCCGTCCGCTGCGACGGTCCTGGGAGTCAGTGTGAGCGCGACCGCTGCGTCTCCGCCTGTGCGTACTTGCCGTTCGCCCCGCCGTCGACGACCCACAGTCGCACCTTGGCATCCCCGCCCGCCTCCCGGCTGACGGCGACGGTTGCCTCGACCTCCACAGGCCCCAGTTCAAACCGCACGGCCTCGCCTTCCCCGTCCGCCAGCGCCGTGGTCAGCTGATGCCTCAACTCGCGAATCATGTCGGACAGTTCGATCACACTTCCCCCTCGTACGCACGGTGCTCAGATGCTACAAGTCACCTCCGCCACACTTCGGTCCCCTCCTCGGCGAACACATCGCTCTCGATTTCCGAGATCACAGCGACAGACTCTCGGCGTCCCGGTACTGGTCCCGGATCTCGGGGAGTTGCCGGAAGCCAGCTGACTTGTAGGTGGCGACGGCGCCGGCATTGAGGCTCGGGGTGCAGACGACCGCGCTCGACGAGCCCAGCTCCTGGAGTGCGGCCGCCGCGGCGACGGTGATCGCCTCGCCATAGCCGTGACCGCGATGTTCCCGGTGCACGCCCATCGGCTCGAGCAACCCGGGCCTGCCCGGTCCGGCCGACCACACCGTCACCGCCGCCACAGCGTTGCCCTGGTCGTCGTACGCGATCAGACACCGGGCGTCGGCGTACGGCAATCCGGCCGCCATCGCGTGCCAGCGCTCGTCCGTGAACGGCGACCCGTCGAACGACGCCCGCTGTACGGCGGTCCGCACGTGCGCCTTCTCCGGCCCGGTCACCTCGATCCGCACGCCCGGGTCCTTCACCGGCCCCGTGAGGTCGCGGCGCAGCGGCGTCCACGGCTCGTCGACGCTCCAGCAGTCCTCGGACAGCAGATCTTGGACCAGTGCGCCCATCGGCGCCTCGATGTTCACCTTCCCCTCGGGCAGTACGCCGCGCTCCGGCTCGGTCACGTCCTCGACCAGCTGCCGCGCCAGCTCCCCGTCCCGCTGAGCGTCTGGCGCAATCGTCAGCCGCAACAACCCGGGACCGTCCCGCAGCCCGACGGCGAGAATCCGTCCGTCCCGGCTCCACGTCCGGACCGCCGCGGCCGTCGCCTCCGTACCGAACCGCCAGAACCAGCCCAGATCCCCCGGATGCAGTTGCATCGGCGCCCCTTCGTACTGCCACTCCCGCAGCACGCCCACAGCCTCGCTCAACCCGTCAACTCCCGGCTCACCCAATGCAATCGGCATACGCCCGATCACACATCACCGCACCGACAGTCCGCACCCGGTTTCCGGCCGGCCAGCGTGGTGGGGGTGTTTGACCATCCGCCGGACGTCGTCGAGGCGGTGCCGGGTCAGGGGGGCGAGCTGCTGGTGGCCTATGACGGAGAGCAGTTCGAGCTTTCCCTGGCTGTCTGTGCCGGGGCGGGCGGCCAGCACCACCATGGTCTGAGCGCGGTCTTGGGTGCACAGGTACTGGGCGTCCATGTCGATATGGCCGAGGTCCGGGTGGAGGACGGTCATAGACTCCCCGTAGCGCCAGGGTGACCTCCCCGCGTTCCCACCTCGTCGATGGCCTTCGTGCCGCTGGCGGTCACCCCGACCTACAGCGCGACGAAGGCGACGCTGCACGGCTTCTCGGAGAGCCTGCACGTACAGGTCGCCGACAGCGGCGCCCAGGTGATCGAGGTGGTCCCGCCGGGCGTGCGCACCACCCTCCTCGGCCAGCAGGACGACGAGAGGGCCATGCCGCTGGAGGACTACCTCACCGAGACCATGGACCTTCTGCGAGAAAGGCCCGACACCAGGGAGATCGTCGTCGAGCGTGCCAGGTTCTTCCGCGACGCGGCGACGAACGGTACGTACGACGAAGTCCTGGCCATGCTCGGCGATTACCGCTGAGCGGCACACGGAACGCGATGTTGTAGCGCCGCAGTCCCTCGTACGCACGGTGCTCAGATGCTACGAGTCACTCGGCCGCACTTCGGTCCCCTCCGCATGCAGCGCCCCCGCCCCCACAACCCGCACCCCCGTCTCCTCCCCCGGCCGCACCCGCAGCGGGCCCGCGACCCGGATGCCGACCGGGGCGTCGTGGCCGTCGACGGACACGGTGACCATGGCGTCGTGGCCGTAGTAGCAGACGTCGGTCACCGTGCCCCGTGCCGCGCCTTCCGCGGTGGGATCGGTGAGCCGGAGTTGTTCCGGGCGGAGCAGTACCGTGCCGGTGCGCAGGCCCGCGTGCGGGGCGCCCAGGGACACGGTGCCCAGCGCTGTGCGGGCCGTGCCGTCGTTCTCGACCGTGCCGGGGAGCAGGACGGCGTCGCCCACGAAGTCGGCGACCCAGGGGTCGGCGGGGCGCCGGTAGAGATCCTGCGGGGTGTCGCACTGGGCGACGCGGCCGTCGCGGACGACGGCGACGAGGTCGGCGGTGGACAGGGCCTCCTGCTGGTCGTGGGTGACCAGCACGGCGGTTGCTCCCGTCGCGCGCAGCGCCGTTCGCACGTCCGCCCGTACTCCCGCCCGTAGTGCGCTGTCGAGGGCGTTGAACGGCTCGTCCAGCAGCACCAGTTGAGGGCGCGGGGCGAGCGCCCGGGCGAGTGCGACGCGTTGCTGCTGGCCGCCCGACAGTTCGTGCGGCATGCGGTCGCCGTAGCCTGCCAGGCCGACCAGTTCCAGCATCTCTTCCGTGCGGCGGCGTCGCTCGGCCCGGTCCACACCCTTCAGGCCGAAGGTCACGTTGTGCGCCACGCTCAGGTGCGGGAACAGCGCGCCCTCCTGCGGGACGATGCCGACGCGGCGCCGCTCGGGTGGCACATGGACGCCCGCACCCGGGCCGGTCAGGACCCGGTCGCCCACCCGTACCGTGCCCGCGTCGGCGTGCAGAAAGCCGGCGACGATGCGCAGCAGGGTCGTCTTGCCGCAGCCGGAGGGGCCGAGGACCGCGGCCAGCGCACCGGTCGGCACGGTCAGGTCGAGTCCGCGCAGGACGGGGCCGCCGTCACCGTAGGACTTGGTGAGCCCTTCGACGTGCAGTTCGTTCGCGTTTTCGCTCGCGTTTTCTTTCGCGTTCATGTCCGTCATGTCCGGTGCCTGCCCAGGAGGTACGAAGGGACCGCGGCCAGCAGGATCAGCGCGGCAGCGTAGGGTGCGGCCGCCGCGAAGGACCCGGCGCCCGTCTCGGTCCAGAGGCGGGTGGCCAGGGTGTCCATGCCGGTGGGGCGCAGGAGAAGGGTGGCGGGCAACTCCTTCATGCAGACCACGAACGTGAGTGCCGCACCCGCCGCCACCCCCGGCGCGGCCAGCGGCACGGTCACCTCGCGCAGGACCTGCCACGGCCGCCGCCCCAGCGACCGCGCCACGTCCTCCAGCACGGGCGGCGCCTGGAGCACGGCGGCCCGCGTTGCGGCCACCGCGACCGGCAGGAAGAGGACCGCGTACGCGCAGACCAGGAGCGGGAGTTGCTGGTACAGGGGGTACGCGTAGCGGACCGCGAAGAAGACGAGGGAGAGTGCGACCGTGATGCCGGGCAGCGCATGGCCCGCGTACGCCGCCTGCTCCAGCAGGCGCGCGCCGCGCCCCCGGTGCCGGGCGGCGATCACCCCGACCGGCAGGGCGAGGGCCGTGGTGAGGGCGGCCCCGGCCGCGGCGACTGTGAGCGTGGCCCACGCGGTGTCCGCGATCCCGCCCAGGTCCCAGGTGGCCGAACTGCCGGCGGCCAGCCAGTACCCGAGGGTGCCGAGCGGGAAGACGACGGCCACGGCCACGACCGCCCCGCACCAGAGGAGGACGAGGGGCCGCCACCGGCCCAGTGCCATCGGTACGGCCGGGCGGGCGGTGCCGGTGCCGGTCCTGGCGTGCCCCGCGCGTCCGCGCGTACGGGCCTCGGCAGCGACCAGGGCCACCGTCATCACCACCAGCACGACGCTGAGCGCGGCGGCCGGGGTGCGGTCGAAGGACGCGCGGTACGAGGTGTGGATGGCGCGGGTGAAGGTGTCGTACCGCATCAGTGAGACCGCGCCGAAGTCGGAGAGCACGTACAGCGCGACGAGCAGCCCGCCGCCCGCCGCGGCCGGTCGCAGTTGCGGCAGAGTGACCCGCAGGAAGGTCGCCGCCGGGCCGTGGCCGAGGGAGCGCGAGGCCTCCTCCTGCGCGGGGTCGATGCCGCGCAGCGCGGCGGCGACCGGCAGATGGACGTACGGGAAGCTGACCAGGGTCAGGGCCAGTGCGGCGCCCGCGAAACCGGCGAGTCCGGGGGCGGCGGACAGCCAGGTGAAGGCGGCGACGTAGCTGGGCACCGCCAGCGGCATCGTGGCCAGCACCGACCAGGCGCGGGCGCCTGGCAGGGCGGTGCGCACCGTCAGCCAGGCCAGCGAGACGCCCAGCACCAGGCTGGCCGCGACGACCACGGCGGTGAGGCCGAGGCTGCGGCCGAGCAGGTGCAGCGTGCGTTCGTCCGCGACGACGTCCCAGGCGTAACCGGGGCCGCGTTCGAGGGCGCGGACGGCGAGATAGCCGAGCGGGAGCAGGGCGAAGAGGGCAGCCACGCAGGCGGGGACGAGCAGGACGAGGGGTGTTCTGCGCCCGGCCGTGCTAAGGAACGGCCGGGCGCCGCGCGCCATTTGGACCGTACGGAAACGGGGTGGCTCCCCGCCTGTCCGGGACCGACGTGCACCGGGCACCCCACTGCTCGTGTCGGGGCGCCCGGACTGTGGTGTGCGCACGGCCGTCAGACCAGCCCGACGTCCTGGAGCATGGCCTGGGTCTCCTGGACGGATTCCAGCTTGCCCAGGTCGATGTCGGGGGACTGGAGGGAGTCGAACGGCGGCAGGTCCTCGACTGTGCTCGTGACGCCCGCGGCCAGCGGGTACTCCATGGTCTTGTCGGCGAAGTAGGTCTGCGCCTCCTTGGACAGCAGGAAGTCGACGGCCTTCTGTGCGGTCTCGCTCTGCCCGCTGTCCTTGAGGACGCCCGCCCCGGCGACGTTGATCAGCGCGCCGGGGTCCTTGCCGGGCAGGAAGTGCAGCTTGGAGCCGACCTTGTCCTCGCCCTTCTCGGCGACCCGCTCGTACCAGTAGTAGTGGTTGACCAGCCCGAGAGAGACCTCGCCGGCCTCGACCGCGTCCAGGGTGGCGAGGTTGTGCGCGTAGGTCTTGGCGCCGTTGTCCTTCAGCGCCTTCAGCCACTCGCGGGTGGCGTCGTCGCCCTCCAGGACGCGCATGCCGGTGACGAAGGCCTGGAAGGAGGCGTTGGTGGGCGCGATGCCGACCTTGTCCTTCCACTCGGGCTTCACCACGTCGTGGACGCTGTCCGGGACCTCGTCCTCGGTGACCTTGTCCGGGTTGTACGCGATGACGCGGACGCGCCCGGAGAGGCCGACCCAGTCGCCCTCGCCGCCCTTGTAGGCCGTGTCCACCTTGTCGAGGGTGGCCTGGGGCAGCTTCTGAAGCATGCCCTCCTTGGAGAGAGCGCCGAGCGCTCCGGCGTCCTGGGAGAAGAACATTCCGGCCTTCGTCCTGTCCCCCTCCTCCAGGATCTGCGCGGCCAGCTCGGCGCTGTCGCCGTAGCGCACCTCGACCTCGGTGCCGACGGCCTTCTCCAGCTTGTCGAGGATCGGCTTGACCAACTTCTCGTTGCGGCCGGAGTAGATGACGAGGGCGGAGTCGCCGCCCTCCCCCGAGCTGCTCTTGTCGTCGTCGGAGCCGCAGGCGGCGAGGGCGGGGAGCAGCAGGCCGGCCGCGACGAGCGCGGTGATTCGGCCAGCCAGAGGGCGTCGCATGAGGGTGCCTTCCTGCGTGGTTCGCCGGGACGCCGCAGGTCGCGTCGTCGGGTGGCGAGCGGCGTAGTGACGCTTTTTAGCCAACTGTGAACATGCTATGAATAAGGTAAACCTTGCCTAACCGTCAAGGGATCTGTGTTACCGGCGGACTCTGCTGCGGAAGGCGCGCACCGTGATCGACCCCTTTGGGCCCCTCCAGGCGCCGCCCACCGTTTCCACCCCGTGGGCCGCCCCGCCCGCCTCGGTGCCCTTTCCGGAACCGCCCGTACGTCCGCACGACGCGCCGCCCGTACGTCCGCACGACGCGCCGCCCGTACGTCCGCACGGCGTGCCGTTCGCGCGGGAGCTCGCGGCGTACGGCGACCGCGTCGCGCTGATCACCCCGGAAGGGGAGCTCTCCTACCGCCGGCTGGCAGAGCGCGTGGCCGCCACCGCCGAGCGCCTCGGCCCCGTGCGCCGGCTGGTGCTGCTGGCCGGCGGCAACCGGGCCGACGCCCTCGTCGTCCACCTCGCCGCCCTCTCCGCGGGCCACCCCGTGCTGCTCGTCCCCGGCGACAACGACAGCGCGATACACGCCCTGACCGCCGCGTACGACCCGGACGTGGTGGCCCGGCCGAACGACCACGGCACCTGGACCCTCGACGAGCGGCATCCCAGCAGCAGCCACACCCTCCATCCGGATCTCGCCCTGCTGTTGAGCACCTCCGGTTCGACCGGCTCACCCAAACTGGTGCGGCTCTCCCACGAGAATGTCCAGGCCAACGCCGAGTCCATAGCCACGTACCTCGGCATCTCCGAAACCGACCGCGCGGCCACGACCCTCCCCATGCAGTACTGCTACGGCCTGTCGGTGGTCCACAGCCACCTGCTGCGCGGCGCCGGGCTGATCCTCACGGACCGTTCGGTGTCGGAGCCGGCCTTCTGGGCGGAGTTCCGCACCGCCCGCGGCACGTCCCTCGCGGGGGTGCCGTACACCTTCGACCTGCTCGACCGGGTCGGCTTCGAGCGGATGCGGCTGCCGCATCTGCGCCGCGTCACCCAGGCCGGCGGTCGGCTCGCGCCCGAACGCGTCGCATGGTACGCGGAGTTGGGGCGCCGATCCGGCTGGGAACTGTTCGTGATGTACGGGCAGACCGAAGCGACGGCACGTATGGCCTACCTGCCGCCGCACCTCGCCGCCGAGCGCCCGGAAGCCGTCGGGGTGCCGATCCCCGGTGGGTCCTTCCGGCTGCACCCGGTCGACGACCAGGATGATCCCGGGATCGGCGAACTGGTCTACTCGGGCCCGAACGTGATGCTCGGCTATGCCGAGAGCCCGGCCGACCTCTCCCTCGGCCGGACCGTACGGGAACTGCACACGGGGGACCTCGCCCGGCGCGCACCCGATGGACTCTACGAAATCGTGGGCCGCCGCAGCCGGTTCGTGAAGATCGTCGGTCTGCGGATCGAACCCCAGCGCGTCGAGACACTGCTGGAGCGGCACGGGGTCACCGCATACTGCACGGCGGACGGCGACGCGCTGGCTGTGGCCGCGGTGGGGGGCAAGGCCGTCGACGGTGACCGGCTGCGGCGCCTGGTGGCCGACGAGTGCGGAATCCCGGCCCGCGCGATACGGGTCCGGATCCTCGCCGAACTCCCGCGGCTCGCCGCGGGCAAGCCCGACTACGAGGCCGTACGACGGCTGACGCGCCCGGCACCGGAGGAGGTGGCAGAGGCAGGGCTCGCAAGGGACCTGTGCCGTCTCTACGCCGAGATCCTCGACCGGGCCGATGCCACCGAGGACAGCAGCTTCGTGAGCCTGAGCGGCGACTCGCTCTCCTATGTCGAGATGTCCCTGCGGCTGGAGGAGGCGCTCGGCGGGCTTCCGGCCCACTGGCACACGAAGCCGATCCGCGAACTGCGCGCCCTGGCAGCCCCCGTGACGGAACCGGCAGGCGCGGAAGCCGGCAAAGTCCCGGAAACCGAGCGGGCCAGACGGCCGATCCGGTGGAACGGGCGGAACCGTACCCGTAGCCACACCGGTACTCATATCCCGAAAACCCCGCGGTCATCGCGGTCCTGGCGCACCCGCCGCACGCTGGAAACCGGCGTAGCCCTACGGGCAGTGGGGATCGTCCTGATCGTCGCCTCGCACATACCCGTCTTCTCCCTCCAGGGCGGCGCGCATGTGCTGATCGGCGTCGCGGGCTTCAACTTCGCCCGTTTCCATCTCACCGGGGCCGAACGCCGCGCGCGCCTACGGCACCTGTGGCGCGGCATCGCACGCGTCGCCGTGCCGAGCGTGGCGTGGATCGCCGGCGCGGTGGCGCTGACCGGCCTCTACGACCCGGCCAACGCCCTGCTGCTGAACAGCCTCCTCGACCAGGGGACCGAACGTCCCGAATGGCACTACTGGTTCGTGGAGGCACTCGTCTACTTCCTGGTCGTCCTCGCCGTGCTGATGGCCGTCCCCCTCCTGGACCGGCTGGAGCGGCGGTACGCGTTCGGGGTGCCACTGGCGCTCCTGGCGGTCGGGCTGATCGGCCGGTACGACCTGCCGGACCTGGCACCCGCCCGCTTCCACCTCGGACCCACCGTGGTCTTCTGGCTGTTCGCGCTGGGATGGGCTGCCGCGCGGGCGACCACCACGCGACAGCGGTCGCTGCTCACGGCGGTACTCCTGCTCGCTCTCCCGGGCCTCTTCCACGACCAGCCGCTGCGCACCACTCTCGTGGTGGCCGGGCTGACGCTGCTGATCTGGGTGCCGACGCTGCCCAGTCTGGGCCCGCTCAACCGGATCGCGGGCATCCTGGCGAGCAGCTCGCTCTATATCTACCTGACGCACTTTCAGGTCTATCCCCGCGTCCCGGACGACTTCCCGCTCCTGGCCCTCTTCGCCTCCCTGGCCGTCGGCATCGGGTACGCGGCCGTGGCGACGCGGGTGGTCAGGCGGCTGTGACGCCTTCTTCCGCCGTGACGTGCGCCGGAATCAGCGGAACGCCGAGGGCGGTGGCTGCGGTGAGGCCACCGCCGCCGCGTCCGTGACCGCTGTGGCGCCCCCGGTGAAGTCGGTCAGCGTTCTGCCGTGTTCGACCCTCGCGGGGTGCGGGTCCGAGGCGGCGCGGCGGGTCAGTTCGGCGATCGGGAGCGGGCGGTCGGAGGCGACGAGGACCGCGTTGCCGAAGCGCTTGCCGCGCAGTACGGCCGGGTCGGCCACCAGGGCGAGCTCCAGGAAGACGCCCGCCGCCGTGGCGATCTGCCCGCGCAGGTGGGCCAGCGGCGGGCCGTCGGCGAGGTTGGCCGCGTAGACGCCGCCCGCCTTGACCACCCGTCGGACGTCGTCGAGGAACTCGGTCGAGGTCAGATGCGCCGGCGTGCGCGCCCCACTGAACACGTCCGCGATGACGAGGTCCGCCCAGCCGTCCGGCACCTTGGCGAGCCCCTCGCGGGCGTCGGCGGAACGTACGCGGATCCGGGCGTTCGGGTCCAACGGCAGTTCGCGGCGGACCAGTTGGACGAGTGCGGCGTCGCGTTCGACGGCCTGCTGGGTGGAGCGGGGTCGGGTGGCGGCGATGTAGCGGGCGAGGGTGAGGGCGCCGCCGCCGAGGTGCACGGCGTGCACGGGTTTGCCCGGCGGGGCGGCGAGGTCTATGACGTGGCCGAGGCGGCGCTGGTACTCGAAGTTCAGATACGCCGGGTCGTCGAGGTCCACGTACGACTGAGGGGCACCGTCGATGAGCAGCGACCAGGCACGCGCCCGGTCCCGGTCGGGTATCAGCTCGGCGAGCCCGCCGTCGACCGGGGCGACGACGGCCTGGGGCGCCGGCCGCCGGTCACCTGACCGCTTGTTCCGCGCCTTCGCCCTTGCCATCACGCCATTATCGCGGCGTACGGGCGGGGCGGCTCAGCGACGGCGGAAATGCGGTTCAAACTGCGGGTACGTCGTGGCTGGTCGCTCCCCCACTCTCGGCTTCTCCCCCACTCTCGGCTTCTCCCCCACTCTCGGCTTCTCCCCCACTCTCGGCTTCTCCCCCACTCTCGGCTTCTCCCCCACTCTCGGCTTCTCCCCCACTCTCGGCTTCGCTCGAGCGGGGGGACCCCCATGAGCGGGGGACCCCCATGAGCGGGGGGACCCCATCGCGGCGGAGCCGCATATGGCACAGCCCCGCACCCCTGAAGGAGCGCGGTCAACGGCAGTTGTCGGCCGCCTCGATCAAGCGAGCCGCCTCGTCCAGCGCAGCGCGCAGGACGACCGGGTCCGTGGCGAGCTCCGAGTCCTCCGGGGGCAGGAGCCAGCCGGAGCCCTCGACGGGCGGCTCCCCGGACACGGACCCAGAACCAACGCCCTCGGCGACCGCAGCCTCGGCGATGAGGCTGATACCCCCGCCGTCGGTCTGCGTACAGGTGCTGCCCGGCACGTCCCAGGCATCCGCCGTGCCAGGCGGCACCAGGAAGCCGAGGGTGTCGCAGGTGTCGTCGTGCAGGACGGGACCCACGGCCTCCGAGGCACCCCGGCGCAGGATGTCGACGGCCTCCAGGCCCTGCCGCGTCGGGACGGTGACGAGGTCACAAGGATCACAGGGATCGCAGGGATCATCGGGCTCCGCCTGCCCCGCACCGTCTGGCGGGGCGTCCGTCGGGAGTGGCGCACGGCGATCGATGCTCTGTCTGGTCTCCATTCCGGCCTCCATCGTGGAACCCCTCCTCGATCGAACTCACCGCATGGTTCAACGCGCCCGGACGTCAACGGCTACGGCGCAACTGAGCCGCAAAGGATGGCAGTTCATGGCAGATCATGGATGAGATATCCGGTTTGTAGCCAAACCTCGCGTGGTGGACTCGTCACAGCGGGTACGTTCTTGCCCGCCGGAATCCCGAGCGGGACCCGATCAACCCGAGTGGGAAGTGATCAACTCGCCTTGGTTCCGGCATGGTTCGACGGTTCGCGAGAGAGGGCCCGGCCATGGCGTCGTACACGACGACCTCGTCGTCCCAGTCACCTCGGCCACCGCGGCCGAACCTCGCCTTCCGGGAGCTGCGCGGGCAGCGTTCGCCGGGCGAGTTCGCCGCGGCGGTGCGACGGGCCGCGCGGGAGATCGGGGAGCGGGTGAGCTGCGACGCGCGCTATGTGGGGCGCGTCGAGGCGGGGGAGATCCGCTGCCCGAACTACGCGTACGAGCGGGTGTTCCTGCATATGTTCCCCGGCCGGTCGCTGACCGACCTGGGGTTCGCGCCCCGCTCATCGGTACGCGGACGCGGGGCGCGCGCCACGGATGAGGCGCTCCCCTCGCGCACCACGAGCCCGACGTACGCCCCGCATGAGACGGATGGGGCGCACGAGCCGTATGAAACGCAGGACGCGCAACACGCCTGCGGCACGCACAACACGTACGGCATGCAAGACACGTACGTAACGCAAGGCACGTACGAGTACCACGATCAGAACCACGAGGAGAGCGACGTGCAGCGTCGCGCATTCATGACCGGAGGCACCGCCACCGTGGCGGCCGCCTCCCTGGGCCCCCTGGGTCTCGCGTTCGGCGGCCCGGCCGTCGCGGCGGACCGTCCCGTGCACCGGGTCGGCGAGGCCGAGGCGGGCGCGCTCGAAGAGGCCGTACGGCAGATCCGGGTGCTCGACGACCGGCACGGCGCCGACGGGCTGTACCGAAGGGCGGCGGCTCCGCTGCGGGCCGCGTACGCCCTGCTGGACGCGGGCGCGACCCGGCGGGCGACCGCCGAGCGGCTGCACTCGGGCGCCGGTGAACTGGCCATCTCCGTGGGCTGGCTGGCGCACGACTCGGGGCGCTTCGGCGATGCGCGCTCGCACTACGCGGAGGCCCTCGCCACTGCCCGGGTGGCCGGGGACCCGGCCCTGGAGGCACACGCCTTCTGCAATACGTCCTTCCTGGCACGCGACGCGGGCCGCCCACGCGAGGCGGTGCGGGCGGCGCAGGCCGCGCAGCGCGGCGCACGTCCACTCGGTTCGGCCCGACTCCTGTCGCTGCTCGCCATGCGCGAGGCCGGCGGCTGGGCCGGGCTCGCCGACCGCACGGGCTGCGAGCAGGCACTCGCCCGCGCCCACGCGCTGTTCGACCGCGGGCCCTGCGACGCCGACCCGGAGTGGATGAGCTTCTACGGACCGGCCGAACTGGCGGGCCTGGAGGCCCAGTGCTGGTCGACGCTCGGCGACTGGCCGCGGGCGGCCCACCACGCCCGGCGCGCGGCCCGCCTCCAGGACCCCCATTTCACGCGCAACATCGCGCTCTACACCGCCGAACTCGCCGACGACCTGGCCCGCGCCGGCCACCCCGACGAAGCCGCCACGGCCGGACTGCGCGTACTGGACCTCCTGGACCTGGTGCAGTCCTCACGCGTCCAGACGATGCTCGCGGGCACGGCCCGCGTGCTGCTGCCGCATCGCCGCGCGACGGGGGTGTCGGACTTCCTGGAACGGCACGGGGCTCTGGCCCGGACGGCATAGGGCAGACGGTTTACGCGCTCCTGGGGCGCTTTGCGTAGGCACCTGACCGTTACGCGGTCAGGTGCCCGCAGTCGTTCCACGTCTCGACAGCAGGTTCTCCGTAGGCCCAGCCGAGCACCGACAGGGACGTCGGGTTGAGGCGGATCCGGGCCGCGAAGTCCAGGTCCAGGCCGAGCCAGCGGGCACCTATGGAGCGCAGGATGTGGCCGTGCGCGAACACGAGAACATCGCGGTCGGCGGAGCGCGCCCACGCCACGACCTCGTCCGCGCGCGCGGAGACCTCGCTGAGGGTCTCGCCCCGAGGCACCCCGTCGCGCCAGATCAGCCAGCCGGGCCGCCCCGTCTGGATCTCTGCGGGCGTCATGCCCTCGTACGCGCCGTAGTCCCACTCCATGAGGGTGTCCCAGACAGCCGCCCGGTCGCCGAAGCCGGCGAGTTCGCATGTCTCACGCGCGCGTGCCAGCGGACTCGTACGCACCTCGACCCCGGGGAGCCCGCCCAACGGCGCCCGGTGCAAACGCTCGCCGAGCAGCTTGGCGCCGCGCCTGCCCTCCTCCAGGAGAGGAATGTCGGTCCTGCCGGTGTGCTTGCCGGCCAGCGACCATTCGGTCTGTCCGTGCCGGGCCAGCAGGATGCGCGGAGCCATGAATTCAGCCTCTCCGGGTGACTCAGGGATGGATCAGGGATGACCCTCTGGTGGATCGCTCCATCATCGCCGAGGCTCTTGCGGGGCAACCCACTGGGCGATCTCTGCGTCTTCGAGGACCGAGGCGCCCCGTTCAGGCGTTCGCATAGGTTGGACCTTGGGGCGTGGCGCATCGGCCACGGGGGACAGAAGGGGGAGGGCGATCGGATGCGGCGGACCGATGTACCGGGCACCGAGGCGGTATCGCGCGCCCGGCCCCGCTGGTGGGCGGAACTGCCGCTGATCCTCCTGGTGTACGCCGTGTACTCGGCCGGCCGGCTGCTCGCGCGCGGGGACGTGACCACCGCCGTGGACCACGGTCTGGCGATCCTGCGCATCGAGAAGGTCTTCTACCTCAACGCCGAGCACCCGCTGAACCGCCTCTTCACCCGCGAGCCATGGCTCGGCATACCCGCCGACTTCTGGTACGCGTCGCTGCACTACCTCGTCACGCCCGCGATCCTGGTGTGGGTCTTCCGCTCCCGCACCGTGCGCTACCGGGCGGCCCGCACCTGGCTGCTGACGTCCACGTTCATCGGCCTGATCGGCTTCACGCTGCTGCCCACCTGCCCGCCCCGGCTGCTGTCCGCGGGGTACGGCTTCGTCGACACGATGGCCCAGTACAGCGACTACGGCTGGTGGGGCGGCGAGGCGAGCGCACCACGGGGCCTGGGCAGCATGACCAACCAGTACGCGGCGATGCCGAGCTTGCACGTCGGATGGGCGCTGTGGTGCGGGGTGATGCTGTGGCGGTACGGCGGCACGCGGCTCACCAAGGTCGCGGGGGTCGCGTACCCCTTGATCACCACGATCGTGGTGATGGGCACCGCCAACCACTACTTCCTCGACGCGCTCGCGGGCGCCGCCGTGATGGGCGTAGGGCTGCTGCTGACCCGGCCTGTGCTGCGGCTGGCGGACGTGGCCCGGCAGCGGTTCCGGATACTGCGTCCCGCCTGGGGCGGGACGACGGTCACACCGGGCTCGACACCGGTGCCGTCCGGCTCGGCATCGGGTACAGCATCGGGCGCGACACCCGTCACGGCGCCGGTTTCGGAACCGGCCCCGGAACCGGTCACAGTGGGCTCGCGCGGCACAGGCTCCTCAATTGTCAGTGGTGGATGCCAGACTTCCCCGGGTGAGCGAATTCCCGGACAGCGCAAGGTCAGTGCCGGCCCCGGTTCCGGCGCCGGGCAGAGAGCCGATCCCGAAGCAAGTCCCGCCGACGCGGGGGACGAGGCTCCGGCAGCGGCTCGCTGAGCTGCGCGGTCCTGCGGTCCCGGCGCAGCCGCTGGACGCCCGCGCTCTGGCGGCGCTCGCTGCGAACCCCGGCTGCAAGCGGCGCGCCATCCTCGACGGGGCGGGGGTGAACAAGGCGGCGCTGGCGAGCGCGCTCGGCTCGCCGTCGGCCTTCGGGCAGTCACAGTTCGCGTTCATGCGGGGCAATGCCTTCGAGGCCCGCGTCAAGGCCGACGGTGGCGCGGAGCTGCTGCGGCTGGTGCACGAGAAGCTGGACGCCGGGGCGGAGCCACCCGCGGCCGGCCTCGTTCCCGACCTGACGGCCGTGGGCCCCGAGGGACGTGCGGCCCGTACGGCACTGGCGCTGCGCGAAGCCACCGAGGCCGGCGCCTGGACGCTGCTCGACCACCCCATGCTCGCCCTGGACGTCGCGGGCTCCCCGGCCTTCCTGGAGCCTGACGCAGTGGTGGTGCATCCCGACGGCAGCTGGACGGTCGTAGAGATCAAGTCCTTCCCGATGCTGGACGGTTCGGCGGACGCCGCGAAGGTGGGCGCGGCGGCACGCCAGGCCGCGGTGTACGTACTGGCGCTGGAGCGGGTCGCGGACCGGCTCACCCCGGCCCCCGAGGTACGGCATTCGGTGCTCCTGGTCTGCCCGAAGGACTTCTCGAACCTCCCAGCCGCCTCCGCCGTCGACGTCCGCAAACAGCGCTCCGTGACCCGCCGCCAGCTGGACCGCCTCACCCGCATCGAGGACATCGCCGCCGCCCTCCCGGAGGGCACCTGCTTCGCCCCAGACCTCCCCACCCCCGACCTGACGGCGGCAGTCGAGTCGGTCCCCGCCACATACGCCCCCGAATGCCTCTCCACCTGCGAACTCGCCTTCCACTGCCGCGCCCGCTCCCGTGCAGAGGGCGCGGTGACGTCACTCGGCCGCTCGCTCCGGGCGGAGCTGGGCGGCTTGGCGCGGGTCGACGACGTCCTGTCGGCGGCCCGCGGCGAGTCCGGCGACCCGACCGACCCGGCGGTCGCTGCGCTGCGCAGAGCGGCGGAACTGCGGGCGGAGGCTCTGGGCGGCGCGGAGCTGCGCGCCGGGGTGCCGGGCGGCGGAGAGGGCGCGCGGGCCGAGGCATCGGGACGTGCAACGTGCTGAGCCCGTTCCCACCCCGGTGCGATCGGCGCCCCGTAAGGGCCGCGGTGCGTGACACCATGCGGCCCTGCCGCGCGGGCGCGACCAGCCCCCGCCGACCCGCACGCAATGCACCGGCCCGCGCGGAGCGCGCCGCGGCCACCGGCCATGAGGGAGCCGCATGTCCTTGATCACCACCCTCGCCCGACTCGAAGCCGTCGACACCGGCCGGGCACAGCCCCTCGCCACCGTGCGGCACCGGCACCTCACCGAGCGCCCCCTCGTCTTCGTACCGCTCACCACCGCCGGAGAAGCCGGGGCCCCGCTGGGGGCACTCGTCGGCACCGACCGCGAAGCGCCCCGTCTGCTCGTCGTGCCGCAGCCACGAGACCGCGACCTGCGGTTCACGTTCCTCGCCGAGCTGGCGGGAGTCGTGCTCCCGTACATCGACTCGTACGGCGAGGACGTCGAGGCCGCGGAGCGCACCGAGACCGATCCGGAAACCGGTAAGCGGGTCAAGGTCGAGGTCGAACTGTGCGCGGACGCACCGCAGTTGATCGTGCCGAGCCGGGCCGGTGTCGACTTCGTACGGCTTCTCGGGCGCTCCATGCGCTTCCGACGCACCTCCGAGCAGGACCCGGAAGCGCCTCATCCGGCACCCCCGCACGTACCGCTGCTCGGGCGATGGCTGACGCACTACGGGGAGCGGGCCCGGGTGCCCGGCTCCGCACTGCTGCTCGCCCTCACGGACGTGCTGTCGCGGCACTGGGCCACCGGCCAGAGCAGCCTGGAGGACCAGCACCTCGGCGCGCTCCTCGCCTGGATCGACCCTCCCGAGGGCGAGTCCGGCGCCGAGGCCGCGCTGCGGGCCGAGCTCCAGCGCGACGCCAGGGGGCAGCTCATGTGCCCGCCCGCCGGACCCGCCACCGACCCGGCGTTCGACAACAAGCTGCTCGCCCCCGCCATCGAGCGCTACGACCGGGCACGTACGGCACTCGCCGCCGCCGAGGACGGCCTGCAGGCGGACGACCGGCTCGGTGAACTCACCGCCGCCGAGCGCGGGATCCGCGACCTCGTCGACAGCCGCACCCGCCCCACCTGGGATGCGGTGTGGCGCGGCCTCGACCTGTTGCGCGCCCTGCCCGAGGGCACCCACGCCGCCGACCGCTGGACCCGCGACCGCTGGTCGTTCACCGGCCACCGGGACCGTGTCCTCGCAGGCGAGCCCCCGCAGCCGCGCCGGGACGACGCGGTCACCGCCGCGAACAAGCTAGCGACACGCGAGCGCGAACAGGCCCGGCTGGAAGCACAGGAAGCCCTCGACGATCCGCTCGTCATGGCCGGACGGCGGCTCGCCGGGGAGGCCTTCGCCGGCGAGGTCACGGACGTCGTCATGGCGTACAGCGAAAGCAAGCGCCCCAGCCCGCGCCCCCTCGTGACGGTCCGCACGGACGACCGGCCGCACCTCGCCGAGCGCGCCAAGGTCTACCGCTCGCTCGGCGGAAAACCGCAGGCGGCCGAGTACGTCGAGGGGACATACGAGGAGGACGGCGCCGACGCCGGAGGCATGAGCGTCGTCCTGCGCATCGTCGACAAGATGGGCCGCGGCAAGGAACCCGAGACCGGTTCCGTCCCCGAGAAGGGCGACCTCGCCTGCTTCACGCTCTTCGAGCACGAGCAGCGGGGCGGCGCGAAGCTGCCCGACCCGGAGGACACGCCGTGGACGCATGGCGGCCCACCGGGTGAGGCGACGGATCCGCCAGCCGACGCCGTGACCGAGGAGGACACCCTTTGACGACCACGACTGCTGTGTTCGACCCCGGCGCCGAAGCCGCCCGCGCCACCGACGCGATCCTGCGCGACACCCTGCGCGGGGCGCACCGCGGTGTCGTCGTCGACTCCCCGCCCGGCGCCGGCAAGTCCACGCTCGTCGTCCGCGCCGCACTCGAACTGGCCGAGGCGGGACGTCCGTTGATGGTCATCGCCCAGACCAACGCACAGGTCGACGATCTGGTCCTGCGGCTCGCCGAGAAGAACCCGGAGCTGCCCGTCGGCCGCCTGCACAGCAGCGACCCGGACCCCTACGACAAGGCACTCGACGACTTGCCGAACGTCCGCAAGTCGGCGAAGGCCGGAGATCTCGCCGGGCTCGACGTCGTCATCTCCACGGCGGCCAAGTGGGCCCATGTCAAGGGCGTCGAGCCCTGGGGGCACGCGATCGTCGACGAGGCGTACCAGATGCGCTCGGACGCTCTGCTCGCCGTCGCCGGCCTCTTCGAGCGGGCGCTGTTCGTGGGCGACCCCGGCCAGCTGGACCCGTTCGCGATCGTCGGCTCGGAGCAGTGGGCGGGCCTGTCGTACGACCCGTCCGCCTCGGCCGTGACGACGCTGCTCGCCCACAACCCGCAGCTGCCGCAGCACCGCCTCCCCGTCTCCTGGCGGCTCCCGGCGTCGGCGGCGCCGCTGGTCTCGGCCGCGTTCTACCCGTACACCCCGTTCCGCAGCGGCACGGACCACGACGACCGGCGGCTGGACTTCACGGTCCCGTCGGACGGTTCGGGCCCCGACCGCGTGATCGACGAGGCGGCCGAGGCGGGCTGGGGCCTGCTGGAACTCCCCGCCCGGCACACACCTCGTACGGACCCCGAGGCGGTACGCGCACTGGCCCAGGTCGTACGCCGCCTCCTGGACCGAGGCGGCGCGGCCACATCCGAGCGCTCCCCCGACCCGACCCCCCTGACCGCCGACCGCATCGCCGTGGGCACGGCCCACCGCGACCAGGCGGCAGCGGTCCGCTCGGCCCTGGCGGAGCTGGGCGCCGGGGACGTGACCGTCGACACGGCGAACCGCCTCCAGGGCCGCGAATACGACGTCACGGTCGTCCTGCACCCCCTCTCCGGCCGCCCCGACGCCACGGCCTTCCACCTGGAAACGGGCCGCCTCTGCGTACTCGCCTCCCGCCACCGCCACGCCTGCATCGTCATCAGCCGAGCCGGAGTACCCGACCTCCTGGACGACCACCCCTCCACGGAACCGGTCCAGCTCGGAGTCACGGTGAAGTTCCCGGATGGCTGGGAAGCGAACCACGCGGTGCTCGCCCACCTGTCGGAACACCGGGTGCCATGGCAGCCCTGACCGACCGCGAAGGCGATCCCGAGCTCTTCTACCTGTGCCCGAGTGAGCGACTGCGCGTCGGGCGGGCCTGAGGCCCACTTGCGCGGTCAAGAGACAATGGACGGTGGCCCACCCACTAGGACGGGTCGTCCACCGCATGAGGAGGAGAAGTCATGGCGGAGCAAACGCCGCGTCGGAGCGAGCCGCGGCTTCGCCCCGCGCCCCTGCTCTTCGAGCCGGCGGAAGCCGCCTCCGATCCGGAGCATTTCTTCGACCTGGAGTCGATCGACGATCCACGTGCGCTGCTGGACCGTGCCACGGAGCTGACGCACGCGTTCCGGGCTGCCACCGACCGTGCCGTCGAGTTCCAGGCGATCGCCGCAGCGCAGCTCGCCGACCCTCGCCGGTTCGACCGGCTCACCCCGGCCGATATCGCCGAGCGGGCGGAGTGGACCGAGGACTACGCGAAGAGAATGGTCGACTTCGGCCGGGAACTGCTCAGCGGGACGAACGGCAAGGGGCTCGGGCACGGAATCGGCGACCTGACCTGAGCCGGCGAACCTGAAGCCGGGGAACCCGAAGCCGGGGAACCTGGTTCGGCGAAGCCTGAGCCCGGGGCAAAGATCCCGCGGCATATGCCGGGTGGGCAAGCTACCCCACTCGCACCCCTCCTGTCCCGATTTCCGGCGACTCCTCGCAATCGGACCCTCACCCGCAGTAGACCTATGCGCCATGAGCGGCATGAGCAGCACAGGGAACCCGGCACGCACCGTCGCGCCCAGCGCACGTACCGTCGCGCAAGGTGCACTCACCCTCACCTCGGACGGAGCCGCCTGGCTCGCGTCCGCGCAAAGCCACACGCACACCACCGTCGCCGTCCGCAACGACCGGTCCACCACCCCGGCGGTCCTCCCCTGCGGCGCCGCCTTCGACGTCGTCAACGCTCCCGCGATCTTCGGCCGCCGCATGCTGGACCAGCTGTGGGGCGAGGGGCCGGGTTCGGGGCCGGTGGCCGTGTACCGGGGTCGGATGCTCCTGTTCGCGACGCCGGGCACCGCTCAGCGCCTGCCCGTGCTCCTGAAGTGGGAGGAGTGGGGCTCCGACGGCGGCGCGGGCCGCAGCCGCGCGATCCCGCCGCTGCTCTGCCACGGCAGGGGCGACGCGGTGACGATCCCGCCCGCGGGCACGACACCCGGCGACCCCGCACCCCTCCCCACACCCGCCCGCTGGCTCGTCGCCCCCGACACCCGGCGGCCCTGGCTGCCGGGCCCGGAGGTCCTGCTCTGGGCCGCGGTACGCGCAGCTCGGGCGGCCCGGATATCGATTTTTCCTCCCGCCGACCTGGGTGCTAAGGTCTACGACGTCAGCAGGCGCCGCTAGCTCAGTTGGTTAGAGCAGCTGACTCTTAATCAGCGGGTCCGGGGTTCGAGTCCCTGGCGGCGCACAGACGGTGAGAAGCCCCTCGCGGAAGCGGGGGGTTTTTCGCGTATCCGTACGCACCCGGCTCAACCCGTAGAGATCGTCACCGTCCACGCCCCCGAATCCGTGCGGTCCTCCACCTCGAGCCGTACGCCCTCCCCCGGCACCGTGAAGCTCTCCCCGAGCCCGACCGGGGCGTCCGCGAGCGGTGGATAGACCGAGTCCTCCCAGCAGGCGGCGGTGTCGGGGTGCGCGTCGAGGACCTCGACCGGTCCGCCTCCGGACACGGTCTCACTGCGTACGCGATAGACGAGCACCCCCTGTGAACAGACCGCTCCGTCGTTCCCGACGGGCCCTCGCGCCTCGAAGGCGATCACGCTGTCCCGCCCGGTGCGCACCACCGCCAGCTTGGTCCCACCCCCCAGTCCGAACCCGAGACCACCCGATCCCAGCTCACTCGACCCCAGCTCACCCGATCCCAGTCCCCCCGAAGGGAACCCCGACCCGCCCCCCAGCCGTCTCCCCCTGAACTCGGACTCGACAGCCTCCGCCCCCTCCGCACCCCCAGCCGCCCCGGCCACCGCCGCACCACCCGCCCCCAAGGGCTCCAACGTCATCCGCGTCCCCTCGCCGCCCGCCGCCTGCACACACGACACCTGTCGCGGATCCAGCCAGCCGAGCTTCCACTTGTGCCAGCCGAAGAGATCCGGTGCGAGCCCGAACTGGCTGCCCATGAGGTCCCAGTCGCCTACGTAGGTGTCCCAGTCCCCCTTGTCGTCGGCCGGCCGGTGGTAGAGGTCGGGCAGGTCGAAGACATGGCCCGTTTCGTGGGCCAGGACCAGCCGGTCCGGCGGATGCCGCTCGAAGACCGTGACGACCCGGCGGATGTCCGTGCCGTCGGCCCGTAGCGGTGCCTCGAGGTTGACCACCTTCGTCGCGTCCGAGTTGACGCCGGGGGCGTCCGGGTCGGCGACGAAGTAGACGACGTCGTAGCGCGAGAAGTCGACCCGGGGGTCGGACGCGACGAGGGCGTCGCGCAGATACGCCGAACGGCGCGCCGAGTTCCAGTCGCGCTTTATGGCGTACGCCGTGGAGGCGCGCGGCATCGGGAGCCATTCGCGGAGCGGATGCGGGCGCAACGTGAACTTGCCGTAGGAGGCGCGTTCGAAGAAGCGGCTGGTGGCCGGGAAGTGGTCGGCCGTCAGTTCGGTGGGTGTGGTCTGTGGGACGGAGTCGGGGAAGGAGAGGAAGATCATCACGGCGTCGAGGCGGCGGTCGGGGCGCGGATAGGCGGCGTTCCAGGTGTCGAGGCCCTCGGAGTGGTGGGCATCGGTCCGCTTCAGGGCGCAGGGCGTCGAGGGGGGTACGGCGTTCGAGGAGCCCGCCGCCAGGGAGGTGGCGGCGAGCGCCGTCATGGAGGTGAAAAGTGCCGCGGGACCATGCCAACGAGGTCGTGCCCCGCCACGGGTGAGCCCCTTGAGGGGGAACAGACGCGGCACTTCGACCTCCGGTGCGGAATTCGGGATACCACACCCAGCTTGTGCGCATTTGATACCTAACGCCTTGTTTGTCTGCACCAGAAGGGTGAGCACGTCGGCATCCGGACGAGCACGTCACGGGAGCAAGCACACCCCGAGCACTCACGGAACGTCACAAGCGATCGGCCACTGAAGGAACCTGTCCACGTGCGGGCAGAAACGATCTGTCAGAAGAGCCGGTTAATTGGGGAGACTGAGGAGTAGCTGGAAGGCGTTCGGGCCAGCCTCTATGATCGGCACACTTTCCTGCGCGGACACGGCTAGAGCGGCCGTCCTCCACCGGCCGACCACCCGACGAGACCTGTACGAGTAACGAGTGCACAGCGGGAGCGAACGGTGAGCGGAATGTCCGATGGGCCGGTGCCTGCGGCAGACCTCGTCCGGCCGAGCGTCACAAAGAGTGACAGTCAGCCGCTTTCTCACGAGAAGACGACCCCACGCGCCGACACTCACACCCCATGCGTCGACACGCGTACCACACGTACCGAACCGGTGACATCACGCGCCGAGGCCGAGCCTCCACGCGCCCCCACCGAAAACCATCAGACCGACGAGCTCGAAGACCGCACGTTCCGGGCCGCCTTCGACGCGGCCCCCGTGGCAATGGCCGTCGTCGACCGCGAGGGCCTGGTCGTCACGGCCAACGACGCGCTGGCCGCGCTGCTCGGCGCCGGCCCGGACGGTCTGGCGGGCCGGGTCGCCGCCGATCTGGTGGACCTCGCCTCCGACGCCCGCACCTGGCACGCGTACCGCGAGGTGCTCCGCGGCCGGCAGGCCAGACTGCGCTGCACCCGACGGCTCAAACACCCCGACGGGCACTCCCTTTGGGCCCAGGTGACGGTCTCTCCGCTGCCCGAGGAGGAGCAGGCCGTACTGGTCTCGGTCTGCGACATCAGCGCCCGCCGTGAACTCCAGGCGCGCCTGCGGCACTTGCAGATGCACGACCCGGTGACGCGGCTGCCCAACCGCACCCTGTTCTTCGAGCGCCTGTCGGCCGCGCTGGAGGCCGAGGCGTACGAGGAGTCCGGCACCGGCCGGATCGGTCTGTGCTACCTGGACCTTGACGGCTTCAAGGCGGTCAACGACACACTCGGCCACCGCATCGGCGACCGGCTGCTCGCGGCCGTCGCCGAGCGGCTGACGCGCTGCGCGGACGAGGCCGGGCACGCGCGAGCGGCCAAGCCGCTGGTCGCCCGGCTCGGCGGCGACGAGTTCGCGCTGCTGGTCGAGGACTCGACGGGTACGGAGCAGCTGGCGGAGCTCGCCAAGTCCGTACTGACGGCCCTTCAGGCGCCCTTCGACATCTCCGGGCAGCGGCTGTCGGTCTCGGCCTCGATCGGGGTCGTCGAGCGGCATGCGGCCGACACCACCGCGACGGGTCTGATGCAGGCCGCCGATACGACGCTGTACTGGGCGAAGGCCGACGGAAAGTCCCGCTGGACGCTCTTCGACCCGGAGCGCAACGCTCACCGCATGACGCGTCAGGCCCTCGCCTCCACGCTCCGGCCCGCCATCGAGAAGGGTGAATTCGCCCTGGAGTACCAGCCGTTGGTGGGCATGGACGACGGCGGTGTGCGAGGGGTCGAGGCGCTGGTGCGCTGGAACCATCCTCAGTTCGGCACACTGACGCCGAATCGGTTCATCGGACTGGCTGAAGAAGACGGTTCGATCGTGCAGTTGGGGCGCTGGGTGCTGGCCGCCGCCTGTCGGCAGGCACGCCGCTGGCAGTTGGACCACCCGGATGTGCCGCCGGTCTTCGTCAGCGTGAACGTGGCGGTGCGTCAGGTCTGGGACTCGGATCTGGTGGCGGATGTCGCGGCGATCCTCACGGAGACCGGACTCGCCCCGCATCTCCTCCAGTTGGAGCTCACCGAGTCGGCCGTGATGGGCTCGGCGGGCCGCCCGCTGCAGGCCCTGCAAGCGCTCAGCGACATGGGCGTACGCATCGCCATCGACGACTTCGGCACCGGGTACTCCAACCTCGCCTACCTCAGCCGCCTCCCGGTCTCCGTGCTGAAGCTCGACGGCTCGTTCGTGCGGGGCTTCCAGTACGAGGAGGCGGGCGACCGCGCGAACCCCGCCGACGAGGTCATCGTCGAGGCCCTCATCGAACTCGCCCACCGGCTGGGCCTGACGGTCACCGCCGAGTGCGTGGAGACCGCCGGGCAGGCCTCCCGGCTGCGGCGTATCGGCTGCGACACCGGCCAGGGGTGGCTGTACTCCCGGCCGGTGGCGGCGGATCGTATCTCCGCACTATTGACTGGGGTGGACTGTCCTCAGACCTGAGCCGTCCGAGTCTGCGGCAACTCGTAGGCGTCGGCGATCAGTTCGTACGAGCGCAGGCGTACGTCTCCGCTGTGGGCGTGGCTGGTGAGCATCAACTCGTCGGCGCCCGTGCGCTTTTGGAGGTCGTCGAGGCCGGTGCGGACCTGGTCCGCGGTGCCGTGGACGACGTTGGAGTTCCAGTCGTCCATGAACTCCCGCTCCATGGGGCTGAATTCGTACGCCTCCGCCTCCTCGGGGGTGGGGACGAGTCCCGGACGGCCGGTGCGCAGGCGGATCATGTTCAGGGCGGCGGCCATGACCTGGCGGCGGGCCTCCTTCTCGTCGTCCGTGGCGAGGGCGGAGACGGCGATGAGGGCGTACGGGGCGTCGAGGACTTCGGAGGGTGTGAACGACTCCCGGTAGAGGTCGAGGGCCGGGATCGTGTTCCGCGCCGAGAAGTGGTGCGCGAAGGCGAACGGGAGGCCCAGGGCGCCGGCGAGGCGGGCGCTGAAGCCGGAGGAGCCGAGGAGCCAGACGGGTGGGCGGTGCGGGTCCTGTACGCCACCCGGGGATGTGGACTGGATGGGGCCCGGGACCGCGTGGATACGGGCGTAGGGGTGGCCGTCCGGGAAGTCGTCGTCCAGGAAGCGGGTGAGCTCCGCGAGTTGCTGGGGGAAGTCGTCTGCGCCCTCGTTGAGCCGGTCGGTGCGGCGGAGGGCCGCGGCCGTTGCGCCGTCCGTGCCGGGGGCTCGGCCGAGGCCCAGGTCGATGCGGCCCGGGGCCATGGCCTCGAGGGTGCCGAACTGTTCCGCTATGACGAGGGGGGCGTGGTTGGGCAGCATCACTCCGCCCGAGCCGAGGCGTATCCGGTCCGTGTGGGCGGCGAGGTGGGCGAGGATCACGGCGGGGGAGGTCGAGGCGACGCCCGGCATGGAGTGGTGCTCGGCGACCCAGTAACGGTGGAATCCGCGGCTCTCTGCGAGGCGTACCAGCTCGACGCTGGTGCGCAGGGCGTCGGTGGCGGTGTGGCCCGCGCCCACGGTTGCCAGGTCCAGCACGGAGAGCGGCACCTGTGCGGTGCCTGCCGTGTCGCCTCGTATCTCGTCTGCCGCCACGGGGTGCCTCCTGCTGGGTACGACGTCGGGTCCGCGCGTACCTAACGGGGGACTGTCTCCGGTTATTCCGCCCCGCCGTTCAGTGCCCGGGCACGTACCCCCGCCGCTTGTCCACCACGTTCGGCAACGGCTCCCCCGCCTCCCACAGCTCGTACAACTCCACGAACTGCGCCCCGAGTTCGTCCCGCCAGCCGATGGTGTCGCCGCTCATGTGCGGCGAGACGATCAGTCCGGGGAGCTCCCACAGGGGGCTCTCGGAGGTGAGGGGCTCGTGCTCGAAGACGTCGAGCGCCGCCCCTGCGATCCAGTGCTTCGACAGGGCGTCCGCGAGCGCGTTCTCGTCTACGAGCTGTCCGCGCCCGATGTTGATGAAGCGCGCGGAGGGCTGCATCAGGCCGAAGCGCCGTGCGTCGAACATTCCGTGGGTCTCGTCGGTGAGGGGTGCCGCGGACACCACCCAGTCGGCGCGCGCCATGAGCCGGTCGAGTTCGTCCGGGCCGTGGACGCCGGTGCGTGGAGTACGTCCCACCAGGGCCGTTTTGATGCCGAGGGCCTTCAGGGTCTGCTCGATCGCCCGCCCGATCGGCCCCGAACCCACCACGCACGCGCGCGTGCCCGCGACCCGCTGCGACTCACGGTGCCGCCACTGGCGGGCCCGCTGGAGTTCCCACGTACGCGGCAGATCCTTGGCCATCGCAAGGACGAGCGCGGCCACGTACTCGGCGATCGGCTGGTCGAAGACGCCGCGGGCGTTCGTCACCACCGTGTCGGACGCGGCGAGCTCCGGGCACATCAGGTGGTCCACGCCCGCGCTCGCCGTGTGCACCCAGCGGGGCCGCGGGCCCTCACCCGGCCAGGCGCGGCGCACGGCGTGTGAGGTGAAGTTCCACACAAGCAGGACGTCCGCGGTCGGCAGCAGCGAGGCCAGCGTCGCCTCGTCGGCGTATTCGATCCGGGCCCGTCCGGCGAGTCTGCCGAGCCGGGGCGACGGTTCAGCGTCCAGCACCAGAAGGGTCATTGTTTCGGCCTCGTGCGCGGGATCAGGAGCGGTCATCGGGGAGAAACCGTTTCGCAATGAGAGTCCGCTTCTCTTGAGTCGGACGCACTGACGGGGAAACTGCGGGAGCCGTCTGAGATGCGCGGATTGACCACGCTCGCACCGGAACCTACCTTCGTCAACATGGACGCGTAGGCGGTCCGCTTTCCTGTCCCGACGTCCCGGCATGCGCCGGCTTGTGTCCCCCGGCCCTCGGCCGGTTCTCCACCACTAGCTCGACTTGAGTTTGGGGCCTGCTCATGGACGTCTCCTTCCTTGGTGGACCGCACCCGCAGCGGGGTGTGGGCATCGTCGCTCCCTTCGACTTCGCCCTCGACCGGGAGCTCTGGCGCTGGGTGCCGGACGAGGTTTCACTGCATCTGACCCGAACCCCTTTTGTGCCCGTCGAGGTCAGCCTCGACCTCGCGCGGCTGGTCAGTGAGCATGAGACGCTCGGAGAGGCGGTGCGCGCGCTGAACGCGGTGCATCCCGAGGTCGTCGCGTACGCCTGTACGTCGGGCAGTTTCGTCGGCGGTATCGCGGGCGAGCGGGCGATGTGCGAGGCGATGACGCGGGCCGGGGAGGTGCAGTCCCTGACCACGTCCGGTGCGCTGCTGGAAGCCCTCCAGGAACTGGGTGCCCGCCGTATCGCCCTGGTCACGCCCTACACCGTGTCCGTGACCCAGGCTCTGGAGGAGTACCTCGCCGAGGCCGGTATCGAGATCATCGGCACCTCCTCTCTCGGCCTGACCCGGCACATCTGGAAGGTTCCCTACCGCGACGTCGTCGACATGGCCCGCGAGGCGGTACGCGGAGCCGCGGACGCGCTGTTCATCAGCTGCACCAACCTCCCCACGTACGACGTGATCCCGCAGCTGGAGGCCGAGCTGCGGATTCCCGTCATCTCAGCCAACCAGGTGACGATGTGGGCCGCACTGCGTCACATGGGTACGCGAGCAGTGGGGCCCTATCAGGCGCTGATCGACCACTCGGCGCGGCAGCGTCCGGTGACGCCGGAAGCACTGCCGGAGTCACTGCCGGGTGCAATGCCGGGCGCAATGCCGGGATCAGTGCCTGAATCGCAGGGGCCCGCACTGCCAGAAGAACAGGAAGGTTGGGCATGACGGCACTCGGATTCCTCTACCCGGGCTACTCGGCCGAGGACGACTACCCGCGCATCGAGCTGCTCCTGGGCAGCGACATCCGCCTCACGCTCGTCCACACGGACATCGGCGAGGACGCCCACCGTGAGGACGCGCTGCTGGAGATGGGCTCGGCGGCCCGGCTCGCGGCCGGCGTCGAGGAGCTGCGGCTGTCCGGCGCGGAGGCGGTGGTGTGGGCGTGCACGTCCGGCAGCTTCGTGTACGGCTGGGAGGGCGCCCATGAGCAGGTCCGCGCCCTCGCCCGTACGGCCGGCCTGCCCGCCTCCTCCACGTCCTTCGCCTTCGTCCATGCGATCCGTGAGATGGGCGCGCGACGGGTCGCGATCGCGGCGACGTATCCGGAGGATGTGGCCGCGTTGTTCTCCGCGTTCCTCAAGGACGCGGGGATCGAGGTGGTCTCCGTCCGTGGCAGCGGCATCATCACGGCGGCGGAGGTCGGAACGTGGGGTGCCGACGAGGTCCTCACCATGGCCCGCTCGGGCGATCACCCGGACGCGGACGCCGTCCTCCTCCCGGACACCGCCCTGCACACGGCCTCTCACCTCCCCGCCCTGGAGAAGACCCTGGCCAAGCCGGTCCTCACCGCGAACCAGGTCACGGTGTGGGAGGCCCTGCGTTTGGCTGACCGCCGGGTGAACGCGCCTGAGCTGGGGATGCTGTTCACAAGGGAGCCGATTGTGCAGGTGTGACCCTAGGAGTGGTGGATGACCGAGCTCACCGAGCTGACCGCGCTGCAACTCGTCGACGGATACCGCAAGGGTGAATTCAGCCCCGTGGACGTGGTGCGGGCCGCGCTCCAACGGGCCGAGGAGATCCAGCCCTCCGTGAACGCCTTCGTACGCCTCACCGGTGACGAGGCCCTCGCGCGGGCGCGGGAGTCGGCAGAGCGCTGGCGGCGCGGTGAGCCGGCCGGTCTGGTGGACGGGGTGCCGGTCACGGTGAAGGACATCCTCCTGATGCGCGGCGGGCCGACCCTGAAGGGTTCCAACACCGTACGTGTGGAGGGGCGTTGGGACGAGGACGCGCCCTCCGTGGCCCGGCTGCGGGAGCACGGCGCCGTCTTCCTGGGCAAGACGACGACGCCGGAGTTCGGGTGGAAGGGCGTCACGGACTCACCGCAGTCCGGGGTGACGCGGAATCCGTACGACGTGACGCGGACGTCGGGCGGTTCGAGCGGCGGGAGTGCTGCGGCCGTGGCCCTGGGCGCCGGCCCCCTGTCCCTCGGTACGGACGGCGGCGGCAGCGTCCGTATCCCCGCCGCGTTCTGCGGGATCTTCGCAATGAAGCCGACGTACGGGCGGGTGCCGCTGTATCCGGCGAGCGCGTTCGGGACGCTCGCGCATGTCGGGCCGATGACGCGGGACGCCGCGGACGCGGCCCTCATGCTGGAGGTGATCAGCGGCACGGACGCCCGAGACTGGTCCGCGCTCGCGCCGCCGACCGAACGGTTCACGGACGCGCTGGACGGCAGCGTACGGGGACTGCGCGTCGCGTACTCGCCCTCCCTCGGCGGGCAGGTACCCGTACGCCCCGGTGTCGCGGCTGCCGTGCGGCGGGGCGTGGAGGGTCTTGCCTCCCTCGGCGCATACGTCGAGGAGACCGACCCCGATTTCACCGAGCCCGTGGAGGCCTTCCACACCCTGTGGTTCAGCGGGGCCGCCCGGGTGACGCAGAATCTCGGCCCGCACCAGCGGGAGCTGCTGGATCCCGGGCTGCGGGAGATCTGCGAACAGGGCGCCCGCTACAGCGCGCTCGACTATCTGGCCGCGGTGGACGTACGGATGGACCTGGGCCGGAGGATGGGCCGCTTCCACGAGTCGTACGACCTGCTGGTCACGCCGACGCTGCCGATCACCGCGTTCGAGGCGGGCGTGGAGGTGCCGAAGGGCTCGGGGCACCGGCGCTGGACGGGCTGGACCCCGTTCACGTACCCCTTCAACATGTCGCAGCAGCCCGCCGCCAGCGTCCCCGTCGGCCTTGACGGGGACGGGCTTCCGGTGGGTCTGCAGATCGTGGCCGCCCGCCATCGGGACGACCTGGTACTGCGAGCGGCGCACGCGCTGTACGAGGCGGGGGTGGCCCATGTGGCTCCCCCGCCGCGCCGCACCGCCTAGGGCTGGGGCGCTTACGCCCGGCGGAAGCTGAGCGTCTCCCCCAGCGCGCCCGCACGCCACAGGTCGTTGCAGGCCTCCGCCATGGCCTCCAGGCCCTCGACGACCTGGCCCCAGACGATGCCGGGCACCCAGCCGACGTCGGCGTTGATCAGCAGGTTGTTGCGTTCGTAGAAGAGGGCCAGGTCGATCACCGGGGTGCCGGCCTGGACGCCGGAGGCCCCGCCGTAGCCGTACGACTGTGTCCCCAGCTGGGTGCCGGAGAAGGAGAAGTAGCACAGGTCGCCGGGGATGGGGGTGACGGTGGGGTTTTCGAGCGGGGGCTCGGCGGGGGCGAAGGCGGGGAGCAGGGTGTAGATCTCGTTGCGGGCGTACTTCGCGTGGTAGACGTCGCTGCCGAGCGGGAGCGCGTTCCACACCGCCTCGCAGGTGATGGGGGCGCGGTCGTCGAGGAGCTTTGCGGTGCAGTGGACTCCGCGCTTGGTCAGGGAGACGTCGATGTAACGGTCGGCCATGGTCACACCCGTACCCCGGTGTGGACCTGAATCCACAGGCAGGCCGTGTGCAGCGAGTGCGGCGGGTGGGTCAACGCGCGCCCCCGACGGGGTCACGACCAGGCCACCCCACCCAACCAACCCCCATATACGGGGCATTGAGGGATGAGTGGACTCAGTGACCGAGAAGGACCGGCATGACTTCCGTTGGTTCGGGTAGCCGCGCGCCCATGGCTCGACCACACGCAAACCGTTCAGGAACCGACAACGGATCCCACAGAGGTCTCAGCCGCCGCTCACTGCTCACCGGAGCGGTGGCGCTGGGCGCTGCGGGAAGTCTCGGGGTGGCCGGCTGCAGCCGCGTCCCCGACGAAGGGAAGGTGCTTGGAGGCAGCCTGCTGGACACCCTGAAGGGTCAGGGTTCGGTGAAAATCGGCATCGCCAGCGAGCCGCCGTTCGGTTATGTGGGAGACGACGGACAGGCCACCGGAGAAGCGCCCGCGATTGCAAAGGTTATCTTCGAGCGGCTCGGCATCGGCGAGATCAAGCCAGTGCCGGTGGACTTCGGCGCCCTCATTCCCGGACTGAAGGCACGACAGTTCGACGTGGTGTCCGCCGGGATGTACATCAATCCCCCCCGATGCGAGCAGGTGCTCTTCTCCGACCCGGATTACCTGATGCTGGACGCCTTCATCGTCAAGAAGGGCAATCCGCACGGCATCAAGAGGTATGAGGACATCAAGGCGAAGGGTCTCAAGCTCGCTTCGGGCAAGGCCTACGCCCAGATCGACTCCGCCAAGGCCGCGGGCATCGGCAACATTCTGATCCTGCCGGACCAGGTCGCCGGCCTCGACGCGGTGGCCCAGGGACGGGTGGACGCCTTCGCCGGTACCCGCATCACGGTCAGCGACGCGGTGAAGGGGTCCAACCGGGCCGAGGCAACCGAGCCCTTCCAGCCCGAAATTGACGGAAAGCCCGTCTATGGCGCGGGCGGATTCGCCTTCCAGCTGTCCGAGCAGAACTTCCGTGACGCGTTCAACGAGGAACTGCTCAAGCTCAAGGAGAACAACTACAAGGAGCTTCTCGAGATCGTCAAGCCCTTCGGTTTCGGTATGGCAGACATGACCGACCTCACCGCGAAGGAGCTGTGCGCCGGATGATGAGCTCGGAGTTCTTCACCACATGGTTCCTGCCGGGTATCTGGATCACCATCCAGGTGACGGTGTACGCGGCTGCTCTCGGCGCGGTGATCGCGTTCGGGATCGGTCTCGCACGCGATTCGCAGTTCTGGATCGTACGTTTTCTCGCCGGGGTCTATTTCGAGATCTTCCGTGGGATGTCGGCCCTGGTGCTGATGTTCTGGATGTTCTTCGCCCTGCCCTTCTTCGGCTGGCAGCTGGTGCCCATGTGGGCCGGCGTCAGCGCGCTCGGCCTCACCTACGGCGCCTACGGTTCCGAGGTCGTCCGCGGTTCCCTGGCTGCCGTCTCCCCGGCGCAGAAGGAGGCGGGCATCGCGCTCAACTTCACCCGCTGGCAGCGGCTGCGGCTGATCGAGATGCCGCAGGCCTGGCCCGAGATGGTGCCACCGTTCAACAACCTGCTGATCGAGCTGCTGAAGGGCACCGCCCTGGTCTCCGTCATCACGGTGGCCGACATGACCTTCGCCGGCAATCTGCTCCGGCTGGGCACCAATGAGACGACCCCGATCTACACGCTGCTGCTGGTCCTGTACTTCGTACTCGCCTTCCTCATCACCCGCGGTATGCGGCTGGTGGAGCGCAAGGCGAAGGCAGGGATCGGGCAGCAGCCGGAGAAGCGGGGCGGGATCACCGCGAAGCTCAGCGCGCGCGGCGAGACCGTGCAGGCCGGTTCGGGTTCCGCGGGAGGTATGGGATGAACTGGGACTGGCAAGTCGTGGACGACTTCATGCCGCGGTTCTGGGACGGCGTGCTGGTCACGCTGCAGGCCCTGGCCATCGGCACCCTGATCGCCTTCGCCCTGGGCCTCGTGTGGGCGATGGCGCAGCGCTCCACGCTGATGTGGGTGCGCTGGCCGGTCATCGCGGTCACGGAGTTCATCCGCAACACTCCGCTGCTGGTGCAGCTGTTCTTCCTGTTCTACGTGGTGCCCAACTTCGGCCCCTCCATGTCGCCGCTCACCACCGGCATCGTCGGCCTCGGGCTGCACTACTCCACGTACACCGCTGAGGTCTACCGCGCCGGTATCGACGGCGTACCCGTCGGCCAGTGGGAGGCGGCCACGGCGCTGAACCTGTCCAAGGGCCGTACGTGGCGCGCGGTGATCCTGCCGCAGGCGATCCGCCGCGTCGTCCCGCCGCTGGGCAACTACGTCGTCGCCATGCTCAAGGACTCCCCGATGATCGCGACCATCGGCGCCTTCGACATGCTCGGCGAGGCCCAGGCCTTCAGCAACGAGACCTTCACCACGGAGGCTCTCACCGTCGTGGGTGTGGCGTTCATCGTCATCGCCTACCCCGCTTCCCTCTTGATCCGAGCCCTGGAGCGACGCCTTGTCCGCTGACACCCCTTTGCAGAAAGAGCCCGAGAGCAATGAGAACCCGCCGGTGGACGGCAGTGAGCTGATCCGCTTCGACAAGGTCACCAAGCGCTTCGGCAGCAACGTCGTGCTCGACAACCTTGACTTCTCGGTGGACTCCGGCAAACACGTCACGCTGATCGGCCCGTCCGGCTCCGGCAAGACGACGATCCTGCGTCTGCTCATGACCCTGCTCAAAGCCGACGAAGGCACGATCAAGGTCAACGGCGACTACCTCACCCACGAGGAGAAGAACGGCAAGCTCGTCCCGGCGGGCGAGAAGCACATCCGCGAGGTCCGCAAGAACATCGGGATGGTCTTCCAGCAGTTCAACCTCTTCCCGAACATGAAGGTGCTGCGCAACCTCACCGAGGCGCCGGTCACCGTGCTCGGCATGTCCAAGGAGGCGGCCGAGGAACGGGCCCGCGATCTCCTCGAACTGGTCGGCCTTACCGAGCACATCGACAAGTACCCGACCCAGCTCTCCGGCGGCCAGCAGCAGCGCGTCGCGATCGCGCGGGCCCTGGCGATGCGGCCGAAGGTGCTGCTCCTCGACGAGGTCACCTCGGCCCTCGACCCCGAACTGGTCGCGGGCGTCCTGGACGTGCTGCGGGACATCGCCCGCACTACCGACATCACGATGCTCTGCGTGACCCACGAGATGAACTTCGCCCGGGACATCTCGGACGCGGTGCTGATGTTCGACTCGGGCCGCGTCCTGGAATCCGGCCCACCGGAGAAGATCTTCGGCGACCCGGAGCACGAGCGGACGCGGGAGTTTCTGAGCGCGGTCCTGTAAGCGAAATCGACGAAGTCCGGTGCAGCCCCGCGCCCCTTCAGCGGCGCGGGGCTGTGACATGTGCGGCTCCGCCGCGCGGGCGCGACCTTCCAGTGATGACGAGACGTGAAAACGGCGATATCCGAGGTCGAGCCCCCGTGACTTGACTGCGGCATATGCCAGAGTGGCGCGTTCCTGCTGAGAGCGCCGGAACTCGCCACCCTTCTCGTCAACAGCCGCTTCCCGTCAGCCCTTTGGCGGCTATCGTGGAAGCAGCTCTCCACCCGAGAACGGCCAAGCAGCGCAGGGGGAACCGTGGCGCTCAAGCACGAGCCGACCGCGCCGTACCACTCGGCCCAGGACGCTCTGCGCGTACTGGAGACCGTGGCACGGCAGACCGGCGGAATCACCGACACCGAGCTCGCCCGCGCGACCGGCATCGGCACGGAGCGACTGACCACGCTCCTGCGGATGCTGCGCCGCGAGGGATACGTCCAGCAGATCACCGACGGCGCGTACGTCACCGGTACCGCCCTGGGCAGGCTGACCTCTGCGCACGGCCGCGACCAGGCGCTGCGCGAGCAGGTCCAGCGCAACCTCGACCGGCTGCGCGACTCGGTGGGCGCCGCCGTCTACATCAGCCGTTACGTCGACGGCGAGGTCCATGTCACCCAGTGCGCCGACAGCCCGAGCACACCCGCGGTGAACGAGTGGGTGGACTTCCGGCGCTCCGCCCACGCCAGCGCGATCGGCAAGAGCCTGCTCGGTCAGCTCGATGTGAACGCCCGCCGCGACCACCTGGCCCGCCACAAGATGGCCCGCCTCACCTCGCGCACCATCACCAGCGAGCGGGTCCTGCTGTCCCGGCTCGACGCCCAGGCGGCCAGCGTGCCGGTCCTCGACCTCCAGGAGTACGCGATCGGCACGGTGTGCGCGGCGGTCCCCATCACGGCCGGCTCCGCCGTGGGCTGCCTGGCCTTGTCCCTCCCGGTCGCGCACGCGCACCGGCTGCGGGCGGCGGCGGACACGCTGAACCGGGGGGCGGCACCCGTCCTGCTGTCCCTCGCGATCTGATCCGCCGGCCCTAAGGAGGCCGCAGGCCTCTTAGGGGCGCGGGGAACTGCGCGACCAGCCACGATGAACCCGCAGCTTCGAACCTGCCCGTCCAGCGGAGCGCTTACGTGGTCACAAGCACCCCCTCGGACCAGGTACTATTTTTTCCGTCGCCGACCGCCGCAAGCGGGAGGCGGGAGTCATGCGCCGCTAGCTCAGTTGGTTAGAGCAGCTGACTCTTAATCAGCGGGTCCGGGGTTCGAGTCCCTGGCGGCGCACAGTGCGAAGGCCCTCCACATGAGTGGGGGGCCTTCGGTCATGTCCGACGGTCATGTCCGGCCCTCGCGCCGGGATGCCGCCGGGATGCCGCCGGGATGCTCAGAACGTGACGTCCGAGCAGGCGTAGAACGCGTTGCCCGTGTCGGCGATCGTCCACACCGCGAGGATCACGTGGTGCCCGCTCTTGCCGGACGGCAGGGTGCCGCTGTGGGAGAGCGTCGCCGGCGGCTGACCGCTGTAGGGGACGGTCAGGAACGGGGTGGTGTCCAGGGCGGCCCGGGTCAGCGGGGCGTTCTGGTTCCACCCGTTCCTGGTGACGTAGTACCGGAAGTCGGTCGTCGAGTGCCGCGCCGTGAACTGCCAGCGGAAGGTGTGGCTCTGCCCGCCGGTGACCTTGGTCGTCGGCCAGGCGCCGCCGGACGGGGTCCTCGGCTGGTCGAGCGCGCTGAAGTTCCCATGGCCCGCGGAACAGATCTTGCCGTCCGCGGGTCCGGCCGACGGGAAGCCCTTGGGGCCCTCGACGCTCTGGGGCTCCCACTGGATGGCACCGCAGTTGGTCACGGTGCCGTTCGCGCAGAGTTTCTGCCGGCTGATGGGGAGGTCGGTGTAGCCGTGAGCGCTGGCGCCGCCGGTGGAGAGCACGAACGCTCCCGTGGTGGCGAGGCCGACCACGACCGCGGACCACTTGGTCCTCTTCTTGATCTTCTTGCCGATGCTTTTGCGCATGCTGCCGCTCCTGGAGAACGTGGGGGATTTCCGTGAGCTGTGCGTGCGCATCGCGATGCGTGGAGCGATGATTCAGGTCTAGACCAAGCTCAGATTATTGCGGCCCCTTGAACATGTCCATACCAATCGCGGAAACGTCCATACCAATCGTCGAAACGATCCGATGGCACCGGTCCCGGGACTTCTCCACCAGCTCCCCGTTCGGGTCATCGTTCGTCGCGACCCAGTTCCGCGCCTGCCCCTCACTCCGCCCGCCCGCCAACTGCCGCTCCACCAGCCGGGTTTGGCGGACGTCGCCGGGCGCCTCCACATACCAGCACTCCCGCATGAGCCCGTACGCCTCGCGCCAGCCCGGCAGATCGCAGGCCAGGTAGTTCCCCTCGGTGACGATCAGCCGGGCGGCGGGCGGCACCACATGGCGTGCGGCGATGGGCTCGTCGATGGTGCGGTCGTAGTCCGGTACGTAGATGTCGGCGCCGGTGTCCTCCAGTACCCGGCGCACCAGCGCGACGTATCCCCACACGTCGAAGCTGGGTTCCGAGCCCTTGCGTGAGGTCAGGCCGAGCCGTTCCAACTGGCGGTTGGAGAGGTGGAATCCGTCGAGGGGAAGGTAGGCGGCCCGCTCGCCGAGGTGCGCGACCAGGGCGCGGGCGAGGGTGGACTTCCCGGCGCCGGGCGGGCCCGCGAGGCCCAGTACGGCGCGCGGCAGGCGGGCGGTCAGGTGCCAGGCGTCGGCGGCCAGGCCGGCGAGTGCGGGGCGGTCAGCGATCTCCATGCCTTGTATGGAACGCCAGCGCCGGGCCCTCCGCCAGAGGCTCTTGCGTGAGCCAAGCAGACTTGCCGAAGTCCGGCGCGGCCCCGCGCCCCTATAAGGGCCGCAGGCCCTTATAGGGGCGCGGGGAACTGCGCGACCAGCCACGACGAACCCGCGGGTTCAATCCTGCCCTCCCAGCGGAGCGTCCAGCGCCGCGAGCCGCCGCCGTTGTATCACCGCGGCGACTTCAGGCGCGTACTCGGTCCGGACCGGCTGTACGGAGAACACCTGGAGCCCGGCCGCCGCCGCGTCCGTCGCCACGGAGCGGGTCAGCTTCTCCCTGATGGCCTCGGTGTCGGCCGGGAGCCGGGCGAGTGCCGCCTCCACGCACTCGCGCAGGTATCGCTCGTGGTCCTCGACGCCGAGCGCGGCGCGGGCGGTGTCCTTGACCCGCCAGATCACCAACACGACGACGTTCAGTGCGAGTCCGTTGGCGTCGACGGCGGGCATCGGCTCGCTGCGCCAGTGCCGCAGGCGTACGTCGATCCGGTGCCGCAGCAGCAGCGGGCTCACCCACATCAGCCCGGTACGCCGGACAGTGCCGCGGTAGCGCCCGAAGAGCCCGAGTACCCAGGCGGACCCGGTCCGCCCGCGAGCCAGCCCGCCGAACCCGAAGAGCCCGACCGCCCCGGACGCGGCGAGCGCCGCCCACTGGGGAGCACCGAGTCCGGCACCCGCGTATGCGGGCAGCCCCGTCAACTCCCTGGCGAGGGGCGGCAGCACACCGGCCCACCAGGCCGCCACCAGACACCCGGCGACCCCGCCGCCCCCGGCCAGCAGGCCCACCGCGCCCGGAAGCACCCGCGCCGGCCGCTCCACCAGCCCGGGATCGACGACCGGCGATGGCACCGGCTCGCGTCGCGCCACCCGCGGCTGCTCCCCCGTCCCCCGCCGCGGACCAACCTGCCCGGCCGGCCGGCCCTGACCGGCCTCGGCGGGCCGGAACAGCAGGTGTACGGGGATCTCGGTGGTCGCCTCGTTGTGGATCAGTCGCGGCACCCGGGGTCCTTCGGGCCCCTGCTCCGACTCCGAAGTCGTCGTACTCATCGGGCGCCCCCTTCAGATGGAGATGTCCGCGCCTGCGCACATTCGTCAGTTTCTCAACCGACGCCGGGTGCCGCATGCTGACGGTCCGAACGATGGACGACCCAACAGCCGGGGCCCCTCCCAGGCCCACCCGCTACTCTCTCGCCATGGCGCGTGACCTGCAGGAGCGGATCAAGAAGCTCATCATCGACCGTCGGCTGCCCTCGGGGGCCTCGCTGCCGACCGAACCCGAGCTGATGGAGCTTCTCGGCGCCAGCCGGAACTCCGTGCGCGAGGCGCTGAAGGCCCTCCAGGCGATGGGCATCGTCGAGATCCGGCACGGCTTCGGGACGTATGTGGGCCCGATGTCGATGGCGCCGATGATCGAAGGACTCGCCTTCCGCACGGTCGCCGGGCACTACCGCGGGGAAGACTCCCTGGTCCAGCTGCTGGAACTGCGCGAGGCGCTGGAGACCGGGCTCATCTCGCGGCTCGCGGGCCTTATCCCGGAGGCGGACCTCGTTGAACTGGACGCCCTCGTCGACCGTATGGAGAGTCAGGCCGCCGAAGGGGCAGGCCTCGCGGAGACCGACCGGGCCTTTCACGCCACGCTGTACCGGGGCCTCGGCAACCTCCTGCTGGGCGAGGTCCTTGAAGCGTTCTGGGACGCCTTCCACCGCGTACGCACGGATCTCGTCGAACCGCCGCAGGATCCGAAGGTCACGTGCCGGCAGCATCGGGAGATCCTCGACGCGGTCCGCACGGGTGATGCACGACGGGCTGAGGACGCAATAAGAGAACACTTTGGTCACATTCGAGCACGGCTGACCGCTACCGCACCGCATGAGACCATCAGTCCTCCTAATTAGCGCGAATGACCGGTAAACACCGCGTTTCGCGTCTTGCGATCATGATGATCGTCGTAGAACCCTGAAGCCTGGGCTACAAGAGGCTGCGGTGACCTGGCAGTTGGGGGCCGGGGAAGCGGTTGCACAGGAAGCGGGGAGGAGGGGCCCCGTTCAGAGCCCGATGTCGAGGGGGGCATCATGCAACCGGAGGCACACCGTTCCATGTCTATAGGGTGTGGATGGTGTGGTGACGGGGGCCTGTTATTGATACGCCTGTGAATGTCGAGGGGGACCTCAGCAGGCGAACGGAACAAGGAGCACGCGATGCACTGCGTGTGGGGGGATGACTCATGACGTCGACGCCTACCGGCGGCCGGCAGAACTCTGACCCGTCTCAGACGACCCAGCTCAGGGTGCCGTCACAGACGACGACGGGCAGTTTCCGCAGAATCAAGAAGACGCTGCCGAGATACGACTACGAGCACTACAGCAGGCTCGCGGGTCCTCTCACCCAGCCCGATCCGCACAAGCCGTACAAGGTCAAGTACCGCTCGCTGATCTCGCAGGAGCCGCACCGCATCCGGGTCGCCCTGATGCTGATAGCCGCCCCCGTGCTGTCGCTGGTACTGCTCGCCTGGCTGCTGCAGCCCACGCACTGGACCGAACGCGAGAACCCGGTCTACGACTTCCTGCCCGCGCTCGACATCGTCATGCTCGTCTCGATCGGCCTGATCGAGTTCTTCCGCTGCATGAACGTGGTGTCGAACGCGCACGCCACGCTGGTCGCGCGCGACCCGATCCCGGTGGTGCCCGAGACCGGCACCAGAGTGGCCTTCCTCACCTCCTTCGTGCCCGGCAAGGAGCCGCTGGAGATGGTGACGAAGACGCTTGAGGCCGCGGTGAAGATCCGCCACCGAGGCCTCATGCACGTCTGGTTGCTGGACGAGGGCGACGACCCCGAGGTCAAGGAAGTCTGCGCGCGCCTCGGTGTGCACCACTTCTCCCGCAAGGGCGTCGCGAAGTGGAACCAGAAGAAGGGCCCGCACCGCGCCAAGACCAAGCACGGCAACTACAACGCCTGGCTGGACGCGTACGGCGACGACTACGACTTCTTCGCCTCGGTCGACACCGACCACGTGCCGCTGCCCAACTACCTGGAGCGGATGCTCGGTTTCTTCCGCGACCCGGACGTCGGCTTCGTCATCGGCCCGCAGGTGTACGGCAACTACGACAACCCCATCACCAAGTCCGCCGAGTCGCAGCAGTTCCTGTTCCACGCGCTGATCCAGCGCGCGGGCAACAGGTACGGCTCCCCGATGTTCGTCGGCACGTCAAACGCCGTACGGATCAAGGCACTCAAGCAGATCGGCGGTCTGTACGACTCGATCACCGAGGACATGGCGACGGGCTTCGAGATCCACCGCCACAAGAACCCGGCGACGGGCAAGAAGTGGCGCTCGGTCTACACCCCCGACGTGCTCGCGGTCGGTGAGGGCCCCAACGCCTGGACGGACTTCTTCACCCAGCAGATGCGCTGGTCGCGAGGGACGTACGAGACGATCCTCAAGCAGTACTGGAAGGGCTGGTACTCGCTTCCGCCGAGCAAGCTCTTCAACTACACGATGATGATCATCTTCTACCCGATGTCGGCCCTCAACTGGATCCTGGCGGCGCTGAGTTGTGCGCTGTTCCTGGGCCTGGGCGCCTCGGGTGTGAACATCGACCCGGCGATCTGGCTGATGCTGTACGGCAACGCCTCGGCGCTGCAGATCGGCCTGTACGTCTGGAACCGCCGGCACAACATCTCTCCGCACGAGCCGGAGGGCTCCGGCGGTGTGGCAGGCATGATCATGTCCGCGCTCTCGGCGCCGCTCTACGCGAAGGCGCTGATCGACTCGATGCTGCGCCGCAAGAGCAAGTTCGTGGTGACACCCAAGGGCGATTCGGCGAGCCCGGACACCTGGTTCGGGACCTTCCGTTACCACTGGTACTTCATCTTGATCTTCGCCGGTTCGATCAGTGCCGGCTTCTACTACGGCAACTCGCACCCCGCGATGGTCATCTGGGCGTCGTTCGCGCTTCTGATCACCGCCTCGCCGATGTTCGCCTGGCGCTACCAGATGCGCCAGGACGCGAAGAAGCCGCCGGCAGCGCCGCCGGAGCCGCAGAACGCGGTGACGACACCACAGCCTCTGCCCAACCATCAGCACGCCCCGCACGCACAGCACAAGCCGAGCTGGGCGGCGGACGGGGGCAGTGACCAGACCGTGCAAATCGCTCTTGGGGGACGCAAGAAATGAAAGACCGCTCCAGCCGCCACCGCCGCGTCCGGCGCATCGCGATAGGCGCGGCGGTGGTGGTGGCGCTGGCGGGGATGAACGGGCCGGCGCTCTACCGCTTCGGTTCGGCCAAGTACCACGACTACAAGATCAACCAGCCCGAGTACAAGGCCGCGAACGGCAAGTGGGAGATCGTCGAGTTCCCGGAGGAGTACCGGCAGAACACCATCCATGCCGCCCTGCTGCGCACCGGCAAGGTCCTGCTGATCGCGGGTTCGGGGAACAACCAGGACAACTTCGACGCGAAGAAGTTCGACACCCGCATCTGGGACCCGGTCAAGAAGACGATCAAGAAGATCGACACGCCCAAGGACCTGTTCTGCACGGGCCACACCCAGCTCGCCAACGGCAATCTGCTGATCGCGGGCGGCACCAAGCGGTACGAGAAACTCCAGGGTGACGTCACCAAGGCCGGCGGCCTGATGATCGTCCACAACGAGAACCCGGACAAGCCGATCACCATCCCCGCGGGCACCAAGTTCAAGGGCAAGGAGAACGGCAAGACCTTCGTGTCGAAGGACCCGGTCGTCGTCGAGCGCGCGAAGAAGACGTTCGACAAGGAGACCGGCAAGTTCACGGGCAACGAGCCGGGCCTCGGCCGTATCTACGTCGAGGCGCAGAAGCGTGGCGCCAAGTACGAGACCGGCACGGAGGACAACTACACGATCCAGGGCCTGAAGGGCACCGACGCGCGTAACACGTACGGCATCGCGCAGAAGCTGGCCCTCGACAAGAAGGACTTCCAGGGCATCAAGGACGCCTTCGAGTTCGACCCGGTGGCCGAGAAGTACATCAAGGTCGACCCGATGAAGGAGGCCCGCTGGTACCCGACGCTCACCACGCTGTCGGACGGCAAGATCCTCAGCCTCTCCGGCCTGGACGAGATCGGCCAGCTGGTGCCGGGCAAGAACGAGGTCTACGACCCGAAGACCAAGGAGTGGACGTACACCGCGAAGGAGCGGCAGTTCCCGACGTACCCGGCGATCTCCCTGATGCAGAACGGCAAGCTGTTCTACTCGGGCGCGAACGCCGGCTACGGCCCGGACGACATCGGCCGTGACCCGGGCATCTGGGACCTGAAGTCGAACAAGTTCGACAAGCTCTCCGGCATGTCCGACCCCAAGCTCCTGGAGACCGCGGGCACGGTGCTGCTGCCGCCCGCGCAGGACGAGAAGTACATGGTGATCGGCGGCGGCGGAGTCGGCGAGTCCAAGCAGTCCAGCAAGAAGACCCGCATCATCGACCTGCTGGAGGACGACCCGAAGTTCGTGGACGGGCCCGACCTGGAGAAGGGCACCCGCTACCCGCAGTACTCGATCCTGCCCGACGACAGCGTGCTGGTGTCCGGCGGCTCCGAGGACTACCGCGGGCGCGGCGACTCGAACATCCTCGAGGCCCGGCTCTACGACGCGAAGAGCAACGAGATGAAGCGGGTCGCCGACCCGCTCGTGGGCCGCAACTACCACTCGGGCTCGATCCTGCTGCCCGACGGCCGAGTGATGATCTTCGGCTCGGACTCGCTCTACTCGGACAAGGCCAACACCAAGCCGGGCAAGTTCGAGCAGCGCATCGAGATCTACACGCCGCCGTACCTCTACGGCGACGCGCAGCCCACGCTCTCCGGCGGGCCGAAGACCATCAAGCGCGGCGAGTCGGCAACCTTCAAGTCCGAGCACGCCTCGTCCATCAAGACGGCCCGCCTGATCCGGCCGAGCGCCTCGACGCACGTCACCGACATCGACCAGCGGTCCATCGCCCTGGACGTGGAGAAGACGGACGGCGGCATCGAGGTCACCGTCCCGAAGAACCGCAACCTCGTCCAGTCGGGCTGGTACATGCTGTTCGTGACGGACGACCAGGGCACGCCGAGCAAGGCTCAGTGGGTCAAGGTTCCCTGATGCGTTGAGAGTCGGACGTATCGAGAGTTACGTGACTGGGGGCGCCCTCCGCCAAGGAGGGCGCCCCCAGTCACGTACTGCCTGCTGCTACTGCCGGCTGGCCTTCGCCAGGTTCAGCGCGTACTCCGGCCACCACTCGCCCGCCTTCGGGCCCCCCCTGCAGGTGCCGTCGGACTCGCCGGGGCGCTTGACCCACAGGTAGGCGTCGACGAGGTCGTCGCCGGTCTTCGTCGTGGGCTCCTCACCGAGCGCGCGGCCCGGCGGGTTGCACCAGGGGTCCTCGCCTTCGGTGTACGGGCCGTTGCCGTTGCGGCTGGTGTCGATCACGAAGGGCTTGTTGCCTATCTTCGCCGACAGTTCCTTGCCGTACTGCGTGCTGTCCTCGGTGGTGTAGAAGTTCGACACGTTCACCGAGAAGCCGTCGGCCTGGTCGATGCCCGCCCGCTTGAGCGGATCGTAGAGATCGCTCGGGTTGCTGCCCGCGTTGCCCGCGTCCAGGTAGACCTTCGTGTTCTCCAGGGACGAGAGCTTCTCGACGGCGCCCTTGAGCAGGTCGAGGCGCTCCTGGTGGAACTCCTCCGCCGTGCAGCCGTCCACCACGTGCAGCAGCGCGTCCGGCTCCAGGATCACCGTGGCGTTCCGGTCGCCGATGCCGCTGGCGACCTGGTCGATGAACTCACGGTAGGCATTGCCGTCCGCGGCGCCACCCTGCGAGAACTGGCCGCAGTCGCGGTGCGGAATGTTGTATACGACGAGCAGCGCGTCCCGGTCGGCCTTCTCGGCCGCCTCGGTGAAGCCACGCGCCTCGTCCTCCGCGCTCTCCGGAGTGACCCACTGGCCGGTCGGCTGCGCGGCGATCTTCCGGATCAGCTCGGCTTCCTTCTTCTTCCCCTCCTCCGTGAACGTGCTCACCTGTTCGGCCGCGTTCCCGTCAGGGTTGACCCAGAACGGGTCGTCGCCCTTGGGCTGCTGGCTGACCTCGCCGGCCGGCTCGTTCGCCTCGTTGCCATCGTCCCCGGAGGAGAAACACCCCGCGAGCAGCAGCACCGCTCCGGCCACCGCCACGGACGCTCTGGCTCCGGCCCCCCTGCGCTCGTACATCCAACTCCCCCCATGGGTGCACTGTTCGAAGTACCAATCCTGACATACGTGTCTGTGCGGCACCGAGGGCGCCCGACCCTTGTCGGACACCTGTTACAGCGGCTCCGATCGGCTTCCACCGGCCCGCAAAGGCGCCGTAACTTCTCTGGGCCTAAACGCTCATTCGTTCTAGACTCCCTAGACTCCTTCCGGACTTCGACATCGACTCATCAATGCTCCGAGGCCTCCCGCGCCGACGCCGGGTTACTCCCGCAGCCCGTGCGCGCGTGGTCGAGGACCAGTCCGGCCGGCGGCTCAGGGGGAGCGGCCGTCGGCCGGGCTAGGTGTGTTCTTCGGTGAGGTACCTGGTGAGGTACGCCGACACCACCACGTTCGCCGTGTAGGTACGGCTGTCCGGGTCGAAGCTGCCGCCGCAGGTGATCAGCCGCAGCTCGGCGCGCCCCGACTTCCGTACCCCGTAAGCCTGTTGGGCATCGAAGCGGTCGCGCGCGAGGACCTGTACGTCATCCACGGTGAACTCGGCGACCGAGCCGTCGTCGCGGAGCACCCGGACCTTGTCGCCCGGCCGCAGCTCGCTGAGGCGGCGGAAGACCGCGGGCCTGGACTCGGTGTCGACATGCCCCGCCAGCAGCGCGGCTCCCTCGGCGCCGGGGCGCACACCGGCCCCGTACCATCCCACGGCACCCGCCCGGGCATACGGCGGTGCTTCGATCGCCCCGCGCGCATCGAGCCCGCGGGCCATCACGGGCGCCCGCACCCCGAGCGAGGGGACGACCAGCCTCTCCGGCCGTGCACTGCCTTCCAACGGCTCGACAGCGGGCGGCAGTTGGACACGGAGCGGCCGTCCCACCGCCGCCACGTCACCCGTGGTCGGCGCGGACGTCCCAAGGCGTACGTCGGTCACTTCGCGGCCCCACAGCCACAGCCCGAGCAGCAGCACCACCCAGACGACGCCCATCGTCAGGCGGCCGGCTCCGGAGGTACGTTCCCGGTCGGACATGGCGGGCCCTCACCTGCCGCGTCCCCGGCGCACACTGCGCACCGCAACGGCCACCGCGGCGGCGCCCGCCAGGACCAGACCGATCACGGTGTGCGGGGTGCCGGGCCCCTCGGCCCGCTCCTGAACGGCGGACAGCCGCGCGGTCCCACCACCGCCGGCGCTCACGGGGGCGGTGGGGGACTGGTGCGCGGAGGGCGCATCGGGCTTCTCTACGACGGTGAGGGTGCCCGTGGTCTCGCCGGTCTCGCCGGCCTTCTCGGCTTTGTCGCCGAGGCCGCCGCAGGTGACCTTGATGGCGTACGTGCCCGGGGTGAGCGTCGAGCGGATCCGTGTCTCGCCGACGAGTTCGCCGGTTCGCCCGGCCAGCAGGGCGTCCGCGACGAACGCCCGGGACGCGGCGGCGGTGCCCGACGTCTCCGACGTGCAGCCCCGCGCCCGTACCTGGATGTCGCTGCCCGGCGTCGCGGTCGACGGGGTGACGGAGACGCCCGTGTCCATGGCGAGGGCGGAGGCGGGGATGGGGACGGACACAGGGGTGAGCGCGGCGGTGACCATGGCACCGGCACAGAGAGTCAGTCGCAGTGAGCCCATCGTGAACCTCCAGATACATGGAGACTCCTCTCCCGGGCGCGTGAATGCACGTGGGGAGGGCCTCGGCTGGTCCGTTCGGGTACGGATAAGAGCGGATAAGAGGAGCCGTGGGGCTCACACCCGGTCGACGAGGTCCGCGATCGAGTCGACGACCTTGGACGGCCGGTACGGGTACCGCTCGACGTCCTCGGGTGAGGTCAGCCCGGTCAGCACCAGGAAGGTCATCATCCCCGCCTCGAGCCCGGCGAGTACGTCCGTGTCCATCCGGTCGCCGATCATCGCGCTGGTCTCGGAGTGCGCGCCGATGGCATTGAGCCCCGTACGCATCATCAACGGGTTCGGCTTGCCCGCGAAGTACGGCTTCTTTCCGGTCGCCTTGGTGATCAGCGCCGCCACGGCGCCGGTGGCGGGCAGCGGGCCCTCGGCGGACGGCCCGGTCTCGTCGGGGTTGGTGCAGATGAAACGGGCCCCGCCGTTGATCAGCCGGACCGCCTTGGTCATGGCCTCGAAGGAATACGTACGGGTCTCGCCGAGGACCACGTAGTCGGGCTCGTGGTCGGTGAGGACGTACCCGATGTCGTGCAGCGCGGTGGTCATGCCCGCCTCACCTATCACGTACGCGGTGCCGCCGGGCCGCTGGTCGTCCAGGAACTGGGCGGTGGCCAGGGCGGAGGTCCAGATGTTCTCGACGGGTACGTCCAAGCCCATGCGCTGGAGGCGGGCGTGCAGGTCACGGGCGGTGTAGATGGAGTTGTTGGTGAGCACCAGGAAGGGCCGCCCGGACTCCCGGAGCTTCTTGATGAAGGCGTCGGCGCCGGGGATCGGCACGCCCTCGTGGATGAGTACACCGTCCATGTCGGTGAGCCACGACTCGATGGGCTTGCGCTCTGCCATGTGCCGTCTCCTGACGTACGCGTGTACCAGCGTCCCAGGGTAGCCAGCGGCCGGATCATGGTGGAGGGGCGTCCGCCCTGTGGGAAGGGGGCGGGCAGGAGGGGGCAGGACGGCGATCGGGTTTGGTTCGGGGTCGGGGTCGGGGTCGGGGTTCGGCGTACGGGGGTTGGTTCGGGGTCAGGGATCGGCGTATGAGGGTTGGTTCGGGGTCAGGGATCGGCGTACGGGCTCAGCGTCGGCGTCGGGCCATGAGCACGACCCCGACTCCGGTACCGATGAGCAGCAGCCCTCCGGCCGCCGTTCCGAGCAGCCCGCGCCTCGAGGCGGGTCCGGTCCCGGCCAGCTCGTCGGGGAACGGCAGCCCCTTCTCGGGTACGGGTTCGGGGGTGGCCCCGTCTGGAGACTCTTGAGGATCTTGAGAGTCCCGAGGGTCATGAGGGTCTTGAGGGTCAGGAGGATCTTGAGGGTCAGGAGGATCTTGAGGCAACTGACTTGGATCTTCGGGCACTTGAGGCGTGCCCTCCTCGACGATGCGAAACCGGTAGTTGTTCGACTGCCCCACCCAGTCCCCGTCGTCGCCATCGTCATGCCGCTGCACAACGGCCGCGTTGGCGACGACATCATTGGGCACGGCGTCCTCGGCGACAGCAAAGCGAACCCTGACGGACAGCGTCTTCCCCGCCCCCACGCTGAACCCCGGAAACCCCCCGTCGCCGTCGTCGAACACCCCGATGCTCTCGTCCTCCCCACTCCGCTCGAAGCGGACGGGATACGGCCGCGCCCCGGCGCCCTCCGCCTCGTAGAACTCGAGCCGCACCTGCCCGCCCGCCAGCACCCGCTGCTGATCCGCGAGCACGACGACGGGATGGATGCTCCGGCAGGTCTCGCCGGTGGTGTTGGTGAGATCGAGATACCAGGTCTGATGATCCCCTCCGGCCTCATACACGGAGGGCCCGCCGTGGATCCGGGTACGAACAGGAAACGCCCGACTTCCGGACTCAGCTGAGCAGTTGGGCGCAGGGGCGAGGGCTTGCGCGGGCGAGGAGGCAAGGGCGGCGGTCAGGGAGAGGGCCAGAGGAAAAACGGAAAAATACGTACACAGTCGCATGGACATGGGAGCCTGCCAGGGGCCGCGGGGTCAGGCAGTCGGGAGGCTCCCGATGGGCCCCGTTCGGGGGGGCGAGTTCAGCAGGTCGGCGCAGCAGGGGAGCTATTGCCGGGGACTTCGTCATGCAGGGCTTGAGCCACTGATGCCGGGGGCCGGAACGGCCCGCCCTCCGTGCGGGTCAGCCCCCGGCGTACACTCACCGGCGCACCATCGAGCGATGGCGAACCCGAGGGGAAGACACCGTCCGTGCATGACGACGACCCGGCCTGGGGGCCGCTTCCCGCCCGTCCGGCTGCGGTGCGCTGGCTGCTGCTCCTCCCCCTGACCTTGCTGTTCCTTCCGCTGTGGTGGGTGGTGTGGGTCTTCCTCGCGGTCTGCCTCTACTGCGTAGCGCCGGTGGCCGAGCTGATCGTCTACATGGTGCCGCGTGCCGACAACGGCGCGACACGGATGCTGGACGCCACGCTGGGCCGGGCGCCGTTCGTCCCGCTCTGGTGCGTGACCCCCGTAGCACTGGTGTGGGAGGGCGACACGGCCTACTACCAGGCGCGCGTGGACCGGCGCATCGAGATGCAGACCCGGCGAGTGGAGACCTCCCAGCATCGTCGCGAGTACCACCGCGACCTGGAACTCGGAGCACACTACTTCCGGGGCGCCGGCGCCGGTTACGTCCTGCGCGTCGCCTCGGAGCGGGGCTGGAACCTCCATCAGGTGCTGCGCTCGCACCCCCGGCGTCGGCTCCGGCTGCGCCACAACGGTCGGCCACGGCCGGACTCCAGGAACTGACGGCCCCGGACCGTCCCCGGCAGGGGTCGCCGCCCTGCCTGATTGACCAACGGCGAACCAACCGGCGCTGGGCGACGCCGCAGGAATACCGCAACGAGGACGGGTCGATCGTCGTCAGCGCGAGGGCCGTCGGATTCTCGGCAGTTCCGACGATCCGTGAGGTGCACGAACACTACGGAACGGACTGACTGAGTGATACGACGTGAGCGAATGCGGTTGTTGCCGGCCGTCGTAGCGGCAGCGCTGATGTTGTCCGTCTCGGCGTGTTCGTCCGGTGCTGCCAAGTGCGAGGAGGCGTTCCCCGCGGCGGCGATGTCGGTCCCCGGCGTGGTCTCCGCAGAATGGGACTGCAGCGAACAGTTCGGCGGCGGCTGGCAGCGCGCTGACGTGGTGATCGAGGCGACCACCGAGGACGAGGCCATCGCGGTGATGGACGCGGTACTGCAGGCCATCGCCGCATCGCCCGACCTCGAGGACCGTTGGGCGACCCCGCAGGAGTACGTGACCGAGGACGGGTCGATCATCGTCGGCGCGAACGACGTGGGGTTCAACGGCCCGCCGAATGTCGGCGAGGTGCGCGAGCACTACGGCATCACGCCCGGCTGACACCGCCAGTACCTCCGGCCGGAGAGAGCCCCGGCGGCCTTCCAGCGGAGCGCTCACGCTTCGAACCGGCCTTCCCGGCCTTCGTAGAGCGCTCACGCTTCAGCCCGCCCGAACAGCGGCGCCAGCAGCAACTGAGCCGCCCCTTCAGCCACCCCCCACTCCCCGCCGGAGGCAACCCGCACCGGCACAGGACTACTGGCCCCCTCCCGCTGAGCCCGAGCATCGAGCACCGCCCCGACCCCCCACACAAACCGATCAGGCTCGGCAGCAACAATCCGCCCGCCCAGCAGCACAAGGTCAATATCGAGCAGCCCCACCAGATTCGCAGCGCCGGCGCCAAGCACACGAGCCGCCTCGCCCACATCCCCCCGGGCCACAGCCCCCAGGCACAACACCTCGATGCACCCACGATCCCCGCACGAACACACCGGCCCGTCCAGCTGGATCACCTGATGCCCGAACTCCCCCGCCCCGGTGCGCGCCCCCCGGTGCACGGCCCCACCCAGCACAAGCCCGGCCCCCAGCCCCGTACCAAGGTGCAGATACGCGAAAGACCCGACCTCACCTTCAACGGCGAGCCCGAGCGCAGCGGCATTGGTGTCCTTGTCCAGTACGACCGGCATGCCCAGCCGCCGAGCCAGCGCATCGCGCAGCGGAAACCCGTCCCACTCGGGAAACCCGGTCACCCGATGCAGCACCCCGTGCGTGTGGTCGAGCGGGCCAGGCATGGCAACCCCGGCCCCCAGGACCGCCCCCAGCTCCCCGTCCAACCCTCCGACCAGCCGCTCGACCTCCCCCGCAACCACCGCCACCACGGGTTCCGCGCCCGCCCCCAGATCCAGCGGCGCCCGCCGCTGCCCAATGACCGCCCCGGTCAGATCGACGATCAGCGCCCGCAGCTCATCCCGTTCGAGATGCAGGCCCACCGCGTGCCCGGCCTCCGGTACGAGGCGGAGCGAGATCCGCGGCTTACCCCCCGTGGAGGCCTGCCGCCCCGCCTCCACCACCAGCCCGTCGTCCCGCAACCGCGCGGTGATCTTGCTGACGGCCTGCGGAGTCAGTCCCGTACGCTCGGCGAGCTCAAGCCGGCTGATGCCCGCGCGCCCGGCGCTGCGCAGCAGATCGAGCACCAGCGCGGCGTTGTAGCCGCGCAGTGCGTACAGATTCGCGCCGCCTCCGCCGTTGGTCCTGTTCACGAACCCATTGTCCCCCTAGCTTGCCCTTTGGCAACAGCGTTGCTTAAGTGGGTGGCATGGTGGAGAACATGACCGGCATACCCTCTGTCGCACCCTCCCGCGTAGGCCTCATCGGCTACGGCCTCGCAGGCTCCGTCTTCCACGCCCCCCTGATCGCCGCCACCGAGGGCCTCGCCCTCGACACGATCGTCACCGCGAACCCGGAGCGGCAGCAGCAGGCGAGGACCGAGTTCCCAGACGTACGGATCGCGACGGCCCCCGACGAACTCTGGGCCCGCGCCGACGATTTGGACCTGATCGTCATCGCGTCCCCGAACAAGACCCACGTCCCGCTCGCCACCGCCGCCCTCAAGGCGGGCCTCCCGGTCGTGGTCGACAAGCCGATCGCGGGCACGGCGGCACAGGCCCGCGAGCTGGCCGCGTTGGCCGACGAACGCGGACTGCTCCTCTCCGTCTTCCAGAACCGCCGCTGGGACCACGACTTCCTGACCCTCCAGCAGCTGCTCGCCGACGGCGAACTCGGTGACGTCTACCGCTTCGAGTCCCGCTTCGAACGCTGGCGCCCCCAACTCAAGGGCGGCTGGCGCGAGTCCGGCGACCCGGCAGAGGTCGGAGGTCTGCTGTACGACCTCGGCAGCCACGTCGTCGACCAGGCCCTGGTCCTCTTCGGCCCCGCGGCCTCGGTGTACGCGGAGTCGGACGTACGCCGCCCCGGCGCCGAGGCGGACGACGACACGTTCATCGCGCTCACGCACACGAGCGGCGTCCGCTCCCACCTCTACGTCTCCGCCACCACCGCCCAACTCGGCCCGCGTTTCCGGGTGCTGGGCTCGAAGGCCGGCTACGTGAAGTACGGCCTGGACCCCCAGGAAGACGCCCTGCGCGAGGGCGAACGCCCGACCCCGGGCAAGAACTGGGGAGTTGAAGCCGAGAACCTGTGGGGCCGCCTCGGCTCCGGCGACTCCCCCCTGACCGGCGGCGGCCACCCCGTCCCGACCCAGCCGGGCGCGTACCCCGCCTACTACGCCGCCATCGCCGCCACCCTCCGAGGCACCGGCCAAAACCCGGTCACCGCCCTGGAAGCGGCCGCCGCCCTGGACGTACTGGAAGCCGCGCGCCGCTCGGCCCGCGACGGAGTGGCGGTGACCCTGTGACCTCCAACGTCCCCACCATCGCCCCCAGCGTCGCCGAACTCGAGGCCCAGGAACGCCGGTTGACGCTCCCCCACTTCACATACGACGACGCCTGGACCCTCGGCACGCTCCTCGTCGACCTCGCCCGGGAGCGGGGCGCCCCGGTAGCGATCGACATCACCCGCTCCGGCCAACAGCTCTTCCACGCCGCCCTCCCCGGCTCCACCCCCGACAACGACGCCTGGATCGCCCGCAAACGCCGAGTCGTCGAGCGCTATGCCGCCTCCTCCCTCCTCATCGGCACCCGCTTCCGCGCCAAGGGCACCACGTTCGAGGACTCCTCCCGCCTCGATCCGGACGTGTACGCGGCCCACGGCGGCGCCTTCCCGATCACGGTCGAGGGAGCGGGCGTGATCGGCGCGGTGGTGGTCTCGGGGCTGCCGCAACTGGAGGATCACGCGATGGTGGTGGAGGCGCTGGAACGCTTCATCACCGGCTAACCGATTGACCGCCGGATCAGGGGAGCGCCCCGAAGGGGCGCGGGGCTGTATCAATTTGCGGCTCCGCCGCGTGGGCGCGACCAGCCACAACGGCCCCGCACCCAACAAACCACAGGAAGTTCCCCGCCCAACCCAGTGGAACGCCTACGCGTCCTTGAGTTCCTGCCGCTGCCTCCCCAGCCCCCCGATCTCCAGCTCCACCACGTCCCCCGCCCGCAGGAACGGCTTGGGCTCCGGCTGCCCCATCGCCACCCCCGCCGGCGTACCCGTATTGATGACGTCCCCGGGGTAAAGCGTCATGAACTGGCTTACGTAGCGCACTACTTCGGCCACGGGAAAGATCTGGTCGGCCGTGTTGCCGTCCTGCTTCAGCTCGCCGTTGACCCACAGCTTCAGCGACAGCTGCTGCGGATCCGGCACCTCGTCCGCCGTCACGAGCCACGGCCCGAGCGGGTTGAACGTCTCGCAGTTCTTGCCCTTGTCCCAGGTGCCGCCCCGCTCGATCTGGAAGGCGCGCTCGGAGACGTCGTGCGCCACCGCGTACCCGGCGACATGCGCGAGCGCCTCCTCGTGCGAGCCGAGATAGCGCGCCGTACGCCCGATGACGACGGCCAGCTCGACCTCCCAGTCGGTCTTCTCGGAGCCGCGCGGCACGAGCACGGTGTCGTACGGCCCGACGACCGTGTCAGCCGCCTTGAAGAAGATGACCGGCTCGGCGGGCGGCTCGGCACCGGTCTCGGTGGCGTGGTCGTGGTAGTTGAGGCCGATGCAGACGACCTTGCCGATCCGGGCGAGCGGCGGCCCGACCCGCAGCCCCGTCGCGTCCAGCGCGGGCAACTCCCCCGCCTCGGCCGCGCTCCGGATCCGGCCCAGCGCCGCATCGTCGGCGAGCAGCGCCCCGTCGATGTCCGAGACGACGCCCGACAGATCCCGCAGGACCCCCTCGGCGTCGAGCAGCGCGGGCCGCTCCGCTCCAGCCGTACCGACTCGCAGCAGCTTCATGATCCCTGTCTCCCTCGATCGCGGGTCCCCACCGACGGGCAGGGCCCAGGCCAAGACACAGGGCACGCGGCACAGCCATCGGAGGACTGGTCGATCCTCCAAGCTGTACGTCCACTCCGCAAGACCCGGTTCACCACCTGGACTTTCACCCGGCGGCAGCCGCCAACGGCGAGGCCCCCGGCATGTCCCGGTACAGCACAGCCCGCTCGACGGCACTCCACGTCGTACTGGTCACCACGTACAACGCGGCGGCCAGCGGCACGACGGCGACCGTGAACAGCGTCATGAACGACATCAGCGGCATGAACTTCAGGACCGCCCCCATCCCCGGCACCTGCTGCTCACCACTCCCCGAAGCCGCCACCCCGCTGGTGGCCATCTGCCGCTTCGTACGCCGGTAGTTGAAGGTGGCGACCCCGGCGACGACCACGAACAGCCCGAGATAGACCAGCCCCTGCGCCCCGAACACTCCGCCCTCGCCGAGCGCGTCCATCCACCGCCCGCCGAGCGGCGCAGCGAACAGCTTGTGCGCGAGCAGGGCGTTCGCCTCGCCGCCGATCGTGGAGTTCGAGAACAGGTGGTAGAGCAGGAAGAAGGCCGGCAACTGAAACAGACTCGGCAGACAGCCGGACAGCGGCGAGACCTTCTCCTTCGCATGCAGCTCCATGACGGCCTTCTGGAGCTTCTCAGGGTTCTTCCCATGCTTCTTCCGCAGCGCGGCGATCTGCGGCTGCAGCCTGGCACGTTCCCGCTGCCCCCGCGCCGCGGCCCGCGACAAGGGGTGCACGAGGAGTCGTACGAACGCGGTGAACACAACGATCGCCGCAGCCGCCGCGGACGCCTGGAACAACGGCTCGAGGAGATCGGCCAGCCCTTCGACGAGGCTGGCGAAAAGGGACATGAAGGCGGACATGGGTGAGCCCTCCGGGGGTCTCGTCGTACCGGGAGATGAGAGATCTGAGATCTGGATCCGGGACCTGGATCTGGGACCTGGATCAGGGACCTGGGATCTACGTCGGTATGACGGCCCGAGGGGAGGGCTGCTGCGTGCTGTTTCTGTTTCCGATGTCCCCTACGCGGCCGTCAGGAGGAGACGGCCGGGTGCTCGAGGACGCGTACGCCCGGAGGCGTCGGGATCGCGTTGCGGCAGGAACGCCGTACGCCGCTCACGGTCGCGGATGGCCGTACGCACCCGCGTACGGGGCACGGCGGGCGCGAGCCGCGAGGCGATGACGGAACAGACGGCGAGCGCGGATCCGGCCGCGGCGGTCGCGGCGAACGCGACGGCGCCGACGAGGCTGCCGGAGTCGAGGAGCGCCACCTCGACTAGGAGGAGGAAGAGGAAGGCGAGGGGCCGCAGCCTGGCGGCGACGGGCGTACCCATCAGCTGTCCTCCCTTCCTCACGTCGTTACGCGTGCTGCCTCATCCTAACTGGGCCGCCGCATCGGGTTAATCGGGTTGACGAGGCCGCATGGAGGCGAGCTTCCCCCAGACGACGAGGCGGTACTTGGAGGTGTACTCCGGGGTGCAGGTGGTGAGGGTGAGGTAGTAGCCGGGGTCGGAGTAGCCGTACCGCGGGTGGACGAGGCTGCGCGGGACCTCGCGGATCACCCCGCCGTCGCGCGGGGCGGTCTGCGGCAGGGTCCGGTCGACGACGTACGTATAACCGGCCGTACGGGTCTCGACCTCGATCCGGTCCCCTTCCCGCAGCCGGTTGATGTACCGGAAGGGCTCCCCGTGCGTGTTCCGGTGCCCCGCGACCGCGAAGTTGCCGGCCTGGCCGGGCTGGGCGGTGTCCGGGTAGTGGCCGACGTACCCCTTGTTGAGGACCTTCGGCTTGCTGATGCCTTCCGCGACGGGGACGCGGAGCCCGAGGCGGGGGATGGTGAGGATGGCGTACGCCTGATCCCAGCGGGGTTGCTGAACGGGGGTGGTGGGATTGGCTGGGGAGCCGGGTCGCCGGCCGGAGCGGGAGGACTCGCCGGCACCGCTTGAGCCGCTGGAACTGCCAGGACCGCTGGAGTCGCCGCCCGCCTCGGGAGGATCACCGCCACCGACCCCGGAATGACTGCCGCCCTCCCACTCCCTCTCCAGGGCCTGGACCTTCCTCTCGGCACCCTCCCGGGCCTGCCGATTGGTCCACCACAGCTGATGGACGACGAGGAGCATGAGGACGACACCGAGGGTGACGAGAAGCTCGGCACCGTTCCAGAGGACGCGCGCCGCCAGGGCACGCCGCCGCAGACTCCGCCGACTGGTGACGGGAACCCGCATGCGTACGCCTCCTGCCCCACGCGACCTGCCCTTTCACTGCGGGCGCACGATAAGGGCTGCGGCCTCAACTCACCATCCCCATAAGCGCGATGAGAGCTTAGGCTCGCTGCTCATGAGTGCGTACTGGCTCCTGGCCCTGATCCCGTTCCTCGGCGGGCTCGCCCTGAGCGGGCAGCAGGGCATGCTGGCGGTCACCGAACGCTTCCTGCGCCGCGCCGCGCGCCGCGTCGAAGGCACGGTCACCGGCCACGTGACCTCCCGCGAGGCGACGTACGCCGCCGTGCACCCCGTCGTCCGCTGGACGGACGACGACGGCGTCGAGTACGAACGCGCCGTCCCCGACACGGTCAGCGCCCAACGCATCCGCGAGGGCCTCCGCGTGCGCCTCCTCGTCATGCCGGGTGCCCCCGACACGGTGGTTCTGGACTCGCCGCACCGCTACAAAGCGGCGATGTTCGGCGTATGGCTGGGGGTGGTGCTGTGGGTCGGCGCGCTGACCGCGGTGCTGGTCCGCATCGCGACGCTGTTGCCCTCTTCCTGCGACCGCTACTGCTGAACGGCCCTGGCATGCACATCTCTCTTGTTCGTACGGCGACGGCAGTACCGTGTCCCCCATGCGCCCCGACACGCCTGCCGAGTACGTCGACCACAACGCCGAAGCAGCACGCCTTGAGCGGACCGCCGGCCTCTACCCCGAGGACGCAGAGCACCTGCTGCTGCAGGCCGCGGCCCACCTGGAACTGGCCGACGAACGCCCCCGGGCCACGACCCTCTACGACCGCCTGCTGTCGTCGACCTCGCTGGAGAACCCCCATCTCGTACGGGCCCTCAAGGCGGCCAACCTCTGGGAGTACGGCCACGAGGCGGAAGCGAGAGCAATCATCGACGGAGTACGAGCCGCTTCCCCCCGCGACCCGGCCCCCTGGGTGATCGTGGCGGAGTCGCTGGAGGCGCACGACGAGCTGGAGGCGGCGCAGGAGACGTTCACGGAGGGCGCGACGCTGTTGCTGACCGACGTAACGGACCCCCCGTACGCCACCCACCCCCTCCTCTTCGGCCGCCACCGAGTCCGCCGCATGCTGGGCATGCCCCACGACGCCTGGGACACCCGCGCGGACACCCTCCACAAGGCCCCGGTGTCCTTGGACGAACTCCACGACCCGAAGCGGGTGTGGTCCCTGGGCTCCGACAACCCGGCAGAACTCCAGGCAGAGATCGCCCGCCTCCAGTCGGAACTGACGACCGCGAGGGAGGCCCTCTCCCGCCCGTTCCCCGTGGCGATACTGCACTGGCCGGCGGACGAACTGGCCGAACTGGTCGCCGCGTACCCGTCGTTGGAGCCGGAGTACCCGTCGCATGAGGAGCACCTGGCGACGATAGAGACGTCGCTGAGGGAGCTGGCGGCTTCGGGGACTGGGAACTTGGGGATAGTGCCGGGGACGGTGCCGTCGTACGAGGCTTTCGCGGCATCGGAGCTGGCGTCGCCTGCGGACGCGTCGCTGCTGCCGCAGTATGCGACGACGCTGGCGGCTCGGGGGCGGGCTGTGGCTTGGCCGCCGGAGCGGGGTGGGGCTTGTTGGTGTGGGTCGGGGCGGGTTTATGAGGGGTGCCACGGGGTCGGCGCCTGACGGGAGCGCCACGGGGGCGCCGACGGGCAGGAGCAGTGCCACAGGGGCGCACGACGGGCAAGGGCGCCGCGGGGACGCGGCTGACAGGGGGAGCTCGACGTGGATCAACCTTGGCTCACCTTCGAGTTCCTCTTGGCCGCACTCCTGCTGGGCTTCGGCGTCTTCGTCCTGCGTATCGCTCTCCGAGAACGCCGGGCCCTGGCCCGCCTCGGCGTCCGGGGCGTCCGCACATCGGGCGAGGTGGTACGTGGAGAGCGCCGCGAGGGCGACACCGTCCACCCGCCCCAGGTCCGCTACAAGGCCCCACCCATCGACCACCCGAACGCCCCCGCCGAACAGACCTACCGCCGCACCCCGCTCAACGCCGAGCAGCACCCCCTCCAACGCGGCGTCCCGGTCACCCTCCGCTACGACCCGAGAGACCCACGCCGCATCGTGGTGATCCGAACGGACAGCGGAGCCCCGGGAACCATCTCCTACTCCGCAACGGCCCACTTGATCTGGGCCATTTTCTTCCTCCTGTTCGGAGCGGTGGTGGCAGCGGTGGCCTTCTCGGACCTCGTCTGAGGGCTCAGCGACGCCTGTCGCCTGATGATGCTGGGTCAGGACAACGCCGTGCCGAGACGGCGGAGACGACGCTGAGTGAAGGTTGCTGCCACTGCCGACGACTCACTCAGCAGCACGCAGCACCGTGACCACCCACGTGTCGAGAACCACGACGCCCCCGAACCACAGCGCAAGGCCGCGATGCCCGATCGCCGCCAGGGCCACCACAGCGGCACCGAACACCAGCGCCTTAACAGCAAGCACGCCAACCAGGGGCAGGCTGAATGAAGCTCCGGGCGCGGCGAACGCCCCCCACACCACAGCGGCAAGCAGCGGAGCACCAAGGCCCAGGGCTACGGACGCCAGCCGGGAGACGGGCTGAGTGAACCCCCACCAAGCCAGGGCCACGAGCGCGGCGACTTCGAGAGCGAAGGCGAGCGCTTCGGCGGTCCAGGCGAGCGGGGTGGGGATCGTCATAGAGGTTGGCCTCCTTGGCCAGTCACGCTCGAGATGCGACACCCCAGTCTTGGTTCCGCTCCCACGCCTCGTCTGCCTGCCCGCGAGTGACGCACGTGACTCACGAATGTGGTAGAGCTTGGCCTGGTCGCCCAGGAGCAGACCGCCGAGGACGCCGGCACAATACATCCGTGTCTGAAGCCGTTCCCTCTTCTCCCGCCGTCTCAGCCCGCATGAGTCGCCAGAACTCCCGGAATACAACGCCGGAGATCGCGGTTCGGCGCCTCCTGCACGCCTCAGGCCTGCGCTACCGCGTGAATGTGCAGGTGCCCGGCATGCCGCGCCGCACCATCGACATCGTCTTCACCAAGGCCAAGATCGCGATCTTCCTGGATGATTGCTTCTGGCACGGCTGCCCCGAACATGCGACACAGCCGAAGGCGAACGCGGAATGGTGGCGCGCCAAGCTCGACAGGAACGTCGCCCGTGATCTCGAAACGACCGAGCACCTGACCGCGGCAGGGTGGACGGTGCTGCGCTTTTGGGAGCACGAGTCCGCCGAAAACGTCGCTCGTCGCATCACTGCTTCCGTCACGTCCAAACCAGCGTCCCCCGACAGACCCTGACCGAATGCTGGTCCCAGCCCTAAGCCTCGTTGGGACCATCCTCTTTCTGCCAATGCTCGCGGTGATAGTGCGTATAGTTGGGATGCACCTTGTGGGTTCGGTGCTTCTTGAGCGTCGGTCGTAGGTTCACGCCGAACAACCCCGCACGCATAACGATCGACCAATTGTCCTTTATGACTACTGCACCGATGTCGAGCAGTACGTGGCAATTAGGACAGAGACACAGGACGTTCGGCTCAACGTCCGGTCCGAAGTGCGGCTTCCCAAGGGGCTTGATGTGAGCACCTTCGCTGTAAGGCTTGCCATCCGGTCCCATCAAACGCAGGCCGCAGATTTGGCACTCATGGTCGTACAGCTTCTTGACACGCCTGATCAGCCCGCTGTCTCTAACTTGACGCTGCACCCACGAGGAGCGCACGGCGGGGTACTTCTCGGCCTCTTCCTCCCGCCGCTCTTCCTCCTCCTTCAGCACCTCGACAGCGTGACGTTCCAGGCCAGTCACTTCTTGGAGAGATTCAGGAAGTCGCTCCAGGTCGAACTGGCAAATTTTGACCTCTGAACCGTCCGGCGCTGGAGACTTGGCAATGGCTATACGGATAGCGGTGATCTCATACAGGCCGTCGTATCGGTAACCCTTTCCTGGCGAGTACCGCTTGTCTCCCTCGTAGCCGCGAACGACACGTATGAAGTGACCTCGCTCATAGCTCAACTTCAGGGCAGCGTTATCCCGGTACTCCCAGGACTGACTGCTCTTGAGCTTCGTAACGCCGCCTTCTGTGTACTTGTCCTTATCTGACGAGGCTCCCGTGTATCGGACCGAGTACCACTCGTCATCGTCGTCTTCGTAGCCTCCATTGAGCACGATGGCGTCAGAAACCCAACTGCCATCTTTGTCCTTGATCCGCGAGATACCTCGTTGCAGGTCACCATGGAGCCGGGTATCGAACAGCTCCCTCCGCCCCTTGAAGAAGCTTCCGGGTCCGACACCCTCGACATAACCGATCACACGTTCGTTCCCCATGCGACCACACTGGATCGCAGCCGATCATCCATGTCAACTCTTTTGCCTACTCCATCGATTCGTGGACCATTTTTGATCGATCCATGCCAGTTCGGCCGTCGATTGTCAGTGGCAGCTGCTACAACCGACACGTTGCTGTACGTGAGTCGAGGGAGCCAGCGTGACCCAGCCAGGGGATCTGTCACAGCCCGTCGCGGGCCTGTATGAGGAGCTCATCACGCTGCGGTGCGAGCAGAAGTTGAAGGAGCTCGCAGACCTCGGGTGGCAGCCGGTCAGCGACGCAGTTGGAGCTGAATCAGTTCCGCACGTTCTGGCGCGATATGTCGCCCGGACGGTACGACGTGTACTGCTGGGCCTACCGGCCGAGGAGCGGGTATACGCGGCCAACCACATCCTGGAGTCAATCAGCACCCTGGAAGGCGCACAGGAGTGGGTTGATCTGGTGGCAGACGGGCCCCGCCACCTCCTTGCGCTGACACGACAGGAGGCTCCCGGCGTCTTCTCCGTACGACCGGGTATCCCACTCTCCGACACTGCGCTCATCACCAACGCGCCAGAAGACCCCAGCCTCGGCTTCGAGTTGCGCGCCGAACTCGCCACGCAGACCGCGTCGATCTGCTCTGCGCCTTCGTGAAGTGGCACGGGCTGCGCATCATCGAGCAGTCCTTGCAGGCAGCTCATGCGCGAGACGTGCCCATACGCGTCATCACGACGACGTATATCGGCGCGACCGAGCGACGCGCGCTGGATCGGTTGGTGCAGGAGTTCAACGCCGAGGTCAAGGTCAACTACGAGACACGGTCGACACGGCTGCATGCGAAGGCGTGGCTGTTCCGTCGGAAGAGTGGTTACGACACGGCGTACGTCGGCAGCTCCAACCTCTCCAAGGCTGCACTGCTCGATGGCCTGGAGTGGAACGTTCGGCTGTCTTCCATCGCGACGCCTGACGTACTACGGAAGTTCGAGGCGACCTTCGAGGCGTACTGGAGCGATCCGTCCTTCGAGTTGTACGACCCTGAGACTGACGGCAGCCGTCTACAGGAGGCGTTGGCGATCGCCGGAGGTGTCTCCTCGACGTCCGCGGCGGAGCGCAGGATCACGTTGTCCGGCCTTGAGGTACGGCCGTATCCGCACCAGCGCGACATGTTGGAACGGTTGGAAGTCGAGCGTGAGATCCACGACCGGCATCGGAATCTGTTGGTGGCGGCGACCGGTACCGGTAAGACAGTGATGGCGGGGCTCGACTACAAGCAGCTGCGTAAGAAGCACGGCCGAGACCTGCGGCTGCTGTTCGTGGCGCACCGCAAGGAGATTTTGCAGCAGTCCCTGCGGACCTACCAAGACGTCTTGGTTGACCCGAACTTCGGCGAATCCCTCCACAGCGGAGAGATCCCGGAGCGCTGGACGCATGTCTTCGCCAGTGTCCAGTCGCTGAACGCTCGGGCGCTGGACCGGATCGCCCCTGATCACTTCGATGTGATTGTGATCGACGAGTTCCACCATGGAACCTCACCGACGTATCGAAAGATCCTCGACCACTTCAAGCCGCTGGAGCTGCTGGGTCTCACCGCCACTCCCGAGCGCATGGACGGCAAGAGCATCCAGGACGAGTTCTTCGATGGTCGGATCGCCGCCGAAATGCGACTATGGGAAGCACTGGAGAACGAACTCCTCAGTCCGTTCCACTACTTCGGCATCAGCGACAACACCGACCTGAGCACTGTGGAGTGGAAGCGAGGAGCGTACGACGCAAATGCCCTGAACGATGCGCTGTCCGATAACGGACCGCGTGCTCGATTGGTCGTGAAGGCCGTTGAGGAAAAGGTCGCCGAACCAGCCACCATGCGAGCGCTGGGCTTCTGCGTGTCGGTCGTACACGCGCACTTCATGGCGAAGACCTTCCGCACCGCCGGCCTCAACGCCATTGCTCTGTCCGGCAAGACGCCAGGTAACCAACGTGAGCAGGCACTCGCTGACCTCAAGTCAGGAGCACTGCAAATCATCTTCTCGGTCGACCTCTTCAACGAGGGGCTCGACATCCCAGACGTCGACACCTTGCTCCTGCTCCGACCCACGTCCAGCGCGACCGTGTTCCTCCAGCAGCTCGGCCGCGGCCTCCGTCGCACCGAGGACAAGGCCGTGCTGACCGTGCTGGACTTCATTGGCCAGCATCGCAAGGAGTTCCGTTTCGAGAACCAGTTCCGCGCTCTGACGAATCTGACCCGCAACAGGCTCCTGGACCACATCAAGCATGACTTCCCACAGCTGCCGTCCGGCTGCGAGATCATCCTTGAGGAGAAAGTCAAGAAGACCATCATCGCCAACATCAAGGAGCAGATCGGCGTCAACGTCACGGCGTTGACGCGCGAGGTAGCCGACTACGCCGAGCCAGAGCTCAGTCGCTATCTCCACGAGAGTGGCCGCGAGCTCAAAGAGCTCTACAAAGGCAGTGGCAACTCGTGGACCGGACTGCTCCGCCGTTCCAGCCTGTTGAAAGGTGAGGCACCGGAAGGTGAAGCCGCGCTGCTCAAGCGCGTTCCCGCCTTCCTCCACGTGGACGATCCACTGCGGGTAGCGGCGTACACACGGATGTTGGAAGACGACGCCCCGCCCTACAACGCGCTCGACGAGCAGGGACAGGCCTATGCCCGCATGCTCTTCTTCCAGCTGTGGCCGCTCGGTGGCGTCACCCGCAAGGGCTTCGCGAACTACGACGCCGGATTTGCAACGCTGCGCAAGCATCACGCCGTACGCAGTGAGCTGCGCCAGGTACTGGAGTACAACCTCGCCCACACTGAGCACGTCCCGATCCCGCTCCTCGGGATTGGCGACCAAAACGGTGTCCCGCTCACTGTGCACGCCTCGTACAGTCGCGAAGAGATCCTCCCCGCCCTTGGCCAGTCCTACATCGGCGGCTTCATGCCGGGCGACTTCCGCGAGGGTGTGAAGTGGTGTGAGTCGGTCAAGACCGACGCCCTCCTCATCACGCTAGAGAAGGATGAGAAAGACTTCTCTCCGCAGACCCGCTATCACGACTACGCACAGAGCGAGACCGTCTTCCATTGGGAGTCCCAGAACCAGACGTCGGAAACCTCCCCGACCGGCCTCCGCTACCAGCATCACGCTGCTGAGGGCAGTCACGTCCTGCTCTTCGTACGCCGTTACAAGAGCACTGATATCGGAGGAGCTCAGCCGTGGATGCTGCTCGGTCCGGCCGAGTACGACGGCCACACGGGGAGCAAGCCGATGGCGATCACGTGGAAGCTGAAGCACGAGATCCCAGCGGATGTCTGGACGTACTCGGCGATCGTGGCGGGGTGACTCTCACACTGATTCGCCCGCGATGCCGACTTCAGCCTCGAAGTGCATCTGGGCCCGGTCGAGCGCTTCATCCGCATCGCGGCCATGCGCCCGAAGCCAGTGCAGGAGGTCGGCGATGGCATCGATCGCTGCCTCCTCTGCCGTAGCCGAATTCAGCCGACTTGGGCCTGCCGTCGTGTGCAGCGGCATTGCTACACGATAGAGATCGAGCACTTCCTCGGCTCTTGCTACACGAGGACTTCCGCTGTGCCCCTTGGGCGTAGTCAGGTTGGTAGAGAGCTCACACCATGTCACCTTTCGATCAGCCAGGAGCTGGACGCCCCAGCGGTCGGCGATGGCGTCGATGAGTGACATACCCCGTCCTGCCTCGGCATCGAGGTCCGGACCGAGGAGTGTCGGAAGGGCTCGAGAGTCGGGGTCGTGGACCTCGATACGTAGATGAGTGCCGCTCATAGAGACGGCGAGGGTGGTCGGAGTGCCGGGACCAACGTGCGCAATGACGTTGGACACCAGCTCGCTGACGCAGAGTTGGGCTACGTCGATGACCTCGTGCAAACCCCATAGCCCCAGGTGCACCTTCATGATGCGGCGCAGACCTGAGACTTCCTCGGGCTCGGCCGCGAAGGGGAGGTCCCACGGTTTCCTCGGCAAGCCGACGGTGCAATCCATCGTTCAACTCCTCGGCGTAATGTCGAATTGCGGTACGCAATCGACTGCACACTGAGGGTTGCACTGGAACTCTCAAAATGGAACTCTCATCCTTCGTCGATGGGAGCACGGCTGCTATCCGCGCGCCCCCGGCGCGCACCACCTTGCCGTTGCGGTTAAGCAACCTCGACGATCTGACAGATCGACATGAAGGGCCTTGGACATGGCAGTCGGACCCACCACCCGCAGGCGCCAGTTGGGGGCCGACCTGCGCCGCCTCCGCGAGCTCAAAGGCCTCACCTTGGAGGAAGCAGGCGCGCACGTCGGCATCTCGAAGGCGACGCTGAGCCGCTACGAGACCAAGGAGGGCTCGGTCAAGTGGCCTGCTGTGGACGCCCTTTGTCGTGAGTATGGCGCCTCGGACGAGGAACGACTTGCCTTGGTCGAGCTGGCGAAGGGTGCCAAGATCCAAGGTTGGTGGCGGTCACTCGCCGACCCCATCCCCGAGTCGATGAACCTCATGCTCACACTCGAAGACGAGGTGGTGCGGGAGGATCACTACGCCTGCATGTACATCCCTGGTCTCCTCCAGACCCGCGCCTACGCCGAGGCCGTTCACCGCGCCTCGGAGATGCGGTGTCCCGAGAGGGAGGTGCAGCACATGGTCGACATCCGCATGAAGCGACAGGAGCTCCTTCAACGGGAGGATCCACCGCACGTCTGGTGCGTAATCGACGAGGCGGCGATCCGGCGCACAGTCGGCGGGCACGAGGTCATGAGCGAGCAACTGCGGCACCTGCAGACCCTGTCGGAGCTCCCCCATGTGACCGTTCAAGTCCTGCCGTTCTCAACCGGAGCTCATGCAGCGGCAGTTGGAAGCTTCGTCGTCCTGGGAGGCCAGACTCCCGAGCTGGATGTGGTGTATGTGGACATCCTCGGCGGGGGGCTCTTCATGGAGAAGCCCGAGGAACTGGAGCGTTATAGGTTGGCGTTCCAATACCTCCGCGCACAGGCACTCGACCTCGAGTCCTCTGCGACGCTGATCCACCGCATAAGCCAGGAGTCGTGATGGCCGTACGGTCCGAGCCCCACTGGTTCAAGTCCTCGTACAGCGGTGGCAGCGGTACCGAGTGTGTGGAGTGCGCTCACGCCTTGGACGGTGCCCTCGTACGCGATTCCAAGAACGCCAGTGGACCTGTAATCGCCGTCCGCGCGCACGCGTGGCAGGCCTTCATACGGGCTTTGAGGACGGCGAAGCCGGGGTGCTGACGACGGCTCGGGGGGGGGAGGAGATCAAGTGCTGCCCTCCCAAGGGTTGGACATGGAGGCTTCCTCATCCTTGATCCACCACATCCGCAAGGAGCTGTAAATGCCCAGGGAGCTTCTGTGAGCCTAGAGCTGCGGCACTACACCAACATCGAGCCCGTACGGCAGATGATCGTGGACATCCATGTCGAAGTCCGCCAGCGCGACTTGGGCCTCACCGCGCCCTTCTACTCCGCCGAACGCTTCAACGAGCGTCTGACAAGCCACAGGTCGACACCGGGCTGGGAAGCGGTCATCGCCTACGACGGGACCGAGCCCGCCGGTTTCGCGTACGCCACCCCGCTCGGCACCAACACCCGATGGTGGACAGCCATGACCACCCCGCTGCCCGACGGATACACGGTCGAGACGGGCAAGCGCACGCTCGCGCTGAACGAGATCGTCGTCCGGCGTCCGTGGCGCGGCACCGGCCTCGCCCACCGTATCCACGAGGAACTCCTGGCGGGCAGAGGCGAAGAGCGGGTCACACTGCTGGTCAACCCGAAGGCGGGAGACGGCAAGGTCCAGGCCGTTTACGAGCGTTGGGGATACGAGAAGCTCGGTGAGCAGCAGCCGTTCCCCGACTCCCCCGTGTTCGCCGCGATGATGCGCGATCCGTTGCAGCAGGCGTGACCGTCACGGGCGAACCTTGTGGCTCGATACAGTCGTGTCCATGGCAAATCCTTGGCTACGGGCGATCGAGGCGGGCGGGCGCACGGTGGACAACCCGACCGAGGAGGAACTTCACGATCTGCTGGCAGACATGAACCTGCGCCCTCGCTTCGTGATCCTTGGCAGACTCGGCCTCGAACCTGCAAATCAGCACTACATGCAGGCTTACCTGAACGACGACATGAGCTACCAGGTCGAGTACCGCGAAGGCAGTGCAGACAAGCACTACCAGGCCCATGTCCCGAAGCCGCCCGACATGATCGGTCCGGAACCCATCGCAAAGCTGATGGTTGATTGGGCGCATGATCGCCAGGGATGGCGTGAGGTACTCAAGTGGGTTCCCAAGCCACTGTGACGTCGCTTCTGGACGACCGCCTCATGGTGTTCCACCACGTCGACGGGAATGGCGAACTGTAGCGGTCCGGCGAAAATCTAGCTCAGCACAGGCGGCGCCCCATCTTCGCCGCCTGCCGCTCATAGCCCTTGGTCGCCCACCACTCGTCCAGGAGGCTGCGGACCAAGGAGGCCAGCATGTCCAGTCGACCAGGCTCGGGCGCAGGCGAGGTGAATACGTCCACGAAGGACTTGTCGCTCCACGGCAGCACGACTTCCCACCGTTCTTCCGGGTGATTCGGCTGCGCGATATCGAGCTGGTACGTCATCGTCACGCTGCGATCGTGGTGGTGGTCGATCTGCAAGTCGCGGACGTTGAATCTCGTGCTTCCTTGGGTAAACGAGCGGGCGAGCACCAGTTCCGCTGGAGACCGTGCCGGCATGAGCTTTTCCCCTTCACTTCACCCTAGGAGCGCGATTGACGGGATCGTTGTGCGGGTCATTCTCAGGCCGCTGACCCGCACAACTTTGTCCGTAGTCTTAGTCTTAGCAGCGCGATGCGGAACTGGCTGTGACCTTGTATGCGGTGCGGACGTCGTTTCCGCCCGCGGGGGTTCCTATGAGCACACGGAACGTTTCCCGGCTGCACGGCGGCAAAGTCCAGAGGGAGAAGCTGCTGGGGACGTAGACCCGCTTCCCGTTGGCGATGGTATTGCTGATCTTGTTGTCGAACCTAGTGCTCCACCGGTGTCGGATGTGCTTCCATCCCCACGTGCTGGTCCCGCACCGGAGCGTGTACCGGCTAACACCACGGTAGTACTCTCGCACTACGTAGTTCCTGCCGTGATTCCTGCACTTCGCGGCGACACTGTCCGCGCTCGCCACGCTGGCTGTCTGCCGCGATACGTCGTGGCCGCCCTGGGCGGTGGCGCCGGATGCGGCGCCTGATGTTGCCACGAGAGCGACGGCGAAGATGCCGGTTGCAGCAGCCTTGCCGGTACGGCTGGCGGTCTTCATTAATGATTCCCCCTCTGCTTTGCTGGCTATCAGGCCTGAGCCCTCCCTTGAGGCGCACATCGTCCTGTCGTGCCGGTGCTAGACCAGGGGCTGTGAGTGCTTTTCCCATGGTCATTGAGAGCTACAGGTGAGGAGTTGAGGGCCGCACGTGGTCGATCGCGCGAAAGTTCCCCCGATCCCCGCTTCGTTGGTGAGCCTAGGGGGTTCATATTCCTGTCAGGAAGCCATTTCCCGTATGAGTCAGTGGCAGGAAGCGATTGATGGACGGTGGGTAATCGTCTCCCCCCGGTCTCACGTAGGCCAGATGATGGTAGAACTGGCATTCCGCCCACGCTGTCATCACAAGCCGTGCAGATGTGATTTGGGACACGAACCTGCGGAGGATCCGCCAGGCTTTCAGCCGTGCCATGCCGCCGCGGTGTATCCACCCGGCGTCGGCGGCGGCTCTGGACATCGATGTTGCTGCATGGTGCGGGCTGGGTGCTGGTGGGTTCCGAACTCGGTGGTGAAGCGGGGTTGTTGGCGCTCTCTGACACGGCAGCTGTAAGTCTGATCGCTGATGCGTTGTGACTGAGCGCCACGGTTTTGGCCGCGCTTGCGTGACGACTACGCCAGAAGCACACCGCGCACTACGTCGCCCGGCTGTCACTGATGAACGGGTGACGACCAGGTGCCCTTTCCAGTTGACCCGTTAGCTCCTGCGCCCGGCCGCCTTCGCCTGGCCGCGCGCCCAACCCGCGACAGTCGCGCCGATGGCGGCGGCGACAACGTAGACGGTGATGCTGACTGCGAATCCGCCTGGTAACCAGCCGAGTAGGCCGGCGTTGTCGTGGTCGACGAGCTGGCGGATCGCTCCCTGTCCCCCAAGGACGAGGAGAGCCATACCGAGGATTTGCAGAACGTCGTACTTCACGTGATGCCCTCCGGTGCTCAAGACGTTGCTGCCACGGCAGAAGCACCGGGGAGGACGGTGGTGAACCAGGTGTAAACGGGGGCGAGTGTGGGGGATGCAGGCCATCCATTGATCGTCGCCAGGAGCCGCCAATAGCGCGCCGTGTGCGGGTCGGTGGTCATCTGCAGGCGGGCAAGGAGCCATCGGCGCAGATCGCCGTCGCCGGCGAGCTCGAATGCATGGCCGTAGAGGCCGCCCAGTGAGTCGGCAAGGGGGGCGGTTTGGGCGGAGGCCGGGAGGATGCCGACGGATACGGCTTCGTCGATACGTTCACGTATCGCTTGGTTGAGACCGTCGTGCAGATTGCTGACGTCCTGCTGGGAAGGCTCTTCCGCCTGGTTCTCAGCGATGCGTCGCACCACCGTACGGAAGTCTGCGTTCTGGCAAAGTTCGGCGAGTTCCACCCAGGCCCCGACCTGTTCAGGCGTGGGATCGTCGGGGAGTTCGGGCATGGCGGATCGCATCAGGGTCACGAACTCGGGGTTGGCATCAAGGTCCCGGAAGGTGTCGTCGATGAAGTCCGCGACCAGTCGGCGTCGTTCGGCCCGGGAGAGCGTGGTGAGTCGGTGCATGAGGTCGATCTCCATGGTGGTGGGGCCGCGCCTGGCGACTGCGCGTAGTACTGCCCGGCGCAGGCGGAGGGTCTGGATCTGTACGTCCAGGGCGTTGGCGTGTGCTTCCGCGACTTCCGGTATGGACAACTCCCGGTCCAGGACCTTGCGCACGGTCGCCAGGTCGAACCCGAGATCACGCAGCGTGCGGGCCAGTTCCAGGCGTGCGAGTGCGTCGAGGCCGTATAGCCGGTAGCCCGTCGGGGTCCGATCGGTCGGCGGGACGATGCCCTGATCGGAGTAGAACCGGATGGTCTTCACCGTCAGACCGGTTTGGCGGGATAGTTCTCCGATGGAATAGAGGCTGTCGCTGTCCATGCACCCAGCTTGAGGTCTCCCCCCACAGGAGACTCAACCGATGCCGGTTGAGACCGCGCTTCCATGAAGGGTCGCCTGAACATCCGGGCACGTGTGTGGTGTGCTCGATCACCGCTGTCTCGTCCCGGCGTCGGAACGTGCCGTCGCGCGGCGAAGTGGTTGTCCGTATTGATGCTGGGGTTGGGTGGGTTCCGACGCCACCGCAGAGTCTTTGACGCTGACCGCAGGCTGTACGGCAGGGCAGACCGGTTCGGCGGCATGGTCCCGCCTGACGCCGCGGTGGCGATCGGCCACCGCGGCGGGGCCTGCAGCGGTCAGGCGGTCAGGCGGTCAGGCGGTCAGGCCGAGGGTGGCCAGCCGCGACGGGTCGGTGAGGATGTCCAGTTCGGTGATTCGGCCGTTCCGGATGGTGAACGACATGACCGACAGCGGACGGCCTTCGGCGAACGACACCACCCCGGGCGTGCCGTTGACCAGCACCAGGCGGACGTCAGCCGCGAAGCGGGCGAAGGTGATCGCCTGGGACGCCACGTCGGCCGCGCCGCGCCGCAGAACGCTCGGGACGAGCGTGCCGCCGTCGGAGCGTGCCACCACCTCGGGGTCGAGGACGGCCAGCAGCGCCTCGAAGTCACCGCCACGGGAGGCGGTCAGGAACGCGTTCACGACCTCGCGCTTGCGAGTGATGTCCGCGTCGGCGGACGGGGCGGCGCCCTGGACGCGGCGGCGGGCGCGGCTGGCGAGCTGCCGGGTGGAGGCGGAGTTCCGGCCGAGGACGGGCGCGATCTCGTCGAAGGGCACGTCGAACATGTCGTGCAGAACGAAGGCCAGCCGCTCGGCCGGGGACAGGGTCTCCAGCACGACCATGAGCGCGATGCCGACCGAGTCCGCAACCAGGATCTCCTGCTCGGGGTTGCTCGTGGCGAGGCCGCTGACGACCGGGTCCGGCAGCCGGGCCTTGCCCTCCTGCTCGGGGAGCGGGTCCTCACGGCGCGAGGTACGGGAGCGCAGCATGTCCAGGCAGACCCGGCCGACGACTGTGGTGAGCCAGGCCCCGAGGTTCTTCACGTCGCTCACGTCAGTGCGGCTGAGCTTCAGCCACGCCTCTTGGACGGCGTCCTCGGCCTCGGCGAGCGACCCGAGCATCCGGTAGGCCACCGAGCGCAGTTGGGGACGCTCCGCCTCGAAGCGCTCGGCCAGAAGAATTTCTTCGCTCACCTGTCACATCCTCGCGTCGGGGTCCGTCGGTCCAGTGACGGACGCTCACCGATGAAGAGGAAACACCATGTCGAACGCCAGCATCACGACCACTGCCCGCATGAAGAACCCCGCGATGGTTCTGCCGGACGCCATGAAGGGCATCCAGAACATCTACAAGGCCATGTACCAGGGCGGCGTCGCGCCGCAGATCCTGGAGCTGGTCCACCTGCGGGCCAGCCAGATCAACGGCTGCAGCGCCTGTGTGTTCGCGGGTGTAGCGGGCGCCAAGAAGCACGGCGAGACCGACGAGCGGCTGCACGCGGTGGCCGCCTGGCGCGAGGCCCCGTTCTTCACCGACGAGGAGCGCGCCGCCCTGGCCCTGACCGAGGCTGCCACCCGGATCGCCGACCGCTCCGGAAAGGCCGTCCCCGACGCGATCTGGGACGAGGCGGCGGACCACTTCAACGGCGAGCAGCTCTCCGCGATCATCCTGATGATCGGCCTCACCAACTTCTTCAACCGCATCAACGCGACGATCGAGGAGCCGGCCGGCGCATCCTGGAACTGACGGGTCTGCGCGGCCACGCGGTCCAGCAGCACGGTCCCGACCGCGTTGTCGTGCAGGCCGACGCGCGTACGACCACAGTGACGACCAGGCCGAGCACGTCGACTGCGATCCCGCGCTTGTGCCCGGGGACCTTCTTGGCCGCGTCCCTCCCGGCGTCGCGGCCGGGATGTTCACGGCGGCGTGCACGCTCTGGGTGTCCAGCACCACCAGGCCACTGCGGATCTTGTGCGCCACTCCGTGTACATCGACGTGTACATCGACTCTGCGTGCAGCGACTGGGCGACCAAGGCATGTACCGGCGGATCACACGTCCTTGTCGGGCGCCATGGGGGAGCCTGCATCATGAGCGTGTGACCAAATTTGATGAAGCCCAGTCTCTGTCACCTGCCGATGCGGGCGCGTTGCTTGCGCTGGCTGATGGCCACCATGCCCGCACCGTGCGCCCGCTGGGCAGCCCTGAGATCGCCGGGCACGTGGTGAAGTCTTATGCGATCGAGGCGCCTGGGCGGTCTGTGACGGACCAGGACTCACAGGCCGCGCTGCGGATCGCGGCCGATCACCTGTCGTCGGCTTATCTGCGGGGCTCCGTTGGGCTTTCCGTGCTGCTGCTGCACGCCGGAGGCGACGGCGACTACGTACTGGTGCACACATGGATCGAGGGGTACATGTCCGACCTCGCCGTCTTCACCGGGCCGGCCGGGGACATCAGCGGGCTGCGGCCCGGCCGGTCGGGTCTTGCGCCTTGCGTGTGGGAAGCGGCGGTACTGGCCTACGAACGGGACGCGTTCAGTCGGCATGTGCTGGATGGGGACGGCGCTCTCGAAGAGCGGCTGGCCGCATGGCGCGGCGACATGCTGGAAGGAGAGGTTCGTTGACGGGCGCCGCGGTGCCGCGGGTGCGGCATGCGCGCCCCGCCGATCTGCCGCACATCGCCCTGCTGGCGGCCGAACACGCCGCGTACGAGAAGGCGGTGCCGCCGGCTGCCGACCTGCCCCAGCGGCTGGAGACACTGCTCTTCGGTCCGGCGGCTCCGCGCCTGTGCTGCTTCATCGCGGAGCTGGGCGACGGCGAGATCATCGGATACGCCTCGTGCGCGCCCGAGTTGTCCACATGGGACGGTGCGGAGTACCTCCACATGGACTGCCTGTTCCTACGAGACGGCCACCGGGGCCTGGGCGTCGGCCCGATGCTGGTGGATGCCGTGCTGGCCGAAGCACGTGCACGGGGACTCAGCCAAGTCCAGTGGCAGACTCCACCATGGAACAAGGACGCGATCAGGTTCTATGACCGGCTGGGTGCCCAAGCGAAGGAAAAACGCCGCTACTTCCTGTCCGTCGACTGAGGTTCGGTCAGTTGCAGCAGTCGCAGCCGGGACGGCAGCCGCACGCGTCGCTCGTCTCCTTGGTGGCGGCCGGGACCGTTGCGGTGGAGGGGGCGCAACAGCCCTTGCCCTGCCAGGCGTCGCGGCCTTCCTTGATGGCTATGGCGGCTATGACGAGGGCGGCGATGGGGTCGGCCCAGGACCAGCCGAGCGTGGCGTTGAGGACCAGGCCGACCAGGAGTACAGCCGAGAGGTACGTGCACAGCAGCGTCTGCTTGGAGTCGGCGACCGCGCTGGCGGAGCCCAGTTCGCGGCCCGCGCGGCGCTGGGCGGCGGACAGGAACGGCATGACCGCGAGGGAGAGAGCGGCCAGCACAATGCCAGGGATGGAGCGTTCGGCCTCGCCGGTGCCTGCCAGGGCGCGTACGGCGTCAACGGTGACGTAGGCGGCGAGCGCGAAGAACGACACCGCAATGATCCGCAGGGTCGTCCTCTCGCGGGCCTCGCGTCCGGCGTGCTCGCGGGCGGAGAACTGCCAGGCGACGGCGGCGGCCGAGGAGACCTCGATGACGGAGTCGAGGCCGAAGCCGATCAGGGCGGTGGACGAAGCGAGGGTGCCGGCGGTGATGGCGACGATCGCCTCGATCACGTTGTAGGTGATGGTCGCCGCGACCAGCAGACGTATCCGACGGGCGAGCACGTCACGGCGGGCCGGGGGTGGGCCGAGGGATATCGCGGTCATCAGCAGCACCCCTTTTCGTCAGCGTCGACACAGGTGCGGTCGGTCTCGACGGCCACCACGGCGGTGCGCAGGTCATCCAGCGCGTGGCCGAGGCGCTCGTCGGCGAGCTCGTAGCGGGTGCGGCGACCGTCGGGCACGGCGACGACCAGGCCGCAGTCGCGCAGGCACGCGAGGTGGTTGGACAGCCGGGTCCGCGAGATGCCGAGGGCGTCGGCGAGGTCTGCGGGGTAGGCCGGGGCATCGCGCAGGACAAGCAGGACACGGCAGCGGATCGGGTCGGCGAGCGCGCGGCCGAACCGGGCCAGCACGTCGATGTCGGAGGCAACAGTCAGCACATCACGACAGTACACGCAATCCTGAATTCAGGAAATCGTGGACTCGCAGCCCGACTCAAGCGAGCAGATGTTCGTCGGCGCTTGCCAGTCGGCTACACCTCGGCCTATGTCTGGATCCATCGCCTCAGCGCCCCGACCGTATCCTCCGGCGTCGTGTTGAAGCACAGCCGGATCCCGGGCGCCGCCTCGGTGAGGACGTTGACCAGCCGCTCGAAGAGGAGGGTGTTCTCCGGCAGCATCCGTACGCCACCGCCGATCATCGCCAAGCCGAACGCATGCTCCTGGAGCTGCTCCCGGACGGTCTCCTCGGCACGGTCCGGAGAGAGGTCGATCAGGCACACAACAGCGTCGAACCCCGCTTCGCGCAGCGCCGCGTTCGCCTCATCGATCCGGGCAGTGAACACCGCCTCGTCGACGCCGTCAGGCATCCGGCTGTAGTCGAGCGCCCTCGGATGCAGCCCGATGGAAAGTACCTTCGTGTCGCCCGGCAGCGGAGTCGAGGTCGTCGGTCGGCCCATGGGCGGTGCCCTCTCTGCTTGCGTCACGGTGATCTTCCCGGTGTATCACGGAAGTTGGGCAGAACCACCGGACCCTCTGGGATCGATCCCGGGCGGCCGAAGGGATGATGCGAGCGACACCTGGGGTATGGGGCGCCGAATCCGGCCATTCTCGGCTCGGCTACTCTCGGCGCCACTGACGTCCACTCTGCGATCCGGGCAAGCCGCGACCGGAATCGTCACCCGGGAGACGCCGACGCATGAGTACGCCGACATCGCCACCTGGAGCGGAGCGGACTGACGGATCATCCGTCCAGATCGGCGCTCTCGTTCCGTTGACTCGGCCCGGCTGGGTCGAGGCAGGCCAACACCTCCTCGCTGGGCTCGAGTTGGCCGTTCGCGAAGTCAATGACGCCGGAGGGATCGTCGGAAGGCCACTCGAGCTGGTGGTCCGGGACACCGCGGCTGATCCACAGAGGGCCGCGGCGGCCGTAGACGAGTTGGCCCGCCTGGGCGTGGCTGCCCTGGCGGGGGAGTATCACAGCGTCGTCGCTCGCGCCGCTGCCGCCAGGGCCGACGCCCTCGGCCTGCCGTTCCTCTGCTCGTCAGCGGTTCTCGACGCGCTCACCGAACAGCCGACGGAATGGGTCGCGCGCCTCTCCCCGCCGCAGTCCCGGGGCTGGCAGGTGTACGCAGACTTCCTCCTCGGCGCGGGCCACAGCCGAATCGCCGTAGCAGCCCAGCCGAGTGTCTACTGGGCATCTGGGACCCGCATTCTGCGGGACTACCTCACTCCACGGGGCGGCACCGTCATCGAACTCGACATGAGCGCGCTCACCCTCACGGCCGTGTGCGACGAACTCGTCGACAATCGCGCGACAGCCCTCCTTCTTCTGGTCGGCCACCCCGAGCCGGCCGTGCCGATCGTCAACTCTGTCCGCCGCGACCAGCGCCTCGCCGAGATCATGATCGGTGCTCCGGCCGGGCAACCGGAGTTCGCCGAATGGGCGACGCTGCTGGGCGACGACAGCGCCGGGATCCCGTTCTTGCGCTACCTGCCCGAGCGCCTCAGTCCACTCGGTACACGAGTCGAGACGGCCCTGCGTGAGCGGCTGGGCGAAGCGCCCTCCTTCGTCGCCTTCGAGGGCTACGACACGGTCGCCGTCCTCGCCGATGTGCTGCGTTCTCACGGCGCGGACCGGGCGCGCACTGCCGAATCCTGGCCGCGCGTTGCAATGGAAGGCACCCGCGGGCAGATCCAGTTCTCCCGCACGCCAGGCATCAGCGTTTGGCAATGGGCTGGAACGCCGGTCCAAGTCGTTGATCGAGATCCGGCGGAACCCGATCGCTTTCGGATCCTCCACGCCGGCTGAGAGCACGGAGGTCCGACTGCCCTGATCCCCCACCACCGCTGCCGCCGCCGTCGGCAAGGGAGCCAGTTGCCCGATTGCGTTCGGCTCCGCCTTCCTCAGCCGTTGTAGCGTCTTGACCTGCACGGACTGCCCTGTAGTCGGCGGAGCCACTTGAGTAGCGTCGCCGGCGGGTTATGGCGACTTGTAGCGAGTCATAGTGAGTTGGCCGTACGCAATACGCGCCCCCAACTGTACGTATCGCACGATGCATGACGCCGATGGGCGGGCAATTTCCTTGCACTTCGTACAGCGACACACGTCGGTTCCAGCCATACGATCTGTGACTCCGCCCCCCGCTCATAAGGCATCGCACCGCAAGGAGCGCGGCACAGTGGCGTCCCTCAACTGGCTCGACTGGCTCGTAATCAGCATCTACTTCTATCTCCTCATCGCGATCGGCCTGCAGTCGGTCAACCGGGACAGCTCCGATGACTTCGCCGTCGCGGGCCGCAGGATCAGCGGCGGGGTGGTCTTCGCCAGCCTCGCCGCGTCCTTCCTCGGCGGTGGGGCCGTCATGGGTACGGCGAGCAGTACCTTCAGTGACGGCTATGTCTTCCTGTTCGCGATCTGCGCTTTCTCCCTGCAGACGGTGCTCGTCGGGCAGTTCGTGGCGCCGCGGCTGCGCCACTACGAAGGAGCGCACACGGTCGGCGACGTGATGGACGCCCACTATGGGCCCGTCGCCCGGCTGCTGACGGGCCTGCTGTCCATCGCCGTCTGCGCCGGAATTCTCGGCGCTCAAGTGCTCGCCGTCGGCACGGTCTTCCATCTCCTGCTCGGTACCTCGAAGCTGGCCGGCGTCCTCGTCGGGATGACCTTCGTGCTGCTGTATGCCACCTTCGGTGGCATGTGGTCGGTCGTGAAGACCAATGTCGCGCAGTTTGTGATCTTCGGCGTCTTCCTGCCCGTCGTTCTGCTCTTCGCGGTGGCCCATGCGGGCGGCCCCGTGGCGCTGATGGCGAACGTCCCTGAAGGCCACACCTCGCTCCTGGGCAGCTGGACTCCGCTGGCCTTCATCGGGGTCTTTGTCTCGTTCCTGCTCGGCGAGACCCTGGTACAGCCGTACGCCCAACGGGCTTTTGCCGCAAAGGATCCCCAGGCGTCCCGGTACGGCTTTCTGCTGGCCGGGGTCTTCTCGGTCGGCTTCTACTTCGTCACCGCGTCCATCGGCCTGGTGGCGCGCGTCGTGTACCCGGACATCGAACCCGACCAGGCGCTGCCCACTGTCGTCTCCGAGCTGCTGCCCGTAGCCATGAGCGGGCTCGTCCTGGCTGCCCTGTTCGCCGTCATCATGTCGACGGCGGACTCCTACCTCAACGCCACCGCGGTCAGTTTCGCCAAGGACATCTACGTCTCCTTCCTGCACCGCGGCGCCGGCGACCGGCTGTTGCTGGTGGTGCAGCGTCTGATCACGGTGGTGGTGGGAGTCGCAGCGGCGATCTTCGCTCTCTCAGCACCGTCGATCATCGACGCACTGCTGCTCGCCTACAACCTGTGGGCGCCCACTGTCGTCGCCCCACTGATCCTGGGTGTGGTGTGGGGTTTCCGCAGCCGTATCGCGGGGACGGCGGCGATCGTCGCGGGTGGCGGCGCCATGGCCGTCTGGCTGTGGGAGCTGCACGAGCCGTTCGGTCTCAGTGCGCTGATCGTCGGCGTGGTGGTCAACATCGTGGTCTACGCCCTCGCCTACCTGCTCGACCCTCGGGCTCACCGGCTCCTCGCCCAGGCCGAATCGGCACGTCCGGCGTCCGCGCCCGCACGCGCGGCCGGCGTCGGCCCTGGAGGTAACTGAACATGTACGTCCTGCTGTTCTACGGCGTGCCCCTGGCCGTCATGGCCGTGGCCCTGGCCGTCGCCGTCGTCGGCCCCCGCTTCTACCTCAAGGAGTCGGCGTAGGAGTCGCCCGGCTACAGCTCCGGCTCGCCCCACGAGGTGACGTGCGCCTCGTCGCCTACGGAGAGTTTGCCGGGGCGGAGCACGGCGTACTTCGTGCCGAAGGCCACGCCGTCGGGGGCTCGGCGGTAGGTGGCGAGGGTGCGGAGGGGTTCCGGGCCAGCCCTCGTGCCGGTTTGCTGGTCGACCGTGGTGACGGCGCAGCGGATGGCGAGCTTGGTGTAGCCGAGTTCCGTATCGGCGATGGTGATCCGGTGGGCGCGGTCCTCGGTGTGGGGGTCGTCCCAGCCGCCGATGACGATGTTCGGGCGGAAACGGTCCATGGGGAGGGCATCGCCGCCGCGTTCGGTCAGCCGCTGGTTCAGCAGATCCAGCGTGGACCGTGACAGGACGTGGACGGCGCTGCTGTCCGCGTAGCCGGAGGTGCCGGGGATCCGGCCGTCGGTGACTCGGTCGTGCTCGCGCGGTACGCGTACCAGACGGCTCGGCGCGCCGAGGACTTCGGACAGCCACGCGGCGGCTTCGTCACCCTGGTCGATTCCCGTGAACGGCGCGCCGAACAGGTTCACGTCCCGGCGCGGGCCGGATGCGTCGACGTCGATGTCCAACGCGTACGGGCGACCGGGGGCGTGGAGGGTGAGCCGCTCTCCGTCGGCGCTGATCCAGGGGTGGATCAGCGCCAGCCGCGGCCAGCGCCGTTGCGTGCGGTACACGCCTTCCTCGCTGGTGACCATGAAGCTCCGGTCGTGCGCGAGCCCCGCGGGCGTCAGCACCGCGTCTTGCGCCGAGACGCCGGCGCATCCCTTGACGGGGTAATACAACAGCTCTACGACTCTGGCCACGTGCTCCCCTTGTCTCGTAAGTCGTTCATGCCGTAGGTCGTGCGTGCCGTAGGTCGTTCGTGCCGTAGGTCGTTCGTGCCGTTCCCGTGCCAGAAAGCCCGCACCGCTTCGTACAGGGGCCGGGGCTGGTCCAGGTGCACGTCATGCCCCGCGTCCTCGATGACCTCGGTCTCGGTCGTCGTCGACGTCGGGCGTCGGGTACGCATCTCCGCCGGCTCCGACACCGGCATCGTGCCCTGTGCGCCGCGTACGACGAAGGTGGGGCAGCGGACCTGTTCCCACTCGGCCCAGTACGAACGCTCGGCGAGCTCCGCCACCGCGGCCACCATCATGTCCCGGTCCGCGAAGGGCACCGGGGACTTGTCCAGCCAACTGCCGATCTCGGTCGGCAGGTTGGGGCTCGGACCGGACGGACCCGCCTCGATCAGGATCAGGGTGTCGATGAGGTGCGGGTGGGCCGCCGCGGTGAGAAACGCCGTATGGCCGCCCAGGGATTGGCCCACCAGCGTTACCGGGGGCAGGGACAGGTGCTCGATCACGGCCACCGCATCCGCGACGCAGGACGCTCTCGTCATGTCCCGGGGGCGGCGCGTGCTGGCAGCGTGGCCTCGGGCGTCGTACCTCACCACCCTTTGGCCGTCCCTGTGAAGGCGGGTCGCCAGGTCGTCCCACTCCCCCATGTGCCCCGCCAGGCCGTGCAGGAGGAGGAGTGTGGACGACGAACTGGAGCCGCCTTGGGTGTCGCTGTACGCGATGCGGGTGCCGTCAGGGGTGGTGACATGCCCGGCGGCGGGAGTGGGTGTCATCGCCGGTCGCGGAGGCGGGGGCGCGGAGCCCTGCGGTGTCGGCATGCGCTCCCCCGTTCACTCGCTCCCCGACGAGTCTGCGCATGCCCTCTCCGCGTCAACAACTGATTTAGCGAGGCGCGAGCTCCGCTCGGCCGAACAACAGGGCGTATCCGGGCGGGAGTTGGCGCAGGATGCGGACCACGAGGTCGTCGCCCACCGTCGACGCGAGGACGCTCAGTACGGAGCTGACGTCCCAGCGGGCCGTGGCCGGGGTCGCTCCCTCGATGCGGACGGCGACGTTATCCACGAACTCGGCTGCGGTCAGCTGCCGGGTGGCCGGGATCTGGGAGGCGATGACGCCCGCCGCCTCCTCGGGCAGGCGGTGCGCCAGGTCGACGCGTTCGTCGCCGATCACATGGCCGCCGAGGGCGGACAGCACGATACGGGTGACGCGTTCGGCTTCCGCCGCGGTGGTGTACTGGCCGGATTCCCGTACGGCTTCGATCAGCCGATCCCAGCTGGTCGTAGTCGTCGTGGTCGTCGTGGTCGTCGTGGTCGTCGTTCTCGGCGTGCTCGGCGTGCTCGGCGTGCTCGGCGTGCTCGGCGTCCTCTTCGGTCCCGTCGGCCTCGTCGTCATGGTCGTCCCCCTCATCGCGCGTACTCCTCCTGGTATCGGTCTTCGTCTCGGTCTCAGGGCATGGGCTCCGCCCCGCGGGCGAACCCGCGGGGCGGTACGGCACGGCGGCCGGCGCGTTCTGTCAGCTGCCGTCAGCTGCTCAGCTGCTTCTTGGATCCGCCGCCGGAGATCTGGATCCGGCGCGGCTTGGCCTGCTCGGCCACGGGGATGCGCAGCGTCAGGACCCCGGCCTCGTACGAGGCGTCGATGCGCTCCGTGTCGAGGGTCTCGCCGAGGAACAGCTGGCGGGAGAACGTACCGGTGGGTCGCTCGGCGACGACGACCTCCGCGCCGTCGGGGGCGGGGGAACGGCGTTCGGCGCGTACGTTCAGCACGTTCCGCTCGACGTCCAGGTCGATCGACTCCGGGTCGATGCCTGGGAGGTCGAAGTGGACGATGAAGTCGTCACCGGACCGGTAGGCGTCCATCTGCATCGCGACGGGGCGAGCGGAGCTGAAGACCTGCTGCGCGAGCCGGTCGAACTCGCGGAAGGGGTCGGTACGCATGAGCATCACGGGTCACTCCTTTCGTGCGGTGGCTGGGTGCGATGCCCTACGGCTTCTTATATAACTCCCTAGAGGAAAGTTGACAAGCCCCGACTCAGTCTCGGGCGCCTAACGCCCTCCGACCTGCAAGCCCTCAGTCCACGGCCACGCCCCGGAACGCCCTCCGGTACGCCTGCGGACTCGTACCCACCACCCGCTTGAAGCGGTCCCGGAATGCCGTCGGGGAGCCGAAACCCGCCTGCGCGGCGATCCGCTCGACAGGATGCGTGGTGTTCTCCAGCAGGTACTGGGCCCGACGGACCCGCGCCCGGTGCAGCCACTGCAGGGGTGTCGTGCCGGTCTGTTCGCGGAAGCGGCGGTTGAGGGTGCGGGCGCTGGTGCCCGCCTGGGCGGCGATGTCGTCGAGGGTCAGGTCGTGCTCGGCGTTCTCCTCCATCCAGCGCAGCAGGGGTTCCAGCGCGCCGCCGGCCGGGGCCGGAGGCTGCGCGTGGACGATGAACTGGGCCTGGCCGCCTTCCCGTTCGAGCGGCATGACGGCGAGGCGGGCCGCGTCCGCGGCGACCGCCGAACCGTAGTCCTTGCGGATCATGTGCAGGCACATGTCGAGGGCGGCGGCGGAGCCCGCCGAGGTGAGGAACTGGCCGTTGTCCACGTACAGAACGTTGGCGTCGACCTCCACGTCCGGGTACAGGTCCGCCAGATGCGGGGCAGCCAGCCAGTGGGTGGTCGCCCGCAACCCGTCCAGCAGCCCGGTCGCGGCGAGGATGAACGCGCCCACGCAGACGGAGGCGATACGGGTGCCGTTCGCGGCGGCCTCGCGCAGCGCCTCCCGTACGCCGGGCGGCGGCGGGACGGTGGGATCGGCGGTGCCGGGCAGGATGATCGTGTCGGCCTCGGCCAGCGCCTCAAGGCCGTACGGCGCCCGCAGCGTGAACGAGACCGCGTGCACCGACCCCGACGACGCGACCGCGCTGACCTCCTCCTGTGGCGCGCAGACCCGCACGCGGTAGGCGTCACGGCCGTCGGGCAGCCGGGCGCGCGCGAACGTGTCGATCGGCGCGGAGAGGTCGAAGGGGATGACCTGGTCGAGGGCGAGTACGGCCATGGTGTGCATGGCGAAAGGGTAGGCAGGGGACGGAGATCGGCCAACGGGAGTGTCGCTGTTCAAGGTGCGTGGGCGATACAAAGCACCTGGTGGAGAGCCCATCGGGGCCCATGGCGAGAATCCGTTGACCCCTGGCAATATCGCCACTTCTCGGTGATCCTGTACGCCGCCTACCGTCCGTGCGTGACCAAGTTCCTTCTCACCGTCCATGTCATCGCCGCGATCGTCGCCATCGGGCCCGTCACCGTGGCCGCCAGCATGTTCCCGCCCGCCGCGCGCCGGGCACTCGCCGAGCCGGGTGATCCACGGGCGCTGGAGACGGTACGTCTGCTGCACCGGATCTGCCGGGTGTACGCCACCGTCGGCGTCGTCGTCCCGGTCTTCGGCTTCGCCACGGCCGGCAGCATGGGCGTACTGGGCGACGCCTGGCTGATCGTCTCGATCGCCCTCACCGCACTCGCGGCCGCCGCCCTCATCGCCATGGTTCTGCCGCGGCAGGAGGCGCTCCTCGAAGCGGCGGAGGCGGGCGAGACCGCCGGGGCCGACACCGACGAAAGCACCGAGACAGCCGGGGGCGACAAGAACACCGGCAAGAACACCGGCAAGAACGCCGACGACAGCACCGGCAAGAGCACAGTGACAGCCGCGGCCACCAAGACGGCCCCGGACACCCGCGCCACCGCTCAACTGGCCATGTACACCGGCATCTTCAACCTGCTCTGGGCGACCGTCACCATCCTCATGATCGTCCGCCCGGGTTCCACCACGGGTGCCTGACCCGGCAGGCGACTCAGCCGCGCTGCGTGAGCACGTTCACGACGCGCCCGTTCGGGTCCCGTACGAAGAAGCGCCGTACGCCCCACTCCTCGTCGCGGAGATCTCGTACGATCTCGGCGCCCGACGCGAGTACCTCGGCGTACACCGCGTCGACGTCCTCGACCTCGATGCTCAGGTCGGGGACGACCGGCGCGGTGCGCTCCTCGGTGATGAAGATGATCTGCGCGGTGGGGTTGGAGGGAGAGGCGAGAGTCATGACCCAGCCGAGGTTCATGACCTCATCAAGCCCCAACCGGCCGTAGAAATCACGGCTTTGGGCCATCGACTCCTCGGAGTCGGTCTGGAAGTCGGGGACGATCCTGCGGACGGTCATAGGTCCTGATCAGCTCCTCTCAGATCCACGGCCCTACTGCCCCAGGCCGTACCGCCCAGGCCCTACTGCCCAGGCCCTACGACTGTGCCCCTGAACGTCGCCCGGTACGCGCCCGGCGACACCCCCAGCGCCGCGTGGAAGTGCTGCCGAAGCGACGCGGCCGTGCCGAAACCCGCCTCCGCCGCGATGCGGTCGACGGTGTGGTCGGTCTGTTCCAGCAGTTCACGTGCCCGGTCGACGCGGCGTTGGGTGAGCCACTGCATGGGCGTGAGGCCGGTCTCCTCGCGGAAGCGGCGGCTGTACGTACGGACACTCATCGCGTCCCGCGCGGCCAGCTCGCGCAGGGTCAGCGGGTCGGCAAGGCCGGCCAGGGCCCAAGCACGTGACGCGGAGGTGGTCGAGCCCGTCAACTGGCCGTCCGGTACCGGGCGTTGGATGTACTGCGCCTGACCGCCCTCCCGGTGCGGCGGTACGACCGTACGGCGGGCCACGTTCGCCGCGATCGCCGCGCCGTGGTCCCGGCGGATCATGTGCAGGCACAGGTCGATGCCGGCCGCCTCGCCCGCGGAGGTCAGTACGCGGTCCTCGTCGACGTACAGGACGTCGGGGTCCACGCTCACTTCGGGGAACGTCCGCGCGAAGAGGTCCGTCGACATCCAGTGCGTGGTCGCCCGCAGGCCGTCAAGGAGTCCGGCCGCGGCGAGGACGAACGCGCCTGTGCAGATGGAGGCGATACGCGCGCCACGAGCACGGTCCAGCGCTTCGGCCAGCTCCGCGCTCAGGCCGCCGGGCTTCAGGTACTCGTCCTCCTCGTGCGACGACGGGACGATCACCGTGTCGGCGGTCGCGAGGACCTCCGGGCCGTGGGGCGCGTAGATCGGGAAGTCCGCGTCCGTACGGATCATGCCGGGCGTGACGGCGCAGGTCAGGATCGTGTAGAGCGGCCGACCCGAGCGTGAGGTCGCGTTGCCGAACAGCTGGTGGGCCAGGCCGAGCTCCATCGGCAGGACGCCGTCCCGGACGAGGACGGCCACTTGGTGCGTTGCGCCTTCTGCCATCACCATGGCCAGATTCTTGCACATCATGGCCATCTGGCCACTCGTTGCGGAGCCCTCGAAAACGGAGGGTCGACGTCATGACCACGGACACGACTAGGACCTCGAACCGAACCCGGACCCCGAACCGCACTCCTTGGATCGTCGCGACCGCCGCCGCCCTCGCCATCGTGACCGCCGGTGCCTTCACCACCCTCGCGGGGCTGCTCGTCGGGCCGTTGCACGAGGAGTTCGGCTGGTCGCGGGGCACGATCGGGCTCGGGACGTTCGTGAGCATGGCGTTGTACGGGGCGACGGCGCCGTTCGCGGCCGCGCTGATGGACCGGTTCGGGATGCGGCGGGTCGCGACCACCGCCCTCGCCCTCGTCGTAGCGGGCGCGGGGCTGACCACGACCATGACGGCGTCCGCCCAATTCGTCCTGTACTGGGGCGTGTTCGTGGGGCTCGGCACGGGTGCCACGGCGACGGCGTTCGCGGCGACGGTCACCGAGCGGTGGTTCGTGGCGCGGCGCGGGCTGGTCACGGGGCTGCTGACGGCGGCGAGTGTGGTGGGGCAGTTCGTGTTCCTGCCGGTGCTGTCGGAGGTGATCGACGCGCACGGCTGGCGGTCCGCCGCGCTCGCCCTGGCCGTGGCGGCCACGGCCGCCCTGCCCCTCGTATGGCTGCTGCTGCGGGACCATCCGGCAGATGTGGGGCAAGCTCCGTACGGGGCAAGTGAGTTCGTGGCGAAGCCCGCGCCGGTGCCGGGGGCCGCCCGGCGTGCGGTCCGGGTCCTCGCCCGCGCCACTCGCACGGCGCCCTTCTGGCTTCTCGCCGCCACCTTCGCCGTCTGCGGGGCGTCCACCAACGGCGTCATGTGGACGCACTTCGCGCCCGCCGCGCACGACCACGGGATGCCGGTGACCGTCGCCGCCTCGCTGCTGTCGCTCATCGGGATCTTCAACGTGGCCGGGACGGTCGGCTCCGGGGTACTGACCGACCGCCTCGACGCGCGTCGGCTGCTCGCCACGTACTACGCCCTGCGCGGCCTCACCCTCCTCGCGCTGCCACTGCTGCTCACCGCGACCGTGGGGCCGCCGATCGTCACGTTCGTCATCGTCTTCGGTCTGCTCGACGTGGCGACGGTCCCGCCGACGCTCGCCCTGTGCCGCGCGCACTACGGCTCCGACGCACCGGTCGTCTTCGGCTGGGTCAACGCCGCCCACCAACTGGGCGCCGGACTGGTCGCCTTCCTCGGCGGCGCGGCCCGGGACGCCTTCGGGTCGTACGACTTCGTGTGGGTGGCGGCGGGAGCCCTGTGCGCGACGGGCGCACTGATGGCCCTCACGATCAGGCGTCCGGCACAGGACGAACTGACCACCGCGGTCCAGGAGTCGTACCGGACCGGCAGCCTATGAGCCGTACCGGACCGCCGTCCTCTGAGCCATCGCTGTCGTAGCCGTCAGCGGGCGGGCGATGTCCTCCAGGGAGCGGCGTTCGGCGCGTATCGCCAGGGCCGCCGCGACGAGGCCCGCCGCGCACATCAGGGCGGCGCCGGTCTGGAAGGCGAGGACGGTGTCGGCGACGACGCCCGACTCGGTCAGCTTGGCGAAGAGCAGGGGGCCGCTGATGCCGCCGGCCGCGGTGCCGATGGCGTAGAAGAAGGCGATGGCCATGGCGCGGGTCTCCATCGGGAAGACCTCGGAGACCGTGAGGTACGCACTCGACGCGCCCGCCGAGGCGAAGAACAGCACCGCGCACCAGCAGGCCGTCAGGGTCGTCGCACTCAGCGAACCCCGGTCGAAGAGCCAGGCCGTGCCGAACAGCAGGATGCCGGAGAGCAGATACGTCGACGAGATCATCACCCGGCGGCCGACGGTGTCGAAGAGCTTGCCGAGCAGGAGCGGGCCGAGGAAGTTGCCGGCCGCGATGACGGCGAAGTAGTAACCGGTGTCGGAGGTCGAGACGTCGAAGAACGTGGTGAGGATGGCGCCGAAGCCGAAGGTGATCGCGTTGTAGAGGAACGCCTGGGGATCTCGTCGATCGCCGAGTTGATCGCCGCGTACTCGCCGCCGATGCCGAAACCGGTGAGGAACCGGAAGGCGAAGAACCACCAGGAGTGGAAGGAGACCGAGGTCAGGGCCGTGGCGCCCAGATAGACGGCCAGCGTGACCATGAACAGCTTCTTGCGGCCGAAGAGGTCGGTGAGCCGGCCGAAGAACAGCGCGCCCGAGCAGGCCCCGGCGACATAGAGGGCGGCGGCGATGCCCGTGACCTGCGCGGAGGAGATCGGTAATCCGCTGCCCTCCTCGGAGAGGCGTCCGGCGATGTTGCCGACGACGGTGACCTCGAGCCCGTCGAGGATCCATACCGTGCCGAGGCCGATCACGACCATCCAGTGCCAGCGTGACCAGGGCAGGCGGTCGAGGCGGGCGGGGATGGCCGTGGTGACGGTACTGGCGGTCTGCGGCGCGGTGGCGGACATGGGCTCCCTCCTCGTCGAGCGAACCCCGGACGGGTCCCCGACGAGCGAGGGGTTACGCCCCCGGCAACAGGCCTGTGCCCAGACCTGTTACGCCCCCAGCGCCCGCGACACCGTGTAGATGACCAGCCCCGCCAGCGAGCCCACCACCGTGCCGTTGATCCGGATGAACTGGAGGTCGCGGCCGATGTGCGCCTCGATCTTCCTGGTGGTGTGCTCGGGGTCCCAGCCCGCGACGGTGTCCGTGATGAGGGAGGTGATCTCGTCGCGGTACGTCGTCACCACGTAGACCGCAGCGTCCTCCACCCAGCCGTCGATCTTCGACTGGAGGTTCGGCTCGGTGGACATCCGCTGGCCGAGCGACAGCAGCGAGGCCCGGACGCGCAGCCGCAGTTCGCTGCGCTCGTCCTCGGCGGCGGACACGATCATCTGCCGTACGGAGGACCAGGCGGAGGCGATGATGTCCTGCACCTCGCCACGGCCGAGGACCTCGCGCTTGAGGTTCTCCACGCGTCCGCGGGTGTCGGTGTCGGACTGCAGGTCGGCGGCGAAGTCGGTGAGGAAGCGGTCGAGGGCGCCGCGGGCCGGGTGGGCGGGCATGTCGCGCATCTCGGTGACGAAGCGCAGCAGCTCCTTGTAGACGCGCTCGCCGACCCGCTTGTCGACGAACCGCGGGGTCCAGCCGGGGGCGCCGCCCTGCACGGCGTCCATCACCTGGTCGTTGTGCAGGACCAGCCAGTCGTGGGCCCGCACGCAGATCAGGTCGACGGCACGTTTGTGGCCGCCTTGCGCGACGATGCCCTCCAGCATCTTCCCGATACGCGGGGCGATCTCCGCCGCGTCGGCCCGCCGGTTGATGGCCTCCCCGACGATGGCCTGCACATCGGAGTCGCGCAGCACGGCGAGAGCGCCCCGCAGCGCGGTGGACAGCTCCGCGGTGACCCGGTCGGCGTGCTCCGGCTCGGCGAGCCACGCACCGAGGCGGCTGCCGATGCCGACGGCGCGCAGACGTTTCCGTACGACCTCGTGCGACAGGAAGTTCTCGCCGACGAACTCGCCCAGGGAGATGCCCAGCTGGTCCTTCTTGGTCGGGATGATCGCGGTGTGCGGGATGGGCAGGCCGAGGGGATGGCGGAACAGGGCGGTGACGGCGAACCAGTCGGCGAGCGCGCCGACCATGCCCGCCTCGGCCGCCGCCGCGACATACCCGGCCCAGGCACCGGCGCCCGCGTTGGACGCCCACTTGGCGAGTACGTAGATGACGGCGACCAGGAGCAACATGCCGGTGGCCGTGATCTTCATCCGGCGGACGCCGCGGCGCTTCTCCTCGTCGGCGGCGCTGTAGTAGCCCATGGCCCGGTTGCTGGTCCGGTCAGTGGTCCCGTTAGTGGCGCGGACCGGCTGGGCACTCGGCCCTATGAGCTCGGCGCGCTCGGCTTCATCCGCTTTCGTACGTTCCATCCACTCCACCCGTTCGCAGAACCCTTACCCATTGTCGCTTCCCTGCGCCTCTACCTTTCGTCACTCCCGATCGCGCCCCCTCCCGGCCGAACACCTGACCGACTACCGGCCGACTACCGGCCGACTGCCGACCGGCTCCTGGCCGGATTGCGACCGGCTTCTGACCGACTTCCGACGAGTCCTCCCTTCCTGACCGACTCCTGGAACGGAACAGGAGTTCCCGGCGTCTTCCGTTCGGGGGTTCGAGACAGGGCCGGGGGGCCTGTCGGATTCCTCCCCCGCCATGCCTCATCATGAGGTGATCACATCGGAGCCTCAGGCTCCCACTGCCCATAGGAGACCTGCACCGCATGACCAAGCGCCACGGTTATGCCCTGCTGACGGCGATCATCGCCACGATCATGGCCCTTTCCGCGGCCATCTACGTCGGAGTCGGCTTCGACGACGGCGCCGCCCGGGACACGATGGCGAGCGGCCGGGGCCCGCACAACAACCCTGCGGCTCCCGCGTCCACCGGCGTCTGGGTCGGCACCTGGTCGACATCCCCGTCCGGTGCCGAGCCGGGCACCGAGACGAACGGCATGGCCGGCCGTTCCGTACGCAATGTCGTGCACGCGGGCGTGGGGGGCACCGCGGCACGCGTCACCCTGTCGAACCTGTACGGGCAGCAGCCGCTCAGCATCACGCACGCCTCGATCGCCGTGGCGGCCACCGCGAACAACGCCGCCGCTGCCGCTGCCGCCGACACCATGCGCCGCCTGACCTTCGGCGGCAACCCGTCGGTGATCGTGCCGCCCGGGCAGCAGGTGGTCAGCGATGCCGCACGGCTGCTGATCCCGCACGACACGGACATCCTGGTGACCACGTACTCGCCCACGCCGTCCGGTCCGGTCACCTACCACCCGACGGCTCGGCAGATCTCGTACACCGCGGAGGGCGACCGTACGGAGGACGTGACCGGGCTTCCGTACGCCGCCCAGACGCCGGCCTGGCGCTATCTGACGGCGGTGGACGTGCTGAGCAACGAGTCCGAGGGCACGGTCGTCGTGATCGGCGACTCCCTCACCGATGGCGTGACCTCCAGCATGGGCGAGAACCGGCGCTGGACCGACGCCCTCGCCGACCGGCTGCGCGACCGCGCCCGCGGCGGCTCGGACGGGCCCCGCTACAGCGTCGTCAACCAGGGCATCAGCGGAAACCGCCTGCTGGCCGGCGGCGGAGGCCGCCCCGCCGGGAACCCGAGCGGACTGAACCGCTTCGACCGTGACGTCCTCGGCCGCACCAACGTCAAGGCCGTCGTCATCGCCCTCGGCGTCAACGACATCCTGCGCACCCCGCACCAGACCGACGCCGACAAGATCACCGCCGGCCTGCGCGAGCTGACGGAACGGGCCCACGCCCGCGGACTGCGCGTCATCGGCGCCACCCTCATGCCGTTCCAGGGCCACCGCGGCTACCGCCCCAACCTCGAAGCCACCCGCCAGGCCGTCAACGCCCAGATCCGCTCGGGCGACATCTTCGACGACCACGTCGACTTCGACGAGGCGGTCCGCGACCCGTACAACCCGCGCCGCCTCAACCCCCTGTACGACTCGGGCGATCACCTGCACCCGAGCGACCGGGGCTACGAGCAGATGGCGAAGAAGTTCGACCTGGACATGCTGAAGGGGTCGGCTCCGGCGGAGCTGTGAGGGCTCGGGAAGCCGCAGGCTTCAGTCCCGCCCGCGACGCCGCTCGTCACGCTCCTCGTGACGAGCCCGTCGCCGCTCCTCCCGATGCTCCCGCATCAGCTCCCGATGCTGCTCCATCGCGTCCCGATGGACGGACCGGGCCTGATCCAACGCGTCCCGGGTCGCGGAGTGACCCATGTCCAGCGCGTCCCGGTGCGCGGAGGAGCTGCCCTCCAGCTCCTCCCGCTCCCCCTGGCGGCCGGCCTTCCGCTCCAGCTTCTCCTGACGCCGCTGCTCCTTGATCCGCTGCCGCTCCGCCCTGGTCAGTTTGCGTCTGACGCCGACGCCGCCCCAGAAGGCGAAGCCCGTCACGATCACGCGTGGCGCGCCGGGATCGCCGCGCACGCCCTCCTCGCGCTGGTCGAAGCCGCCCATGATCCCGATGCCGCGGACGACGACCTCGACGCCGGGCGGCACGATCACATCCAGGCCACCCATGATCGCGACGCAGTTGACGACGACCTCGCGGTCCGCGAAGTCCGCCTCACGCAGATCAATGGCGCCGCCGCCCCAGAACACGAACGAGTTGAACCGCTTCGGCACGGTCCAGCGCCCCTTGCGCTCGAACCCCGACATGATCGCGACGCCCCACTGCGACGAACCCTCACCCCCGACGATCCGTCCCGCCCAGTCACCCGACCCGGCGGGCTCCTTGACCATCGACACAGGAGAAGGCGGCGTCACTCCGGCGGCAGGCAGATCGCGGGTGATCGGCGCGAGTTCCCCGTACGTACGCGCCTTGTACGTCGCGTCGAGCCGTTCCTCGAACTCCTCCATGTCGAGGCGGCCCTCCGCAAGGGCGTCCCTGAGCACTTCGGCGACTCGTTCACGGTCTGTGTCTGACGCCCGCAATTCGGGGAGCTCTTCGGTCATATACCGAAGCCTACGAGGTTGCCTTCTCCGCGTACATGCGGCTGATGACGGCCTCGATGTCCGGTTCCCGCACCGAGAGGTCCACCAGCGGATACTCGGCGGCGATCCGCGCGACGAGCGGCGCCGCCGACGCCGAGGCCGGGAAGGCGAGCCACTGCCGGGGCCCCTCGACCTTCACCACACGCGCCATATCGACCTCGATGGGCGGCAGTTCGCGCTCCAGGTCCACCACCAGGGTGCGCTCGCTGTCGCCGATCTCGTGCAGCCCGGCGAGCGGGCCGTCGTACATCATGCGCCCGTGGTCGATGACCATCACCCGCGAGCACAACTGCTCGATGTCCTGGAGATCGTGCGTGGTCAGCAGCACCGTCGTGCCGCGCTCGGTGTTCACCTCCCGCAGGAACTCGCGGACATTCGCCTTGGAGACCACGTCCAGGCCGATCGTCGGCTCGTCGAGGTAGAGCACCTCCGGATCGTGCAGCAGCGCCGCCGCGATGTCCCCGCGCATCCGCTGCCCGAGGGAGAGCTGCCGCACCGGGACGTCCAACAACGCGCCGAGATCGAGGAGTTCGACGAGGCGGTCGAGGTTCTGCCGATAACGGCCGTCCGGGATGCGGTACATGCGGTGCATCAGCTTGTACGAGTCGATCAGCGGAAGGTCCCACCACAGCGTCGTACGCTGCCCGAACACCACCCCGATGCGGTGCGCGAGCCGCCTCCGCTCGCGGGACGGATCGATACCGGCGACGCGCAGCCGGCCCCCGCTCGGCGTGAGGATCCCCGTCAGCATCTTGATCGTCGTCGACTTGCCCGCACCGTTCGGCCCGATGTAGCCGACCATCTCGCCGCGCGCCACGGTGAAGGAGATCGAGTCGACCGCCCGTACCTCGTGCCGCTCCCGGCGCAGGAAGCCGGTCTTCTTGCGTACGTCGAAGACCTTCTCGACGCGGTCGAGCTCGATGAAATCGTCTGTCACGCCGTCTGCCGCACCATGTGCCACACCGTCTGTCACTGACTAACTCCCTGTACTCCGGTACGAACGAAGTCCTGCCCGCCACACCACACCGGCCAGCGCACAGCACACCCCGGCTACGAGCGGCGACATGAACGTCACCCACGTCGGCAGGTCGAGCGGATACGGCCGCTCCAGCACATAGGACGCGGGCAGCCAGTTGACGAAGGCGAGCGGCAGCACGAAGGTCACCCCGCGCACCAGATCCTTTCCGAACAGCGTCGGGGGGCGTTGCAGCATCGTGGTGCCGCCGTACGTGAACGCGTTCTGCACCTGGGCCGCGTCCTGCGCCAGGAACTGGAAGGCCGCGCCCGCCACGAAGATCGCCCCGAAGATCACCGCGCCGCTCACCAGCATCACCGGCACCAGCAGCGCCTTCGGCGCGGTCCAGTCGACGTCGACGGCGAACAGCGCCCAGCCCAGCACCAACGACCCCTGTACGACCCGGCCGAAGCGGCGCAGCGGGAACTGGTCCGCGGCGACCTGGGCGAGCACCGGGACGGGGCGTACGAGCAGCGTGTCGAACGACCCGTCGCGTATCCGGGTGCCGAGGACCTCACTCGAACCGAGCAGCAGGTCGGTGATCCCGAACGCCGTCACGGACAGGCCGTACAGGAAGGCCACCTCGGGCAGCGTCCAGCCGCCGAGCGAGTCGACCTGCGAGAACATCAGCAGGATCCCGACGAAGTCCAGCCCGGACAGCAGCAGATTGCCGAAGACCGTGATGACGAAGGAGGTGCGGTAGGTCATGCCGGCCCGGATCCACATACCGACGATCAGCAGGTAGGCCCGCAGACCGTCCGTGACCCTGGAGGCGACCTCGGAGGTCTCACCCACCCTGCACCACCACCCGCCGCGTCGCCGCCGACTGCAACAGCCGCCCCGCCGCCAGCAGTGCCACCGCCCACGCCGCCTGGAAGACGAACGCCCCGAGCGGGTCGGCCTCCCCCATCAGCACATCCGCCGGAATCTGGAGCTGCGCGGCCCACGGCAACGCCTGGATCACGTCACCGAGCCCGCCCGGGAAGGCGTTCAGTGGCAGTGTCATGCCCGAGCAGAAGATGCCCGTGACCATCAGTGCCTGAGTGACGCCCCTGGCGTCCATGAGCCAGAACACGCTCAAGGCCGCCAGATAGCGGAGCCCGAAGCTGACGACCGCCGCCAGCAGCAGCGCGACCAGGAACGCCGCCCAGGTTCCGAAGTCCCCCGGCAGGGCCATCGGGAAGAACAGCGCACCGAAGACGAACGGGATCACACCCCGCCCCGCCAGCTGGAACAGCGATCGCCCCAAGTCGCTCGCCAGCCACCACAGTTGGAGATCGGCCGGCCGGTACAGATCGATCGCGATCTCACCGGTACGGATGCGTTCCATGAGCTCGGTCTCGAAGCCTCCGCCCTGGATGGCCAGCGCCGCGAACAGCGCCTGCCCCAGCCACACATAGGTCACGGCCTGCGCCTGGTCGTACCCGCCCAGATCCGGTCGCTCGTCCCACAGCGCCAGATACGTGTACACGAGGATCAGCCCGAACACGGTGTTGGTGAAGACGCCCGCCGCCGTGGCCACCCGATACGTCGCGTACCGCCTGAAACTCCCCACCGCGACGGCCACGTACAACCGCCCCGCGCCCACAACCACACCCCTCCCCCGCACCCGCCCGCCAGACACCGAAGCGCAGGAGCCTAGCCCCCGCGCCGTACCCCGTGCCAGGCATTTTCTGTGACCAAAGCGTGTGCCTCGTGCAGGGAACGGAACGCACGGTGCGAGAGTCTTCAACAGAGGGCAACAGGGAACGAAAGATGGCGTACAGGAACGTACGCCGCGAAACGGGAGTCCGGCACGACATGAGCGACCAGCCGCAGCCGCAACAGCCGAGCACCGCGCGCCTGAGGCGACGCACCGGCTGGCGCCGGCTGATCCCGACCTGGCGGATGGTGCTCGGCACCTTCGTCGGCGTGCTCCTCCTGCTGATCGGCCTGTTCGCGCTCGGCTACTTCCTGGTCGAGATCCCCGCGGCGAACGCGTCCGCGATGAAGCAGAGCAACGTCTACCTGTACGCGGACGGCAGCCGGCTCGCCCGCGACGGCGAGGTCAACCGGGAGAACGTCACCCTCGCCCGCATCTCCAAGGACACCCAGCACGCCGTGCTCGCCGCCGAGGACCGCGGCTTCTACTCCGAGTCCGCCGTCGACCCCCAGGCGATGATCCGCGCCGCCTGGAACACCGTCACCGGCAAGGGAAAGCAGTCCGGCTCGACGATCACCCAGCAGTACGTCAAGAACTACTACCTGGCGCAGGAGCAGACGGTCACCCGGAAGATCAAGGAGTTCTTCATCGCCATCAAGCTCGACCGCGAGGTCAGCAAGGACGAGATCTTCGAGGGCTATCTGAACACCAGCTTCTTCGGCCGCAACGCCTACGGCATCCAGGCTGCCGCCCAGGCCTACTACGGCATCGACGCCAAGGACCTCACGGCCGCACAGGGCGCGTACCTCGCGTCGCTCCTCAACGCCCCCAGCGCGTACGACGTGACCGCGCACCCCGAGAACAAACCGGCGGTCGTGGACCGCTGGAACTACGTACTCGACGGCATGGTCAAGGAGAAGTGGCTGACTCCCTCGGAGCGGGCCTCACTGAAGTTCCCGACACCCAAGGAGGCCAAGGGCTCCGCCGGACTGTCCGGGCAGCGCGGCTATCTCGTGCAGGCCGTCAAGGACTACCTGACCGGCAGCGAGATCATCGACGAGGACACCCTCGCCACCGGCGGCTACCGCATCACCACCACCATCCAGAAGGACAAGCAGAACGCCTTCGTCAAAGCCGTCGACGACCAGGTGATGGACCAGCTCGACAAGAAGAACCGCAAGATCGACCGCAACGTCCGTGCCGGCGGCGTCTCCATCGACCCGGCCACCGGCAAGGTCGTCGCGATGTACGGCGGCATCGACTACACAAAGCAGTACGTCAACAACGCCACCCGCCGCGACTACCAGGTCGGCTCCACCTTCAAGCCCTTCGTGTTCACCTCCGCCGTGCAGCACGGCTCGACCACGCAGGACGGCCGCCTCATCACCCCGAACACCGTCTACGACGGCACGAACCAGCGGCCCGTGGAAGGCTGGCAAGGCGGCACATACGCCCCCGAGAACGAGGACCAGGCCTCCTACGGCCCGATCCCGGTCCGCGAAGCCACCGACAAGTCCGTCAACGCGGTGTACGCACAGATGGCCGTGGACGTCGGCCCGGAGAACGTCCGGCAGACCGCTCTCAACCTGGGCATCCCCTCCTCCACCCCCGACCTGACGGCCTCCCCGTCCATCGCCCTCGGCCCGGCCACCGCAAGCGTCCTCGACATGGCGGAGGCGTACGCCACGCTCGCCAACCACGGCAAGCACGGCCGGTACTCACTCGTCTCCGAGATCACCAAGGACGACCAGGACGGCACCGAGGGCGCCGTCGCGCTGCCCTCCCGCGAGACGGGCGTCCGGCAGGCCGTCAGCCGCGAAGCCGCCGACACCACAACAGCCGTCCTGCGGGGCGTCGTCGAGGGCGGCACCGGCACCGCCGCCCAGGCCGCGGGCCGACCCGCCGCCGGAAAGACCGGCACCGCGGAAGAGGACCAGGCGGCCTGGTTCGCCGGCTACACCCCCGACCTCGCCACCGTCGTCGCCATCATGGGCCAGAACCCGAAGACGGGCGCCCACACCCCCCTGTACGGGGCACTCGGCCAGAACCGCATCAACGGCGGCGGCTACCCGGCACAGATCTGGGCCCAGTACACCGAGGACGCGCTCGAGGGCACAGAGGTCAAGGACTTCGACCTCCAGATCCAGGAGGGCGCGGACGAGCAGGAACTCCCGACGGAGGAGCCCTGGGAGGAGCCGCCGTGGGACAGGGGCGAGGAGGACGACGGCGGCACGACGGACGGGCGGGACGGACCGGGCGGGCCGGGCCGCACGGACGGCGGGAACGGGGGTGACGGGAGCGACGGTGGGACGACCACCGGCGGCGAGGAGACCCCGATCGAGCCTCCGGCCCCGACAGACCCGGACCAGCCGAGCGGCGGAACGTCGACCGACGGCGGAACCACAGACGGGGCCGAAGGAGGAGAGCCCACGACCGGCGGCACGACCGACGGAGGCACGTCGACGGACGGCGGCACGACGGACGGCGGCGGGCTCACGTCGGGCAGGACGGACGGCGGCGCGACGTTCAGAAGCGCCGAATAGCTACAGGTACAAGCCGGTCGAGTCCTCGGAGCCCTCGAACCGGTCCGCCGCCACCGCATGCAGATCGCGCTCGCGCATCAGCACGTACGGGACGCCCCGCACCTCTACCTCGGCACGGTCCTCCGGGTCGAACAGGACACGGTCGCCCGGCTCCACGGCCCGTACGTTCTGCCCGACCGCGACGACCTCGGCCCAGGCGAGCCGACGGCCCACCGCCGCGGTCGCCGGAATCAGGATGCCGCCACCGGAACGGCGCTCGCCCTCGGTGGTGTCCTGCCGCACGAGCACACGGTCGTGCAGCATCCGGATGGGCAGCTTGTCGTGATGGGTGTTCGCACTCACGCTCTTGAACCTACCTGGCTTTGCGCGGCCCGTACGCGGGCGGGGTCGGCGGAGACCGTACGCATGCGGGATCCGACTGGTGTCAGCGCTTGCGGAGCCGGGAACCCGAGGAACCCCGCCGGGAACCCACGGCGCCACGCCGGGAGCCCACGGCGAACAGCCCGACGACCCCGACCACCACCAGAGCAACCGGCACGATGCGCTCGAGCCGCGGCGCGCCGTCCTCGTTCACCAGCTGGCCCCTCACATCGCTGACCATGCGGTTCACGCCGACGTAGGCGCGGCCGAGGGTGTGGTCGATGTTCGAGACGACCTTGGCCTTGGCGTCGCCGACGATCGTCTTCGGGTGCACCCGCGCGCCGATCTCGTCGAGCGTCTCGGCGAGGGTCTCGCGACGGCGCTTGATGTCCGCCTCGATCTGCGCCGGAGTTCTGATGTCCGGCGTGCTCGACGTATCCGACACCGCGCTGCCTCCATGGTCGTATGTGGTCATCTGTCCTGGCCGACAGTCTGTCAGCTCCGCTCACCGGACACCCCCCGGGCACCCCTATTACGCTCGGGTCCGTATCCACCACCCCGCAAGGAGACCGAACCGAGATGAGCGAGCGACTCCAGCCCGGCGACACCGCCCCCGCCTTCACCCTGCCCGACGCCGACGGCAACGAGGTCTCCCTGGCCGGCCACAAGGGCCGCAAGGTCATCGTCTACTTCTACCCCGCCGCCCTCACCCCCGGCTGCACCAAGCAGGCCTGCGACTTCACGGACAACCTCGACGTCCTGGCATCCGCCGGCTACGACGTCATCGGCATCTCCCCCGACAAGCCGGAAAAGCTGGCCAAGTTCCGTGAGAAGGAGTCCCTCAAGGTCACCCTGGCCGGCGACCCCGACAAGACGGTCATCGAGGCCTACGGCGCCTACGGCGAGAAGAAGAACTACGGCAAGACGTACATGGGCGTCATCCGCTCCACGGTGATCGTGGACGAGGAGGGCAAGGTCGAGCGCGCCCTGTACAACGTGCGGGCGGCCGGCCATGTCGCGAAGATCATCAAGGACTTGGGGATCTGAGGTCCGGCGCGGGCCGTCCGGCCAGTAGCATGACCGGACGGCAGGCGGCCGTGGTGGAACTGGCAGTCACGCTGGGTTTAGGTCCCAGTGGGGTAACACCCGTGGGGGTTCGAATCCCCCCGGCCGCACAGACGAGAAGGGCGCGCACCATCCCGGTGCCGCGCCCTTTGTCGTACGCACCTGAAGGGTCTCAGCCCAACAACTCCCGCAACACCGGCACCATCCCCCGAAACGCCTTCCCCCGATGGCTGATCTCGTTCTTCTCCTCGGGGGACATCTCCGCGCACGTCCGCGTGTCCCCGTCCGGCTGGAGGATCGGGTCGTAGCCGAAGCCGTGGGTGCCGACCGGCGCGTGGCGGAGGGTGCCCCTCAGGCGGCCCTCGACCACGCGTTCCGTTCCGTCCGGGAGGGCCAGGGCGGCGGCGCAGGCGAAGTGGGCGGCTCGGTGTGGGTCGGGGATGTCGCTCAGCTGGTCGAGGAGGAGGGTGAGGTTGGCTCGGTCGTCGCCGTGGGAGCCGGACCAGCGGGCGGAGAAGATGCCGGGGGCGCCGCCCAGTACGTCGACGCAGAGGCCGGAGTCGTCGGCGACGGCGGGCATGCCGGTGGCCTGTGCGAGGGCGTGGGCTTTGAGGAGGGCGTTCTCGGCGAAGGTGACGCCTGTTTCCTTGACGTCGGGGACGTCGGGGTAGGCGTCGGCGCAGACCAGGTCGTAGTGGAGGTCGGCGGCGGCGAGGATCGCCTTGAGCTCGGTGAGCTTTCCGTGGTTGCGGGTGGCGAGGATCAGGCGGGTCATGGCTCTCACAGTAGTCACGTCACCGGTGGGGGGCGCTCCTCTCGTTGAGGGCGCCCCCCGTTCCGTAACCGCTGGATCATCTACGAGGTGCAGACCTTCGTCAGCTCGCCGGCGGCGTCCGTCACCGGGCTGACGTCCGGTGTCTCGTCGCCGTTCTGGATCGCCGTACGTACGTTGATCACTGCCTCGCGAAGATCTTCGGTCGCCTTGTTCACGTCGGTGTCTTCGGTCTTGTCACCGATCTTGTCGAGGTTCTTCTCGATGGAGTTGAGCGCTTCGTCGGTCTGCGTCGGGTCGTTCGCCGCGTTCTCGACGGCCTGTCGGAGGTCGGTGACGCTGTCGGCGATGGCGTCGGCGGTCCTGGCGCAGTCCAGCGCCTTGTTGACGGCGTCGCAGCCGGTGGTCAGCCCGGCGGTCAGCGCTACGGCTGCCACTGCGGCGGCGATGGTGATACTGCGACGTCGCGGGCGTCGGCTCGCGGCCATGGAACGGTCCTCCCGTTGCTTCAGGCCCTAGGGGGGCCGTGTGGTACGGCGGGCGTACGGCGGTGCGCCGTACGCCTGTACTGCTAGGGACGCGAGGACGGCTGCCGTGGTTGCCAGCGGCGTACGGCCCTCCTTGGTGCGGACTTGACGCGTCCTTTACCTTTCGAGGACCGTATCAAGCGCCTTGCGCTGTGCGACAGCGAGTTCTGCGCAGCCCGAAACGGCAAGGTCGAGCAGGGAGTTGAGCTCTTCGCGGGCGAAGGGTTCGGCTTCCGCGGTGCCCTGGACCTCGACGAAGCGTCCGTCGCCGGTGCAGACGACGTTCATGTCGGTGTCGGCGCGTACGTCTTCCTCGTAGCAGAGGTCGAGCAGGGGTACGCCGCCGACGATGCCGACGGAGACGGCACTGACGGTGCCGGTGAGGGGCTGACGGCTGGCCCTGATGAGCTTTTTGCCGCGGGCCCAGGAGATGGCGTCGGCGAGGGCGACGTAGGCGCCGGTGATGGCGGCGGTGCGGGTGCCGCCGTCGGCCTGGAGTACGTCGCAGTCGAGGACGATGGTGTTCTCGCCGAGCGCCTTGTAGTCGATGACGGCGCGCAGGGAGCGGCCGATGAGGCGGCTGATCTCGTGCGTACGGCCGCCGATCTTGCCGCGTACGGATTCGCGGTCGCCGCGGGTGTTGGTGGCGCGGGGCAGCATGGAGTACTCGGCGGTGACCCAGCCTTCGCCGCTGCCTTTGCGCCAGCGCGGGACGCCTTCGGTGACGGAGGCGGTGCAGAAGACCTTGGTGTCGCCGAAGGAGATGAGGACGGAGCCCTCGGCGTGCTTGCTCCAGCCGCGCTCGATGGTGACGGGGCGGAGCTGCTCGGGCGTGCGGCCGTCGATTCGTGACATGGCGATGAGCCTAGCCGCAGATGGTGGAGGGACCGCCTCCGGTAACGGAGATGGTCCCGGTCCCTCACCGGGGCGCGCGGGCCGACTTCGGGCGTTACCGGAGGGGACGGTGAGCCCGCGGGGACGGCCAGCGGGGGACGGCCCGCGGGGCGGCCCGCAGGCGATGGCGGGTTCGGTGGGCTGGATGGACTCCGCGGGTCAGGGTGGGCCCGGCGGATCCGGTGAGCCGCCGTCGCGGTTGGGCAAGCCCGGCGGGCCCGCCGTTCCGGCGAGGCCCGCTGATCCCGGCGAGCCCACCGAGTGGTTCGGGCGCTTACATCATGTCCTCGATGTCCGCCGCGATCGGGTCCGCGTCCGTGCCGATGACGACCTGGATCGCCGTGCCCATCTTGACGACGCCGTGGGCGCCGGCAGCCTTCAGTGCGGCATCGTCGACCAGGCCCGGATCGACGACCTCGGTGCGCAGTCGCGTGATGCAGCCCTCGACCTCTTCGATGTTGTCGATGCCGCCGAGCCCGGCGACGATCTTCTCAGCCTTGGTGGCCATTTGTTCTCCCTGATGTCAAAAAGGACGCGTTCTCGGGGCCGGGACGCGACTCGTCGCGGGGAGCGTGCCGCGCGCAATCTCGTGCAGCGGGTCCGCGACAGCACATTCTTACGGCACTGGTCTACACCACATGGCGGGGGCAGCGAAACCCGGTCGGCCAACCATCGGACGAACCGACAGGCATCACATGCCGTTGACCTCGACACAATGCCGACGAAGTGTCCGGGGGCGGGGCGGTCGACATCGGACCGGAGCGCCACTCAAGGGGCCACACAGGCAAGGAAGTTGACGCTCTTATGGTGGTGATGGGTGCTCAGACGGGCACGTGCGGTAGGAGCGTTTGCGTCAAACATCACCATTTGATCGGTATTTCCAAGGTGACAAATTGACGGGTTCCTTATCTGGCCTTCACCGTGCTACAACATGGTCTACACCACTGAGTGGTGTAGACCAGCCCGCCCATTGGAGGCACCATGAGCACCGCCACAGCCACGGCGGCCCCCGCTAAGAAGTGGGGATCCGGCCTGTTCCAGGGCCTGCAGAAGATCGGCCGCAGCCTGCAGCTCCCCATCGCCGTGCTTCCGGCGGCGGGCATCCTGCTGCGCCTCGGCCAAGCCGACGTGTTCGGCGCCGACGGACTCGGCTGGCCCAAGGTCGCCTCCGTCTTCGCGACCGCGGGCGGCGCCGTATTCGACAACCTGCCGCTGCTCTTCTGCATCGGCGTCGCGATCGGCTTCGCCAAGAAGTCGGACGGCTCCACCGCGCTCGCCGCGCTGGTCGGATTCCTCGTCTACAGCAACGTACTCAAGGCGTTCCCGGTCACCGAGGCCAAGGTCCAGGACGGCGCGGACATAGCCGCGACCTACAACAACCCCGGTGTCCTCGGCGGCATCATCATGGGTCTGCTCTCCGCCGTGCTGTGGCAGAAGTTCCACCGCACCAAGCTGGTCGACTGGCTCGGCTTCTTCAACGGCCGCCGTCTGGTCCCGATCCTCATGGCCTTCGTCGGCACCTTCATGGGCGTCTTCTTCGGGCTGGTCTGGGAGCCGATCGGCGAGGTCATCTCCGACTTCGGCACGTGGATCACGGGCCTCGGTGCCTTCGGCGCGGGCCTGTTCGGTCTGATCAACCGCGCGCTGATCCCGGTCGGCATGCACCAGTTCGTGAACTCCGTCTCCTGGTTCCAGATCGGCGACTTCCAGAACGCCGCGGGCGAGGTCGTGAACGGCGACCTGAACCGCTTCTTCGCCGGTGACCCGACCGCCGGACAGTTCATGACGGGCTTCTTCCCGATCATGATGTTCGGTCTGCCGGCCGCCGCCCTCGCCATCGCGCACACCGCCCGTCCCGAGCGCCGCAAGGCCGTCACCGGTCTCATGGTCTCCGTCGCGCTGACCTCCTTCGTCACCGGTGTCACCGAGCCGATCGAGTTCGCGTTCATGTTCATCGCCCCGCTGCTGTACGTGATCCACGCGGTGCTCACCGCCCTGTCCATGGCGATCACCTGGGCGCTCGGTGTGCACGCCGGCTTCACCTTCTCGGCCGGCGCGATCGACTACGTCCTGAACTGGAATCTCGCGACCAGGCCATGGCTGATCATCCCGATAGGCCTGGTCTTCGGTGCCGTCTACTACACCCTCTTCCGCTTCACCATCGTCAAGTTCAACCTCACCACCCCGGGCCGCGAGCCCGAGGAGGAGGTCGAGGACCTGACCAAGGCGTAATCCCGCCCGTCCCCGCGGAAAGGCCCCCTCAGCCACTCGGCTGAGGGGGCCTCCGTACGCCCGTACGGATGGGCCAGGGCCGTGCTGACGCGCCGGAGGGGCTAGATCTCGTACGTCACTCGCGGCGCCGCCAGTTCCACCGGGCCCGTGTACGTCTCGCGGGCGTCCGCGAGGTTGACCTGGGGGTCCGTCCACGGCGGGATGTGGGTGAGGACGAGGCGACGGGCGGCGGCGCGGGCGGCGATCTCGCCCGCCTCGCGGCCGTTGAGGTGCAGGTCCGGGATGCACTCCTTGCCGTGAGTGAACGCGGCCTCGCACAGGAACAGATCGGCGTCCCGGGCGAGTTCGACGAGCGGGTCGCATACGCCCGTGTCCCCGGAGTACGTGAGCGTCCGGCCGCCGTGCTCGATGCGGATGCCGTACGCCTCCACCGGGTGGCTCACCTTCTCCGTGTGAACCGAGAACGGGCCGATCTCGAAGGAGCCCGGCTTGACCGTGTGGAAGTCGAAGACCTCGCTCATGGAGGAGGCGCTGGGGGTGTCGGCGTAGGCAGTGGTGAGGCGGTGCTCGGTGCCCTCGGGTCCGTAGACCGGGATGGGGGCGGCTCGGCCGCCGTCGTGCCGGTAGTAACGCGCCACGAAGTAGGCACACATGTCGATGCAGTGGTCGGCGTGCAGATGGCTGAGGTAGATCGCGTCGAGGTCGTAGAGACCGCAGTGGCGCTGCAGCTCGCCAAGGGCACCGTTGCCCATGTCGAGGAGCAGCCGGAAGCCGTCGGCCTCGACGAGGTAGCTCGAGCAGGCCGATTCCGCGGACGGGAACGACCCCGAGCAGCCGACGACGGTGAGCTTCATAAAGCAGAAACCTCCGCTGGCGGGGAGTGAAGACGGGGGTCGTGCGGTCCGTCGAGCGTAAGGCGCAAAACCTCCGGTCGCTCCTCCGTAAGGGGGTCTTGTGGGCGAACTCACCTGCGGAGTCACTGGTTCGGGGGTGGTTCGCCCCCGCCGCCCTTGCCCGTCCCATACCAAGGGGCTCCGCCCCTGGACCCCGCTGGGGGCTGCGCCCCCAGACCCCCATCGGCCTGAACGGCCTCGTCCTCAATCGCCGGACGGGCTGATGGATGCGGGCCTGCGCCGACAAAGTTCGGCCGCGGAAAATCAGCCCCTTGGGGGTCCCCCCAGCGGTAGCTGGGGGAGTGTGAGGAGCGGGGGTCCGGGGGCTGGCCCCGGGATGGGACGGGTAGGGGCGGCGGGGGCGAAACAACCCCCCAGCGCACCCCTACGCCCAGAGTTGCCCCTGCAGCCTCTCGATGGCCTCCTCCGTCGTCGCGGCCGTGTAGACGCCCGTCGACAGGTACTTCCAACCGCCGTCGGCGACGACGAAGACGATGTCGGCGGTCTCGCCGGCCTTCACCGCCTTCTTGCCCACACCGATCGCGGCGTGCAGCGCGGCCCCCGTGGAGACGCCCGCGAAGATCCCCTCCTGCTGCAGCAGCTCGCGCGTGCGCGTCACCGCGTCGGCGGAGCCGACCGAGAAGCGCGTGGTCAGGACGGAGGCGTCGTACAGCTCGGGGACGAAGCCCTCGTCGAGGTTCCGGAGCCCGTACACGAGGTCGTCGTAGCGCGGTTCGGCCGCGACGATCTTGACGTCCGGCTTGTGTTCGCGGAGGTAGCGGCCGACGCCCATCAGCGTGCCGGTCGTGCCGAGGCCCGCCACGAAGTGGGTCACGGAGGGGAGGTCGGCGAGGATCTCGGGGCCGGTCGTCGCGTAGTGGGCGCCCGCGTTGTCCGGGTTGCCGTACTGGTAGAGCATCACCCAGTCCGGGTGCTCGGCCGACAGCTCCTTGGCGACGCGTACGGCCGTGTTGGAGCCCCCGGCCGCGGGGGACGGGGTGATCTCGGCGCCCCACATGGCCAGCAGATCCCGCCGCTCCTGCGAGGTGTTCTCGGGCATGACGCACACGATGCGGTAGCCCTTGAGCTTGGCGGCCATGGCCAGGGAGATGCCGGTGTTGCCGCTCGTGGGTTCCAGGATCGTGCAGCCGGGCGTGAGGCGGCCGTCCTTCTCCGCCTGCTCGATCATGTGCAGGGCGGGACGGTCCTTGACCGAACCCGTCGGGTTGCGGTCCTCCAGTTTCGCCCAGATGCGGACGTCGGCGGACGGCGAGAGCCGCGGCAGGCGCACCAGGGGGGTGTTGCCCACCGCGGCCAGCGGGGAGTCGTAGCGCATCAGGGATCAGAGCCCGGTCAGACCATGCCGCCGGCTACGGCCGGCAGAATCGTCACGTTGTCGCCGTCGGTCAGCTTGGTGTTGATGCCGTCGAGGAAGCGGACGTCCTCGTCGTTGAGGTAGACGTTCACGAAGCGGCGCAGCTCGCCGCCGTCAACGATGCGAGCCTGGATGCCCGAGTGGCGGCTTTCGAGGTCGGTGAACAGATCGGCGAGGGTGTCCCCAGTGCCGTCCACCGCCTTCTGACCGTCGGTGTACTGGCGGAGGATGGTGGGGATGCGGACCTCGATGGCCATGGTTGCGGGCTCCTGTCGGAAGAAGTCAGGTCGGTGGGCGCGCGACAGCGCGGAAGAGCAAGGTGGTACGCAATAACCGCGCCGCGGCTCACGGCCGTACGGCGGCAGGCGGCATCAACAGATGGCGCTGGCGAGCCTGCACAGGTCGACGTGCAGCCGCGCCACGAGCAGCATGCCCGGCGTCTTGTCGCTCACGTCATGGAAAACCATGGGCTCATCGTATCGATTCCCGGTCCGGGTCCTGGAATGTGATCTCACATTGTGGATGATTTCTGCCCGCATCGCGGGATCAGTAGGTATCCACGACCTTGACCTCCTCCTCCGTGACCTCGCCCTCCACGATCCGGTACGAGCGGAACTGGAAGTCGCCGAGGCCGTCGGTGTCGGCGGTGGACACCAGCACGTAGTGGGCGCCGGGCTCATTGGCGTACGAGATGTCGGTGCGGGACGGGTATGCCTCGGTGGCCGTGTGGGAGTGGTAGATGACGACCGGCTCCTCGCCGCGGTCGTCCATTTCGCGGTACAGCTTGAGCAGATCGCCGGAGTCGAACTCGTAGAAGGTGGGCGAGCGGGCGGCGTTGAGCATCGGGACGAACCGCTCGGGGCGGTCCGAGCCCGCCGGGCCCGCGACGACGCCGCACGCCTCGTCGGGGTGGTCCTGGCGCGCGTGCGCGACGATCTGGTCGACGAGGGCCTGGGTGATGGTGAGCATGTCGGTCAGGATAAGCAACAGAGCAGCCCCGTACCGAGGAGTGGTACAGGGCTGCTCACATGCTGGGCGGCAGTTCAGCCGACCTTGGTCTTTTCGGGCTCCGGGTCGCGGCGCGCGGTGACCTCCGGGTTGCGGGACTTCAGCACGAGCCAGCCGATACCGAGGGCGGCCGCCCAGCCGGCCATGACGTAGAGGCTGACGCGGGCCTCGTGGTCGTAGGCGATGAGGCCGGTGACGAAGAGGAGGAAGACGATGGCGATCCAGCTGCCCGTCGCACCGCCCGGCGCCGGGAAGGAGGAGGCGGGCAGCCGGCCCGCGTCGACCGCGCGGCGGTAGCGGACGTGGCTGATCAGGATCATCAGCCAGGTCCAGATGCCGGCCCCGGTGGCGACGGAGACGACGTACTCGAAGGCCTTCTCCGGGACGATGTAGTTCAGGACGACACCGATGCCCATGAAGAGCACGGAGAGCCCGATCGCGAACGCGGGCGTCTTGCTGGCGGACAGCTTGTTGAAGGCCTTGGGGGCCTCGCCGCTGTCGGCCAGGGTGCGCAGCATGCGGCCCGTGGAGTACATGCCGGAGTTGCAGGACGACAGGGCGGCCGTGAGGACCACGAAGTTGACGATGCCGGCGCCCGCCGGGATGCCGATCACCGCGAAGGCCTTCACGAAGGGGCTGACGCCCTCCGCGAATTCCGTCCACTTCACCACGCACAGGATGACGGTGAGGGCACCGACGTAGAACAGCGCGATGCGCCAGGGCAGGGTGTTGATCGCCTTGGGAAGGGTCTTCTCGGGGTTCTCGGACTCACCGGCGGTGACGCCGACCAGTTCGACGGCGAGGTAGGCGAACATCACGCCCTGGAGGGTCATCAGGGACGAGCCGATTCCCTTGGGGAAGAAGCCGTCGAAGGCCCAGAGGTTGGAGACGGCTGCGGTGTCGCCGGCGGCGCTGAAGCCGAAGGTGAGGACGCCGAGGCCGATCACGATCATGCCGATGATCGCGGTGACCTTGATCATGGAGAACCAGAACTCGATCTCGCCGAACAGTTTCACCGAGATCAGGTTCGCCACGAACAGCACGACCAGGAAGACGAGCGCGGAGACCCACTGCGGGATCTCCGGGAACCAGTAGTTGATGTAGATCGCGGCGGCGGTCAGCTCCGCCATGCCGGTGACGACCCACAGCAGCCAGTACGTCCAGCCGGTGAAATAGCCGAAGAACGGGCCGAGGAACTCGCGGGAGTACTCCGCGAAGGAGCCCGAGACCGGGCGGTAGAGCAGCAGCTCGCCGAGGGCCCGCATGATGAAGAAGATGATGACGCCGGCGACGGCGTACATCAGGATGAGGCTCGGTCCCGCCTTGGCGATGTTCGCCCCGGCGTTGAGGAAGAGCCCGACGCCGATGGCGCCGCCGATCGCGATCATCTGGACCTGACGGCTGCCGAGCCCGCGTTCGTACCCCTCCTCGGCTACGTGCTCAGTGTCGACCTGCGCTGAGGTCATGAGTGGTGCGCCTTTCTCCAGACGTACAGGTGGTGTCCGCCGCGCGGTCGTGAAGATTTATCACGGCCGCCACTTTGATCACCTGTACATCATGTGACGCAGCACACACGGAGAAGCGGGCAAAGCTCACCTGGGAAGGCATAGGTGTCGAGCATGGTGACGTGATCGTTATCCGGATTTGAGCGTCCGCTGAGCGAACACAAAATCATCACATCTCCGGGCATATACCCGCCACGCCTCAGGGCATGAGCGTTTCGACGAGCGCCTCCTGGAGCCCGCCCAGCCAGAGATACGCCATCACCATCGGCTTGCGCGGATCGTCGTCCGGCAGCCGGTAGAGGAGGTCGGTGTCCTCCTCGTCGACGACGTCGAGCCGGGAGCCGATCGCGAGCCGCAGGTCGTTCAGAGCGCCCAGCCACTGCTGGGACTCCTCCGTCGACAGCTTGAGCACCGCCCCGCCCTCGCCGGCCGAGGCGAGCGCGTCCAGGGAGCGGATCACCGCAAGGGCGTTGTCCCGTTTGCCCGCGCGCAGGTCGTTCTCGGTGAAGCGGCGGAACTCCGCTGAGTACTGGCGCTGCTCCTCGGCCTGCTCGGCCGAGGCGGCCTCGACGTCGGGCCCGCTGTAGGCGTCGGGGAAGAGGCGTTGCAGTACGGGGTCGGCGGGCGGCTCGCTGGGACCCTCGGAGAACAGTTCGGCGAGCGGGTCCTCGGTGGCGTCCTCCGCGGGTCCGGGACCGATGAGCTCCAGGAGCTGAACCGCCAGGGAGCGGATGATGGAGATCTCGACCTCGTCGAGGGCGACGGCCGCGCCGCCGCCGGGGAGCGGTTCGAATTGTCCTGGCATGGAGTGAGTTCGCTACTTCCGGTCCTGCTGGAGGGTGGCCCACAGGCCGTAACCGTGCATGGCCTGCACATCGCGCTCCATCTCCTCGCGGGACCCGCTGGAGACGACGGCACGGCCCTTGTGGTGGACGTCGAGCATGAGCTTGGTGGCCTTGTCCTTCGAGTAACCGAAGTACGTCTGGAAAACGTACGTCACATAGCTCATGAGGTTGACCGGGTCGTTGTGGACGATGGTGACCCAGGGGACGTCCGGCTCTGGTACGGCGGAGACCTCCTCCGCCGACTCGGTCTTTTCGATCTCTAGAGGTGCGGGAGCCGTCACATGGCCCATGCTGCCACCAGAGGGGGGTAGGCGGCCAAACGGCCCCTCCAGAACCGCGAGCCCCAGAAATCGTCAGAGTGACGAGATTGGCGGTATCATCCGTTGCCATGCCGCATACACCGGGGGACGACCCCGGACCCCCGGCCGGCCCGGGGACACCGGAGAGTCATGTCGAGGAGAGCTTTCGTGGATGTAGCGGACCTGGGGCTGCCGGTGGATGTGCCATCGACGGCACTCTTCACGGATCACTACGAGCTGACCATGCTGCAGGGCGCCCTCGAGGGCGGCACCGCCGGGCGCCGTTCGGTCTTCGAGGTCTTCACGCGCCGGCTGCCGGAGGGACGGCGCTACGGGGTCGTCGCGGGCACCGGGCGGGTGCTGGACGCGGTCGAGAACTTCCGGTTCGACGCGGACGTCCTCGGTTTCCTGCGCGAGCGCCGCGTCGTGGACGAGCCGACCCTCGAGTGGCTGTCCTCGTACCGCTTCAGTGGCGATGTCTGGGGCTATCCCGAGGGTGAGGTCTACTTCCCCGGCTCGCCGATCCTGCGCGTGGAGGGCACGTTCGCGGAGTGCGTGCTCCTGGAGACGGTGATCCTGTCGATCCTCAACCACGACTCGGCGATCGCTGCCGCCGCCTCCCGAATGGCCTCGGCCGCGGGCGAGCGGCCACTGATCGAGATGGGCGCCCGGCGCACCCATGAGCTGGCCGCCGTGGCCGCCTCACGCGCGGCGTACGTCGGCGGCTTCACGACGACCTCGGACCTGGCCGCGGGCTTCCGCTACGGCATCCCCACCGTCGGCACCAGCGCCCACGCCTTCACGCTGTTGCACGACAGCGAGCGGGACGCCTTCCAGGCCCAGGTGCACTCGCTGGGCCGGGGCACGACGCTGCTGGTGGACACGTACGACGTCGCCGAGGCCGTACGGACGGCTGTCGAGATCGCCGGGCCCGAGCTGGGCGCCGTACGCATCGACTCCGGTGACCTGCTGCTCGTGGCGCACCGGGTGCGGCAGCAGCTCGACGAGCTGGGCGCCACCGACACGAAGATCGTCGTCACCTCGGACCTGGACGAGTACGCGATCGCCTCGCTGGCCGCGGCCCCCGTGGACGCGTACGGAGTGGGCACCCAGCTGGTGACGGGATCCGGCCATCCGACGAGTTCGATGGTCTACAAACTGGTCGCCCGTGCCGAGTCGGCGGATCCGAAGGCTCCGCTCGTGCCGGTGGCGAAGAAGTCGACGGGCGGCAAGACGTCCATCGGCGGCCGGAAGTGGGCCGCGCGGCGGCTCGACGAGGAGGGGGTCGCCGACGCCGAGGTGATCGGCACGGGGGCCGTCCCGGCGGAGCTGGCCGACCGTCAGCTGCTTGTCGAGCTGATAAAGGGCGGTGAGGTCGTCGCCCGCGAGCCCCTGGACGTCGTACGCGACCGGCATGCGGCTGCCCGCGCCAACCTGCCGCTGTCCGCGACCCAGCTGTCCCGCGGGGAGGCGGTGATCCCGACGGAATACGTCTGAGCACGCCCGCGTACGCCCGATACGTGCGCCCGGGTACGCCCGTTTACGTCTGTCGGGAGCGGAGCTCCGGACCGGGGTACCCAGGAATCAGCTCCGGACAGCCTTTCCCCGTGGGGGCATGAACAAGCGGGGAACGGGCAAGGCAACCGCAACATCAGCGCCCCTCAAGGGGGAAGGACACCGACCATGCGCCGCGCACTGATCGTCGTCGACGTGCAGAACGACTTCTGCGAGGGAGGCAGCCTCGCGGTGCCCGGAGGGGCCGATGTGGCCGCCGCGATCACGGAGCTGATCGGGCAGGCGCCCGCCGGCTACCGCCATGTCGTGGCCACGCGTGACCACCACGTCAACCCGGGCGACCACTTCTCCGAGAACCCCGACTACGTCCACTCCTGGCCCAAGCACTGCGTGGCGGGCACGGAGGGCGTGGGCTTCCACCCGAACTTCGCCCCGGCGGTCGCATCCGGCGCGATCGACGCGGTCTTCGACAAGGGGGCCTACGCCGCGGCGTACAGCGGCTTCGAGGGCGCCGACGAGAACGGCGTCACGCTGGCGGACTGGCTGCGCACCCGCCAGATCACCGAGGTCGACGTGGTCGGCATCGCCACCGACCACTGCGTCCGCGCCACCGCGCTGGACGCGGCCCGCGAGGGCTTCCGTGCGAACGTACTGCTCGACCTCACGGCCGGTGTGGCCGAGGAGACCACCGAGCGGGCCCTGGAGGAGCTGCGCGAGGCGGGTGTGGAGCTCACCGGGAAGCCCGTGGTTTAGCCGGTTTCGCAGCCTTGGAAGCAGCGGGCTTGGAAGGCTGGCCGGGAGGGGCCGTACGCCGCTTCAGGGCCCGGATCGGGCGCCACAGCTCCGTGGCGGTGGCGGTGGTGTCGCCGCCGGGGGGTGTGCGCCATATGAGGCCGTCGGGATGGTGCAGGACCGCGGTGATTTCGTCCGGGGTCGGCGGCTCGGCGTTGCCGCGCAGGTAGACCGCCCGCATGCCCAGGTTGCGCACCCGCGTCAGCGCGCGGGCCCGGTTCTGTGCGTGCACGAGGATGCGCACGCAACCGGTGCCGCCCATGGCGGAGGGGGTGGGCAGGTTCAACGCCACCACCACACTGCCGTTCGGCAGCTTGCAGAAACCTCCTGCGGCCACATCACACCCCCGTGAGAAACAGTGTCAATAAGAGAGCCACAGGACGCACCTAAACACGATCGGCCGCGACCCGCCAGAGGGTCACGATCGATCAAGCTTTGACCTGCGAGAATGTGGTTCAATTCGCCGCAGCCGAGACCTTCACCGTGATCGTCAAGCCATCGCAGGGCTCCTGCACGATCGCGATCTTGGCGTCGGTGTCAGTTAGCCGGTGCGGAGCACCACGAGGTTGGTGTACCGCTCAACCGGCGCGCCGCACCGTCCAGTTGGTGGACTCCATGATTCCGTGCGCCCCCTGTGCACCGGCACCGTGGGTTAGGTCACGCTTACCGCTCGTTCCACTCGGGCAGACAGCGGAATAGAGTCGGCTGGCGGCGCGCTGGAGATCAGCGGATTGCCAAGTCGACACCGTTGTTGTCGCCCCCTGATTCGTATCCGCATCCTCCCCCTTGGCGAGAGGCACGGGGGGAGACCCCCGACCCGAGGAACGCTCATGCCTCGTCCGACCGCCGCACAGCTCGCCTACGGCTCCTGCACCGTGATCTTCTCCACCCTCGCCATGCTGCTGCTGTCACAGACGAATTCGGGCCCGGGAATCGCGGTGGTCGCACTCTCCGCCCTCGCCCTCGGTCTCCTCGTGGCCATGACGGTGCCCGTCCCGAAGAAGCCGACGCCGGTCGCTGCGTCCGCCGCCCCGGAGCGTGTCGCCGAATCCGTTCCGGTGGCCAGCGGCAGCCGGCGCTGACCGCGCCGCTCGACTGGTTCAGCCGGTGCTGACCACCACGGTCTTCGCCGGCTTGTCGTGCAGGCCCTGCTTGTAGGGCTTGTCGAAGAAGCTCCAGCCACCCGTGATCGCGGTCCAGATGCACGCGCAGCAGAACGCGAACGGCAGCCAAAGGATCAGCGCGCGGATCAACGCGTTCTGCCAGGAGGGCGTCGAGCCGTCGTCGAGGTTCGCCACCCGCATGTTGAACAGCTTCTTGCCGAGGGTCTGCCCGTCCCTGGCGGTCAGGACGGTGTCGTACGCGACGTAGAGCACCGCGGCGATCAGGGACTGGCCGATGGACTCGCTGTACTCGACGGTGCCGCCGTCCGTGTCGTAGTCGGTGGCACCGAACGCCCATGCCAGCAGCCACGACACGGCACCCACCAGGATCATGTCGATGAGCCGCGCCAGTACGCGCTTGGGGCTGTCGCCGAGGGGCGGCATCCCGGCGAGGGGCTCGTTGCCGTACGGGCCGCCGCCGTAGGGGTCGCCCGCGTACGGCGGGGGTGTGGTGCCCCCGCCTTCCGAGCCCTCCGACGGGGTGTCGTACGGAGAGCCGCCGCCCTCGCCGGGTGGCGGCTGACGCTTCTTGAACGGATCGTCCTCCGAGGGAGGCGGCGGCTCGGTCGTCATGTCTCGAGTCGACCGCGAAGCACCCGGCCGCGCAATGGGCGGGGAGCCGTCCGGGCTATCGGTCGCAGAGGCTGACTCGTGCGTCGGCGGGTAGGTGGTGCGTGGGTCGGCTCGTGGGTCACCCGGCTACAAACGTGTGCGCCGCCTTGTCGTGCCAGCACTGGCGCCACGGGCGGTCGAACAGACCCCACAGGACACCCAGTGCACCGATGCCGAGGAGTCCGGGGACGCTGTAGACGAGCCAGCGGCGCAGGGCCGCGCCGAACGACGGGGGCTCGCCGCCCTCGATGTCCCGCACCTGGAGACCGCACAGCTTCTTGCCGAGCGTACGGCCCCACTTGGCGGTGGGCAGTGCCTCGTAGAGGACACCGAAGAGCAGCAGGACGGCGAGGACGATGCCGAGGTACGCGCCCGTGGTGCCGTCCAGCAGCCAGACCGTGACGGTCTCGCCGGACAGCTTGGCCGCGTCGATCTTGTCGTTGACGTGGTCGAGGGCCCTGGTGCCCAGCGGCACGGCAGCCGCGCCGGTGACGGCGACCAGTACGAGCGAGTCCACGAGCCGGGCGGCCAGCCGCTTGCCGAGCCCGGCGGGACGCGCGGAGGCCTGCGCCCGGGCGGCGGCCTGGAAGGGGTCCTCGGACACCGGCTTCCAGGGGACGACGGGCGGTTCGCTCTCGGCTCCGGCGAGGCGGTGCACCTGCTGGGCCCAGGAGGGCTGTCCACCGCCGACGCCCGCGGCCATGGGGGTGGACTGCTCGGGCGTGGAAGGGGTGGAGGGGGCGGACTGAGGGGCTGGGGAATTCGTGGACTGGGCGGGTACGGCGGGGCTCTGGGCGCCGGCCGCCGAGGCGGAGCCGCCCTGGGAGAGGCCCGCGCGGGCGGCGGCCGCGCTTCCCGCGGTCGAACCCGTCGTCGAGCCTCCTGAAGCCGTGCCCCCCACGGCGGTTCCTCCCGCGGTCGGGCCCGGGACCTGAGGGTCGCGCAGCTGCCTCTGCCGCGGAGTGACGGCACGGAACGCCATCGTGCCCTCGGAAGCGAGAGGGTTACGGGCGCTGGGGACACCGGAGACTCCGGCCCTGGGCCTGGGCGAGCCGGATCCGTGCGAGGCGTCCTGGGGCGAGGCGGACGGCTCCTCCTGAGAGCCCGCGGCCGGGCGCACCCGCCCCGTGGGCCTGCGGAACACCGCCGTGCCGCCGGAAGCCGGAGGCTGCGCGTCCTGGGCGCCCTGGGTGTCCCGGGGCCGGTCCTCGACCCGGTCCTCGGACCTGGGCGCGCGGAACGTGACCGTGCCGTCGGTGTGTTCGGACCTGCCCTCCGGCTGGGCCGGCTCGGACGGCAGTCGCGGATCAGCGGGGGATCCCCAGGAGACCCGGCGGTCCTGCTCACCGCCGAAACCGGTCTGCCGGGAGCGGTCGGCGCCCCACGCGGTCGCGGGCTCGGGGCGGCTGCCGTGCTGGGCTTCGGCGGGCGAGGGGGCCGCGGCGGGCGGGTCCTCGTCAAAGAAGTGCGGGCCCGTCTCCTCCGTGGTACCGGGACCTGTGACGGCCGGGGCCGAGCGGCCACCGGGTGGCGCCGGCAGCGATTCGCCGGCGGACGGCGCCGGTCGGCTGGTGCCGGGCACCCACGAGGCACCGTTCCAGTACCGGACATATCCAGGGATGGACGGATCCGGGTAATACCCTTCGCGGGGCCTGTCGTCGCCGGGGGCCGGGGTTGGGGCGCTCATGTCCGTCGGTCCCGTATCTGCTCGGGGGTCGTTTGGGGGATCCACATCTATCAGACCGGAGCAAGGGGCACGTCCGGTCCGCCAGTACCTACCCCGTTCGGGCAAGGTTCTGCCACGCCTTCCCGAATACCGGACGGTTTCAACTACCGGACGGCGACTCAGAAGACCTTGCCGGGGTTGAGGATGCCCAGCGGGTCGAAGGCCGTCTTGATCGCGCGCTGCATCTCCACGCCGACCGGGCCGATCTCGCGGGCCAGCCATTCCTTCTTCAGTACGCCCACGCCGTGTTCACCGGTGATCGTGCCGCCCAGTTCCAGGCCGAGGGCCATGATCTCGTCGAAGGACTCGCGGGCTCGGCGGGACTCGTCGGGGTCGCCGGCGTCGAAGCAGACGGTGGGGTGGGTGTTGCCGTCGCCGGCGTGGGCGACGACCCCGATGGTCAGCTGGTGCTTCTCGGCGATCCGCTCGACACCTTCGATCAGGTCGCCGAGCCGCGACCGGGGCACGCACACGTCGTCGATCATCGTCACGCCCCGGACCGCTTCGAGCGCGGTGAGCGACAACCGCCGTGCCTGGAGGAGCAGTTCGGATTCGGCCAGGTCGTCGGCCGGGACGACCTGGGTGGCGCCCGCGGCCTCGCACAGGGCGCCGAGCGCGGCGAGGTCGGCGGCCGGGTCCGAGGTGTCGAAGCCGGCGAGCAGCAGAGACTCCGTGGTCTCCGGCAGGCCCATGTTCGCCATGTCGTTGACGGCCTTCACCGTCGTACGGTCCATCAGTTCGAGGAGGGACGGCACATGCCCGCCCTCCATGATCCGGCACACGGCGTCACAGGCGGCGGCCGCGGAGGCGAACTCGGCGGCCAGCACCAGCTGCTGCGGCGGCTCCGGCTTGAGCGCCAGTACGGCCCGTACGACGATGCCGAGCGAACCCTCCGAGCCCACGAACAGGCGGGTCAGGTCGTACCCGGCGACGCCCTTGGCCGTGCGGCGGCCGGTGTGCATGAGGCGGCCGTCGGCGAGGACGACGTCCAGGCCGAGTACGTACTCGGCTGTGACCCCGTACTTCACACAGCACAGGCCGCCGGAGGCCGTGCCGATGTTGCCGCCGATCGTGCACATCTCCCAGCTGGAGGGGTCCGGCGGGTAGCAGAGGCCGTGTTCGTTCACCGCGCGGGACAGCGCGGCGTTGATGACGCCGGGTTCGACGACGGCGATCCGGTCGACGGGGCTGATCTCGAGGATCCGGTCCATCTTGATGAGGGACAGCACGATGCAGCCGTCGGAGGCGTTGGCGCCGCCCGACAGTCCGGTGCGGGCGCCCTGCGGGACGACCGGGACGCGCAGCTCGGTGGCGATGCGCATGACGTGCTGGACTTCTTCGACGGTTCGCGGCAGCACGACGACCGCGGGCGTCCCGGCCTCGCAGAAGCTGGCCATGTCGTTGGCGTACGCGACCGTGACGTCCGGGTCGCTCAGCACCGCCTCGGCCGGCAGTCCCGCGAGCAGACGGTCGAGGAGGTTCCCCGTCACTTCGTCACGAGGGGCTTCGATACGGCTCATGATCACAGCGTCGCATCCGGGGACGACGGTGTGAAGCCCACCTGCACGAGGAGGCAGGCGGGCCACCTTGGAACCGGCACCTTGGAACCGGACGTCAGAGATTGCCCCGCTTCTCCTGCTCCCGCTCGATCGCCTCGAACAGGGCCTTGAAGTTGCCCTTGCCGAAGCCCATCGAGCCATGGCGTTCGATGATCTCGAAGAAGACGGTCGGGCGGTCCTGGACCGGCTTGGTGAAGATCTGCAGCAGGTAGCCGTCCTCGTCGCGGTCGGCCAGGATCTTCAGTTCGCGGAGGGTGTCGACGGGGACGCGGGTGTCGCCGACCCACTCCCCCAGCGTGTCGTAGTACGAGTCGGGCGTGGCCAGGAACTGGACTCCGGCCGCCCGCATGGTGCGTACCGTCTCGACGATGTCGTTCGTGTTCAGCGCGATGTGCTGGACGCCGGCGCCGCCGTAGAACTCCAGGTACTCGTCGATCTGGGACTTCTTCTTGGCGATGGCGGGCTCGTTGATCGGGAACTTGACCTTGAGCGTGCCGTCCGCGACGACCTTCGACATCAGCGCGCTGTACTCGGTCGCGATGTCGTCGCCCACGAACTCCTTCATGTTCGTGAAGCCCATGACCTTGTTGTAGAAGCCGACCCATTCGTTCATCCGGCCGAGCTCGACATTGCCGACGCAGTGGTCGATGGCCTGGAAGGTGCGGTGGGCGGGCGGCTCGACGATCGGGTCGGCGCTCACGAAGCCGGGCAGATACGGGCCGTCGTATCCCGTCCGCTCGACGAGCGTGTGCCGGGTCTGCCCGTATGTGGCGATCGCCGCGAGGACGACGGTGCCGTGCTCGTCCTTCATCTCGTACGGCTCCTCGACCGAACGGGCGCCGTGCTCGATCGCGTACGCGTACGCCCTGCGCGCGTCCGGGACCTCGATGGCGAGGTCGATCACACCGTCGCCGTGCTCGGCCACATGCTCGGCGAGGAAGTGGCCCCAGGTGGTGGCGGGCTTGATGACGGAGGTGAGGACGAAGCGCGCCGAGCCGTTGGTCAGGACGTACGAGGCGGTCTCACGGCTGCCGTTCTCCGGTCCGGCGTACGCGACGAGCTTCATGCCGAAGGCGGTGGAGTAGTAGTGCGCCGCCTGCTTGGCGTTGCCGACGGCGAAGACGACCGCGTCCATTCCCTTGACCGGGAACGGGTCTGCATCGCGCGCGGTACCAGGGGTGTGGTGGATGGTCTCAGTCATGGCGATACGCTCCCTCCGTTCCGCAAGGTGCGCAATAGTTGGCGTATTCACTGGACAACATGCGCAGCGACCGGCCCATACGACCGGGACTTCTGTACAGGATGACCACCAGGGGAGGCCTCCATGGGGATCGATCAGCTCGACGGCCGGCTCCTCGTGTTGCTGGCCGAGGAGCCGCGGATCGGGGTGCTGGAGGCGTCCCGGCGGCTCGGTGTCGCACGCGGGACGGTCCAGGCCCGTCTCGACCGGCTTCAGTCGAACGGAGTCATCCGCGGATTCGGTCCCCAGGTGGACCCCGCGGCGCTCGGGTACCCCGTCACGGCGTTCGCGACCCTCCAGATCCGGCAGGGTCAGGGCACGCACGTACGGGCGCACTTGGCGACCGTGCCGGAGGTCCTGGAGCTGCACACGACGACGGGCAGCGGCGACATGCTGTGCCGTCTCGTCGCCCGCTCCAACGCCGATCTTCAGCGGGTGATCGATCGGGTCGTCGGTTTCGAGGGCATCGTCCGGGCCTCCACGGCGATCGTCATGGAGAACGCGGTTCCGCTGCGGATCATCCCGCTGGTGCAGCAGGCGGCGGGGGACGGCGACGGACGGGAGTGACGGCTAGATCGAGGCGTTGATGCGGCGAGGGGCGTCGAGGATGCGGCTGATCGCTTCGACAACGGCGGGCGGCTGCTCGGTCTCATCGTCGTCGCGGCCGGTGGAGAGCGCGTACCAGACCTGCTCGATCGAGGGTGGGCCCACCGCGAGGTTCCGCAGCGCCGCCTGAGCCGAGGTCGCGTCGCCGATGCGCACCGCGTACGCCGCGGCCATGGCTCCGGTCCGCCCGACGCCAGCTCCGCAGTGCACGAACACCGGACCGGACGCCGACTCCACGGTCCGCAGGAAACGGTCGACCTGCTCGGTGGTGGGCGTCTGCCCGTCCCTGATCGGCATGTGCACGACCTTCAGCCCGGCATCCCGGGGCACCGCCAGGGCCGCGGCCGAGAGTTTCTCGGCACGCAGATCGACGACGGTGTTCACGCCCCGTGCCGAGAGCTCGCGATATCCCGCTTCCCGGGGGGCGGATCCCCTCCAAAGGCGGTCGTCGACCGCCTGGAAGTGGTTGATCCCGGCCATGCGTACACCGGAAGACCCCTGCTGGGAAGCCAGGGCGTGGATGCCGAGCATGCCGAGCGTGGCGACAAGCCACACGGCGGCGTAACCGAGGACGGAGAGAACCACGATCTTCGCGGTCCTGCGGATGAGCGGATGAATGCGAGCGACCGGAGAGGCGGGGAAAATCAACACGAAGCGGAACCTTGGGTGGGAAAACGTCCCGCTCACAGTAGCCGGGAGACCGTTCGCGTACCCCTGACATGTGATTAAACGCACAAAAGGTACTAATCAGACCAAAGTCTTCATGGAGTGGGTGGTACCTGCCCCTCACCAAGGACGACGGCAGTCGCCCGATTCGCGGTGATGTCCATGAGGCAGCCACGCAGCCGGAACAGGTCGTGGCCGGGCAGTGGGGGCCGGATCACGCCCGCGTACACCCCATCGCCCAGGTTGGACAGTGGCGCGTGCTCGCGCGAGCCGGCGGTCGACCGGCGACAGGTCTCCCAGAGGTCGCGCGCGGCCCCGTCGCGCACCGGCCCGGTGTCGGCGTTGCGCATCGCGACATGGAAGACGACGGTGCTGGCCGCGGAGTCAGGAGGCGACGTGGGATGGGTCTGGACCGTGTCGGCGAGGAAGAAGGTGAGGAAGGCGAGCAGTGCGGTACACACCCCGCCCGCGGCGGCCTTGAAGAGGGTGCGTCTCGGTCGGCTGGGAGGAACGGCCGGACGCTCCTCGATGCCCGGGACGTCCCCACGTATGCCACCGGCCGGGGCGGCGAGGCTCGCCAGGCGGCCCGCCAGCAGCCGCTCCGCCCTCGCGCGGCCCGTACTGCTCGCGATCTTCTGGATGACCAGGGCGATGACGGAGAGCGCGGCGCCCGCGGCCATCAGCACGGGGACGAACACGTACGTGCCGTTCCTGTTGTCGAAATGACGGGTGTCCAGCCAGCGGAAGCGATCGGGTGCGGCTTCGCGGCTCTGCTGCAGCCGCCGCTGTACCTCCTCGGCGCGCGCCTCGGTCTCGGCGAGCCGCCGTTCCAGGCGGCCGAGCCGGGAGAGCAGGACGGCGGCCACGAGAAAGACTTCGACGATCAGGAGCAGGATTCCGCTGGTCAGGGCACGCTGCCACTCCCAGCGGTAGAGATACACGAAGAGGTAGACCGCCGCCGCTGCCGCGGCCACGCCTCCCACCAGGTAGCTGACGTACTTCACGCGAAGCCCTTTTCCGCTCCCGTGCTGACGGGTTCGTCTTCGGCACCCTTGCTCACGGTCTTGCTCACGGTTTCGACCGTGCCGCTGGTGCCGTCCACGGTCAGTTCGGTGCCCTGCGGAAAGCGGTCGACGGCGTCGGGCACACCGACGACGGTGGGGACCTTGTACTCACGGGCGAGCACAGCGAGGTGGGACAGGACGCTCCCGGTCTCCGCGACCAGTCCGCCCAGCTCGGGAAGCTCGGCGGCAAGGGCGGGATCCAGGGTCCGTACCACCAGGACCGCATGGCCGGGCCGCGGGCCGCGGCCGTGCCAGGCGGTGCCGATGCCGAGGCCGCCGCCCGCGCCCTGACCGGTGAGGTGGCCGCGATCCCGGCTCCGAGCCCGCCCTCGGCCACGACCGCCGATGTGTTCGGCGACAGGGCGGCCTTCCTGCGAGAGCCGGAATGCGGCGGGCAGCGGTCGCGAGTCCGGCCGGAGCCCCCGCTCGTCCACATCAGCCGTCCACGGTGCGCCGCCCAGGATCCCGGCCAGCTCCGGCCAGCGCAGCGTGGACAACTGCCGCAGCACGTCGGGCCGGCCGGCGGTTTGCAGACGGGCCGCGTACTCACGGACCAGACTCGCCTGCATCTCCTGCACCCAGCGGATGCGCAGCCGCAGCCCCTCACGGGCGGGCAGCGCCTCGACGCCACGCGGTGCTCCGGTCCAGCCGGTACGGCGCGGCAGCCGGGCCGGCCGCTCGAGCGAGGGCGGCAGCAGGGACAGCAGCACGGGGTGCCGGGCCAGCAGCTCCACGTCGGTGATGCCGCGTGTTCGCCCCTCGGCGAGTACGGCCAGTGCCTCGCCCACGGCCGTGGCCCCGCTGCCCTGACCGACCAGAGAGCCCACGAGGGATTCCTGCGCGTGCAGCGACGACAGGACGTTGCGGCCCCAGGCCAGGGCGGCCAGTATCTGCCCGGACAGCATCTCCTGCGGGGGCGGCATCTGGGTCAGCTCACGGTCGACATCGGCCATCAGGTCCACCGCCAGCATCGGCAGTGCGATCCGCAGCCGGCCCACCCGCCACGCCGCCGAGGCACGCCGGGCGCCGGGTATGGGGTTGATGAAGTCGAGCACAGGGTGCGCGGAGGGTACGGCGCCGAGCAGTCTCAGGTCCGCCGCCACACGCCCGTCGACGGTGGTGACTGGCGGCACCGCGCGCAGGACCCGGCGCGGGGCGGTGCCGGCGCTGTCCAGGGCCAGGGTCAGTCCGTGGGACATCGGTGCCACCCACAGGTCCTCCTCCAGCGGCTGGAGCACCTCGGGAAAGGTCTCGGCGACCGGGCCGGGGCCCAGCAGCCTGGCACCGCGTGCGGCCCGCAGGGCCATGGCGGTGATGGGACGCGCCTGGAAGAGCCACAGAGCGTTGTCGGTGTCGAAACCGAACTCCATGTCCTGGGGCTCGCCGAACACCCGCTCCGCGTGGTGGGCCAGCCGCACGAGGCGCCATGTCCGGCGGCGTCCCAACAGCCGGTCGCGGCGGTGTTCGCGCGGTTCGGTGGCGACCAGCCTGCCGTGGCGGGTCAACTGGTAGCGAACGCCCTGGACGGTACCGGCCAGCAGTTGTTCGGGCCCGCCCCGCACCGCACTGACCAGAATGCGGTCGTCACGGCCCGCCACGGGGTCCGCGCCGAACATGACTCCCCCCACGGCCGTGCGCAGCATGGGCTGGACCAGCACCGCCATGCCGGCAGACGGATCACCTCCGCCACGCGCGGGCGCGCGGCTCCGATGGGACGAGTCGAGCACCGCCTGGACCGCGGAGATGAAATCGTCCCAGCCGCGCACGTCGAGTTCGGACGCGAAGAGACCGGCCATCGAGGAATCGGCGGTGTCCTCGTGCGCGGAGGAGGACCGTACGACCAGGGACCGCCCCTGCTCGCCGGCCAGTCCACGCCAGGCATCGCGCACCGCGGACGGTCCGTGCGGCAGGTCGGCCGCCGACTCCTCCGGCACGAGAGCGAACCCCGGCAGGACGGGCAGCCCGGCAGCGGCGGCACGGGCGAGATTGGCCGCCTTGGCCCCGGTCAGCGCCGCGTTCCCGGCCTCGTCGGTGTCCAACGGAATCACCGCCAGCCGCTCCAGGCAGATGCCCACAGCAACTCCTTCGGTCACGCCGAAAACGTCCCAGTGTCCACTCTGAACGCCTCTCCGCGTCCTCGCTAACGCAGGACCGGCTCCTCACCACGCGCAGTGCGGCCGCTCCATTGGGTGGAGTTCAGCAGCGCGGAGTTCAGCAGCGCGGAGTTCAGCAGCGTGGGTTCAGCAGCGTGGGGTTCAGCAGCTGGGGACGGAGCCGGTGCCCGTCTCCAGGGCGCGGAGGGATTCGACCGTGCCCTTCAGCGTCGTCACCGGGATCAGCCGCAGCCCCTTGGGCAGCTCCGACTCCGCGTCCGAGCACTCGGCCTTCGGTACGAGGAAGACGGTCGCGCCGTCGCGTTCGGCGGCCTGCGTCTTGAGGGCGACACCGCCTACGGCGCCCACCGTGCCGTCGGCGTCGATGGTGCCGGTGCCCGCGATCGTACGGCCGCCGGTCAGGTCGCCGCCGCTGCCGTCACCGTCCAGCTTGTCGACTATGCCGAGCGAGAAGAGGAGCCCGGCACTGGGTCCGCCGACGTCGGCGAGCTTCAGGGTGACCTTGATGTCGTCCGGGTCCTCGCCGAGAAAGTCCAGCGCGGCCTCGGTGGCCGTGTTCTGGGACTCCCGCATCGTCTTGGCGTTGTGCTCCTCGATCTCCTTGACGGTGTCACCGCTCGGGTACACGGAGTCCCGCGGCATCACGGCCCGCTCCGTGTCGAACCACCCCTCGATCACATCAGGCAGGCGCACATCCGCATCGGGCCCGGTCGCCACGATGGTCGTCATCCGCAACTGCCCACGCGTCCGGTGAGTCTCCGTCCCACTGATGGTGATCACCGGCTCTCCCCGGTTCTCCCCCAGCACATCCGCCGTCATCCCCGGCTGAGCCACCGCAAACGGCAACGGCACGAAAGCCGTCGCGGCCAGCAGAGCCACGACGGGCAGAGCACAGAGGGCAACGGCTCGGGGGCGCGAGAGCTGAGAGAGCACGGGATCAATCTAACGCTAGGGGGAATTCCGGCCGCAGGCTGGTGGGTGGCCTATGCGGGAGGCGGGGCTGCACCCTTCAGGGGCGCGGGGCTGTATCAATTTGCGGCTCCGCCGCGTGGGCGCGACCAGCCACGACTGACCCGCAGCCGACATACGAACCGTGGGGGTCTGGGGGCGCACCCCTCAGTTTCGGGAAGGGGCGGGGCTGGGGAAAGAAAACCCACCCCCGCCCACCCCTGGCTAGCGCAACGCCTCAGCAACTTCCTTCGCCGCATCCACAACCCGCGCCCCCACCCGCTCCGGGACGGAATCCGCGAGCATGACCACGCCCACGCTCCCCTCCACCCCGGTCACCCCGAGCAGCGGCGCAGCCGCACCACTCGCGCCGGCCTCCAACTCCCCGTGGGTCAGCGTGTATCCGGGATCCGCCACAGTCCCAGCCGCGGCCCGCGCCGCAAGGATCGCCTTGCCCGCGGCCCCCCGTTCCAGCGGATGCCGGAATCCCGCCCGATACGCCACGTGGTAGTCCGTCCACGTCGGCTCCACCACAGCGACGGCCAGTGCTTCCGTCCCGTCGACCAGAGTGAGATGCGCCGTCGCCCCGATGTCCTCGGCCAGCGACCGCAACGCGGGCAACGCGGCCTCACGTACCAAGGGATGCACCTGCCGCCCCAGCCGCAGCACCCCGAGTCCCACCCGGGCACGACCACCCAGATCACGGCGTACGAGCGCATGCTGCTCAAGCGTGGCGAGCAGGCGGTACACAACGGTCCGGTTCACCCCGAGCTTGCTGGACAGCTCAGTGACGGTCAGCCCGTGATCGGTGTCGGCGAGCAACTTGAGGACACGCAGTCCTCGGTCGAGCGTCTGAGAGGTCTCCGCGGTCACGACGCCCACTCCTTAGTGGTGAGAGTCGACGGCCCCCTCCGCGGCGGTTGCATCACCGGTCCCAACGGCGACGCGCTTCAGAGGCCGCCGGTCGGCAAGCGTCCCGGGGACTACCCGGGCGGGCACCGGCTGCGCTCCGCGGCGGCGCTGCCACGGGGCGTGTGCGTAGCGGGACAGTAGCGACCCGGTTCGCTCAGCGGAAGACTCCGTCCAGAATCCGGTCAGTGTCCGGTAAGAGCGTCGTTGCGTTTGTCCTAGTACGCCCGGCGCACATCACTCCCTGTGCACCACCCCGCACACCACGCACACCCCCGCACACCCCCGCACACACGAGAGCGCCGGTTCCGTACACGACGGAACCGGCGCCCTGATCCTCGTACACGAACTCGTGCTGTCACCGCATACGGGTCGCCCACTCCTGCACCTTGGCGATCCGCTGCCTCAACTGCCCCGCCGTCGCCTCAGCGCTCGGTGGCCCGCCGCACACGCGCCGCAACTCGGTGTGGATCACGCCGTGCGGCTTGCCGCTCTGGTGGACGTACGCCCCGACCATCGTGTTGAGCTGCTTCCTCAGCTCCAGCAGCTCTTTGTGCGTGACCACCGGCCGGCGCTCGGCGGGGATTTCAAGGAGGTCGGCCTCTTCGGCGGGCTTCTTGCGGCTGTGCGCGATCTGGCGCGCCTGCCGCTTCTGGAGCAGGAGCTGGACCTGTTCGGGTTCGAGGAGGCCCGGGATGCCGAGGTAGTCCTGCTCCTCCTCGCTGCCCGGGTGCGCCTGCATGCCGAACTCGGCGCCGTCGTACAGCACGCGGTCGAAGGTGGCCTCGGACTCCAGCGCCTCGAAGGCGAACTCCTCCTGCTCGCCGGTGTCCTCGTCCTGCTCCTTGTTCGCCTCCTCCATCTCCTTCTCGGATTCGGCGTACGGGTCCTCCTCGCCCTCCTTCTTCGGCTTGTCGAGGGCGTGGTCGCGCTCGACCTCCATCTCGTTGGCGAAGGTCAGCAGGTCGGGGACGGTCGGCAGGAAGACGGAGGCGGTCTCGCCGCGGCGCCGGGACCGTACGAAGCGGCCGACGGCCTGCGCGAAGAAGAGCGGCGTGGAGATGGTGGTCGCGTACACGCCCACGGCCAGCCGGGGCACGTCCACGCCCTCGGACACCATGCGGACGGCGACCATCCAGCGGTCGTTGCTGTGGCTGAACTCGTCGATCCGCTCGGACGCGCCGGTGTCGTCGGACAGGACGAGGGTCGCCTTGTCGCCCGTGATCTCGCGGATCAGCTTGGCGTACGCCCGTGCCGAATCCTGGTCGGAGGCGATGACGAGGGCGCCGGCGTCCGGGATGCCCTTCCGTACTTCCGTGAGCCGCTGATCGGCGGCACGCAGCACGCTCGGCATCCACTCGCCGCGCGGATCGAGGGCGGTGCGCCAGGCCTGGCTGACGGCGTCCTTGGTCATGGGCTCGCCGAGGCGGGCGGCGATCTCGTCCCCCGCCTTCGTACGCCACCGCATATTGCCGCTGTAGGAGAGGAAGATGACGGGCCGCACCACGCCGTCGCCGAGCGCGCTGCCGTACCCGTAGGTGTAGTCGGCGGCGGACCGCCGGATCCCGTCGTTGCCTTCCTCGTACGCCACGAAGGGGATGGGGTTGGTGTCGGAGCGGAACGGCGTACCCGTGAGCGCGAGGCGGCGGGTCGCGGGCTCGAACGCCTCGAGGCAGGCCTCGCCCCAGGACTTCGAGTCGCCGGCGTGGTGGATCTCGTCGAGGATGACGAGCGTCTTGCGCTGCTCGACGCGGTTGCGGTGCAGCATGGGCCGTACGCCCACACCGGCGTACGTGACCGCGACCCCCTGGTACTCCTTGCTGAGCGGCCCCGCGCTGTACTCCGGGTCCAGCCTGATCCCTATCCGCGCCGCCGCCTCGGCCCACTGCTTCTTCAGATGCTCGGTCGGCGCGACCACCGTCACCTGCTGCACGACATGGTGGTGCAGCAACCAAGAGGCGAGCGTCAGCGCGAAGGTCGTCTTCCCGGCGCCGGGCGTGGCAACGGCAAGAAAGTCACGCGGCTGCTCCTGGAGGTACTTCTCCATAGCCCCCTGCTGCCAGGCGCGCAGTTTGCCGGCGGTGCCCCAGGGGGCGCGGCCGGGAAAGGCGGGCGACAGGTGATGCGAATGAGAGGCGCTGGCGGCGGTGGTAGTCACGGTCTCCGTGGGGTGGTTGGGCGGCTCGTCTACGTATGACAACCGGGCCACCCTATCGGCGGCCCGGTTGTGCCAACGCGCGGACTACGCCGCCTCGGCCGTGGATGGGATCCAGCTCACAGTCATCGCGCAAAGCGTGGCAGCTGTGCGGCGATCTTGGGTACGTCCAGGGCGCCCTGACAGACATCCAGTACAAACGTCTCGGCCTCGTCCACGTCGAAGTCCGCGTCCAGGGGGTGCCCGTTCATGTGCAGGAACACCCAGGTCGCGTACCAAGCGATGCGCTTGTTGCCGTCAACGAGGGCGCGGTTGCGGGCGAGTGATTCCATCAGCGCCGCCGCCTTCTGCCAGACGTCCGGGTACGCGTCCTGTCCGAACACGCTCGACTGCGGGCGCGCCAGCGCCGAGTCCAGGAGCCCGTAGTCGCGCACCTCATCCGCTCCGAGCCGCTTCGCGAGGTTCAGCAGCTCGGGCAGCGTGAGGTAGTGCATCAGGCGAGCCTCCGGTTCAGCTCGGCGCTGGCCTTCAGCACATGGTCGGCTGCTTCGTTGAACAACCGGGAGTGTTCGTTTATGGCCGAGATCACGGCGTCGTGCGCGAAGGCCTGCATGCTGCGCCCCTCCGCTGCCGCACGCTCGCGCAACGCGTCCAGCTCTTCGTCCGTAAACCGCAGGTTCAGTCCAGCCATGCTGTGACGGTACTACGTGGTACCGCCCGGTGTCATCAGGGAGCCGCCCGCACCCGTGTAGTCACCCAAGCCCCCGCCAACGCCACCCCCGCCATCGGCAGGAACACGGCGGCGAAGGCGGCCGGGGTTGCGCCGGAAGCCGTCGTGGCGGCGTGACCCGCGACCGTGCCGCCGCCCAGCGCCGCGAACGCCGCCCCGCCCGCCGCCAGCAGCAGGACGTTCGACAGGCCGTCGGATATCTGGAGCGCGGCGGAGTTGGCACCGGCCTCCTCCGGGGCGGACAGGTGCAGCAGGAGGACGCTGGTGGAGGAGATCACCAGCCCCATTCCGAAGCAGCCGAACGCCCACGTCACGGCCAGCGTCCACACCGGCACCGCGTCGATCAGCACACTCGGCGCGGCGGCGATCGCCGCCGCGACCAGCACCATCCCCAGGCCCATCAACCGCTCCCGGTACGGCTCCACCCGCGCCCGGGACTGCACGAAGGACCCCAGCGCCCAGGTCGCCCCGCCCGCCGCGAGCGAGAAACCGGCGAGCGTCGGCGACAGCCCTCGCTGCGTGACCAGCATCAGCGGCACGAAGGACTCCGCCGCGATGAACGACCCGGCCGCGACCCCGCGCAACAGCACCACGGACGGCAACCCGCGCGCCGCACGGTACGTCCCGGGCGGCAGCAGCCCCAGCACCGCCGGCACCAGTAACGCCGTCCCCGCCACGGCCGGCACGGCCGACAGCCACCGCAGATCTTGCGCTGCGTACTGCAGCAGGCCTGCGCCCAGCGAGATCCCCAGCGCCAGCCGGATCCGGCGCCGGTCGAAGGATGCGGCGGCGCCACCCTCCGTCGGGCCGGACGCCAGTCGCCGTATCTGCGGCAGGGCGAGTGCCAGCGGGAACACCACCAGAACCGGTATCCCGATGAACACCCAGCGCCAGCCGAGCTGTTCGGTCACCGAACCGGCGGCCAGCGGCCCCACCACGGACGGGATCACCCAGCTCGCCGCGAACGCCGCCATGATCGACGGCCGCAGTCTCTCCGGATACGCCCGCCCCACGACCACGTACAACGCCACGATCACCAGCCCGCCGCCGAGCCCCTGCACTGCCCGGCCGAGGATGAACAGCCACATCACCCCTGCCGTCCCGGACAGCGCCAACCCCGCCGCGAACGCCGCGATCCCCGCGGTCAGCGACGCCAGCGGCCCGCGTCGGTCCGACCACTGCCCGGCCAGCACCATCCCGAACAGGCTCGTCGTGAAGTACGCCGAGAACGCGAACGCGTACAACGAAACCCCGTCGAGCTCCCGCGCCGCCACCGGCATCGCGGTCCCCACCGCCGTCGCCTCGAAGGCGATCAGCAGCACGACGGACACGATCCCGATACTCAATGCCCGGTAGGGGCGGCTGAGCACGCTGTCCTCGGCGCCGGGTTCAGCTGATTCGGGTGCGGCGTCTGCGACGTCGGCGTCGCTCGGTTCCAGGGTGGCCATGGTCGTCAGCGTAAGGGGCACGGTACGTGTTGGCCCCTGTCGCGAGACGGTAGCCGCCTGGGACCTTGGTCGTACGCCCTCTCTCCTTTCATGAACGCGGTATGGCAGTCCCATTGCAGCCCCAGCCCATCCCTGGAGCGCCCCGTCCCCCGCGGCCTACGGTCGACGACATCGAGTTCGGAACGAGCGAAACGTTCCCAACCCGGCCGTGTGCCCGAGTGGTTGAGGGGACCGCCTGCGCTGCATCCATTAGCGGGCTCCGCCCGCGGGGGTTTACACCGGTTCGAATCCGGTCACGGCCTCGAGTGTGGTTACGGCCTCGGGCAATTTGCGCGGTGCAGCAGCCAGAGCGTGAACGCGAGCGTGGATATGTCGGCGTTGAGCGGTCGCAGTCCGGCGGCCGGGGCGGACCACTCGTGGAGCTCCCCGGTGGTGCCGTCGACGAGGAGGTCGGTGTCCTCGACGACGAGACGGCCCGAGCGACCAAGACAACCAAGGCGACCGAGGCGGATCAACTGGTCTGCGCCATTGGGAAGTTGACACTCGGGAACCTGGACCTCCTCCGTCCGCTCGGCCGCGTAGTGCTCGGCGAGTGTCTGCAGCGGCACGTCCATCTCCAGCTGGAACATGTCACCGTCCTCCGGAAGACCCGTCTCACGGAGAAAATGGCGGGTCGGCTCATGCGTGAGCGTGGCCGGGAAGTCGACGTCCTCGAAGCGCATGATCGCGCTCGCGCCGAACTCCTCGTCGAGCAGCCGCGCCGGCAGGTCGAGCAGGAGACCCGCGCACGGGTCGGCGATCCGGGTGAGGGCATGGACCAGCGCGGCCATGCGCCAGTACGCCGACATCTCGCCCAGAGCAGTCGCGTCGGTCGGCACCTCCAGCCGGCGCCCCGCGCCACCGCACTCGTCGGTCAGCGTGACCGCCCCCGTACCGGCGTCAATCGTCCTCATGGCTCCCCCGTGCATGTGATCGCATCGTGCATCCCCAGCAGGGCGCAGCCCGCTGTCCCAGCAGCCGCTCCCCACTGATCGAAAACCATACGCCGCACCACTGACAACGCACCAAAACCCAAGCGCCACAAGGTTTCCGGCCCGTTTCCCGGCCGACTCGCACGGCACGCCACCCACGTGCCGTCAGGCAACCCGAGCCGATTCCCGCCCCGTGACAATCGCGTCCACCGTCTGTGCCACGCTCAGTTCCGACGTGTCCAGCCAGAGCCCGATGCGCGGGGTCTTCTCCCGCAGCCCGCGGTCCAGTTCGTCGACCGTCCACGCGCCGTAGCCCGTCTTCGCGCGTCCCGCCTCGCGGGCGGCGACGGTCTCGGGACGCGGGGCCAGGACCACGACGTACAGGGGCCGTGTACGGACCAGGCCGGCATACGCCGTGAGCTCCTCGCCCAGGACGACGTCCTGGACGATCGCCGTGAAGCCGGCGTCCACGTACGTGTCCGCCGTCGCCGCCGAGAGCCGGTAGCGGAGCCGGAGTTGGGCGAGGGCCTCGTCGTCCTCGGCGCCGGGCTCGTACTCCGCACGTCCCGACACGATCATCCGGCGGAACACATCACCGCGCACATGCGCGGCCCGCGGGAGCCTTTGTGCCAGCGCCTGGGCCACCGTGGACTTCCCCGCGGCCATGATTCCGGTGACGAGAACCACACCGTCCATCAACAGCCGTCAGCCTCGTCGTCAGTCCCGTCAGTGCCCGTTCGTCACCACGGCCGCCTGCGGCCGGATCGGCAGCCGGTTCACCGGGCGCCCCGTTGCGGCCCGTACCGCGGAGGCGATCGCCGCCGGGGTGGTCACCACCGGTACCGCGCTGGCCGACTTCGCTCCGAAGGGCGCGACCACGTCGCGTTCCTCGAGGAGTTTGACGATGCGGATGTCGGGGGTGTCGAGGGCGGTGGGCAGGGCGTAGCCGGTGAGGTCGGGATGGCGGACCAGGCCGCGTGCGGTGCGCAGGTTCTCGGTGAGGGCGGCGCCCACGCCCTGGGTGACACCGGCTTCGATACGGGCCCTGAGCTGTGCGGGGTTCAGGATCCGCCCGACGTCCTGGGCGAGCGCCAGTTCGACGACGCGTACGGAGCCCAGCTCGATGTCGACGTCGACGACCGCGCGGATCGCACAGAAGGCCATGCCCACGAAGGCGTCCCCCTGGCCGGCGGCGTCCAGTGGCTCGGTGGGGTGCGGGCGGCACTGGGCGGTGGCCCACAGTTCCTTGTCGTCCAGCGCCTCCGTGACGGTGGTGGACAGCACGCCGTCGTACGAGGTGATCTTGCCGTCCGTGATCTGGAGCAGCTCCGTGGACATGCCGAACTTGTGCGCAAGGGGCTGCAGCAGCTGCGTACGGACCATCTTGGCGGCCCGTTCGACCGCGCCACCGGACACCCAGGTGTGGCGGCCACGGCAGCCCGGTCCCGCCGGAGGCTGATCGGTGTCCACGGAGGCGACATGCACCTCTTCGATACCGAGCGTCTCCTGGACGATCTGCCGGGCCAGCGTGGTGAAGCCCTGGCCCGTCTCCACGGCCGCACAGAGCACCGTGGCCACGCCGTCATGGACCTTCACGGTGGCCGTCGAGACCTCGTCCGCGCCCTCGGCGCCGAGCATGTGGACCATGCCGAGGCCGTAGCCGACACCGCGCCGCACCGCGCCCGGTTCGCCCGCGCCCTCGGGGCCGCCCGGCAGCAGCCAGTCCTCCGCGGGGGTGTCCTTGGGGAGGGCGGGCAGCGGGAAGTCCCGTACGGCCTGGAGGAGTTCGGCCACGGGGGCCGGGCAGGTCACCGACTGGCCGGTGGGAAGTACGTCCCCTGTAGCCATCACATTGCGCATGCGCAGCTCCGCCGGGTCGAGGCCCAGCTTCTTCGCCAGCTTGTCCATCTGCGCCTCGTAGGCGGCGCAGACCTGCATGGCGCCCTCGCCGCGCACATGGCCGGAGGGCGGGTTGTTGGTGCGTACGACCCAGCCCTCGATGAAGGCGTTCGGGACGACGTAGGGGCCGCAGGCGAAGGAGACCGCGGTCGCCAGCGCCTCCGACGACGTGTCCGCGTACGCGCCCCCGTCGAGCAGGATCTGCGCCTCGACCTTCACCAGCCTGCCCTCGGCGTCCGCGTGGTGGCGGTAGCGCAGGAGGGTGGGGTGACGGTGGACGTGTCCGAGGAAGGATTCTTCGCGCGTTGCGGCGAGTTTGACCGGACATCCGGTCTTCAGGGCAAGCAGCCCGAGGGGGAGCTGGAAGCCCTGGTCCTCACGGTCGGCGGTGGCGCCGGGCACGCCGGTGACGACGACCTTCACGCGCTCCGGTTCCAGGCCGTAGCAGGCGGCGGCGGTGTCGCGGTCGGCGTGCGGGTCGGTGGAGGCCAGGTAGAGCTCGACGCCACCGTCGGGGCGCGGCACGGCGAGGCCGGCCTCCGCGCCGATCGGGGCCGGGTCCTGGCGGCCGATGCGGTACAGGCCCTCGACGACGATGTCGCCGGCGGCCTCGGAGTCGCCGTGCCGCAGCGGGATATGGCGGATCAGGTTGCCGTCCGGGTGCAGGGGTTCTGCTTCGAAGGCCTGCTCGGGGTCGGTCACCGGGTCGAGTACTTCGTACTCGACGATGACGGCGGCGGCGGCCATTCGCGCGGTGTCCGGGTGGTCGGCGGCCACTGCCGCGATGGGCTCCCCGTGGTGGCGTACGACCTCGGAGGCGAACACCGGGCGGTCGGCCGTGCCGCGGCCGTACATCGCGCTGCCCGGTACGTCCTCGTGCGTGACGACGGCCCGGACGCCGACCATCTGGAGCGCGTGGCTGGTGTCGATGGAGACGATGCGCGCGTGCGGGTGCGGTGAGCGCAGCACGGCGGCCCACAGCAGGCCCTCGGCCCACAGGTCGGCCGCGTACGGGAACGTGCCCTCCGTCTTGGCGCGGGACTCCGCGGACGGCAGGGACGCACCCAGGCCGTGCTGCGGCGACGGGTCCTGAGCGGGAGCGGCCTCCACGGTGGTCGTGGTGACGGTTTCGTTGCTCACGCCTGGCCTCCGTCCTGACCGTAGGGCTGCTCACGCGGCACTGAGGCCTCGTACGCCGATGGGTTGACGCTACCCCCGCCGGGGCCCGCCTGGTGGGGGATACGGGCCTCCTCGGCGTCCTGGGCTGCTTCGGCGGACGCGTGCGCCTCGCGTTCGGCGACGACATCACGCACGGCGTCGAGGACGCCGCGGTAGCCGGAGCAGCGGCACAGGTTGCCGGACAGCGCCTTGCGGGTCTCCAGCTCGGAGGGCGCCGGGTTGCCTTCAAGGAGGTCGTGCACGGTCATCGCCATGCCCGGGATACAGAAACCGCACTGCACGGCGCCGCACTTGGCGAGGGCCCGCTGTACATCCGAGGGCTGCCCGTCGGCGGCCAGCCCTTCGACGGTGCGCACCTCGCTGCCCGCGGTGGTCACGGCCGGTACCAGGCAGGACGCCACGAGCCGTCCGTCGACCTGCACATTGCAGGCCCCGCACTCGCCCTGCGAGCAGCCGTCCTTGGCGCCGGCAAGTCCGAGCCGCTCGCGCAGCACGTAGAGGAGCGATTCGCCGATCCAGGCGGCTGTCACGGGCCGGTCGACGCCGTTCACCCGCAGGACGTACGAGGCCAGGGGGTGCATCTCGTCGTGTGGAAGCGCACTCGGGGAGTCACCGTCCTCGGACTCCTCGGCGCTGTCCTGAGGTGTGTCGGCGGACTCTGCGGGCGCCTCGCGCACCTCCTGGGACACCGCTTCGGACTCGGCGCCCGGTGCGTCGGCGGGGTTCGGAGAACCGTGCTCCGGAGCGCCGTACTCGGGCGACTCCTCCACCGGCTCTTCGCGCTCCACGGAGACGTGCTCTACGGAGACGCTCTCCTCAGGGGCCCTCTCCGCAGAACCGCTCTCTACGGAGACGGCGATTTCGTCGGCGTGCTCTCCGGAGACGTCGATGATCTCGGCGGCCTCGTCGGCGCGGGCAGCCGCGGAACTCTCAGCATGGCGGGCGGCCTCGTCCGAAGGGGCGAGCTGCTCGGAGGCATGCTGCTCGTGCTGCGCCCAGGACTCCTGCGCCCAAGGCGCCGCCGCCCCGCCCGGCAACGTTACCGGAGGGCTGCCGCCCCACTGCTCGACCAGGGCCGAGGTGGTGAACTCGCCGGACTCGTCGGGCAGATCACCGTCGGCGACGGGGATGGACCACTGTCCGGTCACGTCGTGTCCGGGAGCGCCCGAGCCGTCCTGTGCGGGCTCCTCGAAGGTCCACTGACCGGTGGTCCCCGGGTGGTACGAGAAACCGTCGTGAGCGGGCTGCTGCGGGTGCCCCCCAGGCTGTGCGTTCGGGTCCGGCCACCGCACCTCCTGGGGCTGCTGCCCCTGCTCGGCCTCGATGTGCGGCGGTACGTAGCCGTGACCGGGTGCGGCGAGCGGGGAGTCGGACCGGAGTGCGTCGATGCCCCCTTCGGGGAGCTGGACGAAGGCCGTGGCGCCGTCGTCGTAGTCGCCCTGGGGCAGCGGGTCCCAGCGGCTGCCCGCCGGGGGGGTGCCCTCTTCGTGCTGGTCGTCGGTCACGAAAGTGCCCTCCCCAGTGCTCGTCGGGCCAGCGCGGCGACGGTGCGCCGCAGGTGCAGTACAGCGGGCGGCAGTTGCTCCACGGAGCCGTCCTCCGCGGGGACCGGGTCGGGGATGCAGGCCGCGGCGACGTACTCCCCGAAGGCGTCCCGCGCCTCCGGCACGATCGCGCGGTTGTTGTCCCAGTCGATCAGCGAGGCGACCCACTGCTCGGCCTCCAGGGGCCGCAGCGGCATCGGCGCTATGGCGCCGACGGCGCACCGCACTCCGCGCCGGGCGGGGTCGAGGACGAGTGACACGGACGCCAGGGCGCGTCCGGGGCCGGTCCGTCCCGTCGCCTTCAGGAAGACCTGTGGGGCGTGCAGCAGCGGCACGCGCACGAACCCGATGAGTTCGCCGGCGCGCAGCATCTCCACGCCGGCGAGCAGATGCGAGACAGGGATCTCACGGCGGGCGCCGCCCTGGCCCGCGATGATCAACGTCGCCTCCAGGGCAGCCAGCACCGGAAGCGCGTCCCCCGTAGGGGCAGCCGAGGCGATGTTGCCACCCAGGGTGCCCGCATTGCGGATCTGCGGCGGGCCTGCGGCTCTCGCAGCGGCCGCGAGGGCGGGGATCAGGGCCGCGAAGTCGGGGCGGCCCATGCGGGCGTGCGTGAGGCCCGCGCCGAGCAGCGCGTGGCCGTCCTGGTACTGCCAGCCGCGGATCTCGCTGATCCGGCCGAGGCCGACGAGCGCGGCGGGCCGCATGTGCCCGGAGTTGACGGAGGTCATGAGGTCGGTGCCGCCGGCCACCGGAACGGCCGCAGGCGTGGCGGCGAGCGCCGCCACGGCCTCGTCCAGTGAGGCGGGCAGCGTCACGGTCTGCGCCGCCTGCGGTGCGTGCGTGGTCAAACCGGCTACCCCTTCCCGCTGTCCCACCTGGTCCCACCTGTGTTGCCGTACGGTACGTGCTGACAGGGCGGACGTGGCAACTCTGGCACATCTTCCTCTCAGCACGATGCGGGGGTCCGCTAGGAGGCTTTCGTACCCGCCACCAGCGGGATGGCCCGATTTCGCACGACTTAACCGGTCAGAGCGAATTGGCAGTTTTCACAGACTCTTGGGTGCCTTTCGCCCGGGTGACACCGTTCCAGGGCGGCCGGTTCGCGGCACCCCCTTGGGAGTCGGCTCACACGTTTGGGGGCGCCCCCTCGATCGGGCGTCCGAGCACCCCCGGTCGCCGCTGCCAGGGCAGGGGGCCGGTGGGCGGGCGATAGGCCACTCCCAGGGCGTCAAGTCGCCTGTAATGGGTGGTCATCCGCTGCTCGAAGGCCGCGAAGTCGCGTTCCGCGGGGGCGGGCAGCGCACTCCATGCGACCTCGGCGACGGCCGCGAGCCGAGGGAACGCCTGGTAGTCCACGCGCGCGTGGTCCTCCATCACCTCGGTCCACAGGTTGGCCTGCGTGCCGAGAACATGGCGCGCCTGATCGGGAGTCAACTGCGGCGGAACGGGCTCGAAGGAGTAGACGTCCTCCAGGGTCCGTACGTAGCCGATGGGCACCGGTTCCTCGGCGCCACCGTCCTGGCGGTGGTCCAAGTACACGTACTGTTCAGGGCACATGACGACGTCGTGGCCCGCCTGAGCTGCCGTAATGCCGCCTTGGTAGCCACGCCACGACGAGACGGCGGCACCTGGGGCCAAGCCGCCCTCCAGGATCTCGTCCCAGCCGATCAGCCGACGCCCGCGCGCGGTCAGCCAGTTGTCGAAGTGCCGGAGGAACCACGACTGCAACTCGTCCTCGTCCGCGAGCCCCAGGTCCCTGATCCGCGTCTGCGCCGTCGGCGACTCCCTCCACTGCTCCTTGGCGCACTCGTCGCCGCCGACATGGATGAACTCCGAGGGGAACAGCTCCAGGACCTCCTCGAAGACCTCCTCGTAGAAGCGCAGGGTGTCGTCAGTGGGGGCGAGTACGTTCAGGGAGACGCCCCAGTTGTCCCAGACGGAGAGGGAGGTCGTGTCGATGACGTCGGTGTTGCCGAGTTCCGGATACGCGGCGATGGCGGCCTGCGAGTGGCCGGGGATGTCGATTTCGGGGACGACGGAGATATGCCGCTCGGCGGCGTACGCGACGATCTCGCGGATGTCGTCCTGCGTGTAGTAGCCGCCGTGCGGCTTCTCCTCCCAGAGCGGCGAGGCGCCGTGGCCGAATTTCGTCCGTGCCCGCCAGGATCCGGTCTCCGTGAGCTTCGGGCGGCGCTTGATCTCGATGCGCCAGCCCTGGTCGTCGGTGAGGTGGAAGTGGAAGACGTTCAGCTTGTGCGCGGCCATCAGGTCGAGATAGCGCAGCACCCCGTCCTTGGGCATGAAGTGGCGTGAGACGTCGAGCATGAGGCCGCGCCAGGGGAAGCGGGGGGCGTCGCGGATGGTGACCGGGGGCACTTCCCACTCCGGCTTCCTGGTCACCGGCGCACGGCGGAAGGCGTCCGGGCCCAGCAGCTGACGGAATGTCTGGGCACCCCAGAACAGTCCGGCCGCGCTCGCCCCGTCGATGACGACCCGGTCGCCGTCAACGGTGAGGCGGTACGCCTCGGGGCTGCCGAGTTCGTCGGCGAGGGGCGGCTGGATCCGCAGCAGGATGCGGTTCGCGCCGTCCGGCACCTCGGCGGCCTGCCGCAGCGGCAGGCCGGTCGCGGCGCCCACGGTCGCGCGCAGCCACTGCGCGGCCGGCTCGGCACCCCGGCCCTCCTCTATGCCGGTGTCCCAGTCGAGGACGAAGACCTCCTCGCCCCTGGCCTCGGCGCTCAGGGGCGCCGGAATCACATCCGTCAGTGAAGTCACGTCAGTCCTTTACCGCGCCGCCCAGTCCGGAGACCAGCCGCCGCTGTACGAGTACGAAGAAGACCAGAACCGGAATCGTCATCACCGTGGACGCCGCCATCACGCCGCCCCAGTCCGGCTTGTCCGGGTTGTAGAAGACAAGGAGGGCCATCGGCAGAGTCGACTGCGAAGTGTCGCTGATGATGAAGGACTTGGCGAACAGGAAGTCGTTCCAGGTGGAGATGAAGGAGAACACGCTCGTGGCCACAAGACCCGGAAAGACCAGCGGGAAAAGGATCTGCCACAGGAAGCGCGCCCGGCTCGCCCCGTCGATGTACGCGGCCTCCTCCAGCGCCTCGGGAACCGCCTTCACAAAGCCCCGCAGCATCCAGATCGCGAACGGCAGCGAGAAGGCGATGTGCGGCAGGATCAGCGATCCCAGAGTGTTCAGCTGACCGAAGTCCCGCATCAGGAAGAAGAGGGGGATCGTCAGGGCCTCGATCGGCACCATCTGCGCGATGAGGAACATGATCAGCAGGGTCGTACGGAAGCGGAAGCGGAACCGTGTCACGGCCGTCGCCGCGAGGAACGCGATCAGTGCGGAGACGATGACCACGGTGACCGCGACGAGAAGGCTGTTGACGAAGTAACGGCCGAATTCCTGCTGTCCGAAGACGCGCCGGAAGGAGTCCAGGGACGGCGTGAGCGTCCAGGGGCGGGCCTCGGTCGACTCGATCTCGCCGGCCGGTTTGAAGGCGCTGAGCACCATCCAGTAGAGGGGGAACGCAACCACGACGGCGATCAGCAGAGCCGACGCCTCGGCGGCCAGCCGCCAGGGCCGCCGCACCCGCAGACGTGTGGGGAACCTCGACGACCTCACGGAACTCAACGCACTCACAGCTCCTCCCCCTGCCTGCGCAGCAGCCGCAGATAGACCAGCGTGACCGCCAGCAGAATCAGCAGCATCACCACTCCGATCGCCGAGCCGAGGCTGTACTGCGAGGACGCGAACGCCTTTTGGTACGCGTACACGTTCAGCACGAGGTTCTGACCGGCGATGCCTCCGCCGTTCGTCATGACGTAGATCTGGGTGAAGACCTTGAAGTCCCAGATGACCGACTGGATGGTGACGACCACGAGGATCGGCCGGAGCATCGGCGCGAGCACCGAGCGCCAGATGCGCCACTGGGAGGCGCCGTCCAGGGCCGCCGCCTCCAGCACCTCGCCGGGTACGGCGCGGATGCCCGCGTACACCGTGACCATCACGAACGGGAAGGAGCACCAGACGACTTCGAGGAGTACGAGGGCGAAGGCGCTGTAACGGCCGTACGTCCACGAGTGGTCGCCGAGCCCCAGCATCCGGTTAACCGGCCCGAAGTCGGGGTCGAACAGGAACAGCCAGACCGTGGAGCCGGTGATCGCGGGCGTGGCCCACGCGCCCAGCGCGGCCAGCATCAGGGCGAGCCGCGGCAGAGCCCGTACGCGCGTCAGCAGCACGGCAAGCGCGCAGCCGACCGCGAGCGTCGCCACGACGCACGCCGCCGCGAACACCACGGTGGCGAACAGCACTTGCCAGAACTGCTCGTCCCCGAAGAGCGTCGCGTAGTTCCCGAAGCCCTGGAAGGTCGTCGGTTCACCACCGCTGACCTGGGCCTGCGTGTACTCCAGAAAGGAGATCAGCCCGAGCTGGTAAACGGGATAGACGAGCAGCCCACCGATGACGACAAGGGCGGGGGCGAGGTAGATCCAGGGAGCCCAACCCGCCCTGCCGCGCCGCGACTTGCGCCCCGGCGCGGCGCCCCCACGCGCCGGGCCCGCCGCCACCCGGCCGGGCGAGGCCGTCACCCCGCCCGGCGAACTCGCGGCAGGAAGCGGCGGGGCTGCCGGGGACGCACCCTCCGTCATCCGCTTCACCCCGCGGAGCTGAACGCGGCGTTCATCTTTGTCGCCGCGTCCTTCGAAGCCGTGGCCACGTTCTTCTTGCCGCTGACGATCTCCTGGAACATCGTCGGCAGGACGAGCGAGGCGTCGATCTCGGCCCAGGCCGGGGAGGCGGGCACGAACTTGGTGCCCGCGCCGAGCGTCTCGACGAAGGGCGCGACGAACGGCTCCTTCTTCGCGACGTCCGCGCGCACGTCCGAGTACGTCGGCAGGAAGCCCATCGCGTCGAAGAGCTCGCCCTGCGTCTTCTTCGACGCGAGCTGCTTCATCAGATCGATGGCGAGCGTACGGTGCGAAGTGCTCTTCAGTACGCCGATGTTGTTGCCGCCCGCGAAGGCAGGCGCGATCTCGCCCGACTTCAGACCCGGCAGCGGTACGACTGCGTACTTGCCCTTGACGCTCCCGGCCTCGACCGCCTGGTGGTTGAAGTCACCGCCGATCGCCATGCCCGCCTTGCCGGAGGCGAAGGCCGTGATCGTGTCGTTGCCGCCCATGCTCGCGCACTTGGCGGCCGGGCAGTTGTCGTCGCCGAACAGCGAGGTGTACGCCTCGATGCCCTTCTGGGCCGCCGCGCTGTCGATCGTCGCCGCGTACGAACCGCCCTTGCCCTCGGCGATCTCGCCGCCGTTGGACCAGACGAACGGCATCGCGCCGTAGGTGAACGCCCCGCCGACCGCGAGCCCGTACAGCTCGGGCTTCGCCTGCCGGATCTCCTTCGCGGTGGAGATCAACTCGCTCTGCGTCCTGGGGACTTCGAGGTCCAGCTCCTTGAAGACGTCGGTGCGGTAGTACAGCGCGCGGACGCCGACGAAGAACGGGGCGCCGTAGATCTTCCCGTCGACCGTCACGGACTGCTTCGCCGTCGGGTCGGAGTCCTTGGCCTCGTTCCAGTCCGTGAACTCCTTGGACACGTCGGCGAGTCCACCGTCCTTGACGTACCCGGCGGTGTCGGTGTTGCCGTACTCCATGAGATCCGGCGCGCTCTCGGGGTCGTTGAAGGCGGCTTTGATCTTCTGGGCGCGGGTCTCGACGGGTATGTACTCGACCTCGACCTTCGTGCCCTCGTTGGCCTTCTCGAAGGCGTCCACGGTGGCCTCGACGACCTTCTCCTTCGGCCCGTTGCTGACCTCTTGGAAGAGCCACACGCGCAGCGTCCCGCTCTTCTCGTCCGTACCGCCGGAGTTGTCGGATGTCTGGGGGGCACAGGCGGTCGCGGTGAGGGCGGCGACCACAAGTGCGGCTATGGGGGCGGCTGTTCGGGCGGAACAGCGGGCAGGGAACCTGGCCGGGAGTCTGACGGGGAACTTCATCGGGTTTCCTCCGAAAGGGCGAGTGTTGCAACATGCGCAATGCTTGTTTCACTCTGCACAACACAACGGAGGCTAGAAGTTCATGGACATGCAAACAAGACCAACCCAAAGGTCTCTACCACTCTGTGACCGCTGAAAGCACCCTGTGCAACGCCCCTGGCCCCGAGTCCGGCGTCCGCACACAACAAGGCCGCGGCACCCGCACTCGGGTGCCGCGGCCTCATCAGGCATGCGGGCTACGCGACAAACCGCCGCCGAAGGAAAACAGGCGTTACTTGTCGCCGCCCTTGCCCTGGTCTCCCCCGGAGCCCATGGACTCGTAGATCTCCTTGCACATGGGACACACGGGATACTTCTTCGGATCGCGGCCCGGGACCCACACCTTGCCGCACAGCGCGACAACAGGCGTGCCGTCCAGCGCGCTCGCCATGATCTTGTCCTTCTGGACGTAATGGGCGAAGCGCTCGTGGTCACCGTCGCCGTGCGAGGTCTGCGGCGCCGGCTCGACCAGGGTCCCCGTACCAGTCCCGCGCTGAGGCTGGGTCTCAGGCTCAAGAGTGCTCATGACTGCAAGGGTACTGAAGCTCACAGGCATCAGTTGAGCGAAGGGTCATCCGGGTACGTGGCCACCATCGCCAGCTCGTTGCGCTGCCGGCGGAGCACCTCGCGCCAGAGCCGTTCCGGAGACGGGGAGGAGACGTCGCCGGGCTCGGACTCGACCACGTACCAGGCGCCCTCGACCAGTTCGTCCTCCAGCTGGCCCGGGCCCCAGCCGGCGTACCCGGCGAAGATCCGCAGGCTGCCGACGGCCGAGGCGAGCAGCTCCGGCGGAGCCTCCAGGTCCACGAGCCCGATCGCGCCGTGCACCCGGCGCCAGCCGAGCGGCGCGCGCTCCCCCAAGGAGCCGCCGGGGATGACCGCGACGCCGAGCGCCGAGTCGAGCGAGACCGGGCCACCCTGGAAGACGACGCCGGGCTCTCCTGCGAGGTCCGCCCAGCCCTCGAGGATGTCGCCGACGTCCACCGGGGTGGGACGGTTGAGGACGACACCCAGGGAACCCTCCTCGTCGTGGTCGAGGAGCAGCACCACAGCGCGGTCGAAGTTCGGGTCCGCCAGGGCGGGAGTGGCCACGAGCAGCCGCCCTGTGAGCGAGGACACCTCGGTCATGCCAGACATGATCCCGCATCTTCCCCCTGGGAGGGGAGGCATTGCCAATGCGGGGGTGAATGCAGCTCAGGGCGTACAGAAGCAGGCGGAGCGCACACCCCGGCCAGTGACCCCGTGTACCCGCCGAAGAACCGTTCGTGTTGTGGCGAAGCTATGACGGAGCTGAGCCGTACTTGGGCTACCGGTACCGGGGTAGGCGGCCATTACGCTTGCTTCTCCGGCTCACCGGCCGCCCAGCGAACCTGTCCCTGTGAACCTGCCCCTGTCCAACTTCATCGGAACGCGAGATACATGACCGTCAACGGCTCAGACGACGTCCTGCTTGTCCACGGCGGAACCCCGCTGGAGGGTGAGATCCGTGTCCGTGGTGCGAAGAACCTCGTACCGAAGGCCATGGTCGCCGCCCTGCTCGGCAGCGCTCCGAGTCGGCTGCGCAATGTGCCCGACATCCGCGACGTACGCGTCGTACGCGGGCTGCTGCAGCTGCACGGAGTGACGGTCCGGCCGGGAGAGGAACCGGGCGAGCTGGTCCTGGACCCCTCGCACGTGGAGAGCGCGAACGTCGCGGACATCGACGCGCACGCGGGCTCCTCTCGCATCCCGATCCTGTTCTGCGGACCGCTGCTGCACCGTCTCGGCCACGCGTTCATCCCGGGGCTGGGCGGCTGTGACATCGGCGGCCGGCCGATCGACTTCCACTTCGAGGTGCTGCGGCAGTTCGGCGCGAAGATCGAGAAGCGGGCGGACGGCCAGTACCTGGAGGCTCCGCAGCGGCTGCGCGGCACGAAGATCACGCTGCCGTACCCGTCCGTGGGCGCGACCGAGCAGGTGCTGCTGACGGCCGTCCTCGCGGAGGGCGTCACGGAGCTCTCGAACGCGGCCGTGGAGCCGGAGATCGAGGACCTGATCTGCGTCCTGCAGAAAATGGGCGCCATCATCGCGATGGACACCGACCGCACCATCCGCGTCACGGGCGTGGACAAGCTCGGCGGCTACACCCACGCGGCCCTCCCGGACCGCCTGGAGGCCGCCTCGTGGGCTTCCGCGGCCCTGGCGACCGAAGGCAACATCTACGTCCGCGGCGCCCAGCAGCGCTCGATGATGTCGTTCCTGAACACCTACCGGAAGGTCGGTGGCGCCTTTGAGATCGACGACGAGGGCATCCGCTTCTGGCACCCCGGCGGCCAGCTGAAGTCCATCGCGCTGGAGACGGACGTGGCCCCCGGCTTCCAGACCGACTGGCAGCAGCCGCTCGTCGTCGCCCTGACGCAGGCGACGGGCCTGTCGATCGTCCACGAGACGGTGTACGAGTCCCGCCTCGGCTTCACCTCCGCCCTCAACCAGATGGGCGCGCACATCCAGCTCTACCGCGAGTGCCTCGGCGGCTCCAACTGCCGCTTCGGCCAGCGCAACTTCCTGCACTCCGCGGTCGTCTCGGGCCCGACGAAGCTCCAGGGCGCCGACCTGGTCATCCCCGACCTCCGCGGCGGCTTCTCGTACCTCATCGCGGCCCTGGCGGCCCAGGGCACGTCCCGGGTCCACGGCATCGACCTGATCAACCGCGGCTACGAGAACTTCATGGAGAAGCTGGGGGACATGGGCGCGAAGGTGGAACTGCCCGGTAAAGCGCTCGGCTGACCGCGACCTCGTCGCTCCGGCCCGGGGCAGCACCGTCTCGGCTGGGGGCCCGGGGGTCATCCCCCGGACAGACACAGCATGGAGAAGCTGGGGGACTTGGGCGCGAAGGTGGAACTGCCCGGCAAGGCGCTCGGCTAGCCACAAGCAGCCCGGTCGGCGTTTGAGGCCATTTGTAAGCGCGACAACGATGGGGCGGCACCCGGACTTCCGGGTGCCGCCCCATTCGCATTGCCTACGTGCCGTACACCGCCCATGACGGTGTAGACGGCAAGGTCACTGGCCCTTTGCGGCTTCCTTCAGCTTGCTTCCAGCGGAGACCTTCACGCTGTAGCCGGCCGGGATCTGGATCGGGTCGCCGGTCTGCGGGTTGCGCGCGGTGCGAGCGGCACGGTGGGTGCGCTCGAAGGTCAGGAAGCCGGGGATGGTGACCTTCTCGTCGCCCTTCGCGACGATCTCGCCGACGGTCTCGGCGAACGCGGCCAGAACGGCGTCGGCGTCCTTGCGGGTCACCTCGGCGCGGTCGGCCAGCGCGGCCACCAGCTCACTGCGGTTCATGTCGTTACTCCCGTGTTCTTCTTGCCGTTGAGGCGTGCCACGCGGCGGAGCCGCATGATGAGCACCAGCGGAGCCGATGCTGCCAGGGTCCTCGGTCGGTCCCCGGACCCGGGTCCAAAGCCAGACCCTCGCGCCCAGAGACGCATCCTGCCCCCACCTGCGGCGGGAAAGCCAATCCGGCACCCCTGGGAGTCACACGAAAAGCGCCACAGCCGCGAAACGGTGACGCTCCGTCTGCTCCCGGCAGCAGATCGCAGGGCCTGCAAGGCCTGAGCCTGGCCGCCACCCTAGGGGCGGCCAGGGACAGCATGTCCCACGACGCGCCGTATCCGGGCCGCCGTGGCGACCATCACAGCGTACGACGCAGCCGAACCGTCCAACCCGCTCGGGTCAGCTCGGGTCACGGCGGCTCAGGCCGTCGTGCTGCCCGTGACCGCCGCGCCCGCCGCCTTCGCCGCGTTGCGCACCGCTCCCGCGACCGCCCCGGCGACCTTGTCGTTGAAGACGCTCGGGATGATGTAGTTCGGGTTCAGCTCGTCCTCGGTCACCACGTCCGCGAGGGCCGTCGCGGCGGCCAGCATCATCTCCGTGTTGACCGTGCGGGACTGGGCGTCCAGGAGGCCGCGGAAGACGCCCGGGAAGACCAGCACGTTGTTGATCTGGTTCGGGAAGTCGGAGCGGCCCGTGGCCACGACCGCCGCCGTCTGGCGGGCGATCGCCGGGTCGACCTCGGGGTCGGGGTTCGCGAGCGCGAACACGATCGCACCTTCGGCCATCGCCGCCACGTCGTCGCCGTCCAGCACATTGGGCGCCGATACGCCGATGAACACGTCGGATCCGCGCACGGCTTCCTTCAACGTGCCCGTGACACCCTCGGGGTTGGTGTTGTCGGCGATCCATCGCAGCGGCGAATCGGGCGCGGCCTGCATCAGGTCCTCGCGGCCTGCGTGCACGACACCGTGGATGTCGGCGACGACGGCGTGCTTGACGCCCGCCGCGATCAGCAGCTTGAGGATGGCGGTACCGGCCGCCCCCGCGCCGGACATGACGACGCGGATGTCGCCGACCGCCTTGCCCGCGACGCGCAGCGCGTTCGTCAGGGCGGCGAGTACGACGATGGCGGTGCCGTGCTGGTCGTCGTGGAAGACGGGGATGTCGAGGGCCTCGCGCAGGCGGGCCTCGATCTCGAAGCAGCGCGGAGCGGAGATGTCCTCGAGGTTGATGCCCGCGAAGCCCGGCGCGATGGCCTTGACGATCTCGACGATCGCGTCCGTGTCCTGAGTGTCCAGGCACAGCGGCCAGGCGTCGATGCCGGCGAAGCGTTTGAAGAGGGCCGCCTTGCCCTCCATCACGGGCAGGGCCGCCTTGGGCCCTATGTTGCCGAGGCCCAGCACCGCCGAACCGTCCGTCACCACCGCGACCGAGTTGCGCTTGATGGTCAGCCGGCGGGCGTCCTCGGGGTTCTCGGCGATCGCCATGCAGACGCGGGCCACACCCGGCGTATAGATCATCGAGAGGTCGTCACGGTTGCGGATCGGGTGCTTGGACTGCATCTCGATCTTGCCGCCGAGGTGCATCAGGAACGTACGGTCGGACACCTTGCCGAGCGTGACGCCCTCGATGCCGCGCAGCTGTTCGACGATCTCGTCCGCGTGCGCCGTCGACGTCGCCGCGATGGTGACGTCGATCCGGAGCTTCTCGTGGCCGGACGCCGTGACGTCGAGGCCGGTCACCGAGCCTCCGTGGGACTCGACGGCTCCGGTGAGCTGGGAGACCGCGGTTCCGCTCGCGGGCACCTCCAGCCGGACCGTCATCGAGTAGGAGACGCTGGGCGCCGTTGCCATGGCCGACTTCCTCTGCTTTCACCGTGTTCGCTGTGTGTCGCTCGTATGCCGTCCGATCGTCGCACCTACCGCGGAGTACACGGTAGCCACCCCGGGTTGCGAACGTTTTGTTCGCGCAGGTGGCACGGGGTGCCAGGGAAATTCCGGCGTACTTGGGACAGGAAAAGGGGCCTGTGTCACCAGGTGACACAGGCCCCTTGACCTCTCACACATTCAATGGCACCGACCCGCCATGCTCGCCTCGCGGCAAGTGGTCGCTCGAAGCGACGAAGGTTGGGCCCGGGGGCTTGGATCGGGTCGGTGCCTCATCCACCGTAACAAAGGATCCCCTCAAGGCAATTCCCGTCCCGAGAGTTCATTTCCGGGCCACGGGAAATGCCGGGGGTCAGACCCGTCAGTCGCGCAGTAGGTCGGGCACTCCGTTCGCGTCGGGCTCGTCGCGGTCCTGTGAGACGACGGTGAGCTGCTGAGTGGCCCGGGTCAGGGCGACGTACAGCACGCGCAGTCCGGCCGGCGACTCGTCGGCGATCTCTGCGGGCGAGACGACGACGGTCGCGTCGTACTCCAGTCCCTTGGCCTCCAGGCTCCCGAGGGCCACGACGCGATCGCCGAGCCCGGCCAGCCACCGGGCGGCTTCCGCGCGCCGGTTCATGGCGACGACGACGCCGACCGTGCCGTCGACCCGGTCGAGCAGCCGCGCGGCCTCCTCCCGGACGGTCCGCGCGAGCCCGTCCCGTACGACCGTGCTGCGTCCGTTGTGCGTTGCCACAAAACGTGGCTCCACGCCCGTCGACCGCACGGCGGACGGGGACGACGAGCCGGGCATGGCCAGCGCCAGCACGCGCGCGGCCAGTTCGGCGATCTCGGCCGGGTTGCGGTAGTTCACCGTGAGCGTGAAGCGGCGGCGTGGGCGGGTGCCGAGGGCCTCGTCCCGGGCCTCGGCGGCCTCGTCCGGGTCCGACCACGAGGACTGGGCGGGGTCGCCCACGACCGTCCAGGTGGCGTGCCGGCCTCGGCGGCCGATCATGCGCCACTGCATGGGGGTCAGGTCCTGGGCCTCGTCGACGATGACGTGTGCGTACTCGGTACGTTCCTGGGCCAGCCGTTCGGCGCGCTCGCGCTGTGACTCCTCGCGGGCCGGCATCAGCTCCTCCAGGCCGGTGAGCTGGTCGAGCGGGTCCACCTCGCGCTTCTTGCGGGGGCGGGTCGGTGTGCCGAGGATCGCCTGGAGTTCGTCGAGCATCGCCACGTCGTGCACGGAGAGCCCGTCGCGCCCGAGCGAGCGGGCGACGCGGCGCACCTCGCCGGGGTTGAGGATCCGCCGGGCCCAGCGTCCGAGCCGCTTCTCGTCGGCCATCGCGGCCAGTACGGCGCGCGGTGTCAGCTCGGGCCACCAGGCGTCCAGAAACGCGATGAAGCTGTCCTCGGAGCTGATGTCCTCGTCGAACGACGACCGCAGCTCGGCGGCCAGCTCCGGGTCGCTGTGCCGGGATCCGGCGCCGGACTGCTCCCACAGGGCGTCGAGCAGCAGTTTGCGGGCGCGCGGACGCAGCAGGTTGACGGGCGCGGTGCCGGACAGGGCGGCACGCCGGATGCGGTCGAGCTCGTCGGCCTCCAGTTCGAGGCGGCGCCCGAAGGCGACGACGCGGAGGCGGGTGGTCGGGAGGGCGGGGGCCTGCGCTCCGTCGTCACCGAAGTCGCCATCGCCGAAGTCGTCGCCGAAGGCAAGCTGTTCCGCGTCGGCGTTCCGTGAGCGTCCGGGGGCGCCACCCGTGCCGGGCGCGCGCTGGTTCACGCGCCCCTGGCCGCGTGCCCGCGAAGCCGTGCCGTTTCCGTCCCGTGCGGAGCGCGAGGACGCGTCGCCGCGCCCGCCGGACTCAGCAGCGGGGCCCGCCTCACCCGCCGTCTCCAGCGCCCCCCGCGCCGCCTTCCGCAGCACCTTCAGCATCCGGTACGAGCCCTTGGCGCGGGCCACCGCCGGTGAGTCGTACAGCGTGGCCTCGGCCCCGTCGACGAGGGAGCCGACCGCACGGATGGCGACCTGCCCCTCCTCGCCGAGGGACGGCAGGACGCCCTCGGTGTACGCCACCAGCAGCGGCGTGGGCGAGACGATCAGGATGCCGCCCGCGTACCGGCGGCGGTCCTGGTAGAGGAGGTACGCGGCCCGGTGCAGGGCCACGGCGGTCTTGCCGGTGCCGGGGCCGCCCTCCACGTACGTCACCGAAGCGGCGGGCGCCCGGATGACCTGGTCCTGCTCGGCCTGGATGGAGGCGACGATGTCCCGCATGGTGTGGCTGCGGGCCTGGCCGAGCGCGGCCATCAGCGCGCCGTCGCCCACGACGGGCAGCTCGTGCCCGTCGAGGAAGGCGGCCAGCTCGGGTCGCATCAGGTCGTCCTCGACGCCCAGTACGCGACGGCCCTTGGAGCGGATGACCCGGCGTCGGACGACCCGTCCCGGATCGACCGGTGTCGAGCGGTAGAAGGGCGCGGCGGCAGGCGCCCGCCAGTCGATGACCAGCGGGGAGTAGTCCGCGTCGAGGACGCCGATCCGCCCGATGTGCAGCGTTTCCGCGATGTCGGCCGTGTTGTCGGACCGTATGGCCCCCTCGGCGGGCTCGACCGCCGTGTAGGCGCCGTCCGGACCCTTCTTGCCGTCCTTGCCGGCCAACAGATCGATCCGTCCGAAGAGGAAGTCCTCGAACTCGTTGTTCAGGCGGTTGAGGTGGATCCCCGCCCGGAACACCTGAGCGTCACGCTCGGCCAGCGCGCCCGGCGTGCCGACCTGACCGCGCTTGGCCGCGTCGTTCATCAGGAACTCCGCCTCGTGGATCTTCTCCTCGAGGCGTCGGTACACCCGGTCAAGGTGTTCCTGTTCGACCCCGATCTCCCGTTCCCGAACGGAGTCGTGGGCAGATGTGTCGACGGAACCGAGCGCGGCTTCCTGCTGAACCTGAGCGGCCACCGGGCCCCCTTCTGACGTGCATGGCAGCCGTCAACCGTACGCGAAGGGGGCCCCGGAATCTACGTATGCGCTCGCGGCTCGCTCAGTTCCGTCACGCGTCCACCTGCACCAGACGCGTGCCCTCGAACGTGACGACCTCGAAGTGGTCGATCTCGTTCGGTGTCATGGCTGCTCCGCCGTGGACGTACAGCGGGTTCTTCGCCTTCTCGTTGGTGCTGCTCTCGATGCCGTAACCCCACTTGGGGACGGACCAGGAGCTCACCGTCTCGCGCTCGCCGTTCTTGCCGACGGCGACCAGGGAGCACTTCTCCGGTCCCTTGAGGTTCTTGAGCTCCAGCACCGCGTGGGTGCCCCAGCCCTTGGACTGCATGCCGACCGTGGCGCTGACCTTGGTGGTCGGGTCGGTGGCGGAGACCTTGTCCTTCATGTCGTTGAAGAAGGCGTCCTCGGCGGGGCTCGTGGAGTGCGGTGCCGCCGTCACGTTGTTGTTGTCGCCGTCGCCGGTGACCCCGATCGCGGTGACCGGGCCGCCGATGATCAGCGCCGCTGCCGCCGCGACCATGTACATGCCGCGCCGTCGCTTCTGGGCACGGCGCTCCGCGACCTCGTCGACCAGCCGGTTGACCAGGCGTGGGCTCGGCTTGGCGGACAGCGATTCGCCGATGGCCGGGGTTCCCTGGGAATCCGGCAGATCCGCGAGGGCGGCGAGCATCGGCTCCATGCCGGCGAGCTCGTCCAGTTGCTGCGCGCACCAGTCGCAGGTGGCGAGGTGCGCCTCGAAGGCGGTCGCCTCGGCGTCGTCGAGGATGCCGAGGGCGTACGCACCCACGGTTTCGTGCACATCACCCTGACCCTGCGGAGTTTGCATAGGTCCAGGAGTACCCGTTCCGTATCCCCCGTATGTACTCATGCCGTCACCCCACGCTCTTCCAGCGCCAGCTTCATCGAACGCAAGGCATAGAACACCCGGGAGCGCACGGTGCCGCTGGGTATGCCCAGCGTCTGCGCCGCCTCGTTGACGGTACGTCCCTTGAAGTACGTCTCGACCAGGACCTCCCGGTGAGCAGGGGTCAGGTCGTCCAGCGCGTCCGACAGTGTCATCAGCCACAACGCCTTGTCGATCTCGTCCTCCGCGGGGATGACCTCCAGCGGCGACGGGTCCACCTCCTGAGGCCGGGCCTGCCGGCTGCGGTGGCCGTCGATGACGATGCGCCGGGCAACCGTCACCAGCCAGGGGCGTACCGAACCGGTAGCTCGGTTGAGCTGACCGGCGTTCTTCCAGGCGCGGATGAGCGTCTCCTGCACAACGTCCTCCGCGCGCTGCCGGTCCCCCGCGACCAGCCGCAGCACATAGGCGAGCAGGGGCCCCGCGTGTTCCCTGTACAGCGCACGCATCAGCTCCTCGTCGGGCTCCGAGGGCTGGGACATGCGATGTCGGGCCCTCGGCGGTCGTTCATCGGCCACGGCGGAATCCTTGCGCACGCCTACCTCCGGTGTCCGGGGGTTCCCCCGAGTCGGTCGCTCTACACCGGGTACGCACACGGGGGTTGGGCTGTTCAAGGTGTGACCCAAGTTTCTTCGACCGCCCAGGACCAGCCGGACATGGCAGCACATTCCCGTCACTCGGGCTTTACATTTCCGCCACGTTGGCAAGATCGCGTCGCTGCCCCGACGATGACAGGAGGAAACACGTTGTTGCCAATGTCACTAGAAATCGAAGAGAACAAAGGGGACTTACAAGACAGGGGCGCCACAGGAGCGCCCCAAAGGGGCGCGGGGAACTGCGCGACAAGCCACAACGAACTCGCGGCCAGACACGACCTGTCACCCCCTTTCGGGGGCCTGGGGGCACAGCCCCCAGTTTCGGGAAGGGGCGGGGCTGGGGAAGAAACCCTCACGCCCGGGCAAGCGCCGCCCGCCGCCGATGCCGGGCAACCCTCTCCCGGTTCCCACACGTCTCACTGGAACACCACCGGCGCCGCCGCCCCCGAGACGTGTCGAGGTACACGATGGGGCAGTTGTCCCCCTCACACTGCCGGATGCTCGCCCGGGCAACGGGATCGGTGATCAGCTCCACGGCATCGCGGGCCACGGCGGCAAGGAGCGCAGCGCACGAAGGGGCGCCGTCGAGGGCCCGTACGAGAGAACCCCCGTCGTCCCAGGCCGCGCGCGGAGCCGGCGGCGCGACACGGGCCAGTTCATTGACGCCTGCCAGCGCGATGCCGAAGGGCCGGGAGTCCCGCGAGGGCTCCCCGCGCACCAACTGCCCGATATGCCCGCGTAGTTCGCGAAAGCCCACCAACCAGGACGTGTCGGCCGCCACCAGCGACGTGCCCGCCGGAACAAGCCCCGATCCGCTGATCCAGGCCCGCAACGGCTCGACCGCGTCAAGCCGTTCCTCGGGATGCGTGGTCGCCAGCAGATCCAGACAGATCCGCCCGGAGTCGAACCGCAGCTCGTACGAGGCCGTGGCCGCGGCTGTACCCAGTGCCATGTTCCTGTCACCGCCTCGGGTTACCGCCATAGGGGGTCGGTGAGGGTCGTACCCCTACAGTGCCTGCCTGCGAGCGCAGCCGGAACCCCCAGGGCGGCTGACACGCAGCCGAGGAAGCGTCACACGTCCGCGTACTTCGAGTCCGCCGCCGGGTCGAGGGCGAGCCGGTAACCCCGCTTGACCACGGTCTGGATCAGCTTCGGCGCCCCCAGTGCCGTACGCAGCCGGGCCATCGCCGTCTCGACGGCGTGTTCGTCCCGTCCCGCACCGGGCAGCGCCCGCAGCAGGTCGGCGCGGGACACGACCCAGCCGGGCCGCCGGGACAGCGCGCGCAGCAGGGACATCCCGGCCGGCGGTACGGGCCGCAGCGCGCCGTCCACCAGTACCGCGTGCCCGCGGATCTCCACACGATGGCCCGAGATCGGCAGCGTGCGCGCCCGCGAAGGCAGTTCCTGACACAGCACCTGTACGAGGGGGCCGAGCCGGAAGCGCTCCGGCTGGACCGTGTCGATGCCCTGGGCCTGCAACGGCAGCGCGGTGACGGGGCCGACGCAGGCCGCCAGCACGTCGTGGTTGAGGGCGGCGAGCAGCTCGGGCAGCAGCCCACGGGCCTCGGCGCGGCCCAGCAGCGAGGCGGCGGCCGGCGCGCTGGTGAAGGTCAGCGCGTCCAGGCCGCGGCAGACCGTGGCGTCGAGCAGCCGGTCGACGGGGGCGATGTCCTCCGGCGGCATCCACCGGTAGACGGGTACGCCGACGACCTCCGCGCCCGAGTCCCGCAGCGCCTCGACGAAGCCGGGCAGCGGCTCGCCGTGCAGCTGGATCGCGATCCGGCGCCCGTCGACCCCCTCGTCCAGCAGCCGGTCGAGCACCTCGGCCATGGACTCGGAGGACGGGGACCACTCCTCCGTCAGCCCCTGGGCCCGGATCGCGCCTTTGACCTTGGGGCCGCGGGCGAGCAGTTCGACCCCGCGCAGCCGGTCGAGCAGGGCCTCGCCGAGCCCCCAGCCGTCGGCGGCCTCGACCCACCCCCGGAACCCGATCGCCGTGGTGGCGACCACGACGTCCGGCGCCTGGTCGATGAGCTCCTTGGTCGCCGCGAGCAGTTCGCTGTCGTCGGAGAGGGGCACGATACGCAGGGCCGGAGCATGCAGAACGGCGGCACCGCGCCGCTGGAGCAGTGCACCGAGTTCGTCGGCGCGGCGGGCCGCCGTCACGCCGACGGTGAATCCCGCGAGGGGTCCGTGTTCGTGTCGGTCTGGTCGCTGCAGTTCGTCGTGCATCAGCTCTCGTCCCGATGTTGATTCATCCCGCACCGGTCTGTACGCACCGGTCGTGCCCGCCGTACATCAGCGGTCGACCGAGCCTGTCAACGGCTCGTGACAGGCTCGGTTCCGCTAGATGTCGGCGGTGTTACGTCACACCTTCGCGTAGCTGAGCTGCGGCTTTGCCTCGGTGGCTGCGGTGGCCTCGCTCTGGGCGCCCGCCGGGCGGCGAAGGTATACGGCCCAGGTGACCACGAAGCAGACCGCATAGAAGGCGAGGAAGGCGACGAAGGCGCCGGTTCCGGTGCCCGCGGAGAGGAAGGACTGGCGGAAGGCGAGGTTGATGCCGAGCCCACCGAGCGCGCCCACGGCCCCGATGAGACCCATGGAGGCACCGGACAGGCGGCGCCCGTACGCGGCGGCCGCCTCACCATCCAGCCCCATGGCGACAGCCTTGGTCTGGAAGATGCCGGGGATCATCTTGTACGTCGAGCCGTTGCCGAGCCCGGTCAGGACGAACAGGGCGATGAACGCCACGCTGAACAGCGGCAGCGACTCCTCCATGGAGGCCGCGACGATCGCGCCGGTGGCCGCCATCATGGCCGCGAAGTTCCAGAGGGTGATCTTCGCGCCGCCGAAACGGTCGGCGAGCCAGCCGCCCAGGGGCCGGATCAGCGAGCCCAGCAGCGGGCCGATGAAGGTGATAGAGGCCGCCTGCAGCGGCGTACGGCCGAACTGCGTCTGCAGCACGAGGCCGAAGGCGAAGCTGTAGCCGATGAAGGAGCCGAAGGTGCCGATGTAGAGGAAGGACATGATCCAGGTGTGTCCGTCCTTCACCGCCTCGACGGCCGCGCCGGTGTCGTTCTTCACCGACGAGATGTTGTTCATGAAGACGGCGGCGCAGACGGCGGAGATGATGATGAACGGGATGTAGAGGCCCAGCAGCAGTCGCGGCCCGCCGCTCGCCCCGATGACCGCGAGCCCGACCAGCTGCACCACCGGTACGCCGATGTTGCCGCCGCCCGCGTTGAGACCGAGCGCCCAGCCCTTCTTCCGCAGCGGGAAGAAGCTGTTGATGTTGGTCATGGAGGAGGCGAAGTTGCCACCGCCGACACCCGCGAGCACCGCGCAGATCATGAACGTGGAGTACGAGGTGCCCGGCTCCATCACGAGGTACGCGGCGATGGTCGGGACGAGCAGCGCACTCGCCGAGATGATCGTCCAGTTGCGGCCGCCGAAGCGGGCGACGGCGAAGGTGTAGGGCACCCGCACGATCGCGCCGACCAGGGTCGCCATGGCGACGAGGAAGAACTTGTCGGCGGGTGTGAGCCCGTACTCGGGGCCCATGAAGAGCACCATCACCGACCAGAGGGTCCAGATCGAGAACCCGATGTGCTCCGAGAGCACGGAGAACCAAAGGTTCCGCCGGGCGACCTTCTCGCCGGTCTCTTTCCAGAAGGTCTCGTTCTCCGGATCCCAGTGCTCGATCCAGCGGCCTCCCTTGCTCGATGCGGGGGCTGTACTAGGGGCTGTCATGACGCCTCCACGGTTCTCCGGGCTCAGGTGTCGTACGTGGGGTCCGTACTTGGGTTGATGAGTCCCGAAGGTAGGGATGGCGCGTTTCCGGTCTGTGCCTGTGAGTGACCGCCCGGGAACGTTGCTCTCACGAGAGGGCGGGGGCGGCGGTGAGGTCGAGAGGGGAGACGGCGTGGCTTCGGGGTGCGCCGGGTGGGGTTCGTACGGTGCTGAGTGCGTTACTGAAAGAGAGTACGTGGCTCGGGGGTGACCGCGTTCAACAAGCGAAAACGCCCCGCCTGTGGGGCGGGGCGTCGGTTCAATGCTCGTCTGTTCAGTGCTGAGGGGGTTGGGGCTGGCCGTAGGGGTTGTCGGGTTGGGCGTACGGCTGGGGCTGGGCGTAGGGGCCGGGGGCTGGCTGGCCTGCTTGGCCCGGCTGGCTGCCGTACGGTCCGGGGGCGGGGGCTTGCTGACCGCCGTACGGTCCGGGGGCGGGAGTGTGGGCCTGCGGGGCCGCGTGTGGCTGCTGGGGTGCGTAGGGCTGATGGGGTGCGTGGGCCTGCGGGGCCACATATGGCTGCTGGGGTGCGTAGGGCTGCTGCGGCTGGCCGTACGGCTGGCCCTGCTGGCCCTGCTGGCCGTACGCCTGCGTAGGCTGCCCCTGCTGCTGGCCGGCGAATGGATTGCCCTGCCCCGCCTGTATGTGCTGCTGGCCGGCGAACGGGTTCGCGTGCCCCGGAAGCTGCGCCCCCGGAGGCAGATACCGCACCCTCCCCGTCTCATCCGCAACGGGCGTGAACCCGGCGGCCTGCAACCGTGCCGCGAACTTGGCGTTCCGCTTCCGCGTGACGACGAACCCGATACCCAGGATCGCCAAAAGGAGCACCCACGTCCCAATGACGTACGTCACCCCGTCCCCACTGGACCGTGCGACCCCGATGGCCATACCGACGGTGACCCCGATGGCCCCGAACCCCATCCGCTTCTCGGCACTCTTGCCGGTGAGATCGAAGTTGATCCGAGCCTTCAGCAGCTCCAGCGCATCAGGCACGAAGGGCGGCAGAGACTTCCCGTCCCCGGCTTGCGGATACTGGGCCCAGCTCTGCGCGGCCCGAGTCTGAGCCTGCGGACTGGGATCGGGCACGATGAGCATCTTCAGCGAATTGCCCTGGCCACCCTGCCGAACATCGGCGTACTGATACCCGAACTGCTCCGCAATGAAGGCAAGCCGAGCCAGCTTCTTCACGGACGCCATGGCACTGGTGAGCTCAACAGGCTCCCCGCTCCCCATGAGCCGGAACATCTTCTGCAACTGCCGCTGACTCACGCCAACCCTTCCCCGTACCCATCAGTGACCACTCTGTTTGCACTCGCACCCTATAGGGCACGGGAGTTGGGGCACAGGGGCTGCCGGGGGCCTGCGCGGGAAGGCGGCTGAGCCTGCACGGGAAGACTCACGCACCGCCGTAGAGATCCCGCATCTCCACAAGAAGTACGTGTCCCGCTCTCGCCGCCTCGACCAGATCGGCGGCGGGTTCACTGCGCACGTACACGGCCAGGACGCAGTCACCGGCATCCCAGCCCTGCGCACACAGCAGATCCCGAATGTGCTCAAGTCGGCGCAGATCAGCGGCGGTTCGGGGCTTGTTCGTAGCCTTGGCCTCACCGAGCAGATTGATACGGGCCCGCTTGTCCCGCGGACGGGACGCCCGGCTGAGCGCGACCACGTCGACCTCATGTCCCCGGTGCTCACGGCACGCGACGGTCGTGGTGCCGACCTGACCGATGTCGTCGAGGCCGCGCTCACGCCCGTACCGAAGAGTCCACTGCCGGGTCAGGTCCTCGAAGTGGGGCCCGAGCACCTTCGACGAGAACGTCTCCCGCGACCGCTCCCAGGCAGCCCTGCCCTCACGCATCTCGAAGTCGACGAGGTTGGGCCGCACGATCAGGTCATGGAAGCGGACGATGGGGTCGGCCACGGTGATCAGGGGCTTGCGCTGGAGCAGCAGATCCTGCTCGTACCGAATGAAGGCGGCAGCCTTCATGATGTTGAGGTGGTAGGTCAGTGACTTGGCGTCCATACCGACCAGTCCCCCGATCTGGGTGGGCGTGGCGGCGCCGGACGACACGGCCTCCCAGATGGCGTGGTAGGTGGCTCGATCGCTTATACGCGGATCCTCAGCCAGCAGATACTCAGGCTCGGTGAAGAGAATGTGGGACGGGTTGAACACGCTGCGCGCCAGCCACGCGTAGAACTCCTCGTCCCCGGGCCCAGGCGGATCACCGATGACATCGCGATATCCAGCGGCTCCCCCGAGCACGGCATCGACGAGAAACGCCGTCTCCGGATCACCGACCCGCCAGTACTCCGCCGCGTCGCGGAAGCCGAACGGACCGATCCGCATGTCGATCACGGCCCGCCCGCGCAGCGCCTGGTCCCCAGCAAGAAGGGTCGACATGGTGGAGATCGCCGAGCCGCAGAGGATGATCCGCAGGGCCGGCTTCCCGGACGACGGCCCGCGCTGGTCGTAAAGGGCCTGAAGGGCGGACGGCAGTTCCGGCGAGTGCGAGACGAGGTACGGAAACTCGTCGAGAACGAGCAGCGGGGGCACCGCCTGGCCGCGACGGCTCGTAAGAACGTCGGCCGCGGTGTCCAGGGCCTCCACCCACGAATCAAAGCGCCCGACGCGGAACCCGAGCCCTTGAGAAAGACTGTCCGCGAACCGGTCCAGCGCCATGGCCCGGCTCTGCTGCAACGCGAGGGTGTAGACACCGTCGACGGCCCGGCAGAGGTGCTCCAGCAGGAACGACTTCCCGTGCCGACGCCGCCCTCGTACGACACCGATACGCAGGCCTGCGGCTGGGTCGGTGCAGAAGCGGGCGAGCTCGTCCCATTCGTGGGTTCGGTCGAAGACGGGGGTGGGTTTGGGGATGGGGGTGGTGGTCGGGGTGGGCATGGGCTGGACCTCCTGGCCGACTGTCGCATAGCCGGACTCCCCTTAGCCTAATTTCATTACGGCTATCTGCGCGACAGTGATCAGACGACCGCGTTCGGGCACGGCTCATCACCCCTCCCCCACCTCGAACCAGAGCAGCTTTCCGGCGCCGGGCCCGAGCAGGTCGTCACCGAGGGGCCAGCCGCCCCACGAACGCGCATACTCCTGCACCAGGAGCAGCCCACGCCCGCCTTCCGCGTCCGTCGGGACAGATGGTGGGACGCAATCGCCGGGAGGCCTGTCGAAGGGCGCGGGAATGTGCGGGCTGCTGTCCCACACGCCGACCCGCAACCGCCCGTCCCCCAGCGCGGTCAACCGCAGGGAAGCGGGCCCCTTGGTGTGCCGGTAGGCGTTGGCGGCCAACTCGGAGGTCAACAGCTCGGCGACATCGAGGAGTTCGGGGAGGCCGTGCCCATTCAGAGCGGCCCGCACGGTCATACGTGCGACGCGTGCGGCTCGGGGGTCATGGGGCAAGCGAAGGGCGTACGACCAGGTGTCGCGCGGGGCTACGGTGACCATGGATGGCTCCGGGAGGGAGGAAGAGGATTTGGTCTGACACAACTGCAGTGCCGGGCGGTGGCATTGCCACGGTGTGGTGCGCTTCCGGCTTATAGGCGGTGGCAGTTGGGCGGTACGTGACTACCGTAGGGCAGATGGTTAGATGGATCTAACCTTTTGCGCGGGAAGCATCCAGGCTTCACTCGTGTGAGGGAGCAGGGACGCCGCGTCGCGGCGAGAAAGGAAACGCTTTGCCGCCCACCAGCAATCCGACACTGCGCCAACGGAGATTCGGCGCCGAGCTGCGCAAACTCCGTGAACGGGCCGGGCTCACAGCCACCGGCGCGGCCGAGTTGCTCGGCGTCAACCAAGCGCGCGTCAGCATGATCGAGACCGGCCGCACGCCCATTAGCGCGGACCGGGTCCGTTCCATGGCCAACGTGTACGACTGCTCGGACGACCGGCTCATTGATGCCCTTGCCGCAATGACCGGGCGGCGGACTCGCGGGTGGTGGGAGGAGTACCGCGAACACCTGCCCGCCGCGCTGATCGACCTCGCCGAACTCGAGCACCACGCCACCGGGCTACGAGCGGCACTCATCGTCCACATCCCGGCCCTGCTGCAGACAACGGACCACGCCCGAACCCTCTTCCAACAGGTGGCCCCGCCCATGCGCCAGTACGAGATCGAGCACCGCCTCACGTTGCGCATAAAACGGCAGGGCGTCCTGCACCGGAAGGACCCGCCCCCGTACGCGGCGATCATCCACGAGACGGCACTCCGCATGGGCTTCGGCGGCCCTGCCGTCACTCTCGGACAGCTCAAGCACCTGATCGGCATGAGCGAGCTGCCCAACGTCACCGTCAGGGTTGTCCCCTTCGGAGCGGACCACTTCCCGACCACGGGCCAGTCCTTCGACTACGTCGAGGGCCCGGTCCCGCAACTCGACACCATCCAGCTGGACAACCACCACGGCGCCTGTGAATTCCTCGACGCGGAAGCGCAGTTGAGTAAGTACCGTTCCGTGCTGGACCGCATGGAGTCGTGCGCCCTCACACCCGCCAAGTCACGCGACTTCATCCACCGCCTCATCCGGGACACGTGAGAGGGGACCAACTGTGCACACCACCGACTGGCAGAAGTCCACATACAGCGGCGACGGCTCGAACTGCGTCTACGTCGCCGCCACCTCAACTGGGGCCATCCACATCCGCGAAAGCGACGAACCCGAGGTCATCCTCATAACAACCCGCCCACGCCTAGCTGAGCTGATACGAACCCTGAAGGCACACCAGTCCCCGTGCACCACCTGAACGATTGGAAGCTTTGGGACACCCAGACGCCGCCCCCAGTGCCCCAAACCTTCCAATCACCGACGGTCACCCATGAATCTCATGGCTGGCACTTGGCGGCCCCTCGAGTCGAGTTGATCTCCATGAGCTCCCAGACGCCGTCCGCGTTCTTCTCGACCCGAGCGCCATAGGCGACGTAGCTGTTCTTGGTGACCTTCGTCCCCTTGACCTCATTGGTCTTGATGACCTTACTGAAGCCCTTGCTCTCGTCCGCGCAGTAAGTGAGCGAAGCGGAGTCCTTGGACCTCACCGTGACCTGCCGGTCGAAGTAGCGCACGGTTCCGGTGATCGTCCAGCCGACGTCCGCGAACGCCTTGACCCACTCCTCGGCGGCCACCGCACCCTCGCCCTCCGTATAGAACTCGAGGGCGGGCCACCGCGGATTCTGGGATCCGAGAGCGGCTATCAGCGGTTGACGGCCTGGATCTCCTGCACGATCACGTCCTGCTGCGCCCCGAACTCTCCATCGGGCAGGGGCTGTTCCCCGTTAACGCCGGTACCTACCCAGTGGATCTTCCACGTGACGGTTGCCGTGAGCTTGTACGAGCCGTCGCCGGAGGACCTCAGGTACTTCACGCCGCATGGCGGGGTCTCGTCGGCCTTGCCCTTCGCGTAGGGCTCACCGATCGAGCCGTCCTCGTTGATCTCGCACTCACCGGAGGCAGGGTACGTCGTCGCGTCATCCGTACCCGGCTCGATCTTCAGCGAGACCGGTTCCGCCGTCGTCGTCGCCTCGATGTCCAGCAGCGGGACGGACGCCGTCACGGACACCGGCTTGAACTCCGCCGTGTCCAGCCACGACCACGTCGGAAGGTTCACCTTCGTGGTGCCCTCCGGGGCGAGTTCGACCTTCGTCGACGGCACGCGGATCTCGTTGTAGGCGAGTTGGGCGAGTACCTCGGGAGTGACCGCCTCGGGGACGTCCGCGGGTGGCGGATCACCGTTGTCCACCCAGAACCAGGGCCTGGTGCAGTCGAGGGCGCCGGGGTCACCCTCACGACCTTCCGTGACGTACGAGTCCCACCAGTAGCCCTCGCCAGCCTTGTCCTTGTTGAAGTTCTTGTACGGCTCGCCATTCACGTAACGGTCACGCTGCTCGGCGTCCCACTGATAGCCCGTCGACTCGGACTCCCAGGTCGGCTCCACGTGCTTCTGGAACTGGTCGGGCGTAAACTTCGGGGCGTAATAGCACGCGGGTGGCGTCCAGTTGGCCGCCGAGGACGTCACAGGGCCTGCGGCTTCTCCAGTGCCGTTCTTGGAGCGGTCGAAGACTACGGCGCCGGCGTTCGCGGACAACGCTCCGTCCTTCTCGCCCCCATCCACCTGAGTCTCGGAGCCCGTGTCCTTGCCACCTGGAGTCCACCCGGCCCAAGCAGTCGGACTGACAGCCAACACGATGATGCCTGCCATGACACTGGCGCGAACCGAGATCCTTGCTACGGCTGGCACTGGGCCGCCCCCCTCGTGGAAAGGATCTGGGATGTCTGCCAGACCCCGTCGGCGTTCTTGTCCAACTTGGTGTTGTACTGGACGTAGCTGTCCTTGGTGACTGGGGTCTTTGCAATCTTGTTGGTCTTCTTGTCCTTGCTGAAGCCCTTGCTCTCGTCCGCGCAGAACGTGAGTACCGCCGATGTCTCGCTCTGGAGCGTCACCTTGCGGTCGTAGTACCGCGCCTCGCCCGTGATCGTGGCTCCGGCGTCCTTGAACTGTCCGACCCAGGACAGTGCGGCCTCGAGAGCTTTGCCTGTGTTGTAGTACCCGAGCGCTTCGCCCTTGGGATCTGTACCTGTGATTGCGGCGTTCACAGCGCGCATGCGCTCCGCATTGTCCGCAAGAACGGCGTCCTTGACCGGGTCCCCTGTGTCCGTGTCCTCGAAGACCATTGTCACGTCAGATGGCAGCTCGATTTTCGGCCGCTCGGCGGAATCCACCGCGCTCTCACTCGGCGACGCCGACTTCTCGGTGCCTGTGTCAGCACCCGCGATCTTGTCGTTGTCCTTTGAACTGTCGCTGTCGCCGCCGCCACAGGCGGACAGCGTCAAAGCCGCAGCGGCGGTCAGCGTGATCGCTGCGAGCAAGGTGGGGCGGCGGTTCACTGACGACTCCCGGTGGGGCGAGGGTTGACATGAGCGACGTAACGCTATCGATGCAGCCGTAGTGACACCAGAGCGAATTACGTCGAGGGCAGTTCCGTACGGACCCCAAAGCACCCATAAGCCCACCAAGTGGCAGGCGGGAGGCTCCTGTTGAGTGATCCCGGGGAAGCGGCACAACTGCCGCCTTGGCCAGTGCAAACCGTCGGATCGCGTCGTCCCCACATGGCTCGATCTTCAACGAAGCGGACACAGCTCAGTAACAGACGGAGTCCGGTTGGCCTCGGGGCTGGCACTTCGCACTCCCCCTCTGCGAATCAAGCTGACGCGCTCGGCGACGGCGATGCCGACTTCCCGCTCCCGGCCGGTTTGTTGACGATCGTTCAGGCGTCCCGGAGGCGGGCGCCCTGGTGCCGGTGACCAGCAACCAGCATTCGCCATCCCGGAATCCTGACGAACGGCAGACCGCCGAGCCCTGGCGCGAGCGCCACTGAGATGAACTCATACGCGCGAAGGGAGAGGAAAAGAGGGAGGAAAACGTGGGCTGACGGCGCACTGTCCTTTCGTGCTGCCCCAGCCCTACATGGCTCGGTATGCCCGGAGAAAGGTCCGCACTCCCTCGACCACGAGTGGCCGGACGCGGGTGTCCTCCGCGGCATTCGCGGAACCGAGCCTGTCCAGCGCGACGCCGAAGGTCAGCGCGAGGAACTGGTCGGCCGCGAGTCGAGGGTCCGGGACGTCGAGCAGCCCGGCCGCGGCGAAGGCGGCGAACCGCTCTGCAATTGCCTCGTCGGGGGTGTCGGCCAGGGGGTTTTCGCCCCGGTGCGGCAGGTGGCCGGATTCCGCCCGGACCAGTCGTTGCAGCGTTGCGTACTCCGCCGAGCCGAGCATGTCGGTCGCGATGCGCATCGAGAACGTGACCAGGGCGTCCTCGAGCTCGGCGGCCTCGGTGACGTCGGTGAGGGTGTCGTCGAGGGTGCGCCGGATCGTGGTGATCAGTGACTGGCCGACGGCGTCGACGACTGCTTGCAGCAGCGTCCGCTTGTCGCCGAAGTAGTCGTAGACCGTCCGCTTGGACACCTCGGCCCGAGCGGCGACCGCGTCGACGCTGGACCGGTCGAAGCCGTCGGCGAGGAACAGTTCCCGGGCCGCCGAGAGGATGGCGGCCCGCTTCCGCGCGGACCCCTCGCGCAGTGTCTTCGTGGTCGGCATGGGCACATCTTAACCGTTCTACACTGCACGGTGTAGTGTAGTATCCAGCTCATGGTGGCGCGTGCCGTACTCGTACACCCGCTCCGCCCCGGCGGAGCCGTGCATGCGTCACCTCGAGTACCGCTTTCGCGGGTTCGCCCCGCCGGACGACCTCGGACCTGTCCACAAAGCACCAAGCACACCGCGCCCCGCGTGAATGGCCGCTGTCCGAGCCGGGCCGGGCAAGGCGGCAGCGCAACGCGTACGGCCGGACCCCTCACTCGCCCGGCAATGACGGAAAGGACGTCCATGACCACAACCCTGGCTCCCCCGGTCCGCATGGGGAAAGCCGCTGTCTGGGCTCTCGGCTTGCTGGCAATCTCCACCGGTGCCTTGGAGTCGGTGGTGGCGCCGACGCTCCCGCTCCTGCAACGCGAGCTGGATATCAGTCCATCCACAGGGGCGCTGCTCAACATCGTGCTCGCTATCACCGGCGCGCTCGTTACTCCGCTCGCAGGCAAGCTCGGCGACCGCTACGGCGGAAAACGAGTCCTGATCAGGCTGATGGCGGTGGTCTCGGTCGGCGGCCTGGTGTCCGCGATGGCGCCGAACCTTCCCGTGCTGCTGCTCGGCCAGGTACTGCAGGGGGCGATGATAGGCGCGCTGCCGCTGTCGTTCATCGTGGTGCGCAAGCACCTCCCCGCGGGAGAGTCGAAGGTGGCCATCGGGCTGGTCAGCGGGATGTTCGTGGGGGGATCGATGGTGGGACTGCTGGCGGCCGGGCCCGTGGCGGAAGCGCTCTCCCGACACTGGATGTTCGCGGTGCCGACGTTCGCCGTCATTGGGTTCACCCTGCTGGTGAACAGGCTGATGCCGGCTGATCAGCCGGGCCGGTCGGACGATGCCGGGATCGACTGGCCGGGCATGCTTCTCTTGAGCGGGATACTGGTCACGCTCATGCTCTCGCTCGCGGTGGCGCCCGACGCCGGCTCGCAGCCTCTCGTGCTCGTCGCCCTCCTCGTGCTTCTGGCCGCCTTCGTGGCCGGATGGATAGCCGTTGAACGTCGTGCGGCCGCGCCGCTGATCGATCTGAGCATGCTGGCGCGGCCTGTGATCTGGAAGTCGTGTGTGCTGACGTTCGTGATCTGCCTCGGCACCGCGACGGGGGTCTTTCTCGTTCCGCAGCTGCTCGACGTGTCCGGCGACGGGTACGGTTTCGGGGCCAGCGCCACCGAGATCGGCTTCATCCTCCTGCCCGGCGCCGTGGCCGGGACGCTGGCCGGGCCGGCGGGTGGGCTCGGGGAGCGGCGTTTCGGCTCGCGTGCCGTGGCCACTGCCGCGGTCGTCATCATGGCCACCGCCATGCTCGCCCTGTCAGTCGCACACACCGAGGTCTGGCACATCGTCGTCGGCAAGGCGCTCATCGCGCTTGCCAACGGCCTGTGCGTTACGGCCATGGTGACCAGCATCGTCTCTTCCGTCGATGAAAGTGACACCGGCATCGCCACCAGCCTGATCCTGGTGACGCGCGTGCTGGGCTCCGCCGTGGGCGGAATGCTCGGTGGCGTGCTCCTTACCGCGGGGACCCCTTCCGGGTCGGATGACCCTGCCGAATCGGCCTTCGCCACCGGCTTCCTCATCGCCGGCGTCGTCGCAGTGCTGTCCCTGCTTGTCGTCCGTTCCATGAGTAAAGGAGCCAAGAAATGACCCGCACCGATCAGTTGAGGGATATCCGTTCCACGCCCAGGCGCAAGGTCCTGATATCCGGGGCCAGCATCGCGGGGCCCGCCCTCGCGTTCTGGCTGAACCGCTACGGATTCGCGGTCACGGTGGTCGAGAAGGCGGGCGCACCACGCAGCGGTGGTTATCCCATCGATGTGCGCGGCACCGCACTAGAGGTCGTCCGGAGGATGGGGATCCTGCCGCGACTGCAGGACGCACACATCGACTCGCATCGGATCACCTTCCTCGACGGGGACGGCGGCAAGGTGGCCTCGGTCAACCCGCACACCGTCGTCGGCAGTGCCGCGGGACGGGACCTGGAGGTGCGGCGCGGGGATCTGACCGACGCTCTTTACGCGGCGGTCCGTGACGACGTGGAGTTCTTGTTCCACGACTCCATCGACACCCTCGACCAGTCCGGCCACGGGGTCGACGTCACCTTCCGCGGGGGCAGCAGGCGTACGTTCGACATGGTGTTCGGTGCGGACGGCATGCACTCACGTACCCGGGAGATCCTGTTCGGCCCCGAAGAGCAGTTCCACCGGTATCTCGGGTACTGCTTCGCCGTGTTCACCATGCGCAACACCTTCGGGCTCTCCCACGAGATCACGATGTGGAACACCCCGGGCAGAGCCGCGGCTCTCTACGCCGTAGAGGACAACGACGAAGTGCACGCCTTCCTGAACTTCGCCCACCCGGAACCGCCGTTCGACGCCTTCCGGAACCCGGAAGCCCAACGGGACCTGGTCGCCAAGATCTTCGCCGACGCGGGATGGGAGGTCCCGGGCATGCTTGCCGCCATGCGCGACGCGGATGACCTGTTCTTCGACGGGGTCAGCCAGATCCGCATGCCCCGCTGGTCCAGCGGCAGGGTCGCGCTGGTGGGCGACGCCGCGTACGCGCCCTCGTTCCTTACCGGACAGGGCTCCAGCCTCGCGCTCGTCGGCGCGTACATGCTCGCCGGTTCCCTGGCCGACCGGGACCACGCCGCGGGCTTCGCCACCTACGAACACAACACCCGTGAGTTTGTGGCCGTGAACCAGGAACAGGTCGGCGAGGGCGGCGCCACACTGTTCCCCACCACCGCCCGGGCCCTGGAACAGCGCAACGACATGCTGCGCAATCTCAGCACCATGCCCTCCACGGAGGGGCGACCGGCCCACTCGGCCCTCACCCTGCCCGAATTCATGCCCGTGACGTAACTCCAGGCACGCGCACCGACGACGGGCGCCACCGGCGGCCGGCGGACAGGACAGTCCCTCGCCGGGTTGGTGACCCGGACGTGGGCGGCGCGGCCTGCATCGCGTTCCGGGCGACAAGGCAGGCCGCGTTCTGCTCCCTCCGAGACGGGCGACGTGGTTGGGCGCCGGCCCCAGGCCAAGACGATCGGGGGTGCGGGATTCGTCTACGCATAGGGATCTGTCGAAAACTCCGGGTGATCACTCGGGAAGTCATCAGGGAAGAAACGAATACCAAGCGATCTTGTCAGAAGACCCAGCACCACGCCCGTAGAGGTCTTGCCTGAGATCACAAAATCAAGCTGCCCGGCTTGAATGACAACTGTCGGCCAACTCTCAGCGTCGCCGACGGGAATCCACAGCAGCGAATCGCCATTATCGGTAACTCCCCACTGGATGAGTTCTTCCGGGGAAGTGCGGTAATTGCCCAGGGCCTCACGCAGAGCAGGTACATCCTTGCCTCGAAGGATCGACTGCATTGTGTGGGTACTCTTACCGATATCAAGATTCGCATTTTCCGCGCCATTCGCGAAGATCCACAAGAATTCATCGAAACACCCGGTGCCGTACGCGGCGATCAGATCTTCATGATTGCCAGGAATGTTTAGGGCCGTCCGCTCCGGTCGCTCTCGGCGAGATGCGCCAAGGTTTTGCGGAGGCGGGCAGAGCGCCGTGAGATTCCGTAGCTCATCCGCAGGGTTCACTCCGGCCATCGGGTTTGCGCCTTTCTACATGTTGGGAAGTCGCGTGCTGTAGGACCAGCCGAAGTCATCTACAGCTTCGATGAGAACGTGACTGGGAACGTTTCCTCCGTTGGCGTATTCGGGAGTTACGCTCATAGTGACAGTGTTCTGCGTCGACCTCACGTGCTGGGCAATAAGGTCTTCGGCATCTGAAATCGGACCGTTGTTCTGAGCGGACCCTTGCGTGACGATGTTCCGCATATCCCGTCCATCGCCCCCAAACTGCTGCCCGATCAAGTGTCCTCGCGAATGACCCGCCGGACCACCCAAGAAGCCTGGAGGGGCGTGACGTGCGCCTCGCCCTGGCGAACTTCCTATGAGCCCGTTGGCCGCGTCATCCAAAGTCTGCGGAGTGACCACTGCGTAGGCGGGGCCACGCTGCCCGTTCGGCGCGATCTCGCTGTAGTACGGGCTGAGCCCAAGCGGATCGACCCCGGTGTGGGGGTTGTGGACATACGTAAGCGGGTTCGGTGCCGGTGCCAGCCCCAGGGGGTCGGGTGTCAGATAGCGGGCCGTCTCGGGGTCGTAGTGCCGGAAGTAGTTGTAATGGAGACCGGATTCCGGGTCGTAGTACTGGCCGGGGAAGCGTAGAGGCGTGTACGCCGTGGCGTCAGAATTCCATGTGGTTGTTCCCCAGAGTGTGGATCGCGTGCGCCACGCGACGTCACCGTCATCGTCGATGAGTTCTGTCGGCGTCCCGATCAGATCCGTAACGATGGAGAAGAACCGGGAGTCGATGTCTTCTTGAGGCGCTTCTGGCGTGGTGATGCGTTCTGCCTGCGCGATCGGACGAAGACCATCGTGATCCCACGTCAGCGTCACAAGGTGGGGAGACGAATCTGCTCGAGTCGTCTGCTCGCACAGAGTGATGCCGTCCCAGGTGAAGTCGACGTGCTCCACCACTGTTCGGCCGTCTGCAGCGATGCGCTGCTTGGCGATACGACGGCCCAGCGGATCATAGTGATAGCGCCATAGAGTCTCATCCGGTGTCGTTACCGACGTCAATCGGTCTTCCGAATCCCAGGTGTAACGCCAGGTGTCGGGTTTGCGCGACAGACGCTTTTTCTGGCGCAGAACTATGCGGCCCAAGGCGTCGTACTCGTACCGGGTGGTGCCCGCACGACTGATTCGCGTACCGGTGTAGGCACGCGTTCCGGTGGACTCCGCGCCGGGATGTCCGGTGGGCCAGGAAGCCTCGGCCAGATTGCCCACATCATCGTAGGCGTAGCGCTCTGTCCAGTTATGCGCATGGACAGCGGTCACACGGCTCGCGAGGTCCAGTTCGAATCTCCGGCTTCCGGACGACTGGTCATCGGTGCCGACAAGGTTGCCGTCCTCGCCATACATATAGGCACGGTGCAGCATGTGGTGGCCGTCGGCGGCAGACAGAGACTGGTCCGTGAGGCGACCGAGACCGTCGTAGGCGTGCGTGAGGGTGACACTCGGAGCGATGGAGCGGCTGGTCTCCAGACCGGACCAGTCATGGTCGAAGAGTACGGTGCGGCCCGACGCGTCCAGTTGCACTCGGTTACCGACGGCGTCGTAGGCCCACGCGGTTGTGGCCCCGGAGGGGGTTGTCCGGCGGGTGAGGCGACCCAACTGGTCACGTTCGTAGATCACGCGTCGACCATTGGTCGTCTCGCAAGTGACAGATCCGTTGAGGTCGTACTCCAGAGTGACTGACGTGTCTGGTGCGGCCGCTTGGACCAGCCTGCGGTTGAGGTCGTAGGCGAACTCTGTGACTTGACCTCCGCTGACTTTCCGAACCAAGTCGCCCATGACGTCATATTCGTAGTGGGTGGTGTCGCCAATTGTGTTTGTGCGCACGGTCATGCGACCCGCACTGTCATACGCGTAGCTCAGAACTCGGTCGTCGAAATCACATTCCGCGATCAGTCGCCCAGCCGCATCGTGTTCGTAAGTCCACGTCAGACCCTGGGGGTTGGTGACCTTGGCCAGTCGGAGGTTCTGATCGTGGATGAATTCGTACCTCGCTCCGTCCGGGCCGATGCGTGCCGAAGGAAGGTCGAAGTGGGTGTACTCGAAGTGCGTGACGGCACCCGCAGGCGTGGTGTGACTCGTGCAATTGCCCTCACCGTCGTATGACCAAGCCTCGACGGCACCGTCGGAGGTGACGCGGGTGACAAGGTGGCCTTCAACTGTCCAGACCAGCCGTGTCGTGTGCCTCAGCGGATCGGTGTACGTGACGATTCTTCCGAAGGCGTCCCGCTCCCAGGTGGTCGTTGCACCCAGCGGGTCGGTGGCTGCGAGTGGAAGCCCTGCCGAATTGCAGCGCACCGTCCTGGTGTTGCCCAATGTGTCCTCGACGCTCGTGACACGGCCCGCCGCGTCGTACGCAAACCGGGTAATCGCCCCTGCGGGATCGGCCATGGACGTGCAATTGCCGTGTTCGTCGTATTCCCTGCGCCAGCAAGCACCGTCCGGCGTGACGATGGTCGTGGCGCCACCGAGGTGGTTGTACTCAAGGTGCATGGTGGCGCGGTCCGGACGAACGACTTCCGTGGGGCGGCCGCACTCATCGAGGACCAGTCGCGTGGTATGGCCTAGCTCGTTCGTCTGCGAAACGACATGGTGATGGGCGTCGTAATCAGTTCGCCGGATTCCGCCCAGCGGGTCGATTTCGGCGATGACCTGGCTGTTGTCGTTGATGACGAAGCGGGTGGCGGCACCTTCGGCAGTGGTGAGGGTCGTGATGCGGCAGCCGGGCCAGGCAGGGTCAGTGCCGTCGTAGTCCAGGGTTACGGTGATGTGGCCGGCTTCGCCGCCTTCGGCGATGCAGCGATCGTGGTCGTCGTAGGTGTAGGCGTAACGACTGCTGTTTGTGTCCGTCCATGAAGTGATGCGCAGACGCTCGTCGTAGGTGAACTTCAGCGGCAGCAGGGAGGAGTTGATGACTTCGGTGAGATCGCCGTTGGTGTAGCCGTAGCGCTTGATGGTGACATCGGCGCCGTTCTCGCCGGCGCCCGCCAGCACCAGTGCGGTGACGCGACCCTCGGTGGTGGTGAGTTTGAGGTGGTAACCGCCGGAATGGCGGATGGCGAGCGGAGTGCCATACTCGTCGTAATCGAATTCGATCGTGTTGCCGTTGCGGTCAGCGATGTGGGTGAGCAGTGCCATGCCGTCGGTGGAGTGGCCGAAGTGGCGGGCATGGCCTGTGAGTGGGTCGTCGATGCGGTAGCCGACATCGTCTCGCCACGTCAACGGCCACCGCGGGCCGGCCTCGGGCAGGACCGGGCTGTCCGGGCTGTTGGGGCGGGGGTAGGTGAGTAGCAGTCCGTCCTGGGTGACGAAGATGACGCCGTCCGTGTCGACTTCGAGGCGCTGGTCGATGGTGGAGGACCAAGTGGGGCCGAACCACCAGCCGGTGCGATAGTCGGAGGCAGCACGGCGGGAGAAGGCCAGCGGGAGGCTGCCGGGCAGCGTGATGTCGGTCTGCGGCAGGAACATCGCGCCGGTGGCCATGTCCACCGGGTCACTGCCCTTGGAACGGACCACATTCTTGAGCCGGTTGTAGGCGCCCTTGGCGCCGTCGGCGACCATGCTCTTGGCGTTCTTGGCCAGACCGCCCAGCCCCTTGGCCATGCCCTTGAGTCCCAGCGCGCCAGCAGACTTGAGGCCCTTGGCGAGCCCACCGAGCGTGGTCAGACCCTTCATGCCCGGGATGCAGTCCAGCGCCGCGAACGCCACATCCCACAGGGACGCTTGGCCCTTCGCGTATTTGTTGAGGGTGTCAGCGAGCACGACCAGGGCGGCGATCAGCACGATGGCGCCCAGGATCGGCCCGCCGATGATCATCGCGATGATGCCGACAACCGCGACGACGACCTTGCAGACCGCGACGATGGTGTCCCAGTTGTCAGAAACCCAGTCCCCGACCTCCTCATACCAGTCACGGTTCTGAATGCCCGCGTCGGAAGCCTCCTCCAGCTTGTTCTTGGCCTCCCGCGCTGCGTCCTCACGCATCTGCCGCGCGTCCGCCGCCATCTTCTTCGCCGCATCCAACGCGCTCTGCGCGGAGGTGACATCCGACTGGGCGGACGTCTGCGCGGACTTGGCATTGGTCGCATCCCGCGTAGCCGCACGCACCTTGGACTCATCCGGCTTCGGGACGTCCTTACCCGCCGACCCCGGATCGTCCTTGTACTTGTCCGCCTCCTTGGTCGCCCGCGTCACCCACGAATCAGCCGTCGACAGCCGCGACTTGGCCGACGCGAGATCCGCCTGCGCCTCCCGCCCCTTGACCAGCGCCTTGTCCGCCAGCGCCTGCGCACGCTCCAACTTCGGCCAATACGCAGCCAGCGCATCCCCGGCCAAGTCGTAAGACTTCTTGAGCTTCTTCAGGTTCTTCGGAACCCCGGAGAACTCGTCACGGAACACGTCGGCGGTCTTGCCCACCATCGTCAGGACGGCATCTTCCTCCGCCATCCCCTTCACCAACCGCAGCGCGTCCTGCACATCATCGGCGAAGTCATGCAACTGCCGGGCCAACGACCGCACCCGATCCGGATCCCCCGGCGTCGGATCCGTCTCCAGATCCAGCACATGCCAGTCCGTCGGCCGAAACCCCACCACGCCGCAACCCCCGTCACGTCAGCCTCAGTAACAACCGTACGCACAAGCGAAGTTATCGCACGACGGGGCGGTCAGGCGATAGCAGGATCACCGGCCCGAGATCCGCCTCACGCTCGGAAGTGGAGGGAGAGCCTGAGGAGAGCCTCGGCGTCGGACGTAGGACGCATCAGTCGTCCAGCAACTCCTCCAGTGCGTAAGCATGGGCCCGAAAGCCTGCCTTGCCGCTTTCCGGTGCGCTCGATTTGGGACGGAGGATGCTCGGCAGAAAGGTGACCCGCCACGTCCTGAACGTGCCCTCAGCGGTGCTCCGTCCCGCATCGTCCGCGAGAGCGACAGCAATATTGAGAGCTTCGACGATCCTTTCCGCGCTCTGTCGTGCATCCCCTCCCTCGACGATGGCGGCGCTGACCAGGGCTTGCAGGAAATGTGCCAGTTGCAGATCAGCTCCCATACGGCACATGCGCCGCACCACCGACGGTTCCTCGAGACCTTCGAGACAACGGGGCGAGATCTTCTCGATGCCGCCGGACCAGAGGAGCAGAGACGGTGCCGTCATCTCGTGGTCCCGCAGCCACCCCAGTTCGTCGGCGATCGCCATCGACGCGTCGCTGAATCCACCGATTGCACGGACGGCGGCGAGCAGTTGGTCCACCTCATCCCTCCGGCGGCTCACCAACTCACCTACCGAGGCCTCAGCAACTGCCCACGTGCCGGTGGCAACAACCGCGCCGATCTCCACGATCCCGCCGAGCGGCCCAAAGATCTCGCGGGCGAATCTCTCCTCCGGGATGGGGACGCTCTGTCCTGACACTTCACAGGCCTCGCAAGTCTCTACTTCGACGCATATGCGGCATACAGGGCCGGAGCTGGGCGAGCGTCTACTGAGAAGCCAAGCAACGGGAGGAGGTCCAGCTGCTCTCAGGGCTGGCACTTGTCACTCCCCCGCTGAGAGACCAGCTTCTGAATCACCCAGACGCCGTTGTCGTTCTTCTTGAGCGACGTGTGGTAGATGACGTAGCTCTTTGCAGTGACCTTGGTCTTCTCGATCTTGTTGGTCTTGAGGTACTTGGCGTACGCCTTGCCTTGGTCCTCGCAGTAGCTGAAGGAAGCGGTCCCGTCGTCGTCGACGTCCACGACCGGGTTGTAGAAGCGGTAGGCGCCGGTGGTCCGGGCCTTCTCGTCCACGTAGCTCTGGACGAACTCCTGTGTCCCGAAAGCCGCCTCACCCTCGTAGTAGAAGAGGTAGGCCTTGTCGAGCGGGTCCTGGTTGGCGATGGCCAAGTCCACCGCCTTGATGGACTGCTCGGTGTCGGACAGGATCGCGTCCTTGTCCTTGTCGCCGGTCTTCGACCAGTCGAAGGTGTACGAGAGATCCGACGGCAGCTCGATCTCCGGGCGGCCGGGCTCCGCCGACGCCGACGCGCTCGGCGAAGCCGACTCCGTGTCGGCCTCCACGTCGACGCCCGCGGTTTTGTCGCTGCCCTTGGAGCTGCCGCTGTCATCGTCACCGCAGGCGGACAGCGACAGGGCGGCAATGGCTGTCAGCGCGATGGCTGCGAGCAAGGTGGGGCGGCACTTCACTGACAACTCCCGGTGGGGCGAGGGTTCATGTGAGCGGGGCAACGCTATCGGCTTGCTGCATTGGCCGCCGTCGAGCCCCTTCTGAGGCCCCCGTCGCCCCCGTCACCCCTACCCGTACGTGGGCCTACCGCGCCCTGGCCCGCCCCCGTGACCCTGACCGCGACCGCCCCCGACTCCCGCCCTTCTTCGCCCCATCCGGCCAAAGCCGAGGCCCCCGCTTGGCCGCCAAGTCCTCGACCCACCCCACGCTCACGATCATCAGGCCGATCAGGGGCCATACCAGGACGAACATCCAGAGGGTGTACGTCGTGGTCAGGGCGTTGGACAAGCGGTCGTCCATGAACGGGAGCTGGTAGAGGATGTCCAGGAGCGGGACCGTCGCCATGATCAGCAAGTTGTGCCAGAGGTAGATCGTTACGGCGCGGTTGTTCGACAGGGTGATCAGTTTGTCCCAGCGCGCCAGGCGGCCCGGGAGTTCCTGCCAGGAAGGGGAGTACTGAAGCAGGATCGCTACGAAGCCCAGGGACCAGGCGGCCTGGGCCAGGGGGATGTCGTTCAGGTCCCAGCCGTCGGGGCCCAGGTGGCCGGAGGCCCACCACAGGCCGAAGGTCATCAGGAGGGCGGCGACGGAGACCACCGCGTAGCGCGGGATCTTCTTCAGTACGCCCTCCTGGTGGGCCATGCCCAGGATCCAGCAGCTGCCGTAGACCGCGAAGTCCGTTACCGCGTTGCCCGTTTCGCCGGGGATCTTCACGATTCCCGTGCCTACCACCGCTGTCAGCGCCAGCGGGGCCAGCAGCGTTGCCCACGGGACTCGGCGGAACGCCCACAGCAGCAGGGGGGAGGCGATCACGAACCAGAGGTACGCGCGCAGGTACCAGAGCGGGCCCGCCGCCTGGACCGCCCAAGTCTGTTCCAGCACGCCCGACTTGGAGCCGATCTGCCAGGGATAGGGCGGGGCGCCGATCGGGATGATGTAGTTGACCAGGCCCAGCCAGCCCAGGCCGCCGTCGTCCTGGGACGGGTTCCAGCCACCCACGAACATCATCGCGAGCACCACCGCGCTGAACGCCCAGAGCGGAGGCAGGAGTCGGCGGATACGGCCGCGGATCACGCCCCACGCCGGGCGGCTCAGCGAGCGCGCCATCAGGGCGCCCGCAAGCGCGAACATCACGCCCATGGACGGGAAGAGGACCGTCAGCCAGGCCCAGCCGAAGATGTGGTAGACGACCACGCGGACCAGGGCTATGGAGCGCAGGAGGTCGAGGTAGCGGTCACGGCCGGGGCGGGAAGGTGAGGGCTTGGTCTTGGTATCGGACGGGGCTTCGGCGGCCGGTCCATGAGAAGCGGCCTCGGACACCAGCTCCTCCGGCGCCTCCCGCAGCGGCTGCGTCTCGTTCCACCTCTGCTGGGGAACCGCCTGCGTGGCCAGCGGAGCTTGCGGGGCCTGCGGGATGTGTCCATTCCCGTACGACTGCGCGTATGCCCCCTCGTGGGACTCACCGTACGACTGCCCGTACGCCCCCTCGTGCGACTGCCCGTACGGCTGCCCGTACGTCTCCTCATACGACGTCCAGTACGAGTTCTCGTACGGCGACGCACCCGCCCCCGTGCCCTCCTCCGCCCCCTCCGTATACCCCTGCGTCATCCCACCGGCCTCCGCTCATCCCCACGCGCCACCCGCTGCCCGGGCACCGCCCCAGGAACCGAACCACCCGGCGCCGACCCCACAACCCCCGTGCGCCGCAGCTTCTGCCACCGCAGCCGGCCGCCGGTGAGAGCCGTGATCCAGGACTGCAGCAGGACCACGTACATCAGCTGGCGGTAGAGGAGTTGCTGCAACGGCAGCGAGATGAGATGGGTCATGCGTTCGCGGTCCAGGCGGAAGGCGTACGCCGCGCAGATCGCCTGGATGGCCAGGACGCCCAGCCAGGCGAGGATCGTCTTTCCGGTGGGGCCGAAGATGAGCCCGTACAGAAGGAACACGTCGATCAGAGGGGCCAGCAGCGGCGCCACCACCATGAACAGGGAGACCAGCGGCAGGCCCACGCGGCCGAAGCGGCCCGAGGGGCCCTTTTCGATGATCGCGCGGCGGTGCTTCCAGATCGCCTGCATCGTGCCGTACGACCAGCGGTAGCGCTGGGACCACAACTGCTGGACGGACTCGGGGGCTTCGGTCCAGGCGCGGGCGTCCTCCGCATAGACGACGCGCCAGCCGTCGCGGTGCATCGCCATCGTGATGTCGGTGTCCTCGGCGAGCGTGTCGTCGCTCATGCCGCCGACGCGTTCCAGGGCGGAGCGGCGGAAGGCCCCGACCGCACCCGGGATCGTCGGCATACAGCGCAGGATGTCGTACATACGGCGGTCGAGGTTGAAGCCCATCACGTACTCGATGTGCTGCCAGGCGCCGATGAGGGAGTTCTTGTTGCCGACCTTCGCGTTGCCGGCCACCGCGCCGACGCTCGGGTCGGCGAAGGGCTGGACGAGTTCGCGGACGGTGGCCGGTTCGAAGACCGTGTCGCCGTCCATCATCACGATGATGTTGTAACGGGCGTTCGCTATGCCGCGGTTGAGCGCGGCAGGCTTGCCCGCGTTGAGCTGGCGCACGACGCGTACGTTCGGCAGGCGCAGGCCCTCCACGATGCGGGCCGTGCCGTCGCTCGAACCGTCGTCGATGACGATGACCTCGATGGGATGCTCGCTGGCCATCAGCGAACGCACCGTGTTCTCGATGCACTTGGCTTCGTTGTACGCGGGAACCAGCACCGATACCGGTTCGGTGACCGGTCCGCGGCGACCCCAGCGGAAGCCCTTGCGGCGTACGCGGTGGGCGTGGACGGCGGAGAGCAGCAGCATCAGGCCGAAGCGGGCGAAGACGAGGACACCGATGATCGCAAGGCCGACGACCAGGACACCGGTCGTCTTCTCGGAGGCCTGGACCGCGTACACCCACGCCTTGCCCTTCCACAGCTCGAGGCCGGTGACCTTGGTGTGGGCGCTCTGCGCGCCGAGAGCCTCGGTGAGGTTCTCGAACTGGTAGTCCCGTTCCTTCATCTGGGGCACGAACTTGTCGAGCGCCGCGACGGTCTGCGAGCGGTCGCCGCCGGAGTCGTGCATCAGGACGATCGCGCCCTTGTCGCCCTTGGGCGTGGCCCGGCGGATGATCTCGTCGACGCCCGGCCTGCGCCAGTCCTCGCTGTCGGTGTTGTTGACGATGGTGATGTAGCCCTGGCTGCCGATGTACTCGGTGACCGGCCAGGACTTGTTGTCCATGGCGTCGGCGAAGGAGGAGTACGGCGGCCTGAAGAGCGACGAACGGATGCCCGCGGCGCCCGCGAGCGCCAGCTGGTTCTGGGAGAGCTCCCAGTTGATGCGGCGCTTGGACTGGAGGGAGAGGTCGGGGTGATTGAAGGTGTGCAGGCCGATCTCATGGCCTTCGTCGACCATGCGCTGGACGAGGTCCGGATAGCGCGAGGCCATGGTGCCGGTGATGAAGAAGACCGCGTGCGCGTCGTGCTTCTTCAGTACGTCGAGGATCTTGGGGGTCCACTCGGGGTGCGGACCGTCGTCGAAGGTGAGGACGATACGGCGGTCCGGTACGTCGTCCCGGCTGTCGGTGCCGCCGCGGCGCGTGTCGATGACCGGGCCGCCCTTCAGGATCTCCTGGGGGACCCGGTCGTTGGCCGCGGGGGAATTGATGCGGTAGTCCGCGAGGATCTCGCTGTGGACGAAGCCGCGCAGCATCAGCATCGCCATCAGGGCGACTAGGACGAGCGAGGGCAGCAGGTAGCGCATGGGCAGGCGACGACGACGTACCGCGCCGGAGGCCTTGCCGCGACGGCGGGAGCTGGATGCCATCAGAGGACGATCTCCGGAGAAGACGGGGCGGCGGGCTGCACGATGAGGCCGATCGGGTCGGTGACGCCGATCGGGTCGATGACGCCGATCGGGTCTACGGGCGTAGTGCCACCCGCCGGCGGCGGGGCGGCGACCGGGTCGCCGTCTGCCGGGGGATCGACCGTCGGGTCGTCCGTCGGGTCCGGGTCCGGGTCCGGGTCCTGCGTCGGCGTCGTGGGCTCGTCGGTCGGATCGTTGGTGGGGTCGGATCCGGTCGGCTCGTCGCTCGGGGCCGGCTTTGTGGTCGGATCCGTCGGCTCGGGCTTGGTGGGCTTGCCCGACTCCGTGGGCTTGACCGGCTTGCTCGGCGAGGGGTCGGCGCCCGGCCCCAACGTCCTACCGGGGTCGGTCGACGGGCTCAGCCCGGACGAGGGGTTCGCCGTGGCGGACGGGTCCGCGGACGCGGGCGGCAGCGTCGGCGAGTCGACCTTGCTGGCCGGCTTCTCGTCCTCCTTGCCCGGCACCGGGAGCCAGGGCGCGCTGGAGTTGCCCGACAGCAGCGTGGCGATGATGACGACGGCGTACACCGCGCAGGTGAGGCCGACGGCCATGCCGATACGGCGGTATCTGCGGCTGCGACGACCCGTCTCGTCGACGAAGACAGGTCCGTCCGAACCCTCTTGGGCGCTCTGACCACCCCGGGGCCCCTTGGCCTGCTGGACCAGCCAGTCCTCCAGGTGCGCGCCGGCGACGTCGAGTTGGACCGTGACCTCGTCCGGGTCATGGTGGTGCTCGGTCTCCGGCCGGGCGAATCGCTGCGTCTCGCCCATGCGCTGACCGGCGTCCGCTTGGTGCTCGCCGCCTATGTGCTGCTCACTGTCGTCGCCATTTCGGCTGTTTCGCTGTTTGGGCATGGATATATCGCCAGAACCACCATGAAAAGGATCCCCCGCATCTCGACGGGTCGACGGATGGGCTCCGCCTCTTTCCGGCCGGTCGGTATGCCCCCCAGCCGCTTGGGCGTCTTCCCGCCACTTCTCCACGCGCACGCACATCCCCCCACGGGACTGATTGGGCGCGTACGAGTCCGGGCACTACGTACCTACTTGTCCGGATCGAGCCCCCACTCGATCCGGGCGCCCCCCTATTACCACACTGCACCCGGCCCTCGAATGTAGCGCACGTAGGAGTTGTGTGTGTGCCACGTGTCAGGTGCATTGCGCCATGACGAGCTCATCGGTGGCCGGAATCCATGCATCGGCGGGCCGCCGGAGCCACCCTTCATCCTCCGCCAACCCCGCTGCGGCGGCACGGAGTGCCTCCATACCTGGCTGTATCAGCCCTCTCCTCCACACCAGTGACACCGGTGACAGGGGTACGGGGTCGACGAGTGGCTTACGTATCAATTTGGGCACGGCCGGAAAATCGACTGTGGCGAGGACGGGATTCCGCGTCTTGGCCATGATCCGCTGGAACTCCTGGGTCCCCACGGCGAGCGGTGCGGGCGGCGCGATTTCGATACCGCGCCCCTCGAAGAGCTCCCGGGCCAGGTCGGTCCACTCCGGCGTACGAGGGTTTCCGGCGCCGGCGTAGACGCACTCCCCCGCCAGCGCGTCCAGCGGCACAACGTCCAGGTCAGCAAGCCGATGGTCCTCGGGCAGCAGGATCGCCATCGGCTCGTACCGTACGGGCTGCTGCTCCAGGCGGGCACGGATCGCCGGGTCCAGTCCCGCGAACCGGCCGAAGGACGCGTCGAGCCGGCCGGCCAGCAGTTCGGCCGCGGCTCCGGTGAGGCCGCTCTCGAAGCGGGCCATCAGCTCGCAGTCGGGGGCGAGTTCACGGGCCCGGGGCAGGATGCGCTCACCGATCAGGCCGGGGCTGTTCACATCCACGAGCAGGGGACGCCGCCCGTCGTCCGCGGTCCGCCCGAACTCGGCCAGCAGCGCGTCCTGCGCCTCCAGCACCCGACGCGCGTACGGGAGCAGCCGTTCGCCGTCGGCCGTGAGCGCGACCCGCCGGGTATTGCGTACGAAAAGGTCTGCCTTCAAGTCCCGTTCCAGACGCCGGATATCGCGGCTCAGGGCTTGCTGGGCCACGTACAGCCGGGCGGCGGCGCGGGTGAAGTGGAGCTCCTCGGCGACGGTGAGGAAGGCGCGCAGGAGGCGGGGGTCGACCGCACCGGGACCAGGAGAGGACGGCATCCGGCGAACTTACAACCCAGGTGCGTGAATCGGTACGGAGTAAGTGTTGGACCCCTGGTCAGGGCACCGACGACGGTTGCTCCATGCCGCAACAGTCTCCTGATCGCCGTACGACAGACCGCAGAACGACTGATCGCCGTGAGCCAGATCGCCGTACGACCGTCCTCACCGTCACCGCCGACAGCCTGGTGGCCGCAGACTTCGGCCCCCGGCGGAAGGCACCCGGCCCGAGGCGCAAGTCCGGCGCAGGCACCCCCTACCGCCGCCTTTTCGCGATCCCAGGCACCCTCGCCTTCACCGCCGGGAATCTGATCGCCCGCCTCCCCATGGGCATGTTCAGTATCAGTGCCGTCATCATGATCGCGGGAGCGCGGGATTCGTACGCTCTCGCCGGCGCCGTCACGGCGACCGGGCTGGCGGCGACGGCGGTCGTCGCGCCCTGGACGGCGCGGCTGGTCGACCGTTACGGGCAGGCGCGGATCGCCGTGCCCGCGACGACGATCGCGGCGCTGGGCTCGCTCGCGCTGCTGCTCTGCGTGCGTTACGGGGCGCCCGACTGGACGCTCTTCGCCTCCTACGCCGCGACGGCCACGACCCCCAACACCGGGGGCATGTCCCGGGCACGCTGGGCCCACCTGCTGAAGGGTGATCCGGCAGGCCTGCACACCGCGAACTCCTTCGAACAGGCCGCGGACGAGCTGTGCTTCATGCTCGGTCCGGTGCTCGCCGCGTTCCTGTGCGGGACGTTCTTCCCGGAGGCGGGCACGTTGGCCGGCGCCGTGCTGATGCTGACAGGCGTACTGCTCTTCGCGGCCCAGCGTGCCACGGAGCCACCGGTGCGGGGTCGTCCCCGTACGGCCTCGAAATCCCTCCTGCGCGCACCCGGCATGCCCCCTCTCCTCGTCGGATTCCTCGCCACCGGCGCCGTCTTCGGGTCGCTGGAGGTGGTCACGATCGCGTTCGCGGATGCACAGGGACACAGGTCGGCGGCGGGTGTGATACTCGCGCTCCAGGCGGCCGGCTCGGGCGCGGCCGGTCTGCTGTACGGGGCGCTGAAGCCGCCGGGACCGGCCGAGCGACGCTACCCGTGGAGCCTCGCCGCGATGGCCGTCCTCATGTCGGGCCCACTGCTGGCCGCCATGCTCACGGGCTCGCTGGTGGTACTCGCCGGTGCGCTGCTGGTGGCCGGGATGGCGACGGCCCCGACGATGGTCACGGCCATGACGCTGATCCAGCGCCGCACGCCCGAGGGCCGGTTGAACGAGGGGATGACGCTGGCGGTGACGGGTCTGCTCGGCGGAATCGCGTGCGGTTCGGCGGCCGGCGGGTGGATGGTCGAGCGCGCGTCGGCCGCCGCCGGGTACGGGATCCCTGTCGCCGCGGCCACGGTCGCTCTGCTGATCGCGCTCGTGACAAGGCGACTGAATTGTCAGACCCCCGCCCTAGGGTGACCGCCATGGACACCACGGACACGGGGCAGGTGCGGCTGGAGCCCTGGGCGGAAGGCGACTTCTGGCTGCTCCAGCGGACCAACAGCCCTGAGATGACCGAGCACTTGGGCGGCCCCGAGAGCGAAGAGAAGCTCGCCTCACGACACCAGCGCTACCTCGGCATCGAGCGGGGGCAGATGTACCGGGTCACGCTGGCGGACACCGGCGAGACGGTGGGCTCGATCGGATTCTGGGAGCGGGTGTGGCGGGACCGGGCGGTGTGGGAGACGGGGTGGGGTGTGTTGCCCGAGTTCCAGGGACGGGGGCTCGCGGTGAAGGCTGCGCGTGCGGTGGTGGAGGCGGCGCGGGCTGCCGGAGAGCACCGGTACCTTCATGCGTTTCCGCGCGTGGACCATCCCGCGTCGAACGCGGTGTGTCGCGGGGCCGGGTTCGAGCTGCTGGGTGAGGTCGAGTTCGAGTACCCGAAGGGCCACTGGATCATGTCGAACGACTGGCGGGTGGATCTAGGCAGAGGCTGACGCGTGGACGGACGAGTCGGCGAACCGCCCGGGGAACTGCGCGGGTGACGCGGCAGGTCCCCGGGCGTTCAAGACCGTCAGTCCTGCACGACGATGTTCCTGCCCGCGCCGCCGGAGAGCGTGTCCGTGCCGGCGCCGCCGTACAACTCGTCATCCCCGGTGTTGCCCCACATGAAGTCAGGGCCACCCTCTCCATACATGACGTCGTTCCCCCTGCCGCCCTGCATGTGGTCGCCGTCGTCCCCGCCGTACAGCTTGTCGTGGCCGTCGTCGCCCTGCAGGTTCTGGTCGCCCGCACTGCCCCGCAGCAAGTCGTTGCCCGCGCCGCCTGCGGCAATGGCACCGTCGCCGATGCCGTAGAGCGTGTCGTTGCCTTCGCCCCCGAAGGCCAGCCCGGCTTCGCCCACCGTGATGGTGTCGTCGCCCACACCGCCCCACACGGCATTGGCGTCGACGCCGCTGATGTCGGTCAGCTCGTCGTCGCCGGTGCCCAGGTCGATGCCGTTGGTATAGAAGGCCTGGTCGCTTTTGTTGTGGAAGCTGAGGACGTCGTCGCTGTCGGCGAGATCCATGACCAGGCTGTCGTACGGGCTCTGGCTGTCCACGGTTTCGACCGTGCAGGAGACCTTGGTGTCGTCCGCGCTGTCGGGGTAGCTGCAGCCGTTGCCCGCGTTGATCGGGACGGCGTCGTCGATCACATACGTGAGGTCCGTGTCGCTGGTGAACGACTCGGTGACGGTCACCTGGTTGGCCTGCCCGGCGGCGGCCGTGTAGGAGAGCTCACGGCCGTTGAAGTTGACCGCGGCGGTGGCCGACGGTGCGGCGGCGCCCGCCGTGGTGGCCAGGGCGGTCGGCAGGGCCAGTCCCGCGCCGAGAGCCAGCGTCAGAGTCGTGGCGGTGCGTAACACGCGGCGGCTGACGAGGTGAGAACGCAACATTTCATGACCTCCATGAGGCAGTTGTGGTCAGTTGTTGTCCCGAAAGCGCCAACAACCTCGTCTGACTCACCAGGCCCGGCATTTAGTTGCCCGCGGCACAGAAGTTTGAAAGCCGTTGAGGAGCCGTTCATCGGAAGCCAGCCGACCCCGCACGACCGAAACCCCCACCTCCACTTCGCGCCAATCCAAGCCCACCTCGCCCACCTCATTGACGCACCCCCCAACCCCCACATACCTTCCCCCGTCGAAGCGCTTCGACATCACGCATCGAATCGATTCGATGGACGCTGCGTGATGCCCCATACCCATCCGACTCCCCTGGAGGCACAGGATGTTGACGGCACGAAGGCGTGTGGTGGCGGTGGCCGCGGCGGCTCTGAGCGGAGCCCTGCTGCTGGCCTCCTGCGGCGACTCGGACAGCGGGTCTTCCGATGGGAAGACGCTGCGGCTCTGGCACTACGAAGCGCCCAACAGCGCGATGGGCGTGGCCTGGAACGAAGCCATCAAGGAGTTCGAGAAGACGCATCCGGGCGTGAAGGTGAAGTTCGAGGAGAAGGGCTTCGAACAGATCCAGAAAACGGCCCCGATGGTCCTCAACTCCAGCGACGCGCCCGACCTCATGGAGTACAACAAGGGCAACGCCACGGCCGGACTCCTCTCCAAGCAGGGACTCCTCACCGACCTCACCGGCGAAGCCACCAAGCGCGGCTGGGACAAGAAGCTCAGCTCCGGCGTGCGCACCACCAGCCGGTACAGCGCCGACGGCGTAATGGGTTCCGGCAACTGGTACGGGATCCCCAACTACGCCGAGTACGCGATGGTCTTCTACAACAAGGACCTCTTCAAGAAGCACGGGATAACCGAACCCACCACGTTCGACGAACTCACCGCCGCCATGGACAAGTTCGTCGACAAGGGTGTCACCCCGCTCGCCAACGCGGGCGCCGAGTACGTGGCCCATCAGTACCTCTACCAGCTCGCACTCACCAAGGCCGACCGCGCCTGGGTGGACAAGTACGAGCTCTACAAGGGCAAGACGGACTTCCACGACGAGGCCTGGACGTACGGCGCGGAGACCTTCGCGGACTGGGTGAAGAAGGGGTACATCAGCAAGAAGTCCAGTGGCACGAAGGCGGAGGACGCCGGCACGGCGTTCATCTCCGGTGAGAACCCCATCCTGTTCTCCGGCAGCTGGTGGTACGGCCGCTTCGCCGAGGAGAACAAGTTCGACTGGGGCACGTTCCTCTGGCCCGGGTCGGACATGACCCTCGGCTCCGGCGGCAACCTCTGGGTCGTCCCCAAGGGCTCCAAGAACAAGGAACTGGCGTACGACTTCATCGACATCACCATGTCGGAGAAGATCCAGAACCTGCTGGGCAACAAGGGCGGGGTGCCGGTGGCCGCCGACGCGTCGGCCATCACGGAGCCGAAGGCCAAGAAGCTGATCGGCGACTTCAACACCCTCTCGGAGAGGGACGGCCTGGCCTTCTATCCCGACTGGCCCGTCCCCGGCTTCTACGACGTCCTCGTCTCCGAGACGCAGAAGCTGATCACCGGGAGCGGATCGCCGGACGACTACCTCACGGCACTTCAGGAGGCGTACGACAAGGACGTACCGAAGTAATGACGGTGACCGTCGAACGGGGCGGGCGGGTCGTCGAAAAGCACTCCGGGACCAGGCTCCCGCGCCGCCCCCGTGACTCGTACGCCCTGTTCCTGCTCCCCGGAGTGCTCGCCTTCCTCGCGGTCGTCGTCGTGCCGTTCCTGATGAACACGGGCGTGAGCTTCACCGACTGGCAGGGCGTGGGCTCCCCGGAGTGGTCCGGGCTCGCCAACTACCGCGAACTGATGGACGACAGCGAGTTCTGGGCCTCCTTCCGGCACAGCCTCTTCATGGTCGTCGCCATGGCGGCCGTGCCGACGGTCATCGGACTCGTCCTCGCCGCCGCCCTGTTCGACTTCGTCGGCAAGCACTTCGGGACGAGGACGGCCGCCGTACTGCGCGCCTGCTTCTACCTTCCGCAGGTGCTGCCGATCGCGGTCGCGGGCATCGTGTGGAGCTGGATCCTGGCACCGGAGAACGGCTCGCTGAACGAGCTGCTGAAGGCCATCGGTCTCGAGAGCTTCCAGCAGGACTGGCTCGGCGACCCCGACTTCGCGCTCTACAGCGTCATGGGCGTCATGGTCTGGGTGCAGATCGGCTTCCCGCTGGTCGTCTTCATGTCCGGACTCCAGCGTGTGGACCCGCAGTTGTACGAGGCCGCCGAGCTGGACGGCGCGGGATGGTGGCGGCGGTTCTGGCACATCACGCTGCCGCAGATCCGCCCGGAGATCTACGTGGTCCTCCTGTGGTGCACGATCGCCGCGCTCAAGGTGTTCGGCGCGGTGTACGTGCTCACCAAGGGCGGGCCCGGCGGGGCCACCAACGTGCCCTCGTACTTCTCCTTCACCACGTTCTTCGAGAAGACGCAGGTCGGCTACGGCGCCGCGATCTCCACCGTACTGACCGTGATCATCCTGGCGCTGGCCCTGGTCGGCCTCAAGCTCCAGACCCGCGCGGAGGACGCCGAGGAAGGGCTCATGAAATGACCGAGGCAGGGCTCACGACCGAGGAGGGGCTCATGGCCGACGAGGGGCTCCGCAGATGACGACAGCCATACGCCGCTATCCCGTCCTCGTCGCCCTCGTCATCGCCGCCGCCTTCATGGTGCTGCCGTTCTTGATCGTCGCGGTCAACGCGGTGAAGTCCCCGGCCGAGTACTCGGCGAACGGCCCGCTCAGCCTTCCCGACGGCCTCTATCTCGACGGCCTGAAGGACTTCTGGGAGCGCGTCGACTTCGGGCAGAAGCTCGTCAACTCCATCCTGATCAGCGGCAGTGTGGCCGTAGGTGCCGCCGTGCTGTCCGTCCTCAACGCGTACGCGATCGGCATCGGCCGGATCAAGGGCCGCACCTGGGTGCTGGCGTTCTTCGTGCTCGCGAACATGCTGCCGCAGGAGGCGCTGGTCTACCCGATCTACTACCTGAGCAAGGAAGCCGGCATCTACGACACCCGGTTGAGCGTGATCATCGTGTTCACGGTGATCCAGGCGGCCTTCGGTACGTATCTGCTGTCGTCCATTCTCGGGCAGTTCCCGCGCGAGATCATCGAGGCCGCCCGGATCGACGGGGCGAACAAGTGGCAGGTGCTGTGGCGGATCGTGGTCCCCGTCAGCCGCCCGACCATCGGGGTGCTGCTCGTCCTCTTCTTCATCTGGACCTGGAACGAGTTCCTGCTGCCACTGGTCATGCTGATCTCGAACGACAACCAGACGGTGTCGGTGGCGCTCGGTGTGCTGCAGGGCCAGCGCCTGATGGACGCCACGATGACGAACGCGGCCGCCCTCCTCGGCGTACTGCCCGCCATCGTCTTCTTCCTCGTCTTCCAGCGGACACTCACCCGCGGTATCGCCGTGGGTGCCGTCAAGTAAGGGGTGTGCCGGTGAAGTTCAGCGACGGCTACTGGCTGCTGCGCGAGGGCGTGACCGCGGCCCATCCGGTCGAGGTCCTCGATGTCACCGCCGAGCAGGGCACGTTGGAGATCCACGCGCCGACCCAGCCCATCCGCCACCGCGGCGACCTGCTGAAGGGACCGGTCGTGACGATCAGCGCGCATGCGCCGATGCCCGATGTCATCGGCGTGACGTTCACACACTTCGAGGGCGAGGAGCCACGCGGGCCCGAATTCGAGGTCGCAAAACAGGAGTTCACGGCTACCGCCACGTACGACGACGAGTACGCGACCCTCACCGCGGGCGCCCTGTCCGTGAAGGTCTCCCGCGACGGCCCCTGGCACATCGACTTCCTCGCCGACGGCCGCACCCTCACCAGCAGTGGCCGCAAGGGCATGGGCATCATGCGGGACGCCGAGGGCGGCCACTATCTGCGGGAGCAGCTGAACCTCGGCGTGGGCACGAACGTCTTCGGCCTCGGCGAGCGCTTCGGGCCGCTGGTCAAGAACGGCCAGGTCGTCGACATGTGGAACGCCGACGGCGGCACGGCCACGGAACAGGCCTACAAGAACGTCCCGTTCTATCTGACGAACGCGGGCTACGGCGTCTTCGTCGACCATCCAGGACGGGTGTCGTTCGAGGTCGGCTCGGAGACGGTCTCGCGGGTCCAGTTCAGCGCCGAGACACAGCATCTGACGTACTACGTCATCTACGGGCCGACGCCCAAGGACATCCTGCGCAAGTACACGGCGCTCACCGGCCGTCCGGCTCTGCCGCCCGCCTGGTCGTTCGGGCTGTGGCTGTCGACGTCCTTCACCACCTCGTACGACGAGGCCACCGTCACCTCCTTCATCGAGGGCATGGAGGAGCGCGAACTGCCGCTGTCCGTCTTCCACTTCGACTGCTTCTGGATGCGCGAGTTCAACTGGTGCGACTTCCAGTGGGATCCGCGGGTCTTCCCCGACCCGGAGGGCATGCTCAAGCGGCTCAAGGAACGCGGACTGAACATCAGCGTGTGGATCAATCCCTACATCGCGCAGCGTTCCCCGCTGTTCGCGGAGGGGCGGGCCCTCGGGCATCTGCTGAAGAAGCCGGACGGCAGCGTCTGGCAGTGGGATCTGTGGCAGCCGGGGATGGCGCTGATCGACTTCACGAGCCCGGCCGCCCGCGACTGGTACGCGTCGAAACTTCGGGCACTGCTCGCGCAGGGCGTCGACTGCTTCAAGACCGACTTCGGCGAGCGGGTCCCGGTGGACGTGGCGTACGCGGACGGCGCCGACCCGGAGCGGATGCACAACTACTACACGTACCTCTACAACCGCACCGTCTTCGACGTGCTGCGCGAGCACCGCGGCGAGCAGGAGGCAGTGGTCTTCGCGCGGTCGGCGACGGCCGGCAGCCAGAAGTTCCCGGTGCACTGGGGCGGCGACTGCGAGGCCACGTACGAGTCGATGGCGGAGTCGCTGCGCGGCGGGCTCTCCCTCGGCCTGTCCGGCTTCGGCTACTGGAGCCACGACATCGGCGGCTTCGAGGGCACGCCGACGCCCGCCCTGTTCAAGCGGTGGATCGCCTTCGGACTGCTGTCCTCGCACAGCAGGCTGCACGGCTCGTCGTCGTATCGCGTGCCGTGGCTGTTCGACGAGGAAGCCGTCGATGTGCTGCGGCTGTTCACCAGGCTCAAGCTCCGCCTCATGCCCTATCTGTACGAGGCTGCCCGCGCCGCCCAAGCGGAGGGGGTGCCGATGATGCGGGCGATGGTCCTGGAGTTCCCGGACGATCCCGGGTGCGCGCATCTGGAGCGGCAGTACATGCTCGGTTCCGATCTGCTGGTCGCGCCCGTGTTCTCCGACGAGGGCGAGGTGTCGTACTACGTCCCCGAGGGCACCTGGACCCACTTCCTCAGCGGGCAGACGGTGACCGGACCGCGCTGGGTGCGCGAGAAGCACGGGTTCTCGAGCGTTCCGTTGCTGGTCAGGCCGGGTGCGGTGATTCCGGTCGGGGCCGTCGAGGACCGGCCCGACTATCCGTACGCGGACGGGGTCACCCTGCACGCGTACGGCCTGGAACGCGGCGCACAGGTCACGGTGCCGGTGGACGGCGTGACCTTCACGGTCGTACGCGAAGGGGACACGCTGCGGGCCTCGTCGAGCGATCCCTCGGCACCCTGGGGACTGTCCGCCGGCGGACGGACGGTACGGGCCAAGGCCGGGACCGGGTTCCTGTCGCTGGAAGTGGCCTCGCCGGAACAGGACGGAGCATGTTGAACCCTCCCCCATCTGAAGCAGGGGGATTTCTGGCTCAGGACGCCTGCAGGACAGCGTCCCAACAGGTCCTACTCCCTCAACACCAGCCGGGACGGAACCTGCCCGGTTTGGTACGGCAATGCTTGGAGGTGCTTGTGCTGGCTTGGCTCTCGCTCAGCACGGTGTACGCGCTTGGTTCTCGCAACGCACGTCGTCCAGCTCACCCGATCTTCCTCGGAGGTGTCCGGTGAAGATCACCGACGTGGCACGGCACGCGGGGGTCTCCCCCAGCACCGTGTCGTACGCGCTGAGCGGCAAGCGCCCGATCTCGGAGGAGACCCGGAGACGGATCGAGGACAGCATCCGCGAGCTGGGCTACCGGCCGCACGCGGGCGCGCGGGCGCTGGCCAGCAGCCGGTCCAATGTGATCGCGCTGGTGGTGCCGTTGAGGGTGGGCATCCATGTGCCGGTGGTGATGCAGTTCGCGGTGTCCGTGGTGACGACGGCGCGCCGGCACGATCACGACGTACTGCTGCTCACCCAGGAGGAGGGCGAGGACGGGCTGCGGCGGGTCGCGGACACGGCGCTCGTGGACGCGCTCATCGTGATGGACGTCCAGCTCCACGACGGGCGGCTGGCGTTGCTGCGTGCCTTGGACCGGCCCTCGGTGCTGATCGGGTTCCCGGCCGAGCCCGAGGGGCTCACCTGCATCGACCTGGACTTCCAGGCGGCGGGCGAGGTGTGCGTCGAGCATCTGGCGGGCCTCGGCCACCGGGTGATCGCACTCGTGGGCTCGCCGCCCGAGGTGTACGTACGGGAGACGGGCTTCGCCCAGCGGGTCGTACGGGGCTTCACCGCGGCGGCGGACCGGCACGGGCTGTCCTCCTCGGTGCACCCGTGCGAGGCGGAGCCCGCGGCGGCCCGCCAGGTCGCCGAGCAACTCCTTCGCGAACACCCGGCGTTGACGGGTGTCGTCGTCCACAACGAGCCGATCGTCGAACCCCTCATCGACGCCTTCGAGCAGCTCGGCCTGCGCGTCCCCGGCGACCTCTCCGTCACAGCGATCTGCCCGGACGAGCTGGCCGCCCGCGTCCGCGTCCCCGTCACCTCGGTCGCCATACCGTCCGCCGAGGTGGGCACAGGAGCGGTCGAACTGCTGATGAAGAAACTGGGCGGCGCGTCCGCACCGGAGGCGACGCTGCTGTCGCCACGGCTGACCGTGCGGGACAGCACGGCGCGGCGGCCTTGAAGAGGCTCGCAACAGCCGCGCCCCGTAAGGGGCGCGGGACTGACATATGCGGCTCCGCCGCGATGGGGGTCCCCCCGCTCGAGCGAAGTCGAGAGTGGGGGAGCGACCAGCCACATACGGCCCGCAGCTTCCGAACCCCCTTCCAGCGAGTGCTTAGTTGAAGGAGCGGTTTCATGAAACGTAAGAGAAGACACAGAACCCCCCTCGCCTCACGCGCAGTGCCCGTCCTGGCACTGACACTGATCGCCGGACTCGGCGTCACCGCCACCGGAACGGCCGTCGCGGACCCCGCGTACGCCTTCCGCAACCCGAAGCTCTCCGTCGACCGGCGCGTGGACGACCTCCTCACCCGGCTCACCCTCGACGAAAAGATCTCCCTGCTCCACCAGTACCAGCCCGCGATCCCCCGCCTCGGCATCAAGCCCTTCAAGACCGGCACCGAGGCCCTGCACGGAGTCGCCTGGCTCGGCGAGGCCACCGTCTTCCCGCAGGCCGTGGGGCTCGCCTCGACCTGGGACCCACAACTGATCGAGCACGTGGGCTCAGCGGTCGGCGACGAGACGCGCGGATTCCAGCAGGAACGCCCGCCCGGGTGGGGCCTCAACCTCTGGGCGCCCGTGGTGAACCCGCTGCGCGACCCGCGCTGGGGCCGCAACGAGGAGGGCTACTCCGAGGACCCGTATCTGACGGGCGCGATGGCCACCGCGTACGGCACGGGCCTGACCGGCGGCGACCCCGACCACCTCAAGACGGCCCCGACACTGAAGCACTACCTCGGCAACAACAACGAGGCCGACCGCACGACCACATCGTCCGACCTGCGCCCGCGCGTCCTCAAGGAGTATGAGGAGCAGGCGTTCAAGCCGGCGATCGAGGCGGACGCGGCAACGGGCGTGATGTCCTCGTACAACCTGGTCAACGGCCGTCCGGCGACGGTCAATCCGGACCTCGACGACGAGGTCCGCACCTGGTCCTCGTACGACCTGCTGAACGTCACCGACGCCTACGCGCCCAACAACCTGATCGCCACCGGCAGCCAGAAGTACTACGACACCCTGGCCGAGGGGAACGCGGCGGCGCTCAAGGCGGGCATCGACAGCTTCACGACGGACGACGCGAACTCCGTACCGACGACCACGGCCATCAAGTCGGCAGTGTCCGCAGGTCAGTTGAAGGAGTCGGACGTCGACACGGCCGTCGGGCACATCCTGAGCGTCCGCGTCCGGCTCGGCGAATTCGACCCGGGCGGCGGCAAGTACGGCTCCATCGACAAGTCGGTCGTGAACAGCCCGGCGCATCAGAAGCTCGCCCGGAAGGCGGCGGCCGATGCCGCCGTGCTGCTGAAGAACTCGGGCGGCGCCCTGCCCCTGAAGACCTCGGCGAAGAACGTGGCCGTGGTCGGCCCCCTCGCCGACACCCTCTACACCGACTGGTACTCGGGCACGCTCCCCTATGGGATCACCCCGAAGGAGGGCATCGCCGCGAAGCTCGGCACATCCGTGACCAGTAGCGAGGGCGTGGACCGGATCGCGCTGAAGAACGTCTCGACCGGCGCGTACGTGACAGCCGGTTCGGACGCCGACGGCGAGCCCCTGAAGGAGAGCGGCGCCTCGTCCGGTACGGCGGTCCAGTTCGACGTATTCGACTGGGGAGCCGGCATCGTGACCCTGAGGTCTGCGGCGAACGGCAAGTACGTCGGCGCCAAGGGGTCGGGCTTCGTCAACGACCAGGTGCAGCCTGGTGGCTGGTTCGTGCAGCAGCAGTTCGCGCTGGAGGAGCAGACGGACGGCACGTATTTCCTCCGCTACGCCGGCTACGAGACCCGGGAGCCCTGGTGGTCGAACCCGGTCTACCTCGGCCCGACCGGCGACGACGGCACCCTCGGTCTGGTGACCAAGGAGGAGGCCGCGCGCTACACCAAGGACGTCGTCCGCAGCGGCACCGAGGAGGCCGTGGCGGCGGTGAAGGGCAAGGACACGGCGGTCGTGGTGGTCGGGTCCATGCCCGCGATCAACGGCCGCGAGAACGACGACCGTGAGGACATGAGCCTGGCACCGTCCCAGGAAGCCCTGGTCAAGGCGGTACGCAAGGCCAACCCGAACACCGTCGTGATCGTGGAGAACAGCTACCCGACCACCCTCGGCGACCTCCAGAAGGACGTCCCGGCCCTCCTCTGGACCACCCACGCGGGCCAGGAGACCGGCAACGCCCTCGCCGACGTCCTCTTCGGCGACGTGAACCCGGCGGGCCGTCTCACCCAGACCTGGTACCGCTCGGAGTCCGATCTCCCCTCGATCCTGGAGTACGACAACATCAAGCACGACCGCACGTACCAGTACTTCAAGGGCGACCCGCTGTACGAGTTCGGCTACGGACTCTCGTACAGCTCTTTCCGCTACGGGCAGCTGAAGCGCGTCGACGGCGGTTACGAGGTTGCCGTCACCAACACCGGGCGGCGATCCGGGGACGAGGTCGTGCAGCTCTACACCCACCAGCGGACCTCGCGCGACAAGCAGCCGCTGAAGCAGCTGGAGGCGTTCCAGCGGGTGTCTCTGAAGCCCGGCCAGACGAAGACGGTCAAGCTGAAGCTCTCGGTGGACGATCTCGCGCACTGGGATGTCACGCGGTCCAAGTGGGTGGTGGAGAGCGGGACCTACGACGTTCTCGTGGGCGCTTCCTCCGAGGACATCCGCTCGCGTACGGCGCTGAAGGTACGGGGCGAGACGATTCCGGCGCGGGATCTGTCCCGGGTGACGCGGGCCGAGAACTTCGACGACTACGAGGGTGTGCGGCTGGTCGACGAGTCGAAGGCGCGGGGCACGGCGGTGGGGGCTTCGGGGGACGAAGCCTGGGTGAAGTTCGCCGACTCCCGACTCGGCTTCGGCGCTTCGAAGTTCAGCGCCCGGGTGGCCGGGGCGGCCGGGAAGGTCGAGATCCGGCTCGGGTCGCCGACCGGCACCATTGTCGGTACGGCGACGGCATCCGGCACCGGGTCGCCTTACACGTACGAGACGGTGGACGCCTCGCTTTCCAGCGCCGCCAAGGGCCGTCAGGACGTGTACCTCGTCCTGAGCGACAGCATGCGGTTGTCGACGTTCTCGCTCCGCTGACCGACTGTCCGAGGACTGGGGCGGTGGTGGCTCGCTGAGCAGCCTGGGGGCGGCGGGGGCGAAAACCCTCACCGCCCCGTTTGGCGCACTCAGCCGAGCCCCCACGACCGCCCGAGTCGGTAGGCCGCGCACAGGTTCACGTCGAGGACATGCGCCCCCGCCGTACCGCACTGCTCACCACCGCTCCCCGGATCGACGGGCTGCCCATGCCCCATCCCCGTGACGCTGTACGTCTCCACGACCACCGTCCCGCTCCCGTCCCGGAACGCCTGGTGCGGATAACCGGCGACGCTGTCGCTCACGTCCGCGACCTGGTCGGCGCCGTGCACGTCGGTCCACTGCTTCATGAGGTCGGTCATGTTGACGGGTTTGACGGTGTAGTCGGCGGTCCCCTGGAACACGGTGAGCCTCGGCCAGGGCCCGCCGTACCCGGGCCGGGCGGCCCGCACCCGGTCGCCCCACTGCCGCGCACTTTGGGTGGCACCCACGTACATGCACACGTACGGCGACCCGGCGGCCTGCGCGCACCCGTACGGCAGCCCCGCGACCACGCCACCCGCGGTGAACTTCTCCGGATACGCGGCCATCATCACAGAGGTCATCCCGCCGCCGGCGGACAGCCCGGTGACGTACACCCGCGAGGCGTCCCCCGACACGTCGGCCAGTTGCCGGTCGACCATCTGAGCGACGCTGGCGGCCTCCCCCTGTCCCCGCGCGATGTCACCGCTCTGGAACCAGTTGAAACACGACGAGGCATTGTTGCCGGACTGCTGCTGCGGCAGCACGACGGAGAACCCCCAGCGGTCGGCGAGCTGGGTCCAGCCACTGCCGGTGCCGTACCCGGCGGCGTTCTGCGTGCACCCGTGCAACGCGACGACGACGGGCCGTCCGGCGGGCAGCCCGTCCGGCACGTACCGGAACATCTTCAGAGCCCCGGGATTGGCCCCGAAGCCGGTGACCTCCTGCACGGAGGCGGCAGCGGCCCGCCCCGGCGGCAGGACTAGGGACAGCAGGGCGGCCAGGAGGGCCACCAGTACAAGACGCGTGAATGTTGCGGCTCTGGTCTCGGTCATGAAGAGGGACCGTAGAAGCGTGAACCGTCCCTCGATATGTTTCCGGACACCACAACGAGGTCTTGTGTCGTGTGCCCCATAGACACGACAAAGGCCCCGCTGCCTGAGCAGCGGGGCCTTTGCCTGCTGTGTTCAATTGAAAACATGGGAAAGTGGAGATGGCGGGAATCGAACCCGCGTCCACCGGTGCAGAATCAGGGCTTCTCCGAGCGCAGTTCGCTGCGATTTTCTCAGCCCCGGAGATCACGCGAACAAGTCTCCGACGGGCTCAGTCACTGTTTGATTTCCCGTCGAACCCCGTGACCGGGCTCGACGGTTTAGTTCCCTAGATTATGCCAGGGTCCGGGTCGGGAACACCCCCGGGCTGACACCCATTAAGGGTCCTTCACTCACTGCTTATTAGGCAGCGAGGGCGAAGGACTGGGAATCGCTCTTGGTATTGGCGATTATTGGTTGCGACATATGGTTAACGAGATCATTGCCGCTTCCTCGGCTCGCTTCCCCTGCTTCGACAGCCGCTGTCGAAACCGATCATCCCCATGTTGATTTTTCAAAGCCGGATCTTTCGACCCACGCACCCTCGGTGAGGTGCTGACGCCATCGTACGTGACCAACGCGCGACGATGCCACCGTATTCCCGACGGCCGGGCGCCACTCGCCCGCCACCCGTCGGCTACTCGCCCCGCTGCTTCCTCTTCGCCGCCGCCATCGCCCGGTCCGACTCCCGTCGGTCCTGCTTCTCCCGCAGCGTCTGCCGCTTGTCGTACTCCTTCTTGCCCCGGGCGAGCGCGATCTCGGCCTTGGCGCGACCGTCCTTAAAGTACAGGACGAGGGGCACGATCGTGTGCCCCGTCTCCTCGGACTTCGACGCCAGCTTGTCGATCTCCTCGCGGTGCAGGAGCAGCTTGCGCTTGCGGCGCGCGGAGTGGTTGGTCCAGCTGCCCTGGCTGTACTCGGGGATGTGGGCGTTGTGCAGCCACGCCTCGTTCCCGTCGATCTGGACGAAGCCGTCGACCAGCGAGGCGCGGCCCTGGCGCAGCGACTTCACCTCCGTGCCGGTGAGTACGAGCCCGGCCTCATAGGTGTCGATGATCGCGTAGTCGTGCCGCGCCTTCTTGTTCTGCGCGACGATCTTGCGCTTGCCGTCCTTGGCCTTGCCGGAGGCTCCCCCGCCCTGCTTCGGCTGGGACTCTTTCGGTACGTACATGCCCTTGCTCATAGTGCTGCCATTTTCGCACTAGAGGGGGGTCCCGGGGAAAGCCGATTACCAAGGCCATGATCCGTCGGCCACGAAGGCCGTGCGCGGTCGGCTATGTGGGGTCGCCGAGCCCGCTCAGTACGGTCTCGGCCCGTTCCAGGACGCCTTCCTCGACCTCCAGGTCGGGGCTGAGGCCGCTGCCGTCGACGCTGCGCCCGGAAGGAGTGCGGTAGTGCCCGACGGTCAGCTCGGCGACGGAGCCGTCGGGGAGGCGGCTCGGCATCTGGACCGAGCCCTTGCCGAAGGTCCTGGAGCCCACGACGACCGCGCGTCCACGGTCCTGCAGGGCGCCCGTGAGGAGCTCGGCCGCGCTCATCGTGCCGCCGTCGACGAGCGCGACCAGGGGTCTGGAGGTGTCGCCGCCCGGCTCGGCGTGCAGGGCGCGCTGATCGCCGCGTACGTCGTACGTCGCCACGAGGCCGCCGTCGAGGAAGGCGGAGGCGGCGGTGACGGCCTCGGTGACCAGGCCGCCGGAGTTGCCGCGCAGGTCGAGGACGATCCGGGCGCCGGCAGGGGTCCCGGCCACGGCGGCCCGTACGAGTTCGCCGGAGCCCTTGGTGAAGGCGGCGACCTTGATCACGGTGACGTCGCCGCCGAGTTCGCGTACCGTCACGGACTCCGTGGAAAGCCTCGCCCGGCGCACCGTCTCGGTCCACGCGCGCTTGCCGCGCTCCAGGCCCAGGGAGACGGCCGTACCGGCGGCGGCGCCGGTGGCGTCGCCGCGGAGCAACGCGACGACCTCGGTCACCGGCCGGCCGTCGACGCGCTTGCCGTCGACGCTGCGCAGCCGGTCGCCCTTGCGGATCCCGGCGGCTTCCGCGGGCGAGCCGTCCCGCACGCGGGCCACCGCGATACGTCCGTCGTGCTCACGCAGGGCCCACAGGCCGACGCCGGTGTAGGCGCCGTCGAGGGCCTCCTCGAACTCCTCGTACTCGCCCTCGGAGTACACCGCGCCCCAGCGGTCGCCGCTGCGGCTCACCGCGCGCTCGGCTGCCTCCACGGGCGACTTGCCGTCGGCCATCGCCTCGGCGGCGGCCTCGGAGACGTCCTCCTGGCGACCGCCGGAGTCGGCGGACGCGGTGGACCCGACCGTCGCGGTTCGGGCGCTGTGGGAAGAGGATTTCTCGTCGGATGCGGTGAAAGAGCCGGTCGCGGCACCGGTGGCGAGGACGCTCGCGAAGACCAACGTCAGGGCCGCCCCGCGGCGGATACGGCGGGGCGGACAGAACAGGTCTCGGCCTGACATGCCGGTGAGTCTAGGACAAGGCAAGGGGCCATACGCCTCGTTGGCAGTACGGCCCCCATTGGTATGCGTCACACCTTCAGGTACTTGCGCAACGCGAAGAACGCGGCCAGCGCCGGCATCAGCAGACTTGTGGCGAGGATGAGCGGCAGATACTTCAACACCGCGTCCCAGCCGATGAAGTTGATCAGAGTCAGCTTCTCCGACAGAGCGAGTCCGTGATCGATGATGAAGTATCTGGCGACCACCAGGAACCCGCACGCGACCGTGCCGCCGATGAGTCCGGCGACGGCGGCCTCCATGATGAACGGCGCCTGGATGTAGAAGCCGGAGGCGCCCACGAGACGCATGATGCCGGTCTCCCTGCGGCGGCTGAACGCCGAGACGCGCACCGTGTTGACGATCAGCATCAGCGCGACGACGAGCATCATCGCCATCAGCGCGCGGGCCGCCCAGTTCATGCCGTTGAGCAGCTCGAAGAGGTTGTCCAGGATGCCCTTCTGGTCCTGCACGGACTGCACCCCGTCACGGCCGTCGAAGGCGGTGGCGATGACCTGGTACTTCTCCGGGTCCGTCAGCTTGATGCGGAAGGACTCCTGCATCTGGTCCGGGGTGAGCGAGCTGGCCAGCGGGGAGTCGCCGAACTGCTCCTTGTAGTGCTTGTACGCCTGGTCCGACGACTCGTGCGCGACGGTGTCGACGACGGACATCTTCTTGAGGTCGGTCTGGATCTGCTCCTTCTGCTCGGTGGTGACCGCTCCCCTGGCGCAGTTGGGGTCGGACTCCGCGTCGCTCTTGTTGCAGAGGAAGATCGAGACGTTGACCTTGTCGTACCAGTAGCCCTTCATCGTGCTGACCTGATCGCTCATCAGGAGCGAGCCGCCGAACAGGGCGAGGGAGAGGGCTACGGAGACGATGACCGCGAAGGTCATCGTCAGATTGCGGCGGAGACCGACGCCGATCTCCGACAGGACGAACTGGGCGCGCATGGCGTCTACTCAGGCCTTTCCATGGACAGCTGCGGGCGGGGGCGGTCAGTGCTGGTAGCCGTAGACGCCGCGTGCCTGGTCGCGGACGAGGCGGCCCTGCTCCAGCTCGATGACGCGCTTGCGCATCTGGTCCACGATGTTCTGGTCGTGGGTCGCCATCAGGACGGTGGTGCCCGTCCGGTTGATGCGGTCGAGCAGCTTCATGATGCCGACGGAGGTCTGCGGGTCGAGGTTTCCGGTCGGCTCGTCGGCGATGAGCAGCTTCGGCCGGTTGACGAAGGCGCGCGCGATGGCGACACGCTGCTGCTCACCACCGGAGAGTTCGCCCGGCATCCGGTCCTCCTTGCCGCCGAGCCCGACGAGATCGAGCACCTGGGGCACGGATTTACGGATCTCGCCGCGGGACTTGCCGATGACCTCCTGCGCGAACGCGACGTTCTCGCCGACCGTCTTGTTCGGCAGCAGCCGGAAGTCCTGGAACACCGTCCCCAACTGGCGGCGCATGTGCGGCACTTTCCAGTTGGACAGGCGCGCGAGGTCCTTGCCCAGGACGTGGACCTGGCCATGGCTGGTGCGCTCCTCGCGCAGGATCAGCCGCAGGAAGGTGGACTTTCCGGAGCCGGAGGAGCCCACCAGGAACACGAACTCGCCACGCTCGACCTCCAGGGAGACATCCCTGAGTGCGGGGCGGGTCTGCTTTGGGTAGACCTTGGAGACGTTGTCGAATCGGATCACGGATGCACCACGAGTCAGCGGGGGTAGGTGAGCGTGACCATACGCGAACCGGGCGGGCGGGCGCAGTCGCCGGTCGGGGTTGCGCGAGGGTTGCACGTTTTGTCGCACATGGGAAGGGCTCGAATGCGCCAGGACGGCGAAGGATAAGGGGACGCGAGCCTAAATCCGGGGAACCTGGCACAGTGGAGGGGGAACGTTCTCGTTCCTGAGAGCGTTGAGAGCGTTGTCTACGTGGAACCGGTGCAAGGAGGGCGAGCGCATGACGTACGACCGGTTGGTGTGCGCGAACTGTGCCGCGCCCGTGAATGAAGGCCGCTGCCCCGTCTGCCGTGCGAACAGGGAGCGGCTGCAGCAGGAGAGCCCGTTCGCGGGCCTGAACCCCATGGCGCTGATCGCGCTGCTGGCCGTGCTGATCGCGGCCGTGGCCCTGCTGGCGCACCAGACCGCGTAGCGAGCGGCGAGGCATTTCGTACAGCAAGCACAGCAAGAGGCATTACGTGTACGACGAGAAGGGCCCGGAGTCCTGGACTGGACTCCGGGCCCTTCTCGTGATTCGCGCGCCTACGGCAGGTCAGCCTCTGACATGCGTCAGGCGGCGGCGCCGCGGCCGTTCACGAGGCGGGGCAGCAGACGGAAGCCGATACCGCCAGCGATCATCGTGGCCGCACCGACCAGCAGGAAGGTGGTCTCGGCGGCGCCGGTCTCGGCGAGCTCGCCGCCACCGCCGGTGCCCTGGGCGGAGGTGTCCGAGGCACCCGTGCCGGTACCCGTACCGCTGCCGGTGTCGGTCAGGCTCTCCTTGCCCTCACTCTGCTCGACGGGCTGCGAGCCGCCGTCGGGGTCGGCCTCGTTGCCGCCACCGCCGTTGCCACCGCCGTTGCCGTTGCCGTTGCCACCGCCGTTGCCGTTGCCCGGGTCCTCGGTGGGCTCGTCGGTGGGAGGCTCGTCGGTGGGCGGCTCGTCCGTCGGCGGCTCATCGGTGGGCGGCTCGTCCGTCGGCGGCTCGTCGGTCGGCGGCTCGTCGGTGGGCGGCTCGTCCGTCGGCGGCTCGTCGGTCGGGATCTCCGTAGGCGGGTCGGTCGGGTCCTCGACGCCGAGTCCGACACCGACACCGTTCTCGTCGGCGCTGGCGCCGACGCTCAGACCGCCCACCTCGACGCCGACGTCAAGGGCCGAAGCGGCACCCGCGGCGGTCAGCGAAGCACCGGCGGCGATCACCGCACCGGCGGCCACCCGCGCGACACGGATCCGCGTCTTCTTGGTCATCTGCCTGCTACCCCCAGATAGCTCATCGTGAATGGAGCAGCGCCTGGGGCGACGACATCAGGGACGCTCTCGAAGCCCCCCGGTTCACATGCGCCCCAGAGATACGCATGCCGCGCGTCAGCCTTCCTGTTCTTCAAAGCATCGTCAAGGTCGTTGCGACCGTGATGTCCAGATCAAGGTCATATGACGGCCGATACTCAATGTGAGTGTGACGTAAAACCCAGACATTGAGCTGCAGAAAGGGCAACTGCCGTCCATAGGACGGCAGTTGCCCTGTCGACAAAACGACGCCTGCGAAAGTCGCCTTACTTCGCCTGCTGCTTGCGCCAGCGAATTCCGGCCTCCAGGAAGCCATCGATCTCGCCATTGAACACGGCCTCCGGGTTGCCCACCTCGTACTCCGTGCGCAGATCCTTGACCATCTGGTACGGGTGCAGCACGTACGAACGCATCTGGTTGCCCCAGGAGTTGCCGCCATCGCCCTTGAGGGCGTCCATCTTGGCCTGCTCCTCCTGCCTGCGCCGCTCCAGCAGCTTCGCCTGCAGTACGTTCATGGCGGTCGCCTTGTTCTGGATCTGCGACCGCTCGTTCTGACAGGAGACGACAATTCCCGTGGGGAGGTGGGTCAACCGCACTGCGGAGTCAGTGGTGTTGACGCCCTGACCGCCGGGACCGGACGAGCGGTACACATCCACCCGCAGCTCGGACTCGTCGATCTCTATGTGGTCGGTCTTCTCGACGACGGGCAGCACCTCCACGCCCGCGAACGAGGTCTGCCGGCGCCCCTGGTTGTCGAACGGCGAGATCCTGACGAGCCGGTGCGTGCCCTGCTCCACCGACAACGTCCCGTAGGCGTACGGCACCTGGACGGCGAAGGTGGTCGACTTGATGCCGGCCTCTTCCGCGTACGAGGTTTCGTAGACCTCGGTCTTGTAGCCCTGCTGTTCGGCCCAGCGCAGGTACATGCGCTGGAGCTTCTCGGCGAAGTCCGCGGCGTCGACGCCGCCGGCTTCCGCGCGGATGTTGACGAGTGCCTCGCGGGAGTCGTACTCCCCCGACAGCAGCGTCCGGACCTCCATCTCGTCCAAGGCCTTCTTGACGGCGGTGAGCTCCGTCTCGGCCTCGGCGCGGGTGTCCGGGTCGTCCTCCTCCTCGGCCATCTCGAAGAGCACGCCCAGATCGTCGATCCGGCTGCGCAGGGCTTCCGCCTTGCGGACCTCCGCCTGGAGGTGGCTCAGCTTGCTGGTGATCTTCTGCGCCGCTTCCGGGTCGTCCCACAGGGACGGCGCTGCCGCCTGCTCCTCGAGCACGGCGATATCTGCCCTCAGCGTGTCGAGGTCCAGGACGGCCTCGATCGACTCCATGGTCGCGGAGAGGGATTTGAGCTCTTCGGATACATCGACAACTGCCACACCCCCAGCGTAACGGCTCTGCCAAGTGGCTCCGCCGGTTGAGCGGGGGGTCCGGGTGCGGGGTGCGGTCGGTTTGGCAGCCGCGGCTGAGTGGGGGCAGGCGCTTTTCCCCGACCCGGCCCCTTCCCGAAAACTGGGGGCTACGGGGCTACGCCCCCATGCCCCCTCGGCGGGTCGTGTGTCGGCTGCGGGCCGTCCTGGGTTGCTCGCGCAGTTCCCCGCACCCCTCGGTGGGTGGGGGCTTGGGCCGTCGTGCGGCCCGCGCCCCGTCAGGGGCGCGGGGAACTGCGCGACCAGCCACAACGGGCCCGCAGCCGCCAATCGCACCCCAGCCAGATACCCCCCCCGTAGGCACCCCGCCGGGGGGCGACGGTTACGGCGAAGCCGGAGCCGACGCCCCCGGACCCTGCGGCTTCGCGTCCGCGTTGTCGCCCGTCGTGGCGAGCCACGTGCCGATGCCGACCGCCGCCGCGAGGGCGACGGCCACCGCGCTGAGCGTGAGGCGTCGGCGCCGTGCCGCGGCACGGTTGCGGGCGGAGCCGGGCCGCGGGGCACCGGCGGCGCGGGGCGCGCGGGCGGTGCCCCTGGCGCCGCCCGCCAGCTCGTCCGGCCCCGGCACGCGCATGCTCGTATGCGTGTCACGGTTCGAGTCCGGCGCGGCGCGCCCCGGCACCAGCGGCACAGCACCCCGCCGCACCCGCTCGGCGTCGCGCGGAGCCTCCGGCTCCGCGGGCGTCGCGTCGGATTCCGGCTCCGGCTCGTCCACATCCAGCGGTGGCATCCCCGCCAGTTCGGGCAGCTGCTCGCGCAGCCGCGCCCCCAGCTCGGACGCCCGCAACCTTGACGCCGGCGCCTTCGCCAGACACTGCACGAGCAGCTGCCACAGCTCGTCGGGAATCCCGGGAAGCGGTACCACCGTCTCCGTGACATGCCGCCGCAGCACCGCTCCGGGGTGACCGCCGCCGAACGGCGTGAACCCGGCCAGCAGCTCGTACAGCACGGTCGCCAGCGCGTAGATGTCGACGGCCGCCCGAGGGGGCAGCCCCTCGATGATCTCGGGCGCCAGATAGTCCGGCGTACCGATGATCTTCGTCGCCCGGGTCCGCCGCGGCGAGTCGATGAGCTTGGCCACACCGAAGTCCGTCAGCAGCGCCGGATGCGAGCCGCCGGGCCCGAGCGGTCCCTGCATGTCGAGCAGTACGTTCTCCGGCTTGACGTCCCGGTGGACGACACCGGCCGCGTGCGCGGCAGCGAGCCCGTCCGCGACATCCGCGACGATCGCGACCGCGGCCTCGGGAGCCAGCCGCCGCTCGCGGTCGAGACGGGTACGCAGATCCGTCCCCCGCACGAGATCCATGACCAGCGCGAGGTCGTTGCCGTCGACCACCAGGTCACGTACGGAGACGACATGCGGATGATCGAGCCCGAGCAGCGCCGTCCGCTCCTGAACGAAGCGACCCACGAGCTCCTGGTCGGAGGCGAGGTCCTCACGCAACAGCTTGATGGCGACGGGCCCCTCCGGCCCCTCGCCCAGCCACACCGTCCCGGCGCTGCCCCGCCCCAGAATCTGGTGCGCGGTGTACCGGCTTCCGATCTTCCGTGCCAAGACTGCTCCTACGGACGCGTGTTGTCGCTAAAGCTACGCGCCCGCAGACCCAACCTTCACTCCGGAGACAGAAATCACCCGCCAGGTGTCGACAAATCCCCAGAACCGCACCGCGGTTCTGGGGATTCGGAGGAGAGCCGAGGGGGCCAGTACAGGCATGAAAGGGGTCAACGGGCCTGAACAGGCCTAGACGGACTCAAAGAGATCTCAAGTGATCTAACGGCACAGAAAAGGCAAGGCGGGACAAAGAGAGGCAAGACGGGCCTACTGGCCGGAACCAGAACCCGATCCCGAGCTCAAGTCCCCCACCCAGTCCGTCGCCGTCTGGAACCAGTCCGTGAGCTGCTCCCAGTACCCCTTGGACGTATCGAGCCACTCCTGGAGCGGGCTCAGTTCCCAGATCAACCACCCGGCCACGACCAGGATGATGATCGTGAACAGGCACCCCTTGAGGCACCCGAGCCCAGGGATCTTCATCGGGTTGGCGCTGCGCTGGCGCGGCTCACGCGGCGGCCGGGGCTCGCGAGGCGGCCGCGACGCCGGCTGCTGCGGCGGAGGCGGCGCGGGAGCGTATCGCTGCGGCTGTTGCTGGGGCTGACGCTGAGGCGCGTACTGCTGCGGCTGGCCCTGGGGCGGATAGCCCTGCTGAGGTCGCTGCTGCGGCCGCTGTCGCGGCTGCTGCTGCGGGCGGGCGACCTGTCGCTGGGGACGTCGCCGGAGCGGATCCTCGCCGGGGTCGAGATACGACTGGACCTGCGTCTGCTCGTTGCGGTCGCGGGCCGCGCGCAGTTGGTTCTGCCAGGGGTGCGGGTCCTCCGGGCCGCCGGACGGCGGCTGGTTCGGCGGCACCGGCGGCATCACCGAGGTGGGGTCGGAGGCGCCGCGGTGGGGCAGTACGGAGGTGGGGTCGGCGTCACCGGAGCCGGCGCCGGTGTGCGGCAGGACGCTGGTCGCGCCGTTCGGGTCGTACGAGCCGGCGCCGTGCTGCAGCACCTGCGTGGGGTCGGCGGCCCAGGATTCGCCCGCCACGGTGGCGGGTGCCGGATCCGGGGCGAGCAGCGCGGCCACGCCCTCGGCGGCGGCGATCTGCGCGGAGGTCGCGTGCACGCCGACGCCCTCAGCGACCGTGCGCAGGCCGCGGGCGAGGTTCTCGGCGCTGGGCCGTTCGTCCGGGTTCTTGCGCAGGCAGCGCTCGATGACCGTCCACAGGGGGTCGGGGATCGTGGAGGGGCGGCGCGCTTCGGAGTTCAGGTGCTGGTGGAGCACCTCGAGGGAGGAACCGCCGGAGAACGGCGGACGGCCGGTGACCAGCTCGTACAGCATGATTCCGGCGCCGTAGACGTCGACCGCGGAGGTCTGCGGGCGGCCCTCGGCGGACTCGGGGGCGACGTACGCGGGTGTGCCGACGAACTCGTGGGTGCGGGTCAGACCGGGCGAGTCGGCGAGCCGGGCGATGCCGAAGTCGGTCAGCAGCGGGTGCATCTGGCCGCCGTCCTGCTTGAGCAGGACGTTCGCCGGCTTCAGGTCCCGGTGGACTACGCCGTCGGCGTGGCTGGAGGCGAGCGCGTCGGCGACCTGGGCGGTGAGGAGGGCGGCGGCCATGGGGCTGAAGGGGCCGTTCTCACGCAGGTAGCGGTGCAGGTCGGGGCCTTCGACCAGGTCCATGACGAGGGCGAGGAGGTCGCCTTCGACGACGAGATCGCGCACCCGGACGATGTTCGGGTGGGTGAGGCGGAGCAGAACAGAGCGCTCCCGCAGGAACCGCATCACGACATCCGCGTCGTTGGCGAGTTCCTCCTTGAGGACCTTGATCGCCACGGTCTCGCCGGGCTGGCCCGGCACGGCCGCCTCGGCTCCCGCGGTCTCCCTCTGGCGGGCTCGCCAGACGGTGCCTGTGGCGCCGCGTCCAAGCGGCTCCTCAAGGAGGTACTTGCTCCCTACCGGCCGCACGTCATGCGCTCCCTGCTGCTTGCTTGGCTGGTCCGTCACCCTTGCTGCGGGTGTTCCGACCCACTGTAGTGCCGCCGAACTGGCACCGGGTTGTCGTCATCCTGTGGATGCCGTCCTGTGGATTTACGTGGGGCGATCCCTTCCGTTTCAGGCAAAGACGCTCACTCCCGGGCCGTTGGTTGCCGGATCTTGGCGTGATCGATCTCAATGGGGCATTGGTCAGGCACTTTTGCGGGCAGAGCCGACCAATCAAGATCACTTGTTCGTGGGATGCGGGCGCATTGTCAGTGGCAGGTGCGAGGATGCTTCCCGTACTGGCCGACGTGCCCGAGTGTGGTGGGGGGAGCTGCGGTGGGGATCGCAGCGCAGCCTCGTCGCGGGCGCCCGCGCAGAAGGGACCGCTGACGGCGATGCAGATCCGGCTGACCGTCGTAGACCCGCTGGGGACGCGTCCCGAGGGGCGTGCCGCGTCCTGCGACGTGCTGGTGACGGCGCCCGCCGGGACCGCGCTCGCCGCGGTGGCCTCCGGCCTCGCCTCGGCGGTCGGGGGCGAGGGTCCCGGTGTGCTGTACGCGGGAGCGGAGCGGCTGGACGCCCAGCGCTGCACGCTCGGTGAGCCGCCGCTGATCGACGGCGCCGTGCTGTGGATGGGCGCCCCGGCGGAGCCCGGCCCCGAGGTCGACGCGGCCGAAGCCCGGCTCCATGTCGTCGCCGGTCCGGACGCGGGCGGCGTCCATCTGCTGCACGGCGGCCGCATCGACATCGGCCGCTCCGCCGACGCGGACGTGCCCCTGGACGACCCGGACGTCTCCCGCCTGCACTGCGCCGTCACGGTCGCGGCGGACGGGCGGGTGTCGGTCGCGGATCTCGGCTCCACGAACGGCACGACGCTGGACGGCGCGCGCGTGGGCGAGCGCCCGGTGCGCTTGGCGCCGGGGGCGCTGCTGCGGGTGGGCGAGTCGGCGTTGCGGCTGGCCCGGGCGGGGGATGCGGAGGCGGTACGGGAGACGGTGCCGGACGGGGAGGGGCATGTACGGGTGCTGGGGGCGCCCGAGGAGCCGCCGCCGCTGCCCGCGCCCGCCGGAACCGTGCCGCACGCGCGTGTAGGGGACGATTCCGCCGCCGATTCCGCCGCCTTGGAGGCGAGCGACACCCACCATGGCTTCGGTACGGCGGGGTGGGGAGCCGCGGAGGGCACTTCCTCCGGGGCGCAGGGGCACGGCTCCGCGGAACCGCCGGTCGTGCCCGGACAGGGCGGGGCACCCGAGTTCGAGAGCACCGGGAGGGCAGAGAGCACCCGGAAGGACACGCCGACGAGGGGCACGACGGTGCCGCGCGAGGCGCGCAAACGCGGCGGGCTCTCGGCGTGGGCCCGGCGACTGGCGGGCGGCCGGGGCGAACCGTCTCCGACATCGGCGTACGACGAGTCCGAAGAGGACGCAGCGGACGCAGCACCGTCCCCCGAGCCCGTCACAGAGGGCGCCCGGGAGCCGGAGCGGTGGCCCGACCTTGCAGCGTTGCTCCTGGCCGCGCTCGGGCCGGGGCCCCGGCTTTGGGAGCGCGGCCCCGAGCACCCCGAGACGCTCGCGGTGCGGCTCGGTACGGCGGACCGGAGCGCGCCGGACGGCTCCGGGCTACTGCCCGCGGTGCCGGTGACCACCGGGTTGCGTGAGGTCGGGGCGCTGGGCATCGCAGGGCCGCGGCCCCGACTCTCCGGGCTCGCGCGCGCGGTGGTGGCGCAGCTCGCCGCGCTGCACTCCCCCGACTCGCTGGAGATCGTCCTGCTCAGCGCGGACCGCTCGCGCCCCCTGGAGGAGCGCATCGCCGAGTGGTCCTGGCTCGGCTGGCTCCCCCACGTCCGCCCCGCCCACGGCCAGGACTGCCGCCTGCTCCTGGCCTACGACCGTGAACAGATCACATCCCGCACGGAGGAACTGCTCCGCCGCCTGGAGGACCACAAGGCGGACACGGCCCGCAGGACGGGGCTCCGTCCCTCGTACGCGGCCACCGCGGCTGCCCACGGGGCCCAGGCCCACATCGCCGCTGCCCCGGACACGACCGGTGCGATCCCGGGGGCTCGCCGGTCGGGCGACGGCGCTGCGCGTGGCGGGTACGGCAGCTCCGGACCGTCCGCCGACGGCGTCCACACCGACCGCCCGGGGTCGACCGCGGACGGCACCCGCCCGGACCACCCGACGGGCAACCACGCCGGTGGCGAGCGCGGCTACGACGACGCCACAACCAGCCGCCCCGGAGCAGCTTCCCCAAGCGCCCATGCAGATCACCAGTCGAACGAGCCAACCGGCGCCAGTCGCGGCACCGACGCGAGCGACCCCACCGACCCGTCCACTGACGGTGCCCGCCCGGGTCACCCATCGGGCAACCGCGCCAGTGGCGAGCGCGGCTCGGGCAACGGCACGGGCACCCGGCCCAGGGCGACCGCCGAGTCGGCCCACCCGGATCACCGGCCGGACGCCCGAAGCGGTGCTGGGCGCGACGACGCGGGCCACCGCCCCCGTCCATCCGCCGAAGGCGCCCACCCGGGAGACCGGCCGGACGACCACGGCGCCGCCCCCGGCTACGGCGGCGGAGCCGCCGAGCGCACCTCCAACCCGGCCCAGCGCGCCGGCGGCGAGCGCAGCCACGGCTACGACGACACCCTGAGCCACCGCCCCGAACCATCCGCCGAAGGCGCCCAGCCGCGACACCGTTCGGGCAACCACGGCAGCGCTGCCCCAGGGACGCCCTCGGACCGGGCCACCGCCCCGACCCGACGCGGCGGTGTCGAGCCCCACCCCGTCGATGCCGCAGGCCACCACCCCAGGCCGACCACCGTCAGCGCCCACCCAGGACACCCGCCGACCGACCCGACTGCCCCCGGCGGCCCCGGCTCCAGCGCCGCGCCCGCCGACCAGGACTCCGCCCCCGGCTCCAGGCCCCCCACCCCCACGCGCGACCGCGACGCCACCCACCTGGGAATCCCCCTCGGCGGCGGCCAAGTCGACGGCACCCTCCGAGGCCGTGGCCGCGACCGCCGCCCCTCCTGGGCCCAGACCGACGATGCCGGCGACGGCGCCTGGCCCGGCCCGTACACCGTGGTCGTCGTGGACGGTGACCCCGGGCCCGCTGCCGTGCGGGAAGCCGTATCGCGGCTGGCGGTCGAGGGACCGCGGGTCGGGATTCATGTCGTGTGCCTTGCCGAGACGGCGGCCGCGTCGCCCGCCTCGCCGGTGACGGAGACGTACGAGGCGGGCTGTGCGGCTTCTTCGGTGTTCCGGGACTGTGGAGCCGTCGCCCTGCTCAGCGGGGACGTGGCCACGGCGCTGCGGCTGATGCGGGTCGCACCGGGCGCCCTCGCCGGCGCCACGCGCACCCAGGCCGCGGAGCTCCCCCGCGGACCCGTCGGCCATGGCACCGTGGCCTCCGTCGACTCGGTGTCCATGGCCTGGGCCGAGCGGTTCGCACGGGCGCTGGCCCCGCTGCGTACGGACGCTGTCCCCGGTGAGCGGCACGCGCGCGTGTCCGCGCCGTTGCCCCAAGCGGCGCGGCTGCTCGATGAGTTGGGGCTGGCCCGGGCCACCCCGGCGTCCCTGATGGCCCGCTGGGCCGACGCGGCCGACGACACGGAAGCGCTCGGCGGGCGCGCGGTCGCCGTGCTCGGCGCCGGGCCACGCGGGCCGGCGAGCGTGGACCTCGCCCAGGAGGGCCCGCATCTGCTGATCGAGGGACCCTCGGGCAGCGGGCGTACGGAGTTGCTCCGCTCCGTCGCCGCGTCGCTCGCCGCCGCGGAGCGGCCCGACCGGCTGGGCATCGTGCTCATTGACGGGTGGGACAGCACCGGCGGCGGCACCGCCGCACGCGGTGACGGTCTGCGGGTCTGCACCGATCTGCCCCATGTCACCACGTATCTCGCGGCCCACGACCCGGTCCGAATGCGGGAGTTCGCGCAATCCCTCACCGCCGAGCTGAAGCGGCGGGCCGAGCTCCTCAGCCGCCTCGACTTCACCGAGTGGCACGGACGGCAGCAGCTCCAGGGCCGCATCGTGGGCCAGCGCTCGGCGAAGGGGTCCACCACCGCACCCCCCGGAGCCACCCCCGGCGCCGCGGACCTGGACGCACCCCCCAGCTCCACCCTCCGCCTGCGCCCCGCCGCCGAGCGGCGGCGGGCGGCGGCGGACGCAGGTCCCCCGCTCCCCCGGCTGGCCGTGATCGTCGACGATTTCGACGCGCTCCTGTCCCCCGCCCTGGGCTCGCCGGGGCGCCCGGCGGCGGGATCCGTCGTACGGGCCCTGGAAGCCGTCGCACGAAGCGGTCACCGGCTCGGCGTGCATCTGGTGGCGGCCACCGCGGGCGGTCCCCGTACCGCCGAGACGGAGCTGTCCCGGCAGGCCGCCCTGCGCATCGCCCTCGAAGCACCCTCGGCCGGCCCGGAAGACCCCGCCCCGGGCCGCGGACGCCTCACCGGTCCCCGCGGCCGGTCAACTCCCTTCCAGGGGGGCCGCGTCACGGGCCGCATCCCCCGCACGTCAACCCTGCGCCCCACGGTCGTCCCCCTCGAGTGGGACCGAATGGGCGACCCGCCCGCCCGTCGCCCCATACGCGAGTTGGGCAACGGCCCGACCGACCTGGCCCTCCTCGCCAGCGCATTGGAGAGAGCCGCCCGCTCCGTGTCCGCCACGGAGGTTCCCTCGCTGCTGTGAAGGCGCCCTGAAGCCGCCCTGAAGCCGCCATTCCGCACAGCATTCTGTACAGCCGTCAACCACCCGACGACTCCTTACGACCACACACGACTCCACACAAGACTCCATTCGACTCGATCCGCATGACGGCACGTCACGACGCGGTTACGATCACGCACTTGACACCGCAGGCGCTCTTGCCGCCGCCAAGCGGGCAGGCGTACACCGGGAGCGCACGGGAACAGGCAGCGCTCGGACGTTCGACGGAGAACGGGGCAAGTCATGCGCAGCACTCTTCGTACACGCAGGCCGAACAGGAAAGGCGGGGCCGCGAAAGCCGCAGCCGCCGTCGTCGCGGGGGCGATGGCACTCACGCTCACCGCGTGCGGCGGAGACGACGACAAGGGCAGCGAGGGAAGCGCCGGCGGCGACACGGACAACGCGGCCACGGTGAAGCTCCCCAAGCTCGACGGTCAGAAACTCGAGGTCGCGGCCGTCTGGACCGGCCCGGAGCAGGACAACTTCACCAAGGTGCTGGACGAGTTCGAGAAGCGCACCGGCGCCGAGGTCAGCTACGTACCGACCGGCAACAACACCTCCACCTTCCTGGGCACGAAGATCCAGGGCGGCAAGCCGCCGAACGTGGCGTTCCTGCCGCAGGTCGGCGTGCTCCACCAGTTCGCCGAGAAGGGCTGGGTCAAGCCCCTCGGCGCCGAGGGGCAGGCGCAGCTCGACAAGAACTTCTCGGCGGGCTGGAGGGACCTGGGCGCGTACGAGGGCAAGCAGTACGGCGTCTATGCGAAGGCCGCCAACAAGTCACTGGTCTGGTACAACACCGCCGCGTACGAGGCCGCCGGCATCACCGAGGAGCCGAAGACCTGGGACGAGTTCGTCCAGACGGCGCAGACCCTGTCGGACGCGGGTTCACCCGCGGTCTCCATCGCCGGGCAGGACGGCTGGACCCTCACCGACTGGTTCGAGAACGTCTATCTCTCGCAGGCCGGACCGGAGAAGTACGACCAGCTCGCCCAGCACAAGATCAAGTGGACGGATCCTTCCGTGAAGGAGGCCCTGACCACACTCGCCGAGCTGTGGGGCAAGGACGAGCTGATAGCGGGCGGGAAGGCCACCGCGCTGCGCACGGAGTTCCCCAAGTCCGTGATCAACACCTTCTCCGGTGACACCCCGGCCGGCATGGTCTTCGAGGCCGACTTCGTCGCCGCGAACATCAACGCGGACACGAAGGCGAAGATCGGCACGGACGCCAAGGTCTTCCCGTTCCCGGCGGTCGGCGACGAGTCGCCGGTCGTCAGCGGCGGTGACATGGCCGTGGCCCTGAAGGACGACAAGGCCTCGCAAGCCCTGTTGACCTTCCTCGCGTCGACGGACGCGGCCGAGATCTGGGCGGCCCAGGGCGGCTTCATCTCTCCCAACAAGGAGATGGACCTGGAGACTTACAAGGACGACGTGGCCCGGGACATCGCCAAGGCGCTGCTCGCCGCGGGCGACGACTTCCGCTTCGACATGTCCGACCAGGCTCCCGCCGCCTTCGGTGGCACCCAGGGCCAGGGCGAGTGGAAGGGCCTGCAGGACTTCCTGAAGAACCCCTCGGACGTCGAGGGCGCGCAGCAGGCGCTCGAGGCCTCCGCCGCCAAGGCGTACAAGGGCTGACGGCAGTCCATGTCGTCCCAGGCGGCGGTGGCGGGGGCCCCGGCAGGTCCGGTGCCCCCCGCCGGAAAACGTAAGAGCGTGATGGGTACCCGGCCGTGGGTGGCAGGTCTGTTCCTGCTGCCCGCGCTGGTGCTGCTCGGCGCGCTCGTGGTCTACCCGATCGGGTACTCGGTCTGGCGCAGTCTGTACGACGCCGACGGTTCAGGCTTCGTCGGCCTGCAGAACTACGCCGACATCTTCACGGACGACGCCACGTTCACCGCGGTCAAGAACACCGCGATCTGGGTCGCGGTGGCCCCCGCCCTGGTCACCGGGCTGGGCCTGATCTTCGCCGTGCTGACCGAACGGGTGCGCTGGGCAACGGCGTTCAAGCTCGTCATCTTCATGCCGATGGCGATCTCCATGCTCGCCGCGGGCATCATCTTCCGGCTCGTCTACGAGGCGGACCCCGACCAGGGCGTCGCCAACGCCGTCGTGGTGGGGGTGCACGACGCCTTCGCCGAGTCGTCCGTCTACCCGAAGGCGCGCCCCTCGACCGAGAGTGATCTCAAGGCGTCGGGAGGCGGCGCCTTCACCTCCGAGGGCACGGTGAGCGCGGGCTCCCCGGTCCTGCTCCCTCTGGTCGGCATCGCCCCGAACAAGCTGCCCGGCGACCCGCAGGACGCCAAGCCCGCCGAGGCCTCGGACGACGGGGTGTCCGGCACGGTCTGGCTGGACTTCCGGCTGGGTGGCGGCGGCGAGAAGGGCGCCGTCGACGCGCGCGAGAAGGGCCTCGCGGGCATCAAGGTCGAGGCGGTCAAGGACGGCGACGTCGTGGCGTCCGCGAAGGCGGCCGACGACGGTACGTTCACGCTGCCCGCGGAGGCGGACGGTGCCCAACTCCGGCTCCCCGCCTCGAACTTCGCGGCGCCCTACAACGGTATCGACTGGCTCGGCCCGAGCCTGGTCACACCGGCCGTCATCGGCGCGTACGCCTGGATGTGGGCCGGTTTCGCGATGGTGCTCATCGCGGCGGGTCTCGCCGGAGTGGACCGCAACCTCCTGGAGGCGGCCAGGGTCGACGGGGCCAACGAGTGGCAGGTGTTCCGCAGGGTCACGGTTCCCCTGCTCGCCCCGGTCCTCGTCGTCGTGCTGATCACGTTGATGATCAACGTGATGAAGATCTTCGACCTCATCTTCATCATTGCCCCGCAGCCCACCCAGGACGAGGCCAACGTGCTGGCCCTCCAGCTCTACAACGCGGCGTTCAGCGGTAGCGGCGACCTCGGCCTCGGCAGCGCGATCGGCATCGTCCTGCTGCTCCTCGTCCTACCGGTGATGATCGTCAACATCCGCCGACTGCGAAGGGAGCGCCGACGGTGACCGCACCCTCCGTACCACTGAAAGAACCCCTGGTGACCACCGAGGCGTCCGCTCCGCCCTCGCGCTCGCTGGTCTCCCGGCTCGCGAGCGGCGCGGCCGGCGGCGTGATGCGGGTCGTGCTGATCCTGATCGCGCTGCTCTGGGTGACACCGACGGTCGGGCTGCTCGCCTCGTCGTTCCGTGACCCGACCGACATCGCCGCCTCCGGCTGGTGGGACGTCTTCAGCAAACCGTCCCAGCTCACCACCGAGAGCTACTCGACCCTGCTCGGCAAGGAGGAGATCACCGACTCCCTGCTCAACACGATCTGGATCACCGTTCCGGCCACCGCCCTGGTGATCGTCATCGGGGCCATGGCCGGATACGCCTTCGCCTGGATGGACTTCAAGGGCCGCGACTGGTGGTTCCTGGCCGTCGTGGCGCTGCTCGTGGTGCCGGTGCAGGTCGCACTGATCCCGCTGTCCGCTCTCTTCGGCGACCTCGGGATCTACGGCAGCGTCATCGGCGTCGTCCTCTTCCACGTGGGTTTCGGCCTGCCGTTCGCGATCTTCCTGCTGCGGAACTTCTTCGCGGAGATCCCCCGTGAGCTCCTGGAGGCCGCACGGCTCGACGGCGCGGGCGAGACCCGGCTGTTCACCACCGTGATCCTGCCGCTCGGCGCACCCGCCATCGCGTCGCTCGGCATCTTCCAGTTCCTGTGGGTGTGGAACGACATGCTGGTGGCGCTGGTCTTCTCGGACTCCGGCTCGCGACCGCTGACGGTCGCCCTGACCGAGCAGACCCGGCAGTTCTCCGGCAACATCGAGACGCTCGCGCCCGGCGCCTTCATCTCCATGGTCATCCCGCTGGCCGTGTTCTTCGCGTTCCAGCGGCAGTTCGTGTCCGGTGTGATGGCGGGCGCGGTGAAGTAGCGCTTCCGAATGATCTGTTGAGGGGTGGCCGGTACCGGCCACCCCTCAACTCACTCCCGACGTCCCCCATATGCCACATCTGGCGTAACCACGTCACCCCTTCGGCCGTTTCCGGGCAGTCTGCCGCGCCGACCCATGGATGTGACGTGCCCCGGTTCAGTGTCATCGTCCCCGCGTACAAGGTGCAGGCCTACCTGCACGAATGTCTCGCATCCGTCCTCGAACAGTCCTACCCGGACCTTGAGTTGATCGCCGTCGACGACTGCTCGCCGGACGCCTGCGGCTCGATCATCGACGAGTTCGCCGCCCGCGACCCGCGCGTACGGCCCGTGCACCTCGAGGAGAACAAGGGCCGCGGCCAGGCCCGCAACGCCGGTCTGGAGCGCGCGAAGGGCGACTACCTGGTCTTCCTGGACGGCACCGACACCCTCACCCCGCACGCCCTGCGCGCGCTCGCCGACCGGCTGAACGAGACCGAGGAACCGGACGTCCTGGTCTACGACTTCGCGCGCACCTTCTGGACGGGCGAAACGGTACGCAACGTCCAGGCGGCGCAGCTCACCGAGCGCGGCCCGGCGCCGTTCCGCCTCGACGACCGGCCAGGGCTGCTCAAGGTCCTCATGGTGGTGGGGAACAAGGCGTACCGCCGGGAGTTCATCGAGCGGGAGGGCTTCACGTTCTCTCCCGGCCACTACGAGGACACCCCCTGGACGTACTCAGTCCTGATGGCCTCCGAGACCATCGCGACGCTCGACCGCGTCTGTGTCCACTACCGCCTACGACGTCAGGGGAGCATGCCCAGCACGCCCGGCACGACCACCGGCCGGGGTCACTTCGACATCTTCGACCAGTACGACCGTGTCTTCGCCCATCTCGACGCGCACCCGGAACTGGCGCACTGGCGCCCCGTCCTGTTCCGCCGCATGGTCGACCATCTCTCGGCCGTGTTCCTCGGACGCGACCGGCTGCCGCGCGGCTCCCGTCCCGAATTCCTGCGCAGGGCCCGCGCGCACTACGCCCGTTACCGGGTTCCGGGCGCCCGCCTCCCGGCCCGCAACTGGCTGCGGCACGTGCTCATCCGCCTGGGCAGCCACCGCACGTATCGCACGCTGTGGGCGGCGGCGCAGCTGAAAAGACGGGTGGCGGAAGGCGTCAGGGCGGCGTTCCGCGGCGTACGGGCCGTGGCGCTGCGGCTGCACTACCGCGTCCAGCTGCGGCTTCCCGTACGGGCCGACCGCGCCGTGTTCTCCAACGGGGACGGACGCGGTTACGGCTGCAACCCGGCAGCGCTGGAGGACGCGTTCCGGACATACGCGCCGGACATCCGCACCGCGTGGATCGCGGCGCCCGAGCACCACCACACCGTCCCGACCGCGACCCGCAAGCTGAGCCCGGACACGGCCGCGTACTGGACGGCGCTCGCCCGCTCCAAGTACCTCGTCAGCAACGTCGACTTCGACCGCAAGCTGGTCAAGCGACCGGGTCAGATTCTGGTCCAGACGCAGTCCGGAACCCCGCTCAAGCGCATGGGTCTGGATCTCCAGGACCGCCCGGCGGCAGCCCGCGGCACGGACTTCGCCGAGCTGCTGCGCGGAGTCGACCAGTGGGACTACTGCCTGTCCGGCAACCGCCACTCCACGCTCGTCTGGGAGCGCGTCTTCCCCTCCGGCTATACGACGCTCGAGTACGGCCAGCCCCGCAACGACGTGTTCCAGCGGGCGACTTCGGCGGACGTGGCCCGGCTGCGCGAAACACTCGGCATCCCGGAAGGTTCGGTCGCGATCCTTTACGCGCCGACGCACCGCGACTACCGCCGCTCCCAGCGCCACATGCTCGACCCGGAGCGCGTCCTGCGCCGACTCGGCCCTCGCTTCGTACTGTTGACCCGCGCCCACCCTTCGTACGAGCAGCCGCTGGCCCGCAGCGGCGGCCGGCTGATCGATGTGTCGGGGCATCCGAGCATCGAGTCCCTGTGCCTGGCCTCGGACGCGCTGATCACCGACTACTCCTCCCTGATGTTCGACTATGCGAATCTCGACCGGCCGATCGTGATCCACGCGGACGACTGGGCGGCGTACGAGGCGGCACGTGGCACGTACTTCGATCTGCGCACGTTCCCGCCGGGAGTCGTCGCGCGCAGCGAGGACGAACTCATCGACATCTTCGCGACGGGCCACTGGCGCGGTTCGCGCTCCGCGCAGCTGAGGGCCGCGTTCCGGGAGCGCTTCTGCCCGTACGACGACGGACGGGCCGCCGAGCGTGTCGTACGCCGGGTGGTGCTCGGTGAGACCGCCGGGCTGCCGGCCGTGGTGCCGCTCGACGAGCGCCATCCGGTGCCGTCGGTGGAAGACGGCATTCCAGGGGTGCTCGATTCCTCCCGAACCGGTGATTATCCGACCTCCTCACCACTGGCAACTGTTTCGACACCCGGAGTTTCCGTTCCCGTCGTTGACAGTCCCCGAAGCCCTCGGATCCCATCCCTGAACACAGAAATTCCATAGACCCCGCTGTACGGAGTACACATGACCTCCAGCACCACCGAGCTGCCCCGTCCCAAAACGCTGTCGGACGTCAAGGGCTGGTTCCGTGCCGTCGATCAGCAGCTGTTCGACTGGTTCCTGTCCCGGCAGCTCGACAGCCAGCAGACCGGCAATCTGCTGGAGCTCGGCGCCTACATGGGAAAGAGCGCCATCTTCATGGGCTCCTACCTGCGTGGCGAGGACAAGTTCACGGTGTGCGACCTGTTCGACTCCCCCGCGGAGGACGCGGCCAACAGCAAGGAGATGAACAAGTCGTACTCGACGCTGACCCGGCGGGCCTTCGAGGCCAACTACCTCGCGTTCCATGAGGAGTTGCCCGAGATCATCCAGGCGCCGAGCCAGGTGGTCGCCGACCGCGTCGAGGACAAGAGCTGCCGCTTCGCGCACATCGACGCCTCGCACCTGTACGAGCACGTGAACGCCGACATCGAGGCGGTGCGCGACATATTGCTGCCCGATGGCGTGGTCGTCCTCGACGACTTCCGCGCCGAGCACTGCCCGGGCGTCGCCGCGGCCACCTGGGGGGCGATTCCCACGTTCGACCTGCGCCCCATCTGCATCACGGGCACCAAGTTCTACGGCACCTGGGGCGACCCCGAGCCGCTGCGGGACGCGCTGCTGGAATGGCTGGCGGGCCGTGACGACATGTGGCACGAGGTGCAGCGGGTCGCGGGGTACGGGCTGATCCGTATCACCGGCCAAAAAGCGACCGAGCCGAAGCAGCCGGTGTCCAAGTACGCGGGCGAAGAGCCGAAGCCGGTCGTCGCGGCGCCCAAGCCCGCGCCCGCTCCGAAGCCCGCTCCCGCTCCGCGCGCCGCCACGCGGCCCGCCACCGTCAGCGCCGCCAAGCGGCGGCCGAGCCGGACCAGGCGGATCGCCAAGGACCTGCTGCCGCCGATCATCACCAGGGCGATTGTCAAGGCCCGTAAGGGCTGAGGCCTCTCGGTGGGGCGGGCCACGGCTCGCCCCACCGCATGCGGTGGCGCGGGCTCACAACACCAAGAGCACAACACCGAAAGAGCCGTATGCCCCGCTTCAAGGCCCGTACCTGGGTGATCGTTCTCGCCACCGTCTTCGCGCTGCTCCAGCTCGCCAACATCACCGGGCGGGACACTCCCGACAGCAGGAACTACCTGTCGTACGCCCTGGCTCTGCGCGGTGACAGCAGGCGCGAGGCGGCTGCCGCCACCATCGACTACGTCTGCGCCAGCCGGCACGCCGAGGCGCGCCGCGAGCGGAGCGTCGACGTGGTGCGGTTCCACTCTCCGGGCCCGGTCGGGCGGATCCCCGAGGAGTGCCGCCGCGAGCTGTGGCCGGAGGTGGACCGGCGGCTGCGGGCCGGTCAGACGACCGCGCACACGGTGCCGTTCAACTCCGAACGGTTCATGCGGATCTTCGAGGCGCGGCCCGGGTATCCCGCGCTGCTGGCGCCGTTCGTCACGGTGTTCGGTGTGACCTGGGGCATCTGGCTGTCGAGCGTGTTCGTGGCCGCGGCCGGAGGCGTCCTCGTCTTCCTGGTCCTGCGCGCCCTGCGCACTCCGACCGCCGTGGCCCTCACCGGGCAGGCCCTGTACTACGCCCTGCCGGTCGGCACGACCGCCATGCGCCCCATGACCGAGGGTCTCCAACTGGCTCTGACCCTGGCGGCCTTGTGGGGCTGCGCACTGGCACTCGACGGCCGGACGCGCACGGGCGCCGCACTGATCGGCGGCTCGCTGCTGCTGCTCTTCACGGTGAAGCACTCGCAGGCAATGTTCCTCGGGCTGTGCCTGGTGGCGGCGTGCGCGGTGATCGCCGTACGGAGAAGGCGACTTGACCCCGCCCTGCGGGTGATCGCCGTGATGGCGAGCTGCGCGGCCCTGGGGACCGTGTCGGCCGCCGGGCTGCTGAACTACCCCTCCACGAGCGAGAGTCTCCAGGACCTGCTCGCCCATCACTTCACGCTGCCCGACCGCGCGGACCCGTGGCCGGAGTTCTGGCGACTGGAGCTCAACTTCTGGGTGGAGTGGCTACGTCGGCAGTTCTTGCAGCCGCTCTTCATCGCGGCGCTGGCCGCCGGGGCGTGGGGTGTGCTGCGGCAACGTCCGGCCTACGCGGCGTTCCTGATCGCGGCGGCCTTCAGCGGGGTCGTCAACCAGGCGGGGCATCCGGACATCAACATCGGCGACCGGCTGATCGTGGTGGCGTGGGTGCTGCCGGTGATCGGGCTGCCGCTGCTGCTGGAGCGGGCCGCGTCGACGATGGCGGCGCTTGAAACGCCGGATGCCCGGCCCGCGTTGAGTGCGGACCGGGCAACGATCAGGGTTTGACCAGGCGTCTGGGGTTGCTCGATTACTCGACGACGAGCTCGACCGGGATGTTGCCGCGGGTGGCGTTGGAGTACGGGCAGACCTGGTGGGCCTGCTCGATCAGCTTGCGGCCGGTCTCGGCGTCCACGGAGTCGGGCAGCTCCACGCGCAGCGTGACCGCGAGGCCGAAGCCCTCGCCCTGCTTGCCGATGCCGACCTCGGCGGTCACCGCCGCCTCGCTGACATCGACCTTCGCCTGCCGGCCGACCAGACCGAGGGCGCTGGCGAAGCAGGCGGAGTAGCCCGCGGCGAACAGCTGCTCCGGGTTCGTGCCCTGACCGTTGCCGCCCATCTCCTTCGGGATGCCCAGCTCAAGGTCGAGGCGGCCGTCGTTGGTGAAGGCGCGGCCCTCACGGCCGTGGGTGGCGGTGGCGACAGCGGTGTAGAGCGCGTCCATGGGAAACGTCCCTCTCATCATCAGGGTCAAGATCAAGGTCGTATCGGCAGGCCTTGGAGCGCCTGCCGCACGACTGCAAGTAGAGCACACAATTCAGTTGCGCACAATCCAATGGCGTACTTGAGTTATCCTGGAGGCATGACCGCTCCGACACCGACTCCGACTCCGGATCCCGCCGTCACGGACGCCGCAGCCGACGCTGTGCGCGACGCCGACGCCCTTCGCGAGGCCGGGGACTTCCTGCGTCTCGACCAGCAGATCTGCTTCTCCCTGAACGCCGCGTCGCGCGCCTTCGGCGGCGTGTACCGGGTCGTCCTGAAGGACCTGGGGCTCACCTACCCCCAGTACCTGGTCATGCTCGTGCTGTGGGAGCACGGCGAGCTGCCCGTGAAGAAGCTGGGCGAGCACCTGCGGCTCGACTCAGGGACCCTGTCGCCGCTACTCAAGCGCCTGGAGGCGACCGGGCTCGTACGGCGTGAGCGCAGCGCCCGCGACGAGCGGTCGGTGGTCGTCGGGCTCACGGACGAGGGCGGCGCGCTGCGCGAGCGGGCACTCGCCGTACCGCGCCGGATCGCCGCCGCGACGAGCTTCGACCTGGACGAGATCCGCGAGCTGCGGGCCTGGCTCGACAAGCTCACGGCGGCGCTGGACGCGGCGGAACTGGAGAACGGCTGACCACTGAGACGCCGCTTCTGGGGGAGCCTGCGCTCATCACTGCCATCTTTCCCCACGGGACAACAAGCACCACATAACGGAGAATCAGTCACAAAGCCTCCGTTTCTTCCCGTGGAAGCCAGGCACACCATGCAAGCCATACACCCTCACCTGTCGCAGGTCTGCGTCATCGTCATCGGTTACGACGACGCCGCCCATGTGACGGACGCGGTGCGCTCTGCCCTCGCACAGGGCCCGGCCGTCCGCGAGGTGATAGCCGTCGACGACTGCTCGGCGGACGGCAGCCCGGACCTCCTGGACCGGCTCGCGCGCGGCGAACCGCGCCTGAAGGTCGTACGCCGCAAGGTCAACAGCGGAGGCTGCGGAAGCCCCCGCAACGACGGGATCGACGCCGCGACGGCCCCGTACGTGATGTTCCTGGACAGCGACGACGTACTGCCGCCCGGCGCGGTGGACACGCTGCTCTCCGCCGCCTTCGGGCACGGCACGGAGGTCGCAGCCGGCCTGTGCATACGCCGCGAGCTGCCGTCCGGTCGCGAGGTCCCCTGGCGGCCCGAGCTCTACGCGAGACCCGTCCTCGTCCCCCACCCCTCGCACCGCACCCGCCTGGTCCACGACACGCTCTGCGTGAACAAGCTGTACCGCACCGGCTTCCTGCGCGAGCACGGCATCCGCTTCCCCGAAGGGCGCTTCCCCTACGAGGACTTCGTCTTCACCGCCCGCGTACTCGCCGCCGGGCCGCGCCTCGCACTGGTCCCCGATCCGGTGTACGTCTGGCAGGTGCGCCGGTCCGCCGGGCGGCTGTCGATCTCGCTCGACCGGGCGGGCATGGACAGCTGGCGGTCCAGGCTGACGGCCCACGGCATGGCGTACGACATCCTCCTCACCGCCGGTGAGAAGCGGCTCGCCCGGGCGGCGCGCGCCGCGTTCCTGGACCACAGCCTGCGGATGTACGCGCGCGAGCTCGGCCTGCGCGGTACCGGGTACCGGCGCGAGTGGTGGGCGCTCACGCGCGCGTACCTCGCGACGTTCGACGCGGGTGACTTCGCGTCCGCCCCCGCACCCGGGCGGGTCGTCGCGCAGGTCGTCATGGCCTCCGAGGAGCCGCGCGACCTGGACCGCATCAGGGAGCTCGCTTCGCGTCCGGCCCGGCTGACGCCGCCCTATCCACGGGCGTCGGACGGCACCCCGCTCTGGTCCGCCGACCTGCCCCAAGTGACCCTGGAACACCTGCTGTTCCGCCCTGTACGACTCCTCCCTGTCGCCGTCGACGCGGAACTGCGGCCGCGCGCGCGTGCCACCCGGCTTCGGCTGCGTCTGCACGAGCTGTACGGGCGGATGACGGAGGCGGGACCGGCAGGCATGGACGTCGAGTTCGTACACCGGGAAAACGGCAGCGTGGGGCTCGGACTCACGGCGCCGCTTCTGCCCGACGACAGCGAGGCCGGCTCCGGGGTGGGCCCAGGGTTCGACGCCTCGGTCGGCTCCTCGGTCGGCTCCTCGGTCGGCTCCTCGGTCGGCTTCTCGGTCGGCTCCTGGTGGGCCGAGGTGCCGGTCGACCTCTCCGCGCTCGGCTCCGGCACCTGGGATCTGCGGCTGCGACTGCGGTTCCACGACGGCTCGGCCCGCGACACCACCGCGCACGCGGTCGCGGGGCCCGGACTGCTGCGTCGTACGGTCGTGCCGAGCCGCCGGCACGGCGTGTTGCTCGTCCAGCCGTACGCGACCCATTCGGGCTCGCTGGCGTTGCGGCTCGCGCCCGGTCGGCGGGGAATGACCGCCGTACTGCGCCGTCGGCTGAGGCGGCTGTTTCACTAATGCGCGACGGGGCCCATTGGCCGACGATGGTCTTACCGACCGACAGACGAGGGGACGGCCGTACATGACCTGGCTGATCACCGGCGGCGCCGGCTACATCGGGGCGCACGTCGTCCGCGCGATGACCGAGGCGGGCGAACAGGCCGTGGTGTACGACGACTTGTCCACCGGGATCGCCGAGCGCGTCCCCGACGGGGTCCCGATGGTCGTCGGCTCGACCCTGGACGCGGACCGGGTGGCCCGCGTACTCACGGACCATGCCGTCACCGGTGTCGTTCACCTGGCGGCGAAGAAGCAGGTAGGCGAGTCGGTCGAGCTGCCGCTGCACTACTACCAAGAGAACGTCGAGGGTCTGCGGGTGCTGTTGTCCGCCGTGACCGAGGTGGGAGTGCCCTCCTTCGTGTTCTCGTCCTCAGCGGCGGTTTACGGCATGCCGGATGTCGACCTGGTGACCGAGGAGACGCCCTGCGTGCCGATGAGCCCGTACGGCGAGACCAAGCTGGCAGGCGAGTGGCTGACCCGCGCCACGGGCCGCGCACACGGCCTGTCGACCGCCTCCCTGCGCTACTTCAACGTGGCGGGCGCGGCGACGCCGGAGCTGGCCGACGTCGGGGTCTTCAACATCGTGCCGATGGTCTTCGAAAAGCTGACGGAGGGCGCGCCGCCACGGATCTTCGGCGACGACTATCCGACGCCGGACGGCACGTGCGTACGCGACTACATCCACGTGGTCGACCTGGCCGAGGCCCACGTGGCAGCGGCCCGCCGCCTGTCCGCGTCCCCCGGCACGGACCTGACCCTCAACATCGGCCGCGGCGAGGGTGTGTCGGTCCGCGAGATGATCGACCTGATCAACGACCTAACGGGCTACGACGTCCCTCCGGTCGTCACGCCGCGCCGCCCAGGGGACCCACCCCGCGTCGTGGCATCGGCTGCCCGCATCGCCGACGAACTGGGCTGGAAGGCGAGGTACGACGTGGCCGACATGATCACGTCGGCTTGGGAGGGATGGGTACGGCTGTATCCGGGGGCGCGGCGCGGCTGAGAGAGTCCTGAAGTGACCAGGCCGGTCAGGGACTTGACGCCGGACTGCGATCCGGTGTCCCTGAATCCGCGTTAATTCGATGCCCCTCGGTCGGCCTGGCGGATAGGGTCCACACGTGCGTTGATCTTCCGGGCGGCGGCCAAGTGTCGCCGCGGACGGTGCGGGGCGCCCCCATCAGCGGGGCCGCCCCGGCAGGCATACCCGTCACCATCCCACCGGAGATTCACACAGTGACTGCCCAGCAGCCCCTCACTTACGACGCGTTCGTCGAACTCGCCTTCGCTGATTCCGCCGTCGTCGGCCTAGTCCTCAAAGGTTCGCAGGCCCACGAAGGCCTGACCACCAAGTACTCCGACCACGACCTGTACGTCATCCTCGCCGATGACGCGGCAACGGACCTCACCCGGTTCACAGGCCACCGCACCCCCGAGCTCGACCTCGTCGTCGTCCCGCTCACCGAGTTCCGCACGGCCGGAATGCCCGGCTTCGAGCGCTACGCCCTCGCCCGCGCCCGGATCGTGCTCGACCGGCTCGACGGAGGCATCGCCCAGCTCCTGGCCGACAAGGCACGTCTCGACGCCGATGAAGCCTTCCGGGACTCCCGTAACTGGCTCGACGCCTACGCCAACTCCCACTACCGCTCCGTCAAGAACGACCGCGACGGCCATTCACTCGCCGCCCGCCTGGACGCCGCCGACAGCATTCGATTCCTGCTGGAGCTGCTCTTCGCTCTCGACCGTCGTCCCCGCCCCTACAACAAGTACCTGGAGTGGGAACTCGCCCGATACCCGCTGCCCGGCTGGGACACCGACATGCTGCTCGATGCTGTGGCTCACATCTCAGGAACAGGCGACGTGCCCCTGCAACAACACCTCTTCGCCCGTGTCGAGCCAGCGGCCCGGCGGGCCGGACACGATGCGGTGCTGGATGCATGGGGCGAGGACCTCGACCTGATGCGACCGCGGTAGAGGGACGCCGACGGAGGGCGGACTGCGGCCGGCACCCAGCACGGTGACCTGTCGGAGTTGGTCCGCCCGCCGCTGCGTTCGTCGGGACAGTCCCAACGTGACTGCTCTGACACGTGGCTTGGTCAGGCGACTTCGGTGCGGAAACCGTCCATTTCGGCCACGACCTTCAGGCTTTCCGGTTTCTGCTTCAGGATCGTGTACAGAAGGTCAGCGTTGGTACGGTCCGTGGGGGCGGGGAGGAACCAGACTCGCCCGCCGGGTTGCGTGATTTCGAGCCGTACGTCTCCCCCGATGGCCTGGATGTAGGCGGCGAGGTCGAAGATGAACTGGGCTAGGGGGATCAGCTCGTCCGAGGTGCTGGTCTCCAGCTCGTCGATGCGGGAAAGATCGACACGGGGAGGGCTGAAGGCGCCGGATTCCAAGTTGATGACCCGGGCGAGTTCGACACCCATACGGCGGGCGACGTCCTCGCGGGTGGCGCTGGCTCGCTCGCGGAGTTCGACGAGCCGGGCACCGCGTTCTTCTGCAGCCAGGCGCTCGGCTTCCCGCTTGACCCCTTCACGGTCGGCGGGGTCGTCGAAGAATTCGGCGAGCAGGTCATCAGGGGTGTCGTAGACCCCCGCTTCGTGGGTGTTCATCGTCGGCCCTCCTCCATCTCCTTCAAGTGTCGCTCATATCGCTCTTCGGCGATCGGAATCGTCTCGTCGTACCAGCCGGTCCAGTTTCCTGCTTTGTTGCCGGCGGCGAGCACAACCGCCTGGCGCTGGGGGTCGAACACGTACAGCATGCGAATGGACACCCGGCTGCCGGAGCGCGGCCGGAGTTCCTTCATGGCGTACTTGGACCCGGTGATCCGATCGGCTGTCGGGCGCCCCAGTCCTGGCCCTCGTTCTTGCAGCCGAGTCAGTGCGGCGGTGATGTGCTTCAGCGTGTCTGGGTCGTCCCGCCTGAGCTGGTGCAGCCAGCCACGGACCTCCGGGACGATGACCAGCCGATAGATGTATGGATTCGGTGGCTCCAAGGAGCGCTCCCCCTGTTGGTCGTTCAAGCCTCGATCTCCCGCTCGGCCTCACGCAAAATCGTGTTGACCTCCGCCATGGCGGCGCGGAACGCGGCTTCGCCAGCCGTCTCGTCCCGAGCGATCCGCTCAGCTTCATGCAAGCGAGCCGCCTGTGCCGGATCTCGTTCGATCGCCACCAAGACGCCCCATCGTTTCAGGAAGAGCTGAAGCGGAGCCGTACTCCCGGTCTGGCTGGCCTGGTCGAACGCCCGCCCGGCCTCCCAGTCGAACTGCGGCAGGTCCGCTAGGCTCACCCGCTTTACCGCCTCACGCAACGCGTCCCTGGTCAGGGGCGGCATCGGGATGATCGGCCCCTCCTGATGGACCGGCTGCGGGCTCATCCCTCGGTCCCTTCTCGCCGAAGGCCGGATAGGCCGGACGCCCCGAGTTCGAACCAGACACCCTTCCCTCCCGGGGGCGGGCCGACGGCGTGTGCGGCGTCCGGTTCCGTGCCCCATCTGCCCTCGGTGAGTGCGTCCACGAGCCAGATGCCGCGCCCGTTCTCGTCGAGGCAGCCCTCTCTCAGCTTGGGCGGTCGCAGATCTCCGTCGTAGACGGTGCCCCGGACCGCGGCGAGCGGTTCACCGACGGCCAGCCGTAACACAGCGTCGGTCCCCTTGGCGTGTACGCAGGCGTTGGTGACGAGTTCGGAGGTGCAGAGGACCGCGTTGTCGACGAGGTCGCCGAGTTGCTGCGAGCGCAGGACGGAGGCGACGAAGTCGCGGGCGACGCGAGGGGTGGTGTCCAGGGAGGGGCAGAAGAGGGTGTACTCGGGCATGAGGGATCAACTCCGTTGCAGGGATGGCGAAATGCAGGGAGGAGGGAGCAAGAGGGGTAGGGCGCCGGTCGGTGTCATTGCCCGTGGGGTCGACTTCGCACGGGTGCGCTTCCAACTGGCGTTGGGCATGGGTGAGTTGATCAGCCGACGATTACCGCGACGCAGCGTGTCGGCTTCAGCACCGAAGGTAGGCGTAACCTAGTGACGGCACAAGCTAACGCCGAAGACTGCCCACTTTTCGGTGACCGTGCCGCGCTTGAGCGGCATACTCGGTCAGCCAAACCACCAGGGAGAGAGCACCAATGCCGCCAAGGAGCACCCCTACCGCCCGGCAGGAGCGCCTGGGGAGCGAGCTGCGCAAGATGCGTGAGCGTGCGGGAGTGACAGCTCGTGCCGCCGCCGCGCTGCTGGGCTCGAATCCCATGCAGCAGAGCGCCGTGGAAACCGGCCGCAGCGGCATCAGCGAAGAGCGTATTCGCCGCCTGGCAGCACACTGCGCCTGTGACGACGCCGCGTACATCGATGCCTTGGTCTTCATGGCCACTGAGCGCGGGAAGGGCTGGTGGGAGGATTTCCGGGGCGTCATCCACCCGGGCGGGCTCGACCTGGCAGAGCTCGAACACCACGCCGTAGGTGTTCGCACCTTCCAGGTGGCTCATATCCCAGGGCTGTTCCAGACCGAGGATCACATGCGAGCCGTCTTCCGCTTTGCGTCGCCCGACTGGCCGCGTAAGGATCAGGACGCCCACGTCGAGTTCCGCTCACTTCGACAGCGGATCATCACCGATCAGCGTGCGACACCGTACGAGGCCGTGATCCATGAGGCCGCGCTTCGCATCCGAGTTGGCGGCCGGAAGACTGCACGCGCCCAGCTCGAACGCATCCTTGAGCTCTCCGTGCTGGATCACGTGAACGTACGCGTGGTCCCCTTCGACAGTGAGGACTTCGCCGGAGCCGGACACTCGATGCTCTACGTGCGCGGCCCCGTACCCCAACTCGACACGGTGCAATTGGACACCGCCCACGGGGGCAGGCTCCTCGATGCCGAGTCTCTGCTCCAGCAATACCGGAGGCGCTTCGACCAGGTCGTCACCACAGCCCTGACGCCCAAGCAGTCCCAAGACCTCATCGCCCACATCACCACGGAACTCTGAAAGGCTCCCAACGTGTCCGCCCCCCTCCAGTGGCAGAAGTCAACGTTCTCCGGTGGCGGTTCGAGCGAGGACTGCGTCGAACTCGCCGCCGCCAACACCGCGATACACCTCCGCGAGAGCGACGACCCCGCAGCACTAATCACCACCAGCCCCACCCCCCTGCGCGCCCTCCTCTCAACCCTCAAGGCCGGCCGCCTCGCCCCATGAGGACGCCGATCGACCGCACATCACGCGCCCTCGGGGCCGTTCTCGGATCCGCCGTCGGGGACGCCCTCGGCGCGCCCTTCGAATTCGGGCCCGAAGGGGCGTTCTCGGAGCGGTTTCCCGAGCCCGGTGGCGGCGGTGAGATGTGCGGAGGCGGCGGCTGGGACCCCGGTGAAGCCACCGACGACACGCAGATGGCCGTGCTCGTCGGTGAGTCGCTCCTGGAGTCCGGTGGGCTCGAACTGGCCGACATTTTCCGGCGGTTCCAGCGGTGGGCGGTGTCCGAGCCCAAGGACATCGGGCTGCAGACCGAGGACGTACTCACCAGTGGAGAGCCTTGGGACTTCGCCGCCGCGCTCCACTTCCAGGTCAACCAACGGGCTGCGGGGAACGGGGCGTTGATGCGGGCGGCCACGTCCGCGGTGTACTTCGCGGGCGGTGGCACGGAGGCCACGATGGACGCCGGGCGTCGCATCGCCGCGCTCACCCACGGGGACCGGGCGGCCTGGGAGGGGACGGCGCTCTTCCACGAGTTGGTCCGGGTGGCTCTGGCCGGGAGCGATCCGCTCGATGCGCTGCCGGGCGCCCTGGATCTCGTACATCCGGATCATCGGGCACGGTACGCGACCGTTCTCGCGCCGGACTGGCATCCCGATCAGGCGACGGAATTCAACGGGGCTGTTTGGCCGTGCCTCGGATCGGCCGTGTGGGCGGTGCGGTGTACGTCGTCGTACGAGGACGCCGTGCGGGCCGCAGTAGATCTGGGCGGGGACACCGACACCGTGGCGGCGGTCACGGGTGGGCTCGCGGGGGCGGTGTACGGGGCGGACGCCATCCCGTCACGGTGGACCGAGCCGTTGCATGTGCCGCTGCCGGGGTTCGGCGGGCGGGTACTGCGGGCAGGGGAGCTGGTAGGGCTGGCCGATCGACTGGCTCAGTAGCCGCGGGTGCGGAAACGCGTTCGCCGCGGGTGGGACGACTGTCCCAGTCCGCGGCGAGCGTTGCTGACGGGTTCCGTCAGAGTTTGTCCATGCGGGTGTAGGGGCTGACGATTCGGGCCTGGCGGGCACCGAAGTCGACGAGCATCGCGACGCCGTCCTCGACGCCGACGATCGTGCCCAGGCCGAACTGGTCGTGCGACACTCGGTCGCCCAGAGCGAAGTGCTTGGCGACCGGGGCAACCGGAGCTTTGAAGGGACTGGTGGGCAGATGGCGCCGGGGCGCGGAAGGCTTCGTCATCGTGAAACCAGTATGCGTCAGCGCGGGCCCGAGGTGTGAGTCACGGATGACAACGATCCGGCGCCCGGTCTGCAACGCGGGCTACCGCGCGCCCCACCACAGGCCCACAACGCCTACAACGCCTTGAGCGCCACGGCCGTCGCCCGCGCCAGCTTCTCCAGGTAGCCCTGCGGCAGCTTCGGGCTACGGATCACCACCGAGCGCCAGTACAGCGGGCCGGAGATGAGGTCGAGGGCCATCTCGTCGTCGATGCCCATACGGACCTCGCCACGCCGCTCGGCCGCCGCGACGATGCCGCTTGCGACGCCCTCCTGCCCTTCCCGCAGGGCCTTCTGCATGGCCTCTGCGATGTCCGGGTTGCGGGCCGCCTCCGCCTGGAGGTCGGGGATGATCTGCGAGGCGACGGGGTGGCGCAGAGCGCGGGCCGTGACCTCGTACAGCAGCCTCAGGTCGCCCTCCAGGGTGCCGGTGTCCGGCGCCGGCAAGCCCTGTACCGCGATCGCCGACACCAGGTCGAGCACCAGGTGCAGCTTGGAACGCCACCGGCGGTAGACCGCCGTCTTGCCGACGCCCGCGCGGCGCGCGATGCCCTCGATCGACATCCGGGCGTAGCCGACGGCCGCGAGTTCCTCGAAGACGGCCGACCGGATGGCTTCCGTCACATCCTCGCGGAGTACGGCCGCCCCGGCGGGAGCCCTTCGGCGCGGCTGCTGGGGGCTCTGGCCGGCTCCGTCGGCATTTCCGGCAGCTTTCCCGTCGGGGTTCGTCGTCATGGCGCACAGCATAGGGGCGTCACGACGACACGGTTGCGTTCCGACGTCGAATCGACTTACGCTCACGTTGCGACGATACGGTCCCGTCCCGACGTAAACGCCAAAGGATGCCGATGTGAGTCAGGTCCTCGACACAGCGCTTCCGGCGCCGGCCCACCCCGACGCCCCGTCCGACGACGACCCCGCCGCGCTCGCCGCCCGGTACGGCCTCACCGTCAGCGGCGCCCGCCCCTCCCTGCCCGCGTACGTCCGCCGGTTGTGGGCGCGGCGGCACTTCATCACGGCGTTCGCGACGGCCAGGCTCACCGCGCAGTACAGCCAGGCGAAGCTCGGGCAGGTCTGGCAGGTGGCGACACCGTTGCTGAACGCGGCGGTCTACTACCTCGTCTTCGGCAAGCTGATGGGCACCAGCCGGGGAGTGCCCGACTACGTCCCGTTCCTGGTCACGGGCGTGTTCGTGTGGACGTTCACGCAGAGTTCGATCATGGCGGGCACGCGGGCGATCTCCGGCAGCCTTGGCCTGGTCAGGGCGCTGCACTTCCCGCGTGCCGCGCTGCCGGTGTCGTACGCGCTGCAACAACTCCAGCAGTTGCTGTTCTCGATGGCTGCGCTGATCGTGATCCTGCTCTGCTTCGGGGTGCCGGTCACGGCCTCGTGGCTGCTGGCGGTCCCGGCTTTGGCACTTCAGTTCGTGTTCAACGCGGGCGTGGCGATGATCATGGCGCGGATGGGGGCGAAGACGCCGGACATCGCGCAGCTGATGCCGTTCGTGCTGCGCACCTGGATGTACGTCTCGGGCGTCATGTGGAGCATCGACAAGGTCCTCAGCGGTCACCAGGACCTGCCGCACGTCGTGCTGCTCGCGCTGGAGTGCAATCCGGCCGCGATCTATATCGACCTCATGCGGTTCGCCCTGATCGACAGCTTCCAGGCCGGCCAGTTGCCGCACCACGTGTGGGAGCTCGCGATCGGCTGGGCGCTCCTCGCGGGCGTCGGCGGCTTCATCTACTTCTGGAAGGCCGAGGAGACGTACGGACGTGGCTGAGCACGTGGAGAACAACGAGAAGATCCCCACCGTCATCGCCGACCGCGTCGACATCGTCTACCGCGTCAACGGCACCGGCGCCGGCCGCGGCTCCGCCACCGCCGCGCTCAACCGCATCCTCCGCGGCAAGAAGACGGAGCAGGCGGCGGGCGTACGCAAGGTGCACGCGGTAAAGAGCGTGTCCTTCACCGCGTACAAGGGGGAGGCCATCGGGCTGATCGGCACGAACGGTTCCGGCAAGTCGACCCTGCTCAAGGCGGTTGCGGGGCTGCTGCCCGTGGAGCGTGGGCGTATCTTCACGCACGGTCAGCCCTCCCTGCTCGGGGTGAACGCGGCTCTGATGAACGACCTCACCGGTGAGCGCAATGTCCGCCTCGGAGGGCTCGCCATGGGGATGTCCCGCGAGCAGATCCGTGAGCGGTACGAGGAGATCGTCGACTTCTCCGGGATCAATGAGAAGGGGGACTTCATTACGCTGCCCATGCGCACGTATTCCTCCGGGATGGCGGCACGGCTCCGGTTCTCGATCGCCGCCGCGAAGGATCACGACGTGCTGATGATCGACGAGGCGCTGGCCACCGGGGATCGCTCCTTCCAGAAGCGGTCCGAGGCCCGGATCCGGGAGCTGCGGAAGCATGCGGGCACGGTGTTCCTGGTCAGTCACAACAACAAGTCGATCCGGGATACGTGTGACCGGGTGCTGTGGCTTGAACGCGGGGAGCTCCGGAAGGACGGGCCGACCTCTGAAGTGCTGGCTGCCTATGAGGAGTTCACCGCTGGCCGCCCACCAGGGCATCCCAATGCCCGTTGACAGCTCACTCCACCCGAGACGCATTGTTGCTGTCTGTACGCCCCTGATCGCCATGGGATTGGCATTCTGGGCACAGCTCGTGACGCCCCCCGCAGGTGAGCACACTTCCCCAGCCGTTACATGTCTTGCAATCGGCAGCCAAGGCAGCGTTGGCACGCGGGGTCGGGTCGGGGGTGGCAGCCAGGGCATGCCCCATGCATCTCTCCTCGGGTCGAACTCGCGACGACAGCGCCGCCTCACACGGACATGCCCAGTTTAGTCCGATTAATATCTGAATGCACCCGTTTTCCTTGATTTCATGACCGTTTATTTCTGATTTGGTCCCCAGCGTCACATGTGATCACGGAATCGGCCCTCTCCCGAAGCTGCCGCCAAGTGGTCTCAACGTTTGTCCGCGAGGGCCTGCGGGATCCGACACCAGGCGATGTCCGGACGGGCTCCTGACCCGGCCCATGTCGGTGCCGGCCGCTACCGTCACGGGCGTCCGTCTGCTGTTGCTGCTCGGACGGCGCCTCGCCCAGCGTGGAACCCGGGCGCGGCCCGTTACCGTACGTGTGGTCACGTGGCCGCTCAGTTTCGCGAGGTACCAGAGCCCTACACGCGCCAGAACCGCCGTCCGTACCCGCGCGTGGAGCGTGCCCGCCGGCATTTCGAGCGGGCGACCACGGGCGAAGGAGGCGGTGACGGAAGGGGCGGGCCTGGAGTCCCCCTCAGCGCTCCAGGAAAGCGAACAGCTCCTCCCAGCGCCGTACGATCTCATCCGTTCTGTATCGCTGAATGTTCGCCCTCGCCGCGTCCCCCATCCGATCCCGCAGCTCCTTGTCGGACATCAACGTGCCCAGCCTGCGGGCCAGTTCGCCCGTGTTGCCGAGGCCCGCGAGCAGACCGTCCTCCCCGTCCCGGACGATCTCGCGTACTCCGGGCGCGCAGTCGAACGCGGCGCAGGGCAGGCCCGTCGCCATCGCCTCCATCAGGGCGAGCGGGAAGCCCTCACCCCGCGACGACTGGACGAAGACCGAGCCGCCGCGCAACGCGCCCGGCACATCGCCCGTACTCCCCATCCACTCGACGGAGTCGTCGAGCCCGAGCGCGGTGCACCGCTTCTTCAGCAGCTCCTCGTCCTCGCCGGAGCCGTAGATCCGCAGGGTCCAGCCGGGGTGGCGCGGGGCGGCCTCGGACCAGGTGTCGAGGAGCATGTCGATGCCCTTCTGGTCGTGCAGTCGGCCCATGCTGACGACCACGTTCGCGGTGCGCGGCGAAGGGATGTCAGGCATGAAGGGCAGCGGATTCGGCATGTACGAGACGTTGTTGAGGCCCTGGCCGATCCACAGGTCGGCGTCCTCGCGGGTCAGGGCGAGGAGGCGGTCGACATCGCGGTAGTGCCTGAGCACGCGCCGGAAGCGTCCGGCCGCCTTGGAGTAGGCGAACGACTCGTGGGTCATGCCGATGACGGTCAGACCCCGTGTGTCGGCCAGTTCCACCCACTCCATGGCCCACACCTGCGTGACGATCACGACCGCGCCGGGCCGCGCCGCCCGGAACAGCGCCGTCAGCCTGGAGGCCTGCTCACGCATGCTCGCCCGGCGGGCGCGGCCGGGGCGGGGCGGCTGGGCGTCGTACAAGGTCGTTGTGGGGTACGGGAGTTCGTCGCCCAGCTCCTGTTCGACCTCGGCCGGAGTGACGCCGACCATGTGTACGCGATGCCCGCGCCCGGTCAACAACCGGGCCATCTGGTGCGACCAGCTCGTCACTCCGCCCAGCTCGTTGACGCTGTTGGAGACGAAGAAGACGTCCCGCTCGGGGCCCCCGGTCACGCGCGCCTCCACTAGGGCCCCCACTGGGAGAAGAACTGCTCGACGACGCTCTGCGCGGCGTTCCCCTTGTCGTACTCGCCGAAGTCCGCGACGAACTGCTCCCGCGCCGCCGCGTACTTGACGGCTTGTTTCTCCAAGGAGCCGAGGACGGCATGCAGTTCGTCCTCGGTGCGCACGACGGGTCCGGGTGCCCGTTCCAGCAGGTCGAAGTAGGTCCCGCGGCCCTCGTACGCGTACTCCTCGTAGTCGTACGCGAAGAAGAACATCGGCCGGTCGAGGAGGGCGTAGTCGAACATCACGGACGAGTAGTCGGTGATCAGGCCGTCGGCGAGCGCCAGTAGCGGGGTCACGTCGTGGTGCGTCGACACGTCGATGACGCGGCCCCGCACGGACGGCGGGAGCACCACGTGGTCGAGGTAGTGCGGGCGGACGAGAAGGACGTAGCGGTCGCCGAAGGTGTCAGCGAAACGCTCAACGTCGAAGGGCAGCTCGAAGCGGCCCTTCCCGCGTCCGCGGAAGGTGGGCGCGTACAGCAGGACCCTTCTGTCCTCAGGGATGCCCAACTCGGCGGCCAGTGGCGGTCGTTCGGTGGCCCGGCGGGCCCTTACGAGCGCGTCGTTGCGCGGATAGCCCACCCGCAGCAGTGTCTTCTCCTGGAGCCGGAAGGCGCGGGCGAGCGTGCGGACGTCGTGCTCGGTGCGGATGAGGAAGCGGTCGAAACGGTCCAGCGTGCGCTGCTGCTCTTCCTGACGGCGACGGAACCTGAGCTTCCACTCCGGCTCGTCGAAGCCCATCCGCTTGAGCGCCGAGCCGTGCCAGGTCTGGATGTACGTGGTCTGCGGCCGCTTGGTGAGCTTCAGCGGATAGCTCTGGTTGTCGATCCAGAACTCGGCCCGGGCCAGCGCCTGGAGATAGGGCAGCGACCAGCGGCGTACGAGCGTGGCGTCGGACGGGAAGCCCACCGGGCTGCCGGTGTACGACCACACCGCCTCGAACTCCAGGCCCTGGCGCCGCATTTCCTCGTAGATGGCCCGCGGGCTGTCGCTGTACTGCCGGCCCAGGTGACTCTCGAAGACGACCAGGCGTTTCTTCACGGGCAGCCGGCTGAACACCTCGTGGTACATCCGGATCTTGGTGTCACCGGAGGTCAGCTTCTTGCGTGCTGTCTTCGCCTTCCGGTAGCCGGACTTGGCGAGCCGGCCCGGCGCCCCCTGCACGCCGCGCGCGACGAACCTGTCCACCTGCTCGCGGGACACCAGCCGGAAGCAGAGATGGCCGCGCGCGGAGATCCCGGGCTCGATGTGGTGGGCGGCCAGCCGGGTGAGCCGGGGCCGGACGGGCAACTGCCCGGAGGCAAGGCCTGGTTCGGAGGCGGTGAGACGGGTCGTGGTGCGGGCGCCGTCGACGTCGAGATGGAGCCGTACATCCCATACGGCGTCCACGATGCCCAGCGGACGCAGCCCGCGCGCAAGGTCCGCCGTAGCCTCCCAGGCGATGGTCTCGCCCTCGTGCCGCAGGGTGGCTACGGGGAACCGGAAGGTCTGGAAGCGCAGGCCCTTGCGGCGGGCGTAGAACTCCAGCTCGCCGGTGAGCCGAGCGCCGGGCGGGATGATGCCGAGCGGGTTGGTGATGCGCCCGGCGAGACGGACCGTGCCGGCCGTTTCCGCGTAGCCGGTCAGGGCGTTGCGGAGGAACATTTTCTGGAGCGGCTTGGTGTGGTAGCCGAGTTCGGTGACGTCCAGGACCTGCCGCCCGAAACCGTCTCCGTCGAGATGAGCGGCGTCGCACCAGTAGATTCGCCCGTCGCGTTCGAGGAGCGGCGAGGAGATCTTGTCGCGGTTCGTGAGCGTGTCCACGGCCGGGAGGAGCTGGTCCCAGTCGCTCTTGCGCAGCAGATGGGCGCAGATGGCGTGGATGGGCTCCACCTTGTCGAACGCGGCGCGGTCGATCGAGTCGAGGTAGTCGCGGGCGATCGCGGCGAACTCCTGCCGGTAGGCGGCGTCCCGGAACGGCAGTTCACGCAGGTGCAGCACCAGATCGTGCTTGAGGAACTTGACGTCCTTGTGGAACTTCAGTGCCAACAGGCCCTGTTCCGCCAGCAGTTGGTCGATCCGGTGATGGATCTCCATCCGCTGTGCGAAGTTGGCGATCTCGTCGCGCCGGTTGCTGATCGACTTCGCGGCGGCCTTCTCGACGACGTTCCAGTCGTACACGCGGTTGGGGATCAGGGTGATGCGGCGGGCGGCCGCATACGCCTGCGCCGAGAAGAGCAGGTCCTCGTAGTGGACGCCGACGGGGAAGCGCAGGTCCCGGTCCAGCAGGAACTGTCTGCGGTAGCACTTGTTCGTCGACAGCGTGTCGAAGACCAGCAGGTCGGGCAGCTCGGCGATCGACTCCAGGGTGCGGGTGCGCTTGTACAGCCAGGGGTACCACTTGACCTCCTTGCGGCTGCGCGCGTCCACATGCACGCGTACGCACAACCCGGAGACGAGGTCGGCGCCGGTGGTCTCGGCCGCTTCCAGGAGGTTCCGGCAGGCGTTGCGTTCCAGTACGTCGTCGCTGTCGAGGAAGACGACGTACGTACCGCGCGCCTGCGCGAGGCCGTGGTTGCGCGGCGCGCCGCAGCCACCGCTGTTCTCCGGGAGCCGGTAGGCACGTACGCGATCGGGATGCTCGGCGGCCAGCCGCCGGGCCGCCTCGTACGAGCCGTCCGTGCTGCGGTCGTCCACGATCACGACCTCCACGCCGCGCAGCGTCTGCGCCAGCACGGAGCGGACGGCCGCCGGCAGGCGGGACGCGTCGTTGTAGACGATGACGACGACGGTGACGTCGGGTACGGCGGCGGTGGCGCCGGGCGGCCGGGACGGATCCACGTTCACCCTATTGATCCTAAATGCTCCTTTTAGGACTTGTGCGGTGTGTAGGCCACTTGGGGGTCACTCAGCAAGATGCGTACGCGGACGGGGCGTCCCCGTCCGCGTACATACCGCCGTACGTACCGCCTACGAATGCGTACGCAACATCGTCCGCATCGTCCGCATCGCCACCGACAGGTTCGCCAGGTCGAAGGACTCCGAGCTCTGGATCTCCTCCAGGGTCGTACGGGCCCGGCCCAGGATCGCCGCGTTCTTCTGCTCCCAGGCCTTGAAGCGCTGCTCCGGTGTGGCCGCGCCGTTTCCGAAGGCGAGGACGTCGGAGGTGAGCGCCGCGTGGGCCGCGTACAGGTCCTCGCGGATGGAGGCGCGGGCCATGGACTGCCAGCGGTCGGCGCGCGGGAGCTCGATGATGCGGTCCATGAGCTGGCTGACGCGGAGGCGGTCGGCGAGGTCGTAGTACACCTCGGCGACGTCCATCGGGTCCTTGCCGGTGCGGTCGGCCACCGCGACGACGTCGAGCGCCGGGAAGGCCGCGGAGAAACCGGCGACGCGCTGGGCGAGACCGTCCGGGACACCGGCGGCCGACAGCTCGTCGTAGATCCGCTGGTACCACTCCAGGTCCGCGCCGCGCACCAGCTTGGGCAGCTCGGCCCAGACCCGTGTGACTCCCTCGCTGAAGAAGTCGATCGTCTCGGCGAGCTCGAGCGGCTGCGGCCGGTTGTTGAGCAGCCAGCGGGTGCCGCGCTCGACGAGACGGCGGGAGTGCAGGCGGATACGGGTCTGGACGGCCGCTTCGACCCTGTTGTCGAGCGCCTCGACCTCGTCCCACACCTCGCTCAGCCCGAAGATCGCGCGGGCCGCGGTCTGCGCCCGGACGATCTCCTCGAGGGAGGCTCCGGTCTCCTCGCGCAGTCGGTGCAGGAAGCTCGTACCGCCCGTGTTGACCGTGTCGTTGACCAGCACCGTCGTGGTGATCTCGCGGCGCAGCGGGTGGCTGTCGATCTGCGACAGGAACTGATCGCGCAGCGCCGTCGGGAAGTACGCGTGCAGCAGGCCCCGCAGATACAGGTCGTCCGGCAGCGAGGTGTGCAGCAGCTCGTCGGCGACCGTGATCTTCGTGTACGCGAGGAGGACGGCCGTCTCCGGCTGGGTCAGACCGTGCCCGGTGTTGAGGCGCTCACGGATCTGGCGCTCGGTGGGCATGAACTCCAGGGCCCGGTCGAGGTGCCCGGCGCGCACCAGGTGGCGCAGATAGCGGTGCTGCGCGTGGAGCATGTCCGGGGACTGGGCGAGCGCGTTGGCGAGCGCCACGTTCTGTGCGTAGTTGTTGCGCAGGACCAGCTGGCCGACCTCGTCGGTCATCTCGGCGAGCAGCTTGTTGCGCTGCTTGACGGTCATGTCGCCGTCCGAGACGACCGCGTTGAGCAGGATCTTGATGTTCACCTCGTGGTCGGAGGTGTCCACGCCCGCGCTGTTGTCGATGGCGTCGGTGTTGACCTTGCCGCCGGCTTGCGCGAACTCGATCCGGCCGAGCTGGGTCAGACCCAGGTTGCCGCCCTCGCCGACGACCTTCACCCTGAGGTCGGCGCCGTCCACGCGGATCGCGTCGTTGGCCTTGTCGCCGACGTCCGCGTGCGTCTCGGTCGACGCCTTCACGTACGTACCGATGCCGCCGTTCCACAGCAGGTCGACCGGTGCCTTGAGAATCGCCCGCATCAGATCGGCCGGGGTCATCTTGGCGACGCGGTCCTCGATGCCGAGGGCATGGCGGATGTGGCTGTTGAGCGGGATGGACTTGGCGCTGCGCGGGAAGATACCGCCGCCCTGTGACAGCAGCTCCTTGTTGTAGTCGGCCCAGGAGCTGCGGGGCAGCTCGAACAGGCGGCGGCGCTCGGCGTACGAGGTGGCCGCGTCCGGGTCCGGGTCGATGACGATGTGCCGGTGGTCGAAGGCGGCGACCAGGCGGATGTGCTCGGACAGCAGCATGCCGTTGCCGAACACGTCACCGGACATGTCGCCGACGCCGACGACGGTGAAGTCATCGGTCTGCGTGTTCACGTCCAGCTCCCGGAAGTGCCGCTTCACGGACTCCCAGGCGCCGCGGGCGGTGATGCCCATCTTCTTGTGGTCGTAGCCGGCACTGCCACCCGAGGCGAACGCGTCGCCGAGCCAGAAGTTGTAGTTCTGCGCGACCTCGTTGGCGATGTCCGAGAAGGTCGCGGTGCCCTTGTCGGCGGCGACGACGAGGTAGGTGTCGTCCTCGTCGTGCCGTACGACGTCGGCGGGCGGTACGACCTCACCGGCCACCATGTTGTCGGTGATGTCGAGCAGCGCCGAGATGAAGGTCTTGTAGCTGCGGATGCCCTCGGCCAGCCAGGCGTCGCGGTCCACGGACGGGTCCGGCAGCTGCTTGGCGACGAAGCCGCCCTTCGCGCCGACCGGCACGATGACGGTGTTCTTGACCATCTGCGCCTTGACCAGGCCGAGGATCTCCGTCCGGAAGTCCTCACGGCGGTCGGACCAGCGCAGACCGCCGCGCGCGACCTTGCCGAACCGCAGGTGGACGCCCTCGACACGCGGGGAGTACACCCAGATCTCGTACGCCGGACGCGGCGCCGGAAGGTCGGGGATGGCCGTCGGGTCGAACTTCATGGAGACGTACTCGTGCGGCTGTCCGCCCGCCGCCTCCTGGAAGAAGTTGGTGCGCAGGGTCGCCTTGATGACGGTCAGGAACGACCGCAGGATCCGGTCCTCGTCGAGGGAGGCGACCTTGTCGAGGGCGGCGTCCAGCTCCTCCAGGAGGGCGTCGGTCAGTTCCATACCCGCCCGCTGGCGGTCCGGGGACATCCGCGCCTCGAAGAGGGAGACGAGCAGCCGGGTGGTGTGGACGTTGTTGCGGAGGGTGTCCTCCATGTAGTCCTGGCTGAAGGTCGAACCGGCCTGGCGCAGGTACTTCGCGTACGCCCGCAGCACGACCGCCTGCCGCCAGCTCAGCCCGGCGCTCAGCACGAGCGAGTTGAAGCCGTCGTTCTCGGCCTGCCCCGTCCAGGTCGCCGAGAAGGCGTCCTGGAAGCGCTCGCGGGCGTCGTCGGCGAGATAGTCGCCGCTGCCCTTGGACGGGGGCACGCGCAGGCCGAAGTCGTAGATCCAGGCGGAGGTACGGTCCGAGCAGCGCAGCTCGTAGGGGCGCTCGTCGGTGACCTCGACGCCGAGCCGGCTGAGCACGGGCAGGACGGCGGAGAGGGAGACCGGCGCGCCGGTGCGGTAGATCTTGAAGCGGCGCTCGTCGGGCGCGGCGCCCACCGGTTCGTACAGGCTGAGCGCGAAGTCCTTGCCGTCGCCGAGCTGCTCCAGGTGGACCAGGTCGGCGACCGCCGCGCGCGGGTTGTGGTCGGCCTTGTAGCCCTCGGGAATGGCGTTCCCGTACCGGCGCTGCAGTTCGGCCGCGCGCTCCTCGCCGCACTCGGCGTTCAGCGCCTCGGCGAAACCGTCGGCCCAGGAGCGGGCGGCCTCGACGAGCCGCGCCTCGATGCGCTCCTTGTCGGCGTCGGACAGCTCCGGCAGCTCGGTGCCCTGCGGGACGCGGACCACGAAGTGCAGCCGGGACAGGATCGACTCGGTGTTCCAGGCGGTGAAGTCGACGCTGGTGCCGCCGAGTTCCTCCTTCAGGAGGTCGATGATCCTCAGGCGTACGGCCGTGGTGTAGCGGTCGCGCGGCAGGTAGACGAGGGCCGAGTAGTAGCGGCCGTACTCGTCCTGGCGCAGGTAGAGGCGGAGCCGCCGGCGCTCCTGCAGGTAGAGGACGGAGGTGACGATGGACCGCAGCTCGTCGACCGGGGTCTGGAACAGCTCGTCACGGGGGTATGTCTCCAGGATCTGCAGCAGATCGCGCCCGTCGTGGCTGTTGGGCGAGAAGCCCGCGCCCTTGAGGACCTCCTGGACCTTGCGGCGGATGACCGGCACACGGCGTACGGACTCGGTGTACGCGGCGGAGGAGAAGAGCCCGAGGAAGCGCCGCTCACCGATGACGTTCCCGTCCTGGTCGAACCTCTTCACGCCGATGTAGTCGAGGTAGGACGGCCGGTGCACGGTGGAGCGGCTGTTCGCCTTGGTGAGGATGAGCAGCTTGTGCTCGCGGGCCTTGGCGCGGGCGTCGGCGGGGAGCCGGCTGAAGGAGTGCGAGTGGCCGTGGGCGTCGTCGCCGCTGTGGTGCGGGTCGGAGCGCAGAATGCCGAGGCCGGTGCCGGGGACGGCGGCGAGGGAGTCGTCCTCCGTCAGTTCGTACTCGCGGTAGCCGAGGAAGGTGAAGTGGTCGGCGGCCAGCCAGCGCAGCAACTCGCGAGCCTCCTCGACCTCCTGGTCACGCAGATCGTCGGCGGTGGGCTCGGCCGGCAGGTCGTCGGCGATGCGCAGCGCGGCGTCCCGCATCTTCTCCCAGTCCTCGACGGCCTCGCGGGCGTCGGAGAGCACGCGCAGCAGATCGGCGGTGATCTGCTTCAGGTCGGCGCGGTCGGTCTCGCGGTCGATCTCGACGTGGATCCAGGACTCGATGTGGGCGTCGTGCGGCAGGTCTTCGGCGGCGGGCCGGGTGGGCTGGACCTCGATGAGCTTGCCGGTGACATCGCGCCGTACGACGAACTGGGGGTGGATCACGACGTGGATGCCGCGCCCCTGCCGAGACAGCTCGTTGGTCACGGAGTCGACGAGGAAGGGCATGTCGTCGGTGACCACCTCGACGACGGAGTGGCTGCAGGTCCAGCCGTTCTCCTCGACGGTCGGGGTGTGGACCCGCACATTGGCCGTGCCCTGGGGTCGGTTTTCGGCCAGTCGGTAGTGGGAGAAGGCGGCTCCGAAGACATCGACCGGGTCACGGTCGGTGAGGTCCTCCGGGGCGGTGTGCAGGTAGTAGCGCTGGAGGAACGCGAGCACGGTGGCGTGGTCCGGGGTGGCGGAGGTGCCCTCGTCCTTCGTCCCGGTCGGTAGATGCACCCCGGCCGGGCTGTTCTCAGCTACCCGGGCGGCCCGTTCGAGCAGCTCGGCCTTGGCTTCGTCCAGCTTGGTCTGCATTGTCCTCTGGCTCCTGTCGCGCGCCGTTGCGTGACGCCGAAAAACGTGAAGTGACGTAGCGCCGTGACGCGGGGTGTCCGGTCTGCTTCGACGCTATGCCGCGATGTGAGAGGGGCGGGGCGTTATCGGCCATGTTCGGCACCGCCGGAGACTGTGAGACTGCTCTCGGTGACCCGTACCGCCCGCGAAGACCAGCGACCGCCCGGCCACGGATGTCGTCCGTGCGGTCCGGGCGCAAAGCGGGAAGACAGACGCTCCCGCGACATATCGCGCTGATCACGTGACAAGGCTATCGCTCCGCACGGGGGCTCCGTCATGAGCCTCATGTGTACAAAAGAGGGGGTGGGATTTTGACAGTCTGCACAGTGCGCGGGGGCTTACGAGCGGGCGCTTGGGGCTTACGGGTGGCGCGGGAAAGCATGCGGCTTGAGGGTGGGGAGTAAGAAACCACCCGTCCACACATCCGCAGCCGAGCACCCCAGTCCCCCAGCTCACGCAAACCCCAGCGCGCAGCCCCCTTGGCAAAGGCCCGACGCAGAGGCACGTTGGGCGGGACGGATCCCGGCGAAGGGAGCGGAGCGACCATGAGTGCGAAGATCCTGATCGTCACCGGAGACGCCGCGGAGTCACTGGAGGTCCTGTACCCCTACCAGCGCCTGCGTGAAGAGGGTTACGAGGTCCACATCGCCGCCCCTGCCCGCAAGCAACTCCGCTTCGTCGTCCACGACTTCGAACCCGGCTTCGACACGTACACGGAGAAGCCCGGCTACACCTGGCCCGCCGACCTGGCCTTCTCGGAGGTCGACCCCGGCCAGTACGTGGCCCTGGTGATCCCCGGCGGCCGGGCACCCGAGTACCTCCGCAACGATCCCGAACTCCGCAAGATCCTGAAGTCCTTCTTCGACACGGACAAACCCGTCGCCCAGATCTGCCACGGCCCCCTGCTGACCGCGGCGATCGACGGCCTGCGGGGGCGCCGCGTCACGGCGTACCCGGCGCTGGAGCTCGACATGCAGGCCGCGGGCGCCAGCTTCCAGGACGCCGAGGCCGTGGTCGACGGCACCCTCGTCTCGTCGCGTGTTTGGCCGGACCACCCCCGCTGGATGCGGGAGTTCCTCACGGTGCTACGGGCGAAGGCTCCTGTGACCTGACCTCGGTGGGGACCTGCGCAACGGGCGCCATCATCCCCGTACGCCCGTACGCCCCTTCACGCCGCCAACCGCGCCGCCTCCACGATCGCTTCCTCCAGGCTGTCCACGACAGGCACCCCTACCGCTTCGAGGCTGGTCCGGCTGTGCGAACCCCCGGTGTAGAGCACGGCCCGCGCCCCGACGTGCCGGGCCGCGATCGCGTCGTCCGCCGCGTCGCCGATCACGACCGTACGAGCGGGCTCCACGCCGGTCAGCGCCCCCACATGCCGCACCATGTGCTCGGCCTTGCTTCCGCCGGACGGCCCGGTCCGCCCGTCGACCCGTATGAAATGCGGCTCGATCCCGAAGTCCCGTACCAGCGGAACGAGTTCGTCATGTCCGTACATACTCAGCAGTGACTGGCTGCCCCCGGCCGAAGCCCACTCGGCGAGCAGCCCCGGCACCCCGTCGGTGAGCCGGCAGCCGACCCGGTGCTCCGTGTAGTACCGGTGGAACGTCTCATCCATGACCGCCCACTCCGCGTCCGTGGGCAGCCGGCCCATCAGCCGCTCGTAGAACCGCGGCACCGGAACGCAGTACAGCTCCCGGTACTGCTCCAGGGTGATCGGCTCCAGCCCCAGCTCGGCGAACGCCGCGTTCGTCGCCCCGATGATGGCCGTGTTGTCGTGGAACAGGGTCCCGTTCCAGTCCCACACGATGTGCGCTGCTTTGTGCTTCCCCATGCCAATGAACGTACCCGCCCGCACTGACAACGCGTCCGGCATTTTCTTCACCGGCGGCCGCAGCTCAGTGCTCAGTCCCCGAGTCCCACCAGGTTCGGGATCTCCTGCACGGCGAACCACAGCAGCTCGTGGTCCTCGGCCCCGTCCACCACGAACTGCGCGTCGTCGTCACCCGTGTCCGCCGCGCCCAGCGCGTCCGCCGCCGCCGTGACATCCGCTTCGGCCTCGCCCGAGTCGACGTGCACGGCCGCGGCCTTGGTCAGCGGCACGGGCCCCTCGACCCGCACCTCTCCGAGCGAGCCGGGGTCGAGCCCGCGGTCGGGATCGGCGACCGCGGCCCCCTCCGGGACGTCGAGGGCGACGACGACGCGTCGCCGCACGGAGCCGGGGTCGAGCGCGAGCAGCCGCAGCGAGGCGAGCGCGGCCCGGTTCAGCGCCGCGTACTCCAACTCCTCGATGTCGTCGGACAGATACCACTCGCGCAACGCGGGCGTGACGGCGTACGCGACGAAGGGCCCGGCCGCGAGCTCGCCCGTCTTGTACGCCTCGGCGAGACCGGAGAGGGTCAGGGGGACGTAGACGCGCATGGCTGGCCGCTTTCGTAGTCGGAGGACTCCCAGGAGGACTGTCCCGCGCCTCCGGAAGGACCTTCAGGATACGTGCGAGGCGTCCCCTTTCGAGTCCGGGCGACCCCTCGCACGACGTCAACCACACGGCTTGGGTCTCACCCGGTACACCCCAGCCCCGCCAGGGACCTCGTACGCCCTCGTCACCCTGATAGGTGAAGATTCCGGCCGCCGCGGCGCGCAGCCGACGTCCTTGCAGCCGCCCGCTCCGGCGCCGTACAAGATCCCCGACAGCAAGTTACTGCCCGGTATCGACTCGGGCCCAGCGAGCGGGGACACAGGCCATGACCAAGGTGATGACCAGGACGAAGCGCAACCCGGGCACCCGCCCACCCGGCCGCCACGACACCCGCCGCCCCGCCGGAACCACCCCCCGCACCACACCGGGCAGGGAGGCACCGGGCAGCTCGCCGCGGGGCGAGAACAGGGGCAACGCCACCGGCGCGGGGCCCGGCGGAAGCACTGCGAGCACCTCCCGGACCATGCCCGGCGGCAACCCGCCCCGGACGGCGGGCCCTCGCCACAGGGCGCCCGCTCGAAGCCCGCTCAGGACGCCGCCGCAGCCTCGTCCCACCGACCTCTTCGCCGACCTCCTGCTCGCCGTGCTGAGCGGGCAGCGTCCCGTTCACAGCATGCTCCGGCACACGGCAGGCCGCGCGTACGACGAACTGGCCTGGCTGGCCGAACGCGGCCCCCTCCGCACCCACGGCACCCGCCCGGTCGTACGCGACGTCGGCTACGAGGTCCCGCGCCCGGGCGCGATCGAGGCCTTCGCCCGTATCGGCGCGGGCGACCAGCTCCGCGCGATGGCCTTCCGCCTGGAGAAGGGCCACGACCTCCGCTGGCGCTGCACAGCTGTGGAACTGGGCGGCGCCCGCATGCCACGCACGGACGACAACTGACTCCAAGCCGGCTTGCCGAAGTCCGGCGCAGTACCGCGCCCCTTTAGGGGCGCGGGGCTGTATCAATCTGCGGCTCCGCCGCGCGGGCGCGACCAGCGCGCCGTTAGGGGCGCGGGGCTGTATCGATATGCGGCTCCGCCGCGCGGGCGCGACCAGCCACGACGCGCCCGCGGCTTCGAACCGAGCCCCCGACACCCAGCAGCCCGAAGGGCCGGGCACCCTGAGGTGCCCGGCCCTTCACAGCCAACCCCCGCTCAACCGGTTCAACCCAGCGGAGCGAACCGTCACTTCTTGCGGCGCCGGCCCTTCTGCTGCTTGCGGCGCTCCGCGCGCGTGAGGCCGTCCGACTCGGAGCGCACCGGCTCCTCGTCACTGGCGAAGTCGCCCTCGACGACACCGCCCTCGCCGTCCACGGTCGGCGCGGAGAAGTGCAGACGGTCCGGCCGCTGCGGGGCCTCGAGCCCCTTGGCGTGGATCTCCGGACGCGCACCCGCGGGCACAGCGTCCTCCTTCTTGTCGAGCGACGGCTTCGCGTCCTCGACCGGGACCTCCTCGACCTGCTGCTCGACCTGGACCTCCAGGTTGAACAGGTAGCCGACGGACTCCTCCTTGATGCCGTCCATCATGGCGGTGAACATGTCGAAGCCCTCGCGCTGGTACTCGACCAGCGGGTCCTTCTGGGCCATCGCACGCAGGCCGATGCCCTCCTGGAGGTAGTCCATCTCGTAGAGGTGCTCGCGCCACTTGCGGTCCAGGACCGAGAGCACGACCCGGCGCTCCAGCTCCCGCATGATCTCGGAGCCGAGCTGCGCCTCACGTGCCTCGTACTGCTCGTGAATGTCGTCCTTGATGGACTCGGAGATGAACTCGGCGGTGAGGCCCGCGCGGTCGCCGACCGTCTCCTCGAGCTCCTCGATGGTGACCTTCACCGGGTAGAGCTGCTTGAAGGCGCCCCACAGCCGGTCCAGGTCCCACTCCTCGGAGAAGCCCTCGGCGGTCTCGGCGTCGATGTACGCGTCGATCGTGTCGTTCATGAAGTGCTGGATCTGCTCCTGCAGATCCTCGCCCTCCAGGACGCGGCGCCGCTCTCCGTAGATGACCTCGCGCTGCCGGTTGAGGACCTCGTCGTACTTGAGGACGTTCTTCCGGGTCTCGAAGTTCTGCTGCTCGACCTGCGACTGGGCGGAGGCGATCGCGCGCGTGACCATCTTGTTCTCGATCGGCACGTCGTCCGGGACGTTCGCCATCGACATCACTCGCTCGACCATCTGGGCCTTGAACAGCCGCATCAGGTCGTCACCGAGGGAGAGGTAGAAGCGGGACTCGCCCGGGTCGCCCTGACGGCCGGAACGACCACGCAGCTGGTTGTCGATACGACGCGACTCGTGCCGTTCGGTGCCGAGGACGTAAAGGCCGCCGAGGTCCGTGACCTCCTCGAACTCGGCCTTCACCGCCTTTTCGGCCCTCTCCAGGGCTGCGGGCAGCGCCGCGGCCCACTCCTCGATGTGCTCCTCGGGGTCGAGTCCACGCTGGCGCAGCTCCGCCTCGGCGAGGTCCTCGGGGTTGCCGCCGAGCTTGATGTCCGTACCTCGTCCGGCCATGTTCGTGGCAACGGTGACGGCGCCCTTGCGGCCGGCCTGGGCGACGATCGTCGCCTCACGGTCGTGCTGCTTCGCGTTCAGCACTTCGTGCTGGATGCCCCGCTTGCTGAGCTGCTGCGAGAGGTACTCGGACTTCTCGACCGACGTCGTGCCGACGAGGATCGGCTGGCCCTTCTCGTGCTTCTCGGCGATGTCGTCGACGACCGCGTCGAACTTGGCGACCTCGGTGCGGTAGATCAGGTCCGACTGGTCCGCGCGGATCATCGGCTTGTTGGTCGGGATCGGCACGACACCGAGCTTGTAGATCTGATGGAACTCGGCGGCCTCGGTCATCGCCGTACCGGTCATGCCGCAGAGCTTGTCGTAGAGGCGGAAGAAGTTCTGCAGGGTGATCGTGGCGAGCGTCTGGTTCTCGTCCTTGATGTCCACCCCTTCCTTCGCCTCGATCGCCTGGTGCATGCCCTCGTTGTAGCGGCGGCCGGCGAGAATACGGCCGGTGTGCTCGTCGACGATCATGACTTCGCCGTCGATGACGACGTAGTCCTTGTCCTTCTTGAAGAGCTCCTTGGCCTTGATGGCGTTGTTCAGGTAGCCCACCAGCGGGGTGTTCACCGACTCGTAGAGGTTGTCGATGCCCAGCCAGTCCTCGACCTTGGTGACGCCGGGCTCGTGGATGGCGACGGTGCGCTTCTTCTCGTCGACCTCGTAGTCACCGGTCTCTTCGATGCCCTTGAGGGTGTTGCCCGCCTCGCCCCTCTTCAGGCGCGTGACCAGCTTGGCGAAGTCGCCGTACCACTTGGTGGCCTGGTCGGCCGGGCCGGAGATGATCAGCGGCGTACGGGCCTCGTCGACGAGGATGGAGTCGACCTCGTCGACGATCGCGAAGTTGTGGCCGCGCTGCACCAGTTCATCCTTCGACCACGCCATGTTGTCGCGCAGGTAGTCGAAACCGAACTCGTTGTTCGTGCCGTACGTGATGTCGCAGTTGTACTGCTCGCGGCGCTGGGCCGGCGTCATGTTGGCCAGGATGCAGCCGACCGACAGGCCCAGGAACTTGTGGACGCGGGCCATCAGCTCGGATTGGCTTTCGGCCAGGTAGTCGTTGACCGTGATCAGATGCACGCCCTTGCCGGACAGCGCATTGAGATACGCGGGCAGGGTGCCGACCAGGGTCTTGCCCTCACCGGTCTTCATCTCGGCGACATAGCCGAGGTGGAGCGCGGCTCCGCCCATGATCTGCACGTCGAAGTGGCGCTGGCCGAGAACGCGCTTGGCGGCCTCGCGGACGGTCGCGAACGCCTCGGGGAGCAGGTCGTCGAGAGCCTTCGTCAGGACTGCGTCGTGCTTCGACTCGTCGGGCTCGTCGGCAAGCGCCTCGGCGATCCGCTCCTTGTACTCGTCGGTGAGGGCCCGCAGCTCGGCGTCGGAGAGGTCGATGAAGTCCTCTTCGATGGAGTTGACCTGGTCCGCGATGCGGTGCAGTTTGCGCAGGATCTTGCCTTCGCCTGCACGCATGATCTTCGAGAGGACGGACACGGGGGTTTGTCTCCTTGCCGGTCGGGCCGGACGGTCGGGTTCAACAACAGTTTCGAATCACAGATTGAGCAACGGCCATCGTAAGCGAGGACCCCGCCGCGCCGGGAGGTCTGCCCGTGACAGCCACTAGGACAACGGACGGGAGTTGCGGAAGGTGCCGCGTCGATGCAACGAAAAGTAACCGCCCCTTCACACAGGGCAAAAAGATGGCTTCCTCGGGGAACGCCGAGCAGAATCGGGCAATGGACCCCGTCACACTGACCTCGGAGCGTCTCCTGCTGCGCCCGGTGGGACCGCACGACACCGACGCCGTGTACGACGCCTGTCAGGACCCCGACATCCAGCGTTGGATCCCGATCCCCTCGCCCTATCTGCGAGAGCACGCGGCGGGCTTCACCGAGCAGATAGTGCCCGACGGATGGGCGGACTCGTCGATGTTCACGTTCGGCGTCTTCCTGCCGGCCGCCGGCGAACTCGTCGGCACGGTCGGCCTCACCATGCGTTCCTTGGGTGTCGGCGAGATCGGTTTCTGGGCGACGAAGCAGTACCGGGGCAACGGTTACATCACCGAGGCCGTGGTCGCCACGTCCCGCTGGGCTTTCACGGACCGGGCGGTCGACCGCGTGGAGTGGCGGGCCGAGGTCGGCAACACGGGTTCCCGTACGGTCGCCGAACGCGCCGGCTTCGCCGTCGAGGGCGTCCTTCGCTCCGGCATCAACAACAAGGGCGTTCGCCGCGACTGCTGGGTCGGCTCCCTGCTCCCGTCCGATCTGGGGCTGCCGTCGACGGCACCGTACCTGCCGGCTCCACAGCGGACCTGAGTCGCGGTTGCCCGATACCCGGCGCTTCCGGAGGCGATAGTCGCAGGCCAGGTCCGATTGTCAGTGGCACGGCCTATCGTGCGGGCCATGACGAGTCTCCCTCGCCCCACCGTCGAACTCTCCGCCGACGAGGCCCGCCGTATCGCCCTGCGCGCCCAGGGATTCCTCGGCGCTCCCGACCGCAAGGCCGGCGTGCGCGGTGTGCTGCGGCACCTGGGAGCGGTCCAGCTCGACACGATCTCGGTCCTCGCCCGCTCCCACGAACTCATCCCGTACGCCCGACTCGGCGCCGTCGGCCGCAAGACGGTGGACAAGGCCTACTGGACCACCGCATCCGCGGGCGCGCCTCCGGCACGACCCCACGCCTTCGAGTACTGGTCGCACGCCGCCTGCATCCTCCCCATCGAGGAGTGGCCCCACTTCGCCTTCCGCCGCCGCGCCTACCGCGCCCGCCCGCACTGGGGCCACGAGCTCCCGGACGGCACGTACGACCAGGTCATCAAGCAGCTGAAAACCGAAGGCCCCCTTACGGCCACGGAGTTGGGCGGCGCGAAGAAGACCAGCGAGTGGTGGGACTGGTCGGGCACGAAGGTCGCCGTCGAGCGCGCGCTGATGTACGGCGAGGTCGTGTGCGTCGAGCGGCGCGGCTGGAAGCGGGTGTACGACCTCGCCGAGCGCGCCGTCCCCGACACGCTGCTCCATGACGAGCTGGACGACACCGAGTGCCTGCGGCGTCTGGTCCGGCTCGCGGGCCAGGCGCTGGGCGTCGGCACGCGCGCGGACATCGCCGACTACCACCGCCTCAAGGGCGAGCAGGTCGACGCGGTGATGGCGGACTCCGGACTGGTCCCGGTGACCGTCGAGGCCTGGGGCAAGCCCGCCTGGGCAGATCCGGCGGCCCTGGAGACCACGCCGCGCGGCCGCCACCGTACGACGCTGTTGTCCCCGTTCGACTCGCTGATCTGGGAGAGGGCCCGCACGGAGCGGATCTTCGGCTTCACCCATCGCCTGGAGGCCTACGTCCCCAAACCGAAGCGGGTGTACGGCTACTTCGCGATGCCGGTCCTCGCCGGCGGCCACCTCGTCGGCCGTGTGGACCCCGCCCGCGAGGGCCGGACACTGGTGGCCAAGCAGATAACCCTCGACGGCCCGAAGGCGGTTCCTGCGGTGGCCCAAGCTCTCGTCGAGGCAGCAAGCTGGGTGGACTGCACGGACGTACGCGTGGAGAGGGTGGACGCACCGGAACTGCGCGAGCCGCTGACGAGAGAGCTGACCAGCGCGCTGTAATGGGCGCGGGGCTTTGACACATGCGGCTCCGCCGCGATGGGGGTCCCCCCGCTCATGGGGGTCCCCCTCCGCTCGAACGGAGCCGAGAGTGGGGGAGATGCCAAGAGTGGGCGAGCGACCAGTCACACACGCCCCGCAGCTTCCCACCCCCCTTGTCCCGCTCCCCGCGGAGCGCCTAGCGGATCTCGAGAATCTTCTCCCGCATCGCGTACACCACGGCCTCCATCCTGGAGTGCAGCTGCAGCTTCTCCAGGATGTTCCGCACATGGTTCTTCACGGTGTTCTCTGAGATGAACAACTCCTTGGCGATGTCCCGGTTGTTCATCCCGGTCGCGACCAGCTTGAGAACCTCCAGCTCACGATCAGTGAGCCGAGGTGCCGGCACCAGCCGCCGCTCGTCGGTGCGCTGGATCATCGACTTGAACTCGGTGAGCAGCTTGGACGCCATCGACGGGCTGATCTGTGACTGCCCGTCCGCGACGGCGCGAATGGCCGTGGCCACCTCGTCCGTGGAGATCTCCTTGAGGAGATAGCCGGTCGCGCCCGCCTTGATCGCGTCGTAGAGGTCGGCCTCCTCATCGCTGATCGTCAGCATGATGATCTTCGCGCTGGGGGCCACCTCCTTGATGGATGTGCACGCCTCGATACCGCCGCGCTTGGGCATCCTTACGTCCATCAGCACGATGTCGGGCAGCAGGTCGGCGGCCTTGTCGACCGCCTCGGCCCCGTCACCCGCCTCCCCGACGACCTGGATGTCCTCCTCGGCGGCGAGCACGATCTCCAGGCCGCGGCGGAAAAGGGCATGGTCGTCCACGACAAGGACCCGGATCGGCTCCTTGCGTGGGGAGCCGGCATTCGAGCCAGAGCCCGCGTCCGGGCCCATGCCGACGACGCCGTCGTCGGCGTCTTCGTCCTGCATCGGTCCGAAGCTGTCCGCCATCGTTCCTCCCCCTGAAGGCCGTGGCCTGTGTTCCTGTGCCATCGCCAACCCAAGGCAACGGCCCACCGGTTGGGGCCCGGTGCGGCCATGATTTCATGCCCGGACGACAGTCTGGTGACGTAGCGGGCCCCGAGGGGTCGCGCACCGGTGCCCCTGGGGGCGCACACGCACTCCAGGGGCACCGACTGGGGGTCCCCCGGCCCGAGGCTGGGGGAGCTCATCGGGCGGCGTCAGCCGCCCAGCATCCCGCCCGTCGAGGGCTTCTGCGCCTGGGCGACCATCGGGTCCGTGCTGAGGTGGATGACGCCGTAGTCGTATGCGTGCCGCCGGTATACGACACTCGGTTCCTTCGTCTCGGAGTCGACGAACAGATAGAAGTCGTGCCCGACCAGCTCCATCTCGTAGAGAGCCTGGTCGAGGGTCATCGGGGAGGCGACGTGAGTCTTCTCGCGCACGACGAGGGGGCCTTCGCCCTTCACCTCGAGGGAGCCGATCTTCTTGGTCGGCACTCCTTCGGGCTCTTCCTCGTGGACGGTTTTGCCGTTCCCGTTCAGTGTCGCCACACCCGGAACGTGGTCGGCGACCTCAGCTGCCGTGAGCCGACGGGCACCACGGCGCGTGTAGCGCTTGTCGTGCTGCTTGCGCAGCCGGGCTTCCAGCTTGTCCGCCGCCAGGTCGAGCGCCGCATATGCATCACTGGCCGCTGCCTCCGCCCGGATCACCGGGCCGCGGGAGTGAAGCGTGATCTCCACTCGGTCGGACCGGTCGGCCTGTCGCGGGTTCGGCTCCTTGGACACCTCGACGTCGAGGCTGATCACCTTGGCATCGAGCTTCTGGATCTTCTCCAGCTTCAGCTTCTCGGCCACGTGCTTGCGGAACCGCTCTGGCACCTCGGTCTTGCGGCCCTTGACGACGATGTCCACGCAGAACTCCGTTCCCGGATCGCTCCGCATCGGTGCGGAGCAACTCCCTTTTTTGCACCAGGCTCCGGCAAGTCCCAGAGCCTCGGACTTGGTGACTCCACCTCCTCCTCCCCCGTGGGCAAGATCTCCACCCCACCGCCGCGGGTGATTGCAGAAACCCCCAGCATGGCAATCCGATATAGGGGGACAGCAACCCGCCATTCCCTCAGAACCGAACATATCTCGCTCGGACGGATGTCGTCACCCTCTACCGCGGGGTACCTCCATTCCAGCGAATTGAACCTCTCGCTACCTGCAACGACGCAACTTCCCAGTCAGTTCCAGTTTGTTTCGAAAGATGACGGAGACGCTGCGACCACAGCCGCACTGAGCATGTCTCCGGTGCCGTTCGGGCCGCCCATTCCCGCCACCGCTTGTGGCACGTCTCCCACGTCCTCAAAAGCGGCGCGCAGCGCCCGCGCCGCCTCCGCCAAGGACGCGCCCGTCGTCATCAGGTCGTCGACGAGTACGGTCCGGCCGCCTTCGGCCAGCAGCCGGGCGCCCCCGGCGGCCACCTCCAGGGCGCCGGCCAGATTGTCCAGCCGCTGCCGGGAGTTGAGCCCCGACTGGTCTGCCACGGCACGTCGCTGCCGGAGCACTGCGAGCATCCGGGCCGGCGTCCCCGCACGCCGCAGCTCGCCCGCCGCCGCGAGCGCGATCCGCCGCGCCGGGTCGTGCCCCCGCGCCCGCACCGCCCGCCGTGCGGAAGGGGCGGGAACGAGCAGCACCGGCGCCCCGGGCCCGCCACCGGACGCGAGCCCCGCCCGCACCGCACCTGCAAGCGCCACTCCCAGCGGCCCTGCGAGCACCAGCGCACCCCGTTCCTTGTGGGCGAGGAGCGCCGCCCGCACTTCGTCCTCGTAGGGAGCCGCCGCATGCACCACCGGCAGCCCCGGCGGCTCGGGCACCGGTCGCACCCGGCGCGGCGCGGCCCCCATCAGGCGCGTACGGCACGCCGGACAGAGCACCGCACGTGCCCTCCCGCAGCCTCCGCATTCGGCCGGCAGCACCAGGTCGGTGAGGTCCTGCCACCACCCGCGCATGCCCACCACTGTGCCAACGCCCGAGTCGTCGAGCCACCCCTGTGGATAACTCCCTGTGACAGCTGCGGGCCTACCCCGGATAAATCGGCGCCGTCCCCGTCTTGACCACCTTTTGCCACTGCGCACCGGACGAAAGCCGCACAATCCCGTCCTCGGAGTGCGCCACCAGCGGCAGCCGCTCGTCGTCGGAGGCGGCGATCTCCTCCACACCCGTGAGCGCGGAAGGCGGCGCGCCGACCGGAGTGGAGCCGTCGACCTGGACGTACCGGATCTGCTGCACGCCGCCCTCCTCCTGGCCGACCACGACCAGGCGGCTGTCCCCGGCCCAGGACATGGCCGTGACCTCCTCCAGCTGTGGTGCGACCGAACGCGGGTCGTGGATCGTGACGACAGGCCGTCCATCCGGTCCGTTCTGCCCCTCGATCCGCCCCATGAGCAGCGAGGTCTTGCCGTCCTCCTCCACGATCAACGCGATCCGCACGCCGTCGGCGGCCACCCGCACCGCCTCGATCCGCCCTTCGATCCCGGGCGTCCTGACCTCCAGCGGCTCACCCCGGCCCTCCTCCAGCAGGAACAGCCGCGAGTTCTTCGGGTCCCGGTCGGCCACCCACAGGTCGCCGCCCTCGTCCCAGCTGGGCGTCGTCAGCCCGTCTTCCACCGACTTGGCCCTGCTCTGCAGCACGGGGTCCCCGAGCGAAGCACCGGACGCGAGCGACCCCACGTACAGCGAGCGCCCGTCCAGCGAGACCCCCGCCGCACTCTCCTCGTTCCGCGAGACGGCGGCCGTACGCAGCGCCGTGTCGCCCGCGCCAAGTGCTCCGGGCACCGGCTCGGCCTCCTGTTCGCTGCCGGCGGGTATGCCGGCGGGTATCCGTACGAGCCGCTTCTCGCCGTCGATGAAGTACTCGTACTGGACACGCTGCCCCATGCCGTGCGAGGCGATGATCTCGGCGTCGCCCTCCTTGATCGCGCACAGCTGTGAGCCGTCGGGGCGCTGCAGTTCGACCTCGTCGATGCCCGTGGGCGTCAGGTCCTTCAGGGTGAAGATGAGCTGGGCCGCCATCTCGGCGCACTGGGTCTGCCCGACACCCTCGGCCTTCTTGTTCAGCGGCACCCTCAGCCTGTTCTGGTCGTCGGGCGTCAGCGTCTTGACGCCCTTCTTCAGCGCCGTACCGGTGGGGAAGCGGGACCTGACGACCGGCTTGAGCCAGCTGGTGGGCCCGTTCAGCAGTGCCTTGACCATCTGAGTCACGGGGTCGACCTGCTGGCGCACATAGACCGGATCGGCCACGGTCCCGAGCCGCTCGGCGCTCGGCGAGTTCGACGCGAAGTAGTACTTGTTGACGGAGACGTAGCGGCGTTGGAAGTCGGAGTTGCCGAGCACCACGCCCTGCGGCAGCACGTCGATGCGCCACTGCTTGCTGCCGTCCGGCCCCTTCTGCTCCGTGAGATGCAACGTCTCCTCGTACGCCCCCTCGGCGGGCTCGTACGCGAACTGCTGGTCCACCTCGGCGACCTTGTCACCGGTCAGCGCGTACGCGTAGTCGCCGGTGGCCTCCCTGCTGCCGCTGTGCTGGGCCAGTGCGGTCGGCCCATCCGCGAGCACCGTCGTCGAGCGCTCGGGCTGCCAGTTCTTCGAGGCGTCCTCGGTGAGGTATTTGCGCGCCGTGTCGAACTCCGGCTCGTCGCTGGTCAGCGCCTCCAGGAAGCCCTGCACGATCTCCTCGGGCTGGGCGTTCTCCCGCGGCGGCATCGCGAACACCCGGACCTGTGCGTCCGGCCGCTGCGAAGCCTCGACGTCACGCAGATCCCCACTGTCCGGCATCGAGGCGCACCCGGCCAGCAGTACGGCTCCACAGCCGACGTACGTCACCACCCGCATCGGACGCCGTCGGCCACCGCGATCGCGGTCAGCGCCCACGAGTTCCCTCCCCTTGCTTCAACTGATCAGGCCCCTCGCCGGTTCCCGCGCCACCCTCGGACGGCGCCTCCCCGGGCTCTTCGCGCTCCCCGTCCTCCGCGGGCGCCGTGGCCACCGCACGCACCTCCGCCGCGGGCCGCGGCACCACACGCGCGCCGTTGCCGGGCAGCGCCGCCGGATCCACCGCGCCCGCCAGCCGCGGTGCCACCGGCGCCCGCGGCGGCATCGGCGGTACTCCGCGCTCGCCGTGCGACTGGGCCGGCACCGTGGCGAGTTTCTGTGTGCCATTGAGGGGCAGCCCCGCTTCGTTCAGCCCGCGGTTGCGCCTGGAGTCCTTGGGCTCCAGGGGTATCGGCGAGCCCCGAAGCGGTTCGTCCGCGGTCCGCGGCAGCGTCAGGCGGAACTGCGAGCCGCCGCCCGGCTCGCCCCACGCCTGCAGCCAGCCGCCGTGCAGCCGCGCGTCCTCCAGGGCGATGGACAGCCCAAGGCCCGTACCACCGGTCGTACGCGCGCGTGCCGGGTCGGCCCGCCAGAAGCGGCTGAACACGCGGGTCGCCTCGCCGGGCTTGAGCCCCACTCCGTAGTCGCGCACCGCGACCGCGACCGCGCCGCCCGCGGCGGCGAGCCTGACCACCACGTCCTTGCCCTCGCCGTGCTCCACGGCGTTGACGACGAGGTTCCGCAGTACCCGCTCCACCCGCCGAGCGTCGGCCTCGGCGACCACCGGCTGGTGATCGCCGACGACCTTGATCTGCGTGCCCTTGCGCTCGGCGAGCGGCTCGGCCCCGCTCACCACCCGGCGTACGACCTCACGCAGGTCTATGGGCTCGGCCTCCAAGGCCGCCGCGCCCGCGTCGAACCGGCTGATCTCCAGCAGATCCGCGAGCAACGTCTCGAACCGGTCCAGCTGGTCCGCGAGCAGCTCGGCCGACCGCGCGGTCACCGGATCGAAGTCCACGCGCGCGTCATGGATGACATCGGCGGCCATCCGCACGGTCGTCAGCGGCGTACGCAGCTCGTGTGACACGTCGGACACGAACCGCCGCTGCATCCGCGACAGGTCCTCCAGTTGCTGGATCTTCAACTGAAGGTTCTGCGCCATCTTGTTGAAGGCCTCGCCGAGCCGCGCGATGTCGTCCTCGCCGGTGACCTTCATACGTTCCTGAAGGCGCCCGGCGGACAGCCGCTCGGCGATCCCCGCGGCCATCCGTACGGGCGTGACGACCTGCCGCACCACGAGCCAGGCGATCGCGCCCAGCAGCACCACGACGAACAGTCCGGCCGTGGCGAGCGTCCCCTTGACCAGGCTGAGCGACTTCTCCTCCTGTGTGAGCGGGAAGAGGTAGTACAGCTGGTACGGGTCACCGTTCGGGTCGTTCACCTGCTTGCCGATGACCAGCCCCGGGTGGGAGTCCTGGCCGGTCTTGTAGACGATGCGGGTGTAGCTCTGGGCCGGGAGCATGCTCTCGTCGATCCGGCGGCGCAGATCCTCCGGCACACTCGTCGCCGGATCGACGCCGCCCGACGAACGCGGGCCGCGCCCACCGCTGTCCGCGCCGGCGACCGCGCTGGAGGAGCTGAGCGTGACCACGTCGAAGGCGCCCTGGCCGCCACTGGAGAGGGACTCCACGAGGTCGCTCAGCCACGCGCTGATGTTCTGGACGGGCCGCTCGTCCGTGCTCGACCCGTCGTCGCCCCCGGCACTCGCAGCCGCGTCCGCCCGCTGCTTGGCCACACCGAACCCACCGGTGGCCTGGCTCTCCGAAGCCCTCACCTTGGCGTCCAGCAGGCCGTTGCGCACCTGCCCGATGACGACGAAGCCGAGCAGCAGGACCACGCCCAGCGACATCAGCAGCGTCGTGACGACGACCTTGAGCTGGATGTTGCGCCGCCACAGCCGCATGACGGGCAGCAGCGGACGGCGCACCCAGCGCATGAACAGCCTCAGGACGGGGCTGCCCTGGACCCCGCCCTGCAACAGCCAGCCCTCGCTGAACCGAGCCCACAAGGAGCTCGCCGCCCTCCGGCCGACAGGCCGCGAGCGGCTGCCCGGCTGACCGGGCGCCGAAGCGGCACTGTCCCGGGACACGTCAGCTGGGTCCGGCCTTGTAACCGACGCCACGGACAGTCACCACGATTTCAGGCCGCTCCGGGTCCTTCTCGACCTTGGAACGAAGCCGCTGTACATGAACATTGACAAGGCGGGTGTCCGCCGCGTGCCGGTAGCCCCACACCTGCTCGAGGAGCACCTCACGCGTGAACACCTGCCACGGCTTGCGGGCCAGCGCCACCAGCAGGTCGAACTCCAGCGGCGTCAACGCGATCGACTGCCCGTCCCGCTTCACGGAGTGACCGGCCACATCGATGACCAGGTCGCCGATGGCGAGCTGCTCGGGCGCCGGCTCCTCCGACCTCCGCAGCCGCGCCCGGATCCGCGCCACCAGCTCCTTCGGCTTGAACGGCTTCACGATGTAGTCATCAGCGCCCGATTCGAGCCCGACCACCACATCGACGGTGTCGCTCTTCGCCGTGAGCATCACGATCGGTACGCCGGACTCCGCCCTGATCAGGCGGCACACCTCGATACCGTCCCGCCCCGGCAGCATCAGATCGAGCAGCACCAGATCGGGCTTGGTCTCACGGAATGCGGCCAGCGCCTTGTCGCCGTCGGCTACGAAAGACGGTTCAAAACCTTCACCACGCAGCACAATGCCGAGCATCTCGGCCAGTGCGGTGTCGTCATCGACGACAAGGACTCGTCCCTTCATGAATGCCATCATCCCATTAACTAAATCGTTACCTGGCGTGACCTGGCACACAGCTCGGCAAGCGCCTCCGCCGTGACGGGCGAAACGGCGCCCTCCTCGGTGACGATCGCCGTCACCAGCTCGGGCGGCGTCACGTCGAACGCCGGGTTGTACGCCTGGGTCCCCAGGGGTGCCACCGGAATCCCGCCTCCCGCTTCCGCTCCCGCCACCGGCACCTGGGGTGCGATGAGCTCGGTCACCTCATGACCGGCGCGCTGCTCGACCTCGATGGACGCCCCGTCCGGGGTGTCGGGGTCCACCGTCGTCACAGGCGCCACCACGACGAACGGTACGTGGTGGTACCGGGCCAGCACCGCGAGCGGGTAGCTCCCCACCTTGTTCGCCACCGAACCGTCGGCCGCGATCCGGTCCGCCCCGACCAGCACCGCGTCCACCTCCCCCGCCGAGAACAGCGACCCCGCTGCGCTATCCGTGAGCAGCGTGTACGCCATCCCGTTGCGCGCCGCCTCGTACGCCGTCAGGCGAGCACCCTGCAGCAACGGCCGCGTCTCGTCCACCCACAGCCTGCGCAGCCGTCCGGCCCGGTGCGCGGCGAGCGCGACGGCGAACGCCGTGCCCTCCCCGCCGGACACCAGCGCCCCGGTGTTGCAGTGCGTCAGGATCCGGTGATTGCCGCCGGGCAGCAGTTCGTCGAGCAGCGCCAGACCGTGCTCGGCCATGCGTCCGCTGGCCTCGGCGTCCTCCTGGTGCAGGGCGCGAGCGGCAGCGAGCGCGGCCTCAGCGGCCTGCTCCTGGTCACTGCCGCCGGCCAGGGCGGCACGATGAGCCGACTGGGCCCTGCGCACGCCGTGCACGAGGTTCACCGCGGTGGGCCGAGCGCTCGCGAGCGCGTCGGCAGCGTCGTCCACGTCGAACCCGCGCACGGCGGCGAGCGCGACCCCGTACGCCCCGGCGATACCCAGCAGCGGCGCTCCGCGCACAGCGAGTGTGCGGATCGCCTCCACCAGCGCCGGAGGGTCGGTGCACACCAGCTCGACCTCCTCGGCCGGCAGCCGCGTCTGGTCGAGAAGGACCAGTACGGAGCCTTCCGGCGGTTCATCCCACCGGATCGCCGGAATCTCGGTGGGCGCGTTGTCGTCGCGGATATGCACGTACTGATCGTCCATCCGCCCAGTCTGCCCCGTACAGGGCGGACAATTGAAGGTGTGCAGCCCATACGGGGGCCAGTCACTTCCCGGGCGCACCGTGGCACGATGGCTGCCAACCTGCCGCCGCAACCGCGGACGGGCACCGTGAAGGAGCGACGATGAAAGACACTCCGGGCTGGGCATCGCCCGGATCTGCCCCCTCCGACGGGCAGGACGGTCGAGAGCCGAGCGCTTCCGGCCCGGCCGAGCCCGCGGACCGGCCCGCTGCCCCAGAGCCCACGGATCAGCCGGCACAGCCCGCGCCCGACCCGTCCGGCCCAGGCGCGAAGTGGTCCAAGAAGCAGCCCCCGCCCGGCCAGTGGTCCGCCCCCAGCGGCTCCCAGGGCAGCCCGGCCCAGGCCCCCCCTCCACCTCCGCCCGGCCCCGGCTGGGGCGGACAGCCCCCCGGCGGCCCCGGATACGGCGGTCCCGGCGGATACGGCGGTGGCTACGGCCCCGGTCCCGGCGGCCACCCCGGGTGGGGAGGCGGCTGGGGAGGTCCTCCGCCCGCCGCCAAGCCCGGCGTGATCCCACTCCGCCCGCTCGGCGTCGGCGAGATCCTCGACGGCGCCGTGTCGACCATGCGTACGCACTGGCGCACGGTCCTCGGCATCTCGCTGACCGTCGCCGTTTTCACAGAGATCGTCGTGGTGCTGCTCCAGGGCTTCGTCCTGGACGACACCGCGAGCTCGGACGCCCTCAACGACCCGAGCGCCACCGTCGGCGAACTCACCCGCGCCCTGAGCGACACCCTGCTGAGCTCCGGCGTCATCCTGCTGATCACGCTGCTCGGCACCATCGTCGCGACCGCCCTGCTCACGACCGTGACCAGCCGCGCCGTGCTCGGCAAGTCGGTGACCACCGCCGAGGCCTGGCGCGACGCCCGCCCCCAACTGGCAAAACTCTTCGGCCTCACCTTCCTGCTCCCGCTCATCGGCGTCGCGGTCGTCGCCATCGGCACGGTGCCCGGTGTCCTGGTTGCCCTCGCCGGCGGAGGCGACGGCGGTGTCGCACTCGCCGTCCTCGGCGGCATGGCCGCGGGTGTGGTCGCGATCTGGCTGATGGTCCGTTTCTCGCTGGCCTCGCCCGCCCTGATGCTGGAGAAGCAGAGCATCCTGAAGTCCGTGAGCCGCTCCGCCAAGCTGGTCCGCGGCTCCTGGTGGCGGGTCTTCGGCATCCAACTGCTCGCCACGATCATCGCGAACGTCGTCGCCTCGATCATCGTGATCCCGTTCGCTTTCCTCGCCGCCACCCTGAGCGGCGGCGGTGTCAGCGGCCTCCTCAACAGCGGCACCGCGGACCTCGGCTGGACGTTCCTCATCGTCAGTGGGATCGGCTCGGTGATCGGGTCGATGCTCACGTTCCCGATCACCGCGGGTGTCGCCGTGCTCCTGTACATCGACCAGCGCATCCGCCGCGAGGCCCTCGACCTCGACCTGGCCCGCGCCGCCGGCGTCCAGGGCTACGGCTCCGACGCCCCTGGCACCAACCCGGGGAGCTGATGCGGTGAGCCTGTCGGGGGGTGTTCTCACAGGGGTGCTCGCGCTGCCGGGCTCCGGCGCCGCGGCCGTACTCGTGCTGCCACGCGCGGCCGACGAACCACCGGTGACGATCCCGCGCGACCCCGCGCGGGAGGCAGCCCGGCGCGAGCTGTCCAAGCGGATGTACCACGAGAACGACCCCGGCTGGTTCCAGCGCGCCCTGAATGCCTTCTGGGAGTGGCTGGACAAGCTGTTCAGCGCAGCCTCCGGCGCTACCCCGGGCGGCGCACTCGGCCTCGTAGTCATCGCGCTGGCGGCCGCGGCGCTGATCGGCGCCCTGTGGTGGCGACTCGGCACTCCGAGGCGCGGCCACACATCGGCCGCCCCGCTCTTCGACGACCGGCCGCGCAGCGCTGCCGAGCACCGGGCCGCCGCCGACAGCCACGCCGCCCAGGGGCACTGGAGCCAGGCCGTCCAGGAGCGCATGCGCGCTGTCGTGCGCTCCCTGGAGGAGCGCGCCCTGCTCGAGCCCCGCCCCGGCCGCACCGCCGACGAGGCAGCCGCCGAGGCAGGCCGTACGCTCCCGTCCCACACGGACGGGCTGAGCGCCGCGGCCCGGGACTTCGACGACGTCACGTATGGCGGACGAACGGCCACGCCCCAGGCGTACCAGCGCCTCACCGAGCTCGACCGCGACGTGGAACGCACAAAGCCTGTCCTCGTGAGCAGCAGCACCCCGAGCACACACAGCACGGCCCACAGCACGCGCCATGGGGCCGCCGAATGACCACCGAGGCCACCCTTCCGTCCACCACCTCGGCCTCCCCCACCGCTCGCCAGGTGTGGACCCGCGCGCGCGGTGTCCTGCTCGGGCTCCTGATCCTCCTCGTGGCCGCGATCGCCATCGCCGCGGTCCGCTCCGACGCCCAGCACGGCAGCCTCGACCCGCGCTCCGTCGACCCCAACGGCAGCCGCGCCGTCGCCGAACTCCTCGCCGACCGCGGCGTGTCCACCCGCGTGGTCACCACCCTGGACGACGCCCGCAACGCCGCCGGCCCCGACACCACCCTCCTGGTTGCCGCCCCGGACCTGCTCACGGACCGCCAGCAGACCCGGCTCCACTCGGCGTTCACCAACTCCGGAGGCCGCACCGTCCTCGTCGCGCCCGGCATCCCGTCCGTCGGCAGCCTCGCCCCCGGGATCACCGCCGACCCCACGCCGAGCTACGACTCCACGCTCCCGCCCGACTGCGCCCTGCCCGCCGCCCAGCGAGCGGGCACCGCCGACACCGGTGGCATCCGCTACACGACGACCGCGCCCGATACCGATTCCTGTTACCTCAGCGACGGTCTGCCCACCCTGCTGCGCGTCCCGGCGCCCGAAGGGGACGGCGACACCGTCGTACTCGGTGCCCCCGACATCCTCCACAACGACCGCATCGACGAGCAGGGCAACGCCTCGCTCGCTCTCCAACTGCTCGGCTCCCGCCCCCACCTGGTCTGGTACCTCCCTTCGCTCTCCGACGACTCGGCCACCGACGTCGGCGACCGCAGCTTCTTCGACCTGATCCCCTCCGGCTGGCTCTGGGGCAGCCTGCAGCTCTTCATCGCCGCAGCCCTGGCCGCCCTCTGGCGTGCCCGCCGTCTCGGTCCGCTCGTCTCCGAACGGCTCCCCGTCGCGATCCGCGCCTCCGAGACCGTCGAAGGCCGCGCCCGCCTCTACCGCAAGTCCAACGCCCGCGACCGCGCCGCCGCAGCTCTGCGCTCCACCACCCGCACCCGCCTCGCCCCCCTCGTCGGCCTGTCGCCCGCCCAGGCGCACGCGCCCGAAGCCCTGCTCCCCGCCCTGTCCGCCCGCCTCCATGGCGACGGACAGTCGTCCCCGCACTCTCTTCTCTTCGGCCCGCCGCCCCGCGACGACGCAGCCCTCATCCACCTCGCCGACCAACTCGACGCCCTCGAAAGAGAGGTACGCCGTTCATGATGGACCCGACCACTGACAACGCCGCGCACACCGGGGATCCGGGCGCCGCCCGGGCTTCCCTGGAGGCCCTGCGCGCCGAGATCGCCAAAGCCGTGGTCGGCCAGGACCCCGCCGTGACCGGCCTCGTCGTCGCCCTCCTCTGCCGCGGACACGTGCTGCTCGAAGGAGTTCCCGGCGTCGCCAAAACGCTGCTCGTACGCGCCCTCGCGTCCGCCCTCGAACTCGACACCAAGCGTGTCCAGTTCACCCCGGACCTGATGCCCAGCGACGTCACAGGCTCCCTCGTCTACGACACCCGCACCGCCGAGTTCTCCTTCCAGCCCGGCCCGGTCTTCACCAACCTCCTGCTCGCCGACGAGATCAACCGCACCCCGCCCAAGACCCAGTCCTCGCTCCTCGAAGCGATGGAGGAGCGCCAGGTCACGGTCGACGGCACCGCGCGCCCCCTCCCAGAACCCTTCCTGGTCGCCGCGACCCAGAACCCGGTCGAGTACGAGGGCACATACCCCCTCCCCGAAGCCCAGCTGGACCGTTTCCTCCTCAAGCTGACAATCCCGCTGCCCTCCCGCCAGGACGAGATCGACGTCCTCACCCGCCACGCCGAGGGCTTCAACCCGCGCGACCTGCGCGCGGCCGGCGTACGGCCCGTAGCCGGCCCCGCCGCCCTGGAAGCCGCCCGCGCGGCAGTCGGCAAAACAGCGGTCTCCCCTGAAATCACCGGCTACGTGGTGGACGTCTGCCGCGCCACCCGCGAGTCCCCGTCCCTCACCCTCGGCGTCTCCCCCCGCGGTGCGACGGCGCTCCTGGCCACCGCCCGCGCCTGGGCCTGGCTGACCGGCCGCGACTACGTCATCCCCGACGACGTAAAAGCCCTCGCGCTCCCCACCCTCCGCCACCGGGTCCAGCTCCGCCCCGAGGCCGAGATGGAAGGCGTGACCGCCGACTCCGTGATCAACGCGATCCTCGCCCACGTCCCCGTACCCCGCTGATGGCACTCACCGGACGCGCCGCCCTCCTCGCGGCCCTCGGCACCCTCCCCGTCGGCATCTGGGAACCCGGCTGGACAGGCATCCTCGCCGTGAACATCCCCCTGGCCCTCGCCTGCGCCTGCGACTTCGCCCTGGCCGCACCCGTACGCCGCCTCGGCCTGACCCGCTCCGGAGACACCTCGGTACGCCTGGGCGAAGCCGCCGATGTCACCCTCACAGTCACCAACCCGACCGCCCGCCCCCTACGCGCCCGTATCCGCGACGCCTGGCCCCCCAGCAGTTGGCAGCCCGGCACGGAAGTCACCGCATCCCGTCACCGACTGACGATCCCCCCGGGCGAACGCCGCCGGATCACGACTCGTCTGCGCCCCACCCGCCGCGGCGACCGCCAGGCAGACCGCGTCACCATCCGCTCATTCGGCCCTCTCGGCCTCTTCGCCCGCCAGGGCACCCACCACGTCCCCTGGACCGTACGCGTCCTGCCCCCGTTCACCAGCCGCAAGCACCTCCCGTCAAAGCTGGCCCGCCTGCGAGAACTCGACGGCCGCACCAGTGCCCTGACCCGCGGCGAGGGCACCGAATTCGACAGCCTCCGCGAATACGTTCCCGGGGACGACACCCGCTCCATCGACTGGCGCGCCACCGCCCGGCAGACGACGGTCTCCGTACGCACCTGGCGCCCCGAACGCGACCGCCACATCCTGCTGGTCCTCGACACAGGCCGTACCTCGGCGGGCCGCGTGGGCGACGCCCCACGCCTCGACGCCTCCATGGACGCGGCACTGCTCCTGGCCGCCCTCGCATCCCGAGCCGGCGACCGCGTGGATCTTCTCGCGTACGACCGCCGGGTACGCGCCCAAGTGCAGGGCCGAGCCGCGGGCGATGTCCTCCCCTCCCTGGTGAACGCCATGGCCCGCCTCGAACCGGAACTCATCGAGACGGATGCACGCGGCCTCACCGCCACCGCCCTCCGCACAGCCCCACGCCGCTCCCTGATCGTGCTCCTCACCAGCCTCGACGCGGCCCCCATTGAGGAGGGCCTGCTTCCTGTACTCTCCCGCCTCACCCAGCGCCACACAGTCCTGGTTGCCTCAGTAGCCGACCCGCACATAGAGCACATGGCCACGGCAAGGGGAAACAGCGATGCCGTGTACGAAGCCGCTGCCGCAGCCCAGGCTCAGACAGAACGCCATCGCACCGCCGAGCAACTCATCCGCCATGGCGTCACGGTCGTGGACGCAACGCCGAACGACCTTCCTCCGGCTTTGGCGGACGCTTATCTGGCTCTCAAGGCAGCGGGACGTCTTTAACGCAAAAAGCCCCCGTGCCGAATGGCACGGGGGCTTTTTTACATTTAGTTCGGCGGTGTCCTACTCTCCCACAGGGTCCCCCCTGCAGTACCATCGGCGCTGTAAGGCTTAGCTTCCGGGTTCGGAATGTAACCGGGCGTTTCCCTCACGCTATGACCACCGAAACACTATGAAACTGTGGAACACCCGCACCGTTGCCGTGGCCCGGCAACGGGGTTGTTCGTGGTTTCAGAACCAACACAGTGGACGCGAGCAGCTGAGGACAAGCCCTCGGCCTATTAGTACCAGTCACCTCCACACCTTGCGGTGCTTCCAGATCTGGC